>CAYJAC010000001.1:0-30470 GCA_964368565.1 uncultured Candidatus Saccharibacteria bacterium
TTTCGACGACGCTTCGATAAAGAACTTTTCATACAAGGTCCGCCTGGATCTGTCCGACCTTGCAACACATGCGAAACTCCTTGCCGAGCGTCCTGCAAAGGCCGAACTTCATCAGCGATTTCGCCAATACGGTGACATGGTCTTCTCTTTCCCTCTCGACTTTGGATCATATCGCGACCTCCAACGACAGCGCTCTGCCGTCCAGGAAATGCCGCTTCTCACGACGAACCACGGCTTTCATCCTTGGTACCTTGAACAGCTCACACCGGAACTAAAGGCCGAGGCGATAATGGTTCTCGAGACCCAGAAGGCTCGCATCGCAAAGCTCGATACTACAAAAGAAATAAAGCAGTATTACACCGCCATGGGATATACCGTGACCGTGCGCATGTCCTGTACCCTGCCATCGGCTGTCTACATTGCAGAGCTTCGCTCCTCGGACACCGTTCATCCAACACTCCGTATTGAGGCCCAGCGTATGGGAGACGCTATCAAAGCATCGGTTCCAGGAATCGCCATGCACCACGACACATCGCCGGGCGCCTGGAATATCAAACGCGGCGCACAGGATATCGTGAGAAAAGACTAAGCTGCATAATTAAGACACAAAAAATCCCGAAAGTATCGGGATTTTTTGTTGACCACAGCTATCCAGTGGCATAGAATTTTTACAGGAACAGTCAACTGCAGCAACCGTCAGTCATCCCGTCAAACAATGAATCTTGCAACCAAAAAGAAAGTTTACGTCGCGCTGTCGCTCACACACGTCAAAACCGATGAGGAAAAGGATCAGGTAAGAGCATATCTCCACTGGCTCGTCACCACCTTCGACATCGAGCTCTTGCCTTGGGCATTCGATACCGTAAAATGGCAACCTATCCCCGTCCCAAACATCTACGTCTATGACACCGAAAAAGTCATGGCTGCAGATCTCGTCATCATCCTCTATCTCACCAACGAAGGATCCGATGGACGCGGGGGCGAGGCAGTAAACCGCATTGAGGTAGCCAAGAAACCCGTCATCGCCTTTGCTAAACACGGCGTCACGGTAAGTGGCTACCCCGCAGGTCTATTCAGACGCGAAGGTATCGATATTGAACGGTTCTCGACTTTTGAGGACATGAGGTATCTCATCCAAACGATGCTTAACCCTCCCCAACTCCTGCTCTTTACCGAGGAACCGGCTCCAAGCGGCGCCAATGAGACACAAACTGCCTTTTGTTAATCTCAACACAAAACCGCCCAATCATGGGCGGCTTTTTTCTTAACCCTATTTCATATTTGTATACGTCTCGACTTCATTATTCAAAACTTCAAGTATGACACCCGCCTCCTTAAAAACTTCTTTTGAGCGCTTTGAGGCATGATAATCTTTTTTCGAAACAACCCGAACAATACCAGCATTTATTAAAATCTTTGCACAGGTATAGCAAGGTGTCATATGGCAATACAAAGTAGCACCATTCACAGGAACACCTTCGCGAGCAGCGTTAGCAATAGCGTTCTGCTCGGCATGGGTCGTACGAATGCAGTGCTTTGATTGAGTGCCGTCTTCTTGAACAACCGTATGCATTTCGTGGCCCACTTCATCACAATGTTTTACACCGGCCGGAGAACCAACATATCCAGTAACGAGAATCCTCTTGTCTTTAACAACAATGCATCCTGAACGTCCACGATCACAGGTAGCCCTCTCACCCACTACCTCAGATATCTTTGTAAAATACTCATCCCATGACGGGCGAACATGGGGATTTGCCAGATGCGGAATGATTTCTTTTTTGGGGGTATTTTTTGCTGTAGATTTTGCCATATCGAAAGTATAGACCTTTTAAAAAATTTCTCCAGCGTGAATGTTTTGTCATAAAAAAGCCCCGCATATGCGGAGCCGTCAGACTTTTTGCTTTAATCCATTGGACGCTGTAGCTCTCGATCAGTTTCGCGGGCAACAGCGAGAGTAACGGCACGCATAGGACTGTTGGTATGCGGGTCCACGTAAATCTCGGCTTCGTGCATATATTGGGCACTCGGCTGTGACGAAGCCAGGCAGGGGAACGTCATTGGGCGCACGGTGTTGAGTTTGAAGTGTGCGATAGCAATTGCAATCGCTTCACCGATGAGTGAATAGCTTTCAACCCATCGAACCATGATTTGGTCAGGGTGCGAGACCTGGATAAACGGCGCCCAATCGAAATGCTTGACCTGATTAGATACGAGGAGCACGGGCCGACCGTACCGCGAAATCGCCGTAGCAAGCTCGAAGCCAAAGACGGTATTATCGACATCGACGATACCGACGAATAGATCGCAATCCTTGTATCCCTCAAGGCCGGTTTTTTCTGAGATGATCCACTCAGGATGATCAAGCACTAGTTTATCGCGAGTAATCCACAAAAGGGACTGCAAGATACGATCACTATGACTGGCGCCGCACGTATGGCCGAAATAAAGCTTAATTTTCATGATGGAGAACGAGGGTTAAGACTGAGTTGTTTCGTGTCCGATACTACTCCTCTCCACCATTTTTGCAAACAAAAAGACCGCCGAAGCGGTCTTTTTATGTATAGTTTATTTTACTTCAACTCCCATGTTTCGCGCTGTGCCTTCGATCATCTTCATCGCCGCTGTGATTTCTGTAGTGTTGAGGTCAGGAAGCTTCTTCTCTGCGATTGCCTTTACCTGAGCCTTTGTGAGGGTTCCAACCTTCACTGAATTAGGCTTACCTGAACCGAGCTCCTTACCGAGGACCTTGAGAATCATCTTTGAAGCAGGCTCTGTCTTGTAGGTCATCTTGTAAGTACGATCATCGTATACTTCGATGATAGTAGGAACAATCTCCCCTACGCGAGTAGCTGTTTCGCCGTTAAAGCGCTTTACGAATTCACCAATGTTAATACCCGCAGAACCCAGTGCTGGGCCCAAAGCCTGTCCCGGAACGGCCTTGCCGCCTGGAATCTGAAGCTTGAGCATCTTTGTTACTTTCTTTGCCATAGTACGTGTAGGTTATATTAAAGCTTCTTAACTTGCAAGAAGTCCAGCTCGACAGGGGTCTCGCGGCCGAACATCGATACGAGTACCTTTACCTTGCCGCGCTCGCTGTCTACCTCTGATACCTTGCCCTCCATGTCCTTAAATGGGCCGTCCGCGATCTTAACCGCATCTTCCAAAGCGAGGTCAATGGTGTGTTTAACAGTAGTCTGATCCATGCGTCCCATAAGCTGGTCGATCTCCTTCTGGTTGAGAGGCACTGGGTGCACTCCTGATCCGACGAAACCAGTTACGCGAGGTGTGTTTCGAACTACGAACCATGAATCGTCGGTTACTATCATCTCTACGAGGATGTATCCGGGATAAATCTTCTCCTCTTCCTCAACGCGCTTGCCTCCCTTTACCTTGATCTTTGTCTCTGTAGGGACGAGGACGTTGAATATCTTGTCCTGCATGTTAAGAGAGTCGATGCGCTGTCGAAGATTTCGCGCAACGGCGTTTTCGTACCCTGCGTATGTGTGGATTGCGTACCAATTTCGCTCTCCGCCTGTTTGCTGTTTAGACATAGTGGCTTATGGGCTTAAATTAATAAATGAACTGCTGAAAGCCGAAGCCGAAGAGTCTGTCTGCCAATGCAAGGATGATCGCGAAGACGACCGAGAGACCAATGACGAGAAGTGTGTACCTCACAGCCTGGCTCTTTGTTGGCCAGTTCATATGCTTCATTTCATTTCGTGTCTCTGAAAGATATTCTCCTAGTTTCATATGTGTTTAAATTTTTCTTAATATGATTACATATTACTCCTTCGCTCGGATGCTGTATCCGAGAGCAAGGCTCTCGTCTACGCACCGCTCGCTCGAAGTAATAAAAGCAGCCCCGAGGGGCTAGGTACTCACTACTATACACGAATATCTGAGAAAAGCAAGCGGCACGAACGCCACCATTCCTACTTATGAATATAAAGCAAAACCCCCTTTCGCAGTTCCATGTGAACTCGAAAGGGGGCGAGACTGGGATGCGTCGTTGACGCATCAGCTCATATCTTCATGGTGCGCCTGTGCGCGATGAACATAACCTGGATACGGAAGATTAGCGTATTCCTCAGGTGGCTTCGTACGTTATTGGCCGAGAACGGAAACCTTGGCTCTGGCCTCACCCACTGTTGTCCGCCATCAGCATGATCCCGGGGAGCGAATGACATGCGGCGGTCGCTTCTACTAACTTGCGGCTCATCAACGAGCGACTGAGTTGATGATGGATAAAGTATAGCACCGTATACAGTATTTGTCAAGCACTCTCAGCGGCAAGAAAACCGTCCCCGAAGGACGGCCCTATTGAGCCACCTTATCGGTGCTAATATGCCCGAGTGCCGGGCGGTATATCTTTGTTCGGCTCAAGGAGAGAAAAGGCGCCGTCTTTCGTAGAAACAGCGAAAAGCATGCCGTTCGATTCGAAACCTTTGATCTTACGCGGCTCGAGATTGGTCACGAACATGCAGGTCCTCCCCACCAGGGTCGCGGGATCTGGAAAGTATGCCGAGATGCCGGAAACAATTTGTCGAATGTCACGCTTTACTTCTACTGGTGCGACCTCAACCGGCGAGGTGGATGCCGACACGGGAGCGAGAGCTGGATCAGCTGCAGTGAGAGGAGCTACAGCGGGCGCGGCAGCAATCGGAACGACCGGAACTAGAACGTCACCGAAATCCACCGAGAGCTTGAGAAGCTTGTCGGTCGCGGGAATCTTCTCTGCAGAAAGGATCTTGCCTGCCTTTACCTCTACCTTTGCGAAATCGTCGTATGTAATCATGTGGTTTTGTTTAATTGCTCGTTATGGTTCGTGCTGCATCTATCGCCTATTTCCCTGCTCCTCCATGGTGCGGTCGATATAGCTCTGAAGGACAATGGCGGCGGCGGATGCGTCTATCATAGCGTTCTTGCCCTGGAAATGAGTGGCCTGGTGCGAAGAGAGCACCTCAGACTCGTATATAGTTTCTACCCCGGTAGCTAGCTCGAGCTGATCCTTGAAAAGTTTTATCTGCGACATGATGGGGTTGTCGATCATCTTGAAATCCTTTGACTCGCCGATGATGATGCGCGAGACCCCCTGGCTCTTTACCATTGCCGCGATCTCGGGTATGAGGAAATTGTCGTTCGGCAAGACGGCCTTTGGAAATGCCATAAGGCCCTTGTCGTCGGTGAGGGCGATGCCCACCCTTTTCTTGCCATAATCGATGCCGATGAGTCGCATAGGGTTAAGTATAGGGATGTTTATTCATTTGAACAGTACGGAGCGAGCTCGCCCATGTCGATGCCCATATCGTTCACTGTAAATGCTTTCTTGCCGAGCCTCATCGGGACATAGCAATATGCGGTCGGTCCCTTGCCCATTTCCAGCTCGAAATTGTAGAGATATGCACAGGTGTCGCCGACGGGCCCTTTAAAAGAAAAACGGGATGAGCCGAAAGCATATGCGATGGTGTGAGTTCCCAAGCAGGCCCCGAAATCTATAACAACCGAGGTAGCAATGCCATTCTCGGCGATGATGGCAAAGGCTGGGGTCGAAGTTGAGACACTATCGGCTGAAATAACTTCCGTTGCCGTACTTGTTGCCGTCTGTTTTGTCTCGCCTACTGTTTTTACATACTCAAGCCCAACGAAAAAGGCGATTATGAGGAGAAAAAGCAGGCTAAATGAGGCTAAAAGGCGTTTCATATGTATATTGTATCATCGCCAATGGAGATTTTACGAAAACGTGGCCATATGGTAGTGTCTGACGGAAATATGAACACTGGAAACCTGCAGCGTTGGCGAAACCTAAGTCTATACAGGAGCGTGGGTAACACGTTCCGCACCCCAAAGACACCGACAGCAAATCCTACCCTTCCAACCTACGTATCTGGCTGGAACGGAAAAAGCTCTGCTCGCTACTCGTTCTGCAAGTTCCCCAAACTTGTCGACATGTTCGAATTCAGCGGCGGCTTCCATAGCGAGGATGGAGGATTCGTCGATGTGGGATTTCGCATCAGCGGCGCACTCCTAGGGGTGTTGGCAAACATCCCAAACCGCGATATCGAGCCGAACGATCCCGAGTTCGCCGAACACTATGGCGCACAATGGGGCTGGCCCGGAAAATTCCTACGTTTCGAAGAAGAAGTCGTCATCCTGGCGCCGGTAAGCACCGGCACGGCAATGCCCCTGCTCCACCTTCAGACAAAGCCCTTTTTCGTCCGGGAAATGACACGGCTCATCCGATTCGGCCGGACCGATATCAAGAGCGAGAGCGAACCACCGGCGAGCGAAGGATGATTGCACGACCCGTATACATAAAAGCATACGGGTTTTTTATTTGTGCCAGCTACCTGAATTGATCTATACCCTCCGGCGCACTTACTTTTCTACCTGGTCGCGGAGGATATGCATATCTCTATTCAATAGCTTCTCCGTGTCCCGAAGATGCTGCCTGAGGAGGTTTATAACCTCTCGCTCCTCTTCACTGAGGCCCCTTCTGGCCTTGGCGCCCTCAAGGAGGTCGACGCAGGCTGCGATATCCCCCCTGATAGCATCAAATGAGCGATACAGGGACTTTTCCACGCCATGTGCGTCTTTCCCTACTCTCGAGCGGAGGTGCACCAAGAGCTTGCGCCAGTACAAGAGCAGCGCGAGAAGGGCTATCAAGACGGCGACTAGGGCAAACAACACCACATTCAAGAGCGAGATGCCGGAGAAGGCACTTACAGCCTTATTAACTGTCTTGTCATATATGTTTTCCTCAAAGACCACTACCTGCGACTCAACAGGGATAATCTCTGGTTCTGTCGGCACCTCGACCTCTGGTTCTTTTGGACGCGTCGTTTCTGGTGTTTCTGATCTTTCTGGGACAACTGCCTCGGCCTCGACAGGAGGCTCCACCGCTGGCAGCGGCGCAGCCAGAGCAAAGGAAGCGGTCCCCATTGAAGTCAAGACATCCGTTCCGAGCCCATCGTTAGCCCTGACCGAGCCAGCCGAAAAGAAGACAGATGCCGTGCCAGGGGCCTTTACCCTGAAAGCGATGCTGACGAGACGGCCAGCCGAACCGTTAAAGCCAGGAGTTGGCAGTCCTCCATTAAACGTAATCGTGCCGGCAGCATTTGAAAAAGCTGGCTCTTCAACCCAGAGAGTAAATATCGATCCGGATTTGCTTATCGAAATGACCTCGAGCAATGAGGCTGGGAAATTTATGACCGCGTCGGAATTATTTATCGAGCTGCCTTTGGTATCCACCAGGACGCTAACGCCGAGAATATTGCCGACAGTGAGATCGCCTGCAGAAGGGCTGAGGTCGAGCGTGGCCGCATGCACGTTGCTGCTTCCGAACAAGAAAATACTAAAAAGAAATATGGTAACAAAGTAACCTGTTCTATGGCCTGCAATTTTTGTAAAAACCATATGTTAAATAGCGAAAAACCACGCCTAAATGTAGAGCAATTATAGCGCAAAGGCTCAGTGAATGAAAATTAGCTGCTAGACTTTACGCAAAGACTGGCTCTTTCTTCTTCGCTGACCCCCTCCGGGATCTTGTCTATCTCGAATATCTTGCTTCTAGATTCAATCTGAAAATCATTGATTTTTGAAATCTTGATGTAGTATGCCCCCGGCCAAACAAATCCTACTTTCCATGTAAAATTTTGGAATTCCTCTCCAACAGGAATCTCCTTCGCCAAACCACTAGCTATCGGCCCAAGAAGCTCTCTCGTGCCGGCATTTACTAGGGCGGTCTCTAATGAAGTGATCGTTGTCGACGACTGCCACGTAAGTAAATAGGTGCAGCCAATATAAAACCTACTGTCCTTTTGATGGAAATCAAATACTAGTTCTGGGATGGTAGATACTGCAACCGCTCCAGATACTTCTGGAGAAGTTGATGCTGACTCCATTCCCTGTCCAAGAGGCACATTTGCAAGATACGTGGCCTCTAGATTATCAAATACATCACCAAATTGATCGAGCGACCAAAAACCAAAAGAAGCCGTCGCACCAATCAAGACGAAACAGATTAGAGCGACGTGCTTCCAGTTTTTCATATGTGAGCCAATAAATGGCTATGTAGACTAATTCTTCTTATCCGTGTTGTCCTTTGACACGTCTGAGAAACCACCCCTGATGTGCCTGATAGCCTCTCCGATATTGAGAGCAAGCTCTGAGATCTTCTTTGCTCCGAAGAACAAGACGAGGACACCGATAACGAGAATTATTTCTGTCGTTCCAAATCCAAACATAAAATTTTATTATTACTTACTTAATGCTGCTGTAATTATAGGCTATCCCCTACCCCAAGTAAAGCCGCCAAAAGGCTGCTCCGCCCTAGTTATTCGGCCTTAGTTACCGTATCCTCCTTGTCCTTTTTGTCGTCTGAAAAGCCATTCTTTATATGTCTCACTGCGTCGCCGATACCTCGGGCAAGTTCTGGAATCTTCTTTGCGCCAAAGAGTAGAACCAGAATAACTGCCACGATGATTATCTCCTTAGGCCCTAGTCCAAACATGGTGTTTTCTGTTATTTAGTAAAATCGTCATCTCATATAATAACACGAGTGGCAATGACATTGCTATAAGCGATGGACCGTCCGTTGGGGGGAGCAAGGCGGCCAAAGAAACGATCAAAACATAGGCAATACGCCTGTAATTCTTGAGGGTTTGGGATGTGAGTATATCCAGCCTTATAAGCAGGGTCAGGAGGAGTGGAAATTGGAAAACGAGCCCCAAAAGCGCAGACGTAATGAATATTTGTGACAGAAACTGGCCGATATTCCAAAAGTTGGCTATCCCCAGGCCAGCATTGATCGAGGCTAGCAGCCCCAGGGCATGGTAAAGGATCAAAAAACCATAAAAAGAACCGATAATAAACAATCCCAAGCTCAAAGGGATAGACTTAAAAAGCTTTATTTTCTCCCTTCTTGTCAAGGCTGGGATTATGAAAACATAAAAACTATAGATTATATGCGGAGCGCATACTATGATAGCCATGAAAAATCCAAAATCCATGGCTATGTCTGCGAACTGAAATGGCGAAGAAGTGGCTATTGTAACCTGGTCCAGCTGAATAAGGCTCAGCATCTTCTTTAGAATCATTCCCGTGGAAAGAAAACCCACCAGGAAGGATACGACGAACATGACCACGATGCGATATAGCCGGCGTCGCAAATCCTCCAGAAATGGGAGAAACTTCTCTATATTTTTATTAATCTCTTCCAAGGTGGTTAATTAGCTGTCGTAGTTGCTGTTTCTGGGGCTGTAACTTCCTGCTCTAGGCTTGTTTGCGGTGAACTTGTTGAATCCGTCGTGACACTAGGTGTCGTCGTGGTAATCGCTGGTATCGCCTCCTCGACAGGGGTACTGGTCACCGGCGTCGTGGTGGTAGCATCGGTCGTCGTTGAGGTGGCGGCAGTAGTTGTTGAACTAACCACAGGTATCACTGCTTCTGCCGAGGTCGCGGTCGTCGGTGTGCTAGTGGCTGTAGTTGGAGTTGAGGTAGCCATCACTGGTGTGGTGGTAGTTGCGGTAGTTGTTGTTGAAACGGTAGTAATAGGGGTTGGGGTAGCTGCCGTTGGCGTAGTCGTAGTCGCGGTGGTTGTCGTTGAAACGGTAGTAATAGGGGTTGGGGTAGCTATCACCGGCGCGGTTGTAGTGGAGATTGGTGCAATAAACGAGGGCGTGGATGTGGCTACAGGCTCAACGATGGCCTCCGGAGGAACTTCCTCCGAAATACGATGCCTGCTAAGCCATTCCGCTACTGCTGTGACGCCTTCCTGCCAAGAACCATAGGTTCTCGTGTTTCCGTCGTCATCATTACCTACATTGCCAGGATTTAGGGTGCTCACTGCCAGACCAGCAGTACCAAATCGGGAATCTTGCTCCATTATAGCCATCATGAGCCTCTCATCTACAGCATAAGCAAGAGCAGCGCTCTCGATCATCTCTCCAGTAACAGGACTGCTTGGGTATTTCCCCTTGATGTAACCATCGATTTTTTCCGCGGTATCCATCATTCCCATCCTGCTCAGGATTGTCATGACTTTTTCTTCATGCAAAGGATCCGTAGCATACGGAGTTATGTCGTATTCTCCCAAAACCGCGACCGAGCCGTCGGTTATGACTTCCGCAAGAATTTCTTCCTTGACGGCGGCCGACTTTGAAGTATCGACCAGCAGATTCAATTTATACAGGGTATCCTCCAAAGCGAGAACTTCTTTATCAGCGACATTCATTCTTTCCAGATCACCACTCATCCTGGCGTAGTCTCTGGATAGTTTAAATTCCCTCAGCCTATTGCTGAGTATTTTGATAAGGTCCTCAATGTTCATGGCATTATCATATCATGCACGTTTACTTTAGACCCAAGAATTTGGCAACAGTCAAAATTCTCTTGCCAACCAGTTCACCAAATGTTCCCGGATCAGTATTACCAGAAACCGAGGTACCCCAAGGATTACCCGCCGATCCCGCATCGTTAAGCGCCTTCCCTGTTGTTCCTGCGGTCAGGTGGCTCGCTATCAATTCATCCCAAACCGACTGGGTTGAGGTCAACCCAGCGGAATTACTTGAGCGTATGGATACTTGGTTAACATTCGTTCTATCAGCAACATTATTGTTAGCACCGGAGAGATTCACGGCGTATTGGCCATCTTCAAAGGTAATTGTATACGGTGGTAAAATCTCAACCACTCGAGCAAGAGTAATTCCTCCAAGCACCACTTCAGTATTGTGGCGGTGAGTATCAGGAAACGGCTGCCCTTCAGCATTATCCTCAATATCTTTGAGCTGGTAACGAAACCAGTCAACATCCATCCCTCTGATTTCTGTGGGTGTAGACTGAATCAATGTTAAATCAGCCTTGGGTATGCTTATTACATGTGTAGCCCAATTAATAGTTACTGCCATTTTATTCGTCTGTAATTAAGAGGACCGTTGTGTTAAGCCCTGTTGATGTAATTGTACCGGTAATCGCTCCAGTTTTATACTTGACGCCTGCAGTCGCCTTGCGCACCTTTCCTGTGATTGGTTGATCCGATGTGTAATTAAAGGTGGTTGTTTGAAAGATACCTGAAACATTGGTAACTCCGTTTAGTATTGCACACGTTGCTGTGATTGTACCTGTCGCTGGTGTTGCCGGGGATCCTGACACTGTATAGTCGTACGCGTTGGTCGTTACATTTGATATCGTAAATACACCATTATATTCGTCTTGTGCTGCTCCACGAATGATCACAGACATGCCCGTAGTCATGTTATGAGTCGTGTGTGCCACCGAAGCGGTCGCGCCTGAACGAGTGATCGTTATAGAGGCGCCGGCTGGCAAATCCCCACCCGCTGCTGCTTCCAGGAGTACACGTGCTGAATCAACAGCCACAAGCGTATTAGCGTCTCTGACTGTTACCGTAACTGAAATAGGTGGTGCTTGAGTAACTCCTAGTGAATCAATGAGCTGGTAGTTAATAGAATCAGCAGCGGCGACGTTCTCTAGCCATACACCACGGGCGCCAAACAATTTGCCGCCGGAAAAAACTCCAAATGGCGCTTGCTTTGACTGCAGAATCGTCACAGGAGCGCCGCTTATTGTTGCCGTGGTTCCACTACTTGTTAGGGTGTTGGTGTCAGCAAATGTGCCGTGAACATTCCTAATAACTAAAGTGCCGGTTGCACCACCGTCAATTAAAGAAACAATGTAGCCAGTCCCACCGGCGCTTGAGGTGATGGCATTACCTTCCACAAGAGGTCCACTTGCTTCACCAGTATAGTTAAGGCGGATATCTCCGACGGCCTGATAATACTCACCATTAACGCCGTTTAGAGTGGTACCGGAGCCGGTGCGCGTTACATACTTTAAATATTCGTACACTTCTTGGATAGTGAGACTATTACACTCAACAACACAATCATACGGCTGGGCACCATTGCCATTGCCCAAATCTTTTGAGGCGGCGCCGAAATCAAATGTAATACCAGCATACGCGCCAACCGTCGCCTCAATAACCTGATTGTTTGTATCAGTAAACGCAGCTAGAGGAACGGGATTTCTTCCGGTCGAGGCGTCAACAACATAGTGGTCATACAGAGTTGAATATTTACGGGCCAGAACGGTCACATTGCCAGAATCAATTTCCGTACCCGCCTCTCTCACCTTTACCAAAACGTCGATCTGTCCAGCAGACCACCACGGTGTGATCTGACTATCATTTTGATAGACGTCGAGGGTGGTTCCGCTCACAATAGTACCCAGAGTAAAGATGTTAGCCCAAATGTTTTCTCCAGTTAATGAGTTGACAGAGTTGTTGCCTGAACCAGTTCCCGTGGTAATAGTCATCGCGGTCGTGCTCGCAATCTGGGCTGGTGTAACCCTGGTGTCACGGACATACCATTTTGAACTGACTCCGGCAGAAATAATTTCATAATCAAGCAGCGGCCCGATGGCAGTAGCTCCCGCCATGACCGTTTTGGTAATATCCCCCGCTATTGGGTCAGCATACGTGCCACCAGTGACCGTAAGGATGTGGGTGCTATACGCATCCTGACCATCAGTCTGTATAGCTCCACCACTCAAGTATTTGAATGAGACGTTGTCCATAAACCAACCGTTGGTCAAGGTATATTCAGTCGGCGTTTGGGCTGATATCGGAACCGTGTCGTCAATCGTCGTCACATCGTCAAAATAATCCATTAGCCATGTGTACAGTTCGTTTATAGTATAGACGACCGCATCGGCTGTGTGTTTGATGGTCTTCGTAGTCGTGTTGACGGTGAAGTCACCGGCAATAGTTCCGTTCACACTCGCCCCCACAATCGTATCCTCCAACTGACCGATATACACGCTCGCCCCGCTCGAGGTAACCGTAGCCTGGGTTTCGAGCGGGATATATTTTGTTGTGACAACCGTTGCAGGAACGCTATCTATCGTTGCTGTGGTTAAACCACTTGTCAGCGTATTGGTATTTGCAAATGTGCCGACAACATTTCTGATCACCAGCGTTCCTGTTGAGCCACCATCAACCAAAGAAGCAATGTAGCCAGTTCCGCCCGCACTTGATGTGATGGCATTCCCTACCACAAACGGCCCGCTCGATTCACTGGCATACGTAAAGGTAATGTTGTTTGACCCCTTCCTGACCCGAACAGTAATACCGAAGTCAGAAACATAGGCAACATTGGCAATAGTAACGGTTGAGCCGCTTGCCGTTCCCGATCCCAAAAGAGTTGCGTCCGATGTTTTGAACACATAATAGGTACTTCCTGTAACAACATTGGTGAGAACAATGTTCGCGGTTCTTCCCGGATAATCACCCGGGCCAACGGTGTTCGTAAATATTTGCAAGCCGTCGATGTAGCTGTTGAACGACGGGAAAAGGGCAAACTGCGTGTTAGTCACCACGTTGGTGGCACGAGTCGCACTGTCTGAATCTCTCACAATAAGCTCACCCGGGAAGAACGTGCCAGATACACCTGATACGACGATGGTCCCAGTGGTTGTCGTTAAGTTAAAGACTTCATCCACTGTCGCAGTTGCTCCTGAACTTGCTCCACGTATGACTTCTGTAGCAATAAAAGCGTTGGTTTGAGTCGAGAAAAGCATACCGGGACGAGCGGTGATCTTGATCTTAAGTAAAAATCCGGTGACCGTGTCGACAACTGTGGCAGCAAGATTAGCAGGAGTAGCTGTTGCATACGCACTATACGTATCTCCTGTGCCGGTATCGATTGAAAATTCAACGAGTAGTGATTGTAGTACGTCCAAACTTGATCCTAAGTCTAGACCGTTTTTCTTCAGGATAACGTCTCGGAAACTAGAGACGGTGTAGATACGGTGTGGCCAGGTGTATTCAATTGAGTCCCCCGCTGTGCGAAGGTACAAGCGACCGTTGTTTCCGAATGCGGGCGTGCCTGAAACGATGCTATACGGAGGCGTATCCAGTGAGCTGGCGTTAAACAACATGTGGAGCGCACCGGTTGTTTCTGAGTGGAATAATTCATAAAAGATATTGTCGTACACAGCCTGATAGGCAATCGCCATACCGTCGGTGGCAAACGGTGCGGTACCATGAAGGTAGGTGGTGGCGTTGGTCGCGGCAAAAGCATGTGCGCCAGTTACTCCTTTGAGGGTGGTATTTTGGGTCTGCAGGGCGTACGGAATATCATTGGCCTGTTCAATCGTAATATTTTGTAGAGTAAGTCCGCTACTATCGTTGAGGGTAGTAAACGGTGTCAGGTTGTAGTTTCTGAAGTTTTTAACCGTAAAATCGTCGAACACATTGTCATTGGATAGGCTGGCAATGTCGCCGATCATCGGTACGGCGCCATAGTTGTAATCTATCGTCCAGTCAAGAAAACTGTTACCTGCAGATCCTCTGAGGAAGGCTCTTGTTCCCGAAAATCCACCCACACCTTCCTGAACAAGTGTGTTGAATAGATTGTTGTTCGAGTTCAACAAATAAAAGGAAGTTGAGGCTCCAAGTAAGTTCAAGGTATACCCGACACGATTGACCGATGACGGAGCAAATCCCGAAGTCGTCCCAATGTATAGTTCAGTCCAAAAAGATCCAGTCGGTAATGCGGCAAATGCTACTTCAATACCTTGGTTTTCAGTATTTCCACCGGCCGCTCGACACCAAGCATAGGCAGCACTGAGTTCCTGAGCGGCCGAGGCCAAGACAGAGCCAACAATAGAACCAGTCGTCTGAGCTCCCCCACCATTTGTAAATGGTTGAGCTGCGACGACCGTTATAACCGTAGCGGTGATAGCAGTAGAAGATATCACATACGTGCCGTCATTATCAGAGGTACTCTGAACAATAATACTATCTCCAATCACAAATCCGTCTGTTATGAATGATCCTGTAGAACCAGTAATAGTGTTAAGTCCGTCAATTCCAGAGGCAAAGGTGAACGTTCTGCCGCCGCTCGCCACGGCAGATTTGACTGTAGTGGTGGTTATAGGTACTAATGCAGTCGTGCCTTGGTTCACCAGGGCACTTGAAGCATAGATATAACTACCTTCGGTGGTCATCTGAATAGTGAAGGTATGGGTAACCGCGGTCGCAGTGAAATCGGCAGATATTCTCTGCCATACGCCTGTGGCAGTAAAGGCCTCAGTGGTGACTACGGTTGTATTGATTGAGAGTTCACCCGTAACCGTCTGGGCATAATGGTGGGCATCGGTTCGGATAAAGACTGAGAATGTATAACTTGCACCAATTTCAAGATACGAGGTGATGGTTTGGACTGCTCTAGCAGATGGACCGGTCGAGAGTAGGCGGTCGGCAGTCGGCACTGCAGCGATACCAAAACCTATATCGTTCGGTCCACTGACGGCATCAGCTGTGGCTGTTAGGTTGGTTTTAACCCAGTTGGCATGCGTAAAATCATTTGATCGAGTGAGGAAGTTGAACGCCGCTGTCGTCGGCCCGCTTGGAGTAACTTCCACTTCAGCACTGTCGTTACCGTATTCAAAGAATATGGCCTGCGCAGAAAAGGTATTAATAAAGGCTGTATCGACGACGATGGTCGTTGAGTTTGTCACTGAAGACACTCTGGTTGGCCTCGCTATACCTGGACCCGTGACATAAATATTGCTATTTGGTGCTACACCAGTTGCCAAACCAAGAGTAGCAGTGGTACCCACAAAAGTAGATGAGTTTGCGACATCAACGGTGATTTGCCATGGGGTATCGAGGCTCACTACTTTTGCTCCCGAGCCGATGCCGGTTCCGGCTAGCGTGAGACCTGGGAAGACGTTACCCGCTAAAAAGTTGGTGGTGGAGCCGACCGGAATGCGGATTTTGAATTGGCCACTTATTCCCTCGAGGTTGATGATTGAGCCTAGGCCGGTGTTGAAGTTGCCAGCAGTAGTGAGAGATGTCAGGGCTACCGTTCCCGAAGCGCTGGTAATACCCGCAAGAGTCGCATCGTGCTTGCGGAGTTTGTAATAATACGAGGTGCCATTGACCGGAGGCTGACCATTCAGAGTAGTACCGTTAGGAGCGGTTTCGTTGACCAGGTTGGTATGGTTGGTAGTGAGTGTTATTACGGTCGCAGTAAAGGACAAGATGGTGTAGGTGCCATTATTTGAGGCCGTTCCTGCCACAACCACATTTCCTCCCGCTACAAATCCGGCCGTGGTAAAGCTTCCGGCTCCCGCGCCACTTAACGTAATGGTTCTGCCCGCTTGGGCAAACGTGATGGTTCTAACAGGAGAAGCGGTAGCGGTAATGGTGGCGATAAAGCCGTTGACATACGAAACTGTTCCCACGGTCAACGTGTCAAATACCATGTTTGTAGAACTTGGCGTAAAACCAGGAGTGGTATCTCTAAAAATCTGATAGATCGTTGAGCCGGCGGCTCCGCTGGCGGAAGGGTCACGTCTGATCCAGGTCAGCGTTACAGAGCGAGTAGCGTTATTGTAGGCTCCGAAAAACGCCGGGGAGAACTGACTGCCAATATATGGAGTGGCTGAGACCGTCCTTCCTTCGGCAAAAATTGACCGGTCATTCCAGTCATAAAAGGTCCTGGCTTTGAGGTAATACTTGGTGTCATCTAAGAGCCCAGCGGAAGCATTCGGATCGTTACCAATACGCGCACCGCTCGTTGGAAAGCTGCGATACCCATTGAACATATCTTCTGCAATTCGAATATCGGTGATGGTATTATTGTTGGAGACCTGCAAAAGCATCGGGGCCACTCCATAGAGTTCTAGATGCTCCATGGTGTTGTCGTTGAAGTTTGCAGAAAAGTTAAAGGCATCTTGAAATGAGGCAACACAGTTGAGGGCATAAAACCTGACATAGCTCCATGTCGAATCTTGAGTATAAGAAAGGTTTAACATCACTGCCGGGTTGGTGACGGTAGAGACGGCGACCTGAAGAGCTTTTGGTGCGCCAACGCAGTAGTTAAAATCCGTAATACTTGCGCCGTTGAGGTACGTCCACGTTACCGTGGCTGCATAGCGTCCATCACGGGTAAACCAGCCGTCAGCTCCGATCGTCGCCGAATAGGTGTAGTACCTACGGACAGGCGCGAGTGCGAATCCAACGCTATTAAAGGTGAGGTTATAACACTCATTGATAATAGGCGGTATGGAGAATGCACAATTGGTCAGAGACACTATCTCCGGCTGGGTAAACGTATTGTAGGACTCGTCAAAAAGGCAGATACTGGCCGTGAGTGATCCGGCATTGGTCATTACCATATTGGCTCCAACGATGCTCGATGCCGTTTGGATGTTCACCGGAACAGCCGAAGTAAACATAATGTTCGGACACCTGACCTTGGCACCGGTAGGTACTTTATTTCCGTTGATATTATCTCCGAACTCGACTGTATTGGTGAGCTGAGAGACATAGGGGTTATAGCAGGTGAGAGAAACATCGAGCGGAATGCCGGTTCGGAGTGTCCAGGTGGCGCCCGAATCAGTAGAAGTCATAGCAGCACTGCGGAGGGTTGATGATGAAGAAACCGCACAGAGTGTAGTGCCATTGGCACAAATCGCCATCCAGTTGTTTGCATACGTCGCTCCGTTTGTAGTGCTTGTCCACGACACTCCGTTGGTTGAGCGGTGCGTTGTAACCGAGTTAGTTGTCGAAACGACTACGAAGTTCGTTCCATCCCATGCTATGCCACGAGCGACACCGGTTGTCAGAGTACCTCCCACAGTAAAGGCTCCGGTCGTTGGATCGTCTTTATATTGGCTGGCAGTTGTAGCTGTTACAGCAACCCAACGGGAAGCACTATACGCAATTGCGACATAGTTACCAGAAGTCATAGTGGCTCCGGCAGTCCATGTACCAGCACCATCGGCATCATAGTTACAAACAGTGGCAGTAGCACCACCAACCGCGACATATCTTGAACCTCCATATCCGACCGCTTGCCAAATGAGTGACGTAGCCATAGTAGCTGCCACCCAAGTGAGTCCATCAGTAGAGGATGCCGCGCCTGTAGTTGCGGTACCGTCCGCCGCTGCACCGACAGCTACAAAGCTCGTACCATTTGTGGCAACAGCGTTCCAGGATTGGTTGGCGGGCATGGCCCGTCTGGTCCAGGTAATCCCGTCAGCAGATGTGGCACAGAACCTGGATCCAATTTGCGTACCTCCAGTAGTGGTGATGTCTGAACAAACGGCCACGAACAACGCACTGGTGGCGCCGTAACAAATACCGTTCCAGTTTGCGACAAAAGGCAGTGTCCTTTTGGTCCATGTAACTCCATCAGAACTTGTCGCGGCAATATTGGAAGAAGTTCTGGAAATAGCCACATAGGTGCTGTTGCCAAACGCTACTCCAGACCAATCAGGAGAAAGTTCTGTGGTAGAGATCGCGTTTGTTTCAAGCAGTGTGGACGAGATTACCCTATTAACAACTGTGTTGGCTGGGATTCCAGGACCAAGAATCGCCGCTCCGGCATAGAGCCCGGTTGTGGAAGTAACGGTGATCAATTTTTGAGCAATACTGCCATCTGTGCCGTTGATGATAGTTGGTCCGTAAGGAGCGGCATTCGCCTGTTGGACGAAGAACTTCCCTCTTCTTCCTGACCCCACTGCCGCAAGTCCTTCGAGGAGAATTGGGGAAGCGTCTCCATACGAGCCGGTGGCATTGAGCCATTGTTCATACACACCAGTGCCTGAACCAGTCTCAACCCAAAGTGCCGCTATGTAGTCTGAGAACGGAGCGGTCATGGTTTGACCTGAGGATCCACTACCTGTCCCAAGCTCTATCCAATTGCCGGTGATTTCAATGTCTCCGATACCCGATCCAGGAGTGATGACAGCGGCAGCCGCTCCGGAGACACGACCCATGGTGAATCTGATTCCCGTTGAGGTGGAGTTGTTGGTAATCGCCAACTTTCCGTTGGTGAGGGTGACAGCATTCCAGAACTTGCCTTGGTCTGTATTGACGGTGACGGTGGAGTTGTTGGTAATAACGAGCGTGTCGTTACTATTCCAGGTTGTTGGGGTGTGGCATATACAGCTGACGGTTTGAGAAAGAGTTGTATTGGCAACCCAGTTAATACCATTGTAACTATACGCTCCACCGGTAGTTGAACCACTGGCAACAGCACTAAAAAGGTTATTACCAAAGGCCACACCTACCCAGCTACGAGAGGCAGGAAGGGTGCTCGATGACCAGGTAATACCGTCAGCGGAATAGGCTGCCGCTGTAGAAGGACCAGTAGCGACAGCTACAAAGGTACCGTTTCCGTACGTTACGGAAGACCAGCTAGCAGCGGAGGGCATGGTAGTGTTATTCCAAGTTACTCCCCCATCTGTGGAATACGCTCCACTAGAACTACCGGAAGCAACGGCTACGAATGTTCCTTCACCGTAAACAATCGATGTCCAGTTGCGAGTTCCAGGAAGCGCACCCCCTGCAGTCCAGGAAGTTCCATTGGTTGAATAGTTGCTATTGGTGCTGTTATAGGAAAGAGCTACGAATCGATCATCACCAAACGCTAAAGCTCGCCAGTCACCGCTGGTTGTGAGAGCTCCCGTCGAAGTCCATTTTGCCCCATCTGCCGAATAAGCTCCGGCCGTAGAAGCACCACCGCTGACCGCGACGAATTTTGACAGTCCATATGCCACCGCATACCAGCTGGCAGTAGCAGGCATGGTTCGCAGTGTCCAGGTAGCAGTGACTCCAGCGGGAGATGATGCTGCAATAGTGCCTGATGTTGAGCTAACAGCAACAACCAGGTTATTCCCATAGCAAACAGACTGCCAGTTTGACGAGGAAACAATTGTTGCGGTTACCCATGTTGCGATACCTGTTGCTTGGGTTTGATAGGTGGCAGAACCAGAAGGGAGTGCGACAAACGCAATACCACCAGACATTGCAAAAGCATCGTCCGCGTTTATACTCCTGTCTACAGTAATAGTTGCCATATCTTAGGATACTCTGTTTTTACGTCCTCACCAATTTAACCGCCCAGCTTCTACTTTATAACCAGGTTTTTTATCCCGTCAACCTCCTCTAGGAGGACGGTCTGGATGTCTTTATCGCCTATTTTTACACCCACCTCACCAGCCCCACCTGCAAGTATGTTTGAAAGTTTATTTACGAGTTCTTGAAGTTTCATTATGTGTATTTATGAATTAAGCGTCCGATGTTCTGATAGCGGTAGTTGAACCTCCTGAAACACCCAGAGTACCTGTAGTTTCGAAGGTTTTGATCGGTGAACCTGAGCCTCCGTCACGGACACGAATGAATAGGCTTCTGTCTGCGGCATAGACTCCGGTAAACGTAGCGGTCGTCGCATCGGCTAGTTTGTCTACATAGCTCAAGAAAACATTGGCGGCGTTTGATGCATTGTTTGTCGAGAAGTCTGTTGAACCAATTGTAAACGTCGACGTAGCCCAGGCGGTATAAGCATGGCGTGTGTACTGACCGTCAGCTCGTTCGATTCTGATAGTTCCCGTGCTTGGCGTATCTGTTGGGATAGTGCCGTTCACAACAACCGAGGTGACCGCACCACCGGAAAGCGCGCCGTTTAGGTTCATCTGCCTCAAGTCAATATCGATTGATACAGAGCCGTTTACGGCAGCGGTTGCTGATGACGTGCCTCCGGTGATAGTTGAATTATCGGCAGGGACAGTTCCGGTCAGCATGGTACCAATGTACATAAAGCCAGTTGTACCGTTGTCATAGAGTTCTGCAAGGCGCGCCGTACCTGCAGGAGAGGTGAACGTGAGGGTCTCGCCGATAGTGAATGGGCCTCCGGCCTCTGCGTCATATTGGAAGCGGTAGCCCTGTGGCGCGACGAGCACTCTGTCCTCGCCAGAAACGATGCCGGAAACCGTGAAGGTAACGAAGTTAGGAGCCTGGTACTGTGTGTTAGTAAGGTCAAAAACTTTATCATTTTGAGTCAAATCGGCAGATTCTATACCAACACCGTATGCGCCGATGATAGCAGAACCAGTTGAGGCACCAATGAATGGTGTCGAGACGGTTCTCTCGGTTACCGTGACGTTTACAAGACACGTAGCACCCGATGTACCACCCGTGATCGTTTGGTTATCTGTGGGAGCAACTCCAGTGAGAAGCTGAATCCATAGAGAGGTTGCAGAGTTAACGTCATTTACTGCAAGCATCTGTCCTGTACCTCCTGACCATGAGATGGCTTCAAATGGAGAGAAATCCGTTACACCCTGTCCATCTGTAGTGATTTGATGGGTGATACCTCGGAATAATTCACCATTCAATCCATACAGGGTTGTACCCGAACCGTCGCGAGAGACATACTTCATCCTCTCGTAGAACTGGTTGATTGTGTACGTGTCCCTGTTCCACTCTGAATAGTAGAATTCGTTTACCGCATCATTGTTGACGTCAATCGCATTGTAGCCCTCGGTGATGTTTGTGATTCCTGTAAAGCCAGCGATCGTTGTAGAAGAAGTGGTGTTATTCAAGTCAGAGGCAGCAGCAAGCGCCACCACGTTGATACCACGAGTAGTACCGTTAACCTTGAACTCTAGGAATGTTCTACCCCACTCCCTGGTAATGGCGATAAGACGGCGACCATCGGTGTCGGTGCCACCAGTACGCACCTTCATCATGAAGTTGTGTGAAATACCGTTTGCAGAATCACTGTTGAGTCCGTCTACGATGAAATATGCGTCAGATGCGTCCCAGTCATTATCGGTACCACCCTGAAGAACACCCGTGATAGTGTCAGCTGTGTTGGCAGTAATGGTAGTAAAGGAGCCATCGGTGGTGTTTCTGATTCTATACCCAACCCACTGGTTGACTGTCCAGGATTTTGTAGAATCAGTAAGAACCGCAGCATTGGCTGCTCCTGTGTGTGTTCCTCCCTCTGAATAGTTCCACCAATCATCTGCGACAACCGCGCCATTTTGTATAAATTGTACCGCAGTACCAATAGGGGCGAGAATCTTTAGACCGTCATAAATAACAGCTCCTGACGACTGGATAATAGAACCGTCGCAAATATGTTCTGCCGCAGTATCGTCGATGTTCCATCCGTTGATGAGAGTAACGATGTTATCAGTTGAACGTTCTGATGGAGTTGTATCAGTGATGTCGAGCTCATCATTTCCTGCATATCCAGCATCGTCCGCAAAGTCTTGAATGGCGCGGTGGAACTCAATCACTGTGGCATAGGATGGTGTCGCCCCTGTATGATCGTGACCAATATATCTTATATTCCCCGTCTGCCTATCGAGTGACCAGTCTGTTGCTACAAATGCCATATGATACTTTTAATTTTTAAATGGGTACAATCTCCACTTTTATAAAACAAAAAAACTCGTTACATGTACAAGCCTCAAGGACTTCTTTCTATTCTTTTTATTGGGTCTCCGGTCCAGACCCTCCACCTGGATCCGGACCAGATTCCGGATCCGGAATCAAACCATTCTTGATGAAGGTACTCCGTAGTTTAATTATAACCGCATCCGGCCCCGTAAACAAACAAATCTGGTGACAACCGCGACACTTGACCTCGAGTATGTTTCTCACATCGGTAAGATTGCCCTTGCAAAGTAGCTTACTGCATTTCTGACAATGAAATTCCTTGAGAATCACGCGAGCAGTATATCACCCCTAATAAAAGCTGACTATATACCACACAAAATCTGTAGCGTGGGTGTCCTACTTTAGTTTATGAATAGACTAAAGATGCCCGATTATCCCAAATCTGGTCAAAAACTCCTGTACCTGCCCACGTGATGATAACGCCAGAAGTGCTGTCGATCTTTTTTATGCGCCACGATGCGGCAGAAGGAGTCGTTCCAATCGCCGCCTCCCCCACATAATCGATTTCACCCACGGTTGCCATACGAAGGCCGAATTTAAAGCCACCAAAGGAAATCGTCTGCAGAGTGGACTCTGTAGATGCGGATAGGGGCAGCGTCGAGCTCAAGACATCGACCTGCACATGCCGGTCGCCATCCACCAGACCGCTTTTAGGCGCGCCTCCGGAATCGCTAAAGCTGCTCGAGCCATCGCCGGATGATACAGAGGTGACTTTGACCTGCAGAGACCCGGCATCAAAAGTCAGGTCAGAAGTCTTCAACAAGGTCGAAAGAGTGTCCTCGGTTGCCGGATCTATCCTTGTATTGGTCGAATCCTTAACGCCGACTATTCCCGTTGTCGGCGAACTGCCCATTATTAAAGCCTGGGCTTTTTTGGGTGAAAGCTGGGAAGCGATAACGCCGACGCCGGCGATGGTCGCTACCTTTAAGAAGTTTCGCTTGCCGTGATCAATGACCTTGGCCTGCTCAGAATCTGTCGATTGAGATGCAGTGGCCAGCGCATTTTCTGCGCCAGGCAAAAAACCAGGCTCGGCAGTCGACCCTCGTATTAATCGAAACGTGTATGTATTCGGTAAAAACATATCTGCAGTCCTCGACGTTGATTGTACCAGATTATGTCCTTCTGATATTAACTTTTACTGTGGAAAGTCGTGGGGTGTGATATTATTTTGCCATTGGGATGGGTAAGGTAATTTCATGAAGAATCACATATTCCATTTATTTTTATTTTCAGCATGCAGCTTTGCGTTTTTTGGATTTTTCTCAATTTCTGCCATATCTGCCAGTAGTTATCAAAAAATTGCCCCTGGAAACACCGTCACTTTAGGTGAATTCGTCTTCGATGACGATTTTGTTGCGACCACGACAGCCTGCACCATAGGAATAACCAACCCTTTGAATGTGGAAGTAGTGCCGTCGACCACACCCATGGTCGCAAATAGTGACGGCTGGCATTATTACGATTACACTGCGCCGGTAAATGCGGCATCAGGCATTTGGCCATCAATCATGATTTGTGGAACCGTGCAAAGGGGTGACTTGGTCATGGTAGATAAAAGCTTTGTCGTTGATTGGTCAGTAGTTTCCACCAGCACAATTAAAGAAGTAGTTGATGAGAGCTTGACTGTGGCCACATCTTCGCTTGCTGCCGTTATAAGCACTCACATCGACACTGTTTCTGAGACCGCCTCGTCAAGCCTATTCGCCACGCTCCCCTCTGCGGTTTGGTCATTCAGCGGAAGAACCTTGACCTCGTTCGGCACACTGGTAGCTGACACTGCTTCAGCTGTTTGGACATCGGTCAGCCGTACCTTGACTGGCGCCGGCCTTGATTCTGGCTCGCTCGCCACTCAGTCGTATATCGACACCGCGACCTCGACTCTGGCTGCAGAGATAGCCAAGGGCTGGACAGTGACACTGTCTGATTTCGGCGAAGCCACCGTCAATACTGCCTACAAAGCAAAACTATTGGTCTTAAACCATGAGACCGCTCCTACAGACGCTGATTCCCTACCGACCGTTGTCGTCACTGATCCTGCTGGAACGGTCCAGGTCCCAGCTGGCGTCATGACCAAAGACTCAAATGGAGCCTACAGCTATAGCTATAGCATCGGCGGCAGCTCGATCGGTGGAGTCTGGGAAACTGTTGTTTCAACCGTAGTGAATGGCGAGACTATCAGGCTCAACGATTACTGGTCTCTCTCGAGCTCACCGGCTGACGTGCAGATACTCGAGATCACGGACAGGACCGTACCGACCATAACCGCCAGCGTGAGGATCGATAACATGGGAACTGCAGCAAGCGACTTCTACTACATCTACTGCCTCGTAAGCGACGAAGAGAATCTGTGCGGCGGAAACGATGACGTGGATTCTGGATCAGACACTGCATACATCAATGCCGGAAGCTATATGAATCTGTCACTGACTTTGGATGAAGTGCCGTCCCCAGGAACATACTGGTTCAAGGTGAAGGCCCGAGCCCTAGCTGAAACCAACTGGGCGGCATCGACGGAGCAGTTCGTAGCTGAATCCGCAGTTATTCCGCCTGTAAATCCTCCAAGTGGGGGTGGTGGAGGCGGAGGCGGAGGTGGGGGCGGAGGCGGCGGAGGTGAAGAAACGGTGATTCCGGCAGGATCTTTCGCTACTTCCGACTTTAATCGCGACGGTAAAGTTAACTCCGTGGACTTCTCTATCCTTCTGGCATTCTGGCAGTCGAAGGCGCCGTTTAAAAATCCGTATGTCGATATAAATAAGGACGGCAAGGTAAACTCAGTGGACTTCTCGATCTTGCTCTATCAATGGAAAAAATAATTATGAACAAATTATTCGATAAGAAGATATACGTATCCTTTCTGGCACTCGGCGCAATGCTGTTGCCGCATTCGACCTTCGCAGCGAAGGTATTTATAGAGACCGCTCACACTGAATTTTTTGTCGGCGATACTATCCTGGTCGACATCAAAGTTGATTCCGAGGACAAGGAGATAAATACGGTCGAGGGTAAAATATCTCTGAATTATTTGCCAGAGGCAGTCTTGATAAAGGATATCAACTTATCAGAATCCAGCTTTTCCTTGTGGCCGAACAAGCCCCTGCTATCAGAAGATCTAAAGGCGATCTCCTTTGTCGGCGGCGTTCCAAGCGGCCTGAAATCTGATGACGCAACCCTGTTCAGAGTCGTTCTCAATCTCAATAAGAGCGGGACCGTGGCTTTAAATCCGACTAACATTTCCGTCTATCTGAATGACGGCAAAGGGACAAAGGATGCTTTGAGCACTGAAAGCCTTGTTATCGATGTCCTGCCGAAGAAAACAGACCACGATGCGATCAACGATCTGGAAACTCTAATCTCGGAAGATAAGACCCCTCCAAATCCTTTCAAAATTTTGGCCGGAAAGGACGATTCGATTTTTGAAGGTAAAAAGTTCTTGTCATTCGATACAACAGACGCACAGTCCGGCATCAAATATTACGAAGTGATAGAAGATGGTTCGTCTCCGGTCCGCAGCGGCGGCACGTATGTGCTGCTAAATCAAGATACATCAGTCAAAGTAACGGTATTAGCCTATGATGCTGCTGGAAATATGAGAAAGTCAGTATACGGCTCTGCGTCATACAACATATACTATTCCGCTATACTCATATTGGTTGTACTGGCTTCTGTTTTTGTAATCTACAGGAGGAAGAAGCCTACAGGACGATAATCTCTCACCCGGCAAAACAAAACCCGCATGAGTGCGGGTTTTGTTTTGCCTAATTGCCGTCACTCGATAAAAAATACTGTCTGCGGATGGGGTGAGATTCGAACTCACGGCCCCCTTTCGAAGGCGACAGTTTTCAAGACTGTTCCATTAGACCACTCTGGCACCCATCCGTGAGCTCTAAACTACACTAAAGTCGGCAAAACATCAAAGGCGGACATCAAAACCTAATGGTATACTATTTTCTATGACAAAGTTCTCATGGCAGACGCATGAATACGTTCATACGCACAAGTCCAAGGATTGGTACTGGACTGTCGGTATTATAACGGGCGCACTCGTCCTCACCTCCCTCATATTTGGCAACTATCTCTTTGGTCTCGTCATCGCTATCGGCACATTTAGCCTTGTGCTCTTTACGATGCGAACACCTGAAGTTATAAACGTAGAGATTGGCGACAAAGGCGTCCGTGTCGACAAGGTGCTGTACCCGTATCACGCCCTCGACTCATTCGGCATCGACGATGAGCATTTTCATGGAGCGCGCCTCTTCCTTAAATCAAAGAAAGTTGTGATGCCTCTCATCGCATTGCCTTTGGCGGATCAGGATGTTGAAGAGGTAAAAGTATTCCTCGGGCAGCACCTCCCCGAAGAGACGTTTGATCAAGGATTTCTCCACAGCATCCTTGAAAGGATTGGTTTCTAGTATTTTTTGGTGTTTTCGTGTAAGTTAGTGCAATGCTCTTGTCGTTCAATGGATAGGACACTCCCCTGCGAAGGGAGAAATGCAGGTTCGATTCCTGCCAGGAGCACAACAAATGAAAAACCGCCCATCAGGCGGTTTTTCATTTGTTGTGCTCCTGAGGAGCGCCTGTGGCGCTCCGTGCAGGAATCGAAACCGTTCTCCCATATTTTTAAGGACGTACTCGTCCGAAAAAATGGGAAACGGGTACTGACCCTGTAAGGGTCGAATCTTCATCCTTTCTCACAAAAAAGCCACCCCTAGGAGCGGCTTGGCACGAAATCATACCTTTCGAATAGTTTACTCATCTCTGTGACCGTCACCCTCCCTCCCAAAAGGAGCGAACAGTGAATGCAGTTGTTATCCGGCAAGATAATAACTATGTGTGTCCAGGCCCGCTCACGCTTGTCATCCTTGTCTCTAAGAAACATCAGATGACCGGCAGGCGGACTAGCCAAGTCTTCCTTTGCAATATTGAATTCCGGCGGCGGCTCATCGACACTCAGAACCGGCAGCTCAATACCCGCAGAATGGAATACCTTTCTCACAAAGTGAACACACGTAAAGGTATCGCCAGAATACCGTCTACAGAGATATGTCAAAGATTCTTTCAGGATGATCCCCACTTGATCCGGAGTCAATTGTAGGCTCATTCCCTATAGATACTAAAGATTTGGGCAGGTAAGTCAACAAAAAATCCCCTTTCGGAGATTTTTTGGTTTGGCTTATTTTGCCTTCTTGATCATTGCCGAGAGGCGTGACTTTGTTCGTGCGGCGGTATTGTCCTTGATAAATCCTACCTTTGCAGACTTGTCGATCTCTGCGTAAGCCTTTGGAAGAAGCTTCATTGCCTCGGCCTTCTTGCCTGCAGCTGCGAGCTTCTTGACCTCCTTCACTACCTCAGAGGCAGCGTCGCGGTGTCGGATATTAAATACTCTCTTGTGCTTTGATGCGCGGAGAGCTTTTTTTGCGCTTGATGTGATTGGCATATGTGGCAGTTACATTAACAGGAAGTCCCGGATTATGCAAGCCTGGCTTTATGGACTATGATTAAGCCATGATTACTCATATCCGAGGCACCGTCATAGACAAGGAGGAGCGCGCCGCCGTCATAGACGTGCACGGTTTGGGATACAAGGTATTTGCTACCGTCACCACCATCGACAGCCTCAAGGAGGGCAAAGAGGCGGCGCTGTGGACCCACCTTGCCGTCCGCGAAGACGCCCAAACACTCTACGGCTTCCCCACCAAGGACGAACTACACTTCTTTGAACTTCTCATCTCTTCTGTTTCTGGTATCGGTCCAAAGACCGCTCTTGGCATTTTGAATGTCTCTTCTGTTTCAAATATCCGCAAAGCAGTCTCGACTGGCGACACCTCACACCTGACAAAAGTGTCTGGCATCGGCAAGAAGATGGCAGAAAAGATTGTACTTGAACTCAAAGGCAAGTTCGGCGCAGAATCGACCGATGGCGCAGGCATATCACTGCGAGATGAGGTTGACGCCCTCGAAGCGCTCAAAGCACTCGGTTACAAACACAATGACGCACGCGAAGCACTCAAGGAAATCGATCCAACAATTACGGATACCGGTGAGCGCGTTAAAAGGGCCCTTAAAATGCTTGGAAAATAATATGATTAACTCCATTCTCTTCTCCGTACGAAAGCTCATTCCCCAGGTCGTGTTTCGAGGGTTGCAGCCGGCTTACCACTACTGCATAGCTTTTGCAGCCGCTGTCTTCTACGGCTTCCCTTCTCGTCATATCCACATCGTCGCGGTCACAGGAACCAAAGGCAAGACCTCGGTCACAGAAATGACTAATGCCATTCTCGAAGAAGCTGGTTTTAAGACAGCTCTCTGCAACACCATCAGATTCAAGGTCGGCGAGACATCCCAAGATAATCTGTACAAGATGTCTATGCCGGGCCGCTTCTTTATCCAAAAGTTTCTGCGCCAGGCCGTGAACGCTGGCTGTAATTACGTCGTCATGGAAGTGACGTCGCAGGGCGCACTAATGAAGCGTCATAAATTTATCCAGTTTGATACTCTCATCTTTACCAACATTGCGCCGGAACATATCGAGGCACATGGTTCGTACCAAAAGTATCTCGAAGCAAAAGTCTCTATAGCTCGGACTGTCGCGGCATCAAAAAAAGCACAACGGATTATTGTAGCGAATGCAGACGATGCTGAGTCACCGAAGTTCCTCCTTGAGGGCTTTACAGACAAGCTTAAATATTCGATAGACGATGCAAAGCCGTACAACCTTTTCAAGGAAGGCTTTGCTATAACCGTCCAAGGAATACTGATAAAGTCCCCTCTCTCGGGGGAGTTCAATATCTATAACGAACTAGCGGCGATTACCTATGCCCTTTCGCAGAATATTCCCATCGAAACATGTCGCGCCGCTATCGAAAAACTTTCCATGATTCGCGGTCGGGTGGAAAAGATTGAAATGGGCCAGAACTTTTCTGTCATAGTCGATTACGCGCACACTCCAGACTCTCTCCAGCAGTTCTATAACGTATTCAAAGGGACTCGTCGTATTTGTGTGTTGGGTAATACAGGTGGCGGCCGCGACACATGGAAGCGCGATGAGATGGCACGTATCGCCGAGAACGAATGCGACGAGGTGATACTCACCAATGAAGATCCCTACGATGACGACCCGCAGTCTATTGTGGATGCCATGGCAATTGCCTTTACCAAGAAAACCCCTCACGTCATCATGGATCGCCGTGATGCAATCGCTGCCGCTCTTTCGATGGCGTGTACTGGTGATTCAGTTTTAATTACTGGTAAAGGTACTGACCCTTACATCATGGGTCCTAACAATACTAAAATTCCCTGGAGCGATGCTAAGGTCGCGCGAGAGGAGCTGCAAAAACTCGCTTCAAGCAAAGAGATTTCGTCCGAAACCCCTGCGGTATAGAATCTGTTTCTTGCTTTGTTATTTTTTTCATGTCGCCCTGAGTCGGGGCGGCTTTTATTTCTTTAATAAGGGTTACAATAGAGTTCAAATCCCCCAACCGCAACCAGCCAATCCAGCAAAACACTATGACGACCGCTTCTTTCCACGAAAGGTGTTCGAGTAGAATGGTTTTTCGGCTCATAAATTGGGCGCTCGGAGGATTCCCTCCTCCTTACGGTATCCCCGACGAGGACCTCCCTCTCTTCTCGGCCGGAGATGAAACAGCATGGAGCAAACTGCTCCGAAAGATCCCATACGAGGATCAGCCTTATGCAGAGGAGTTGCTCCACCGAAAATTCCCCAACCTACACCTATCGGTATGAAATCAAAAAATGCACAGCCCTCATCGGCTGTGCTTTTTTATGGAAACAAGGAGCTTTGCGACTATGTTTCCATTATCTCCCTTGGAGAATTTGCAAATTCCCGCGACAGCACTATCATTGCCCTATGCCAGAACTCCCGGAAGTACAAACGACGGTAAATGGGATAAACCAGTACCTAAAAGGACTGGTTATTACTGATGTGTGGACCGACTACAACAGCACCTTTCACAAGAATGCCGACAACATAAAAGATCATAAATATTTTGCGCAGATGCAAAAGCGGATTATTGGGCAGACTGTGATGAACGCGTCGCGCCGAGGGAAAAACGTACTCATCCACCTATCCGACGGCGCGACGCTTCTCATCCACATGAAAATGACCGGACACATCATGTACGGCGCATACAAAAGGCTCGCTAAAAAAGACACTCAGGGTGAGTGGTGGCGACCC
>CAYJAC010000001.1:30570-82230 GCA_964368565.1 uncultured Candidatus Saccharibacteria bacterium
GGCCCCATTAAACTCGTACTTATGAATCACGAAGTACTGTCAGGTATTGGCAACATCTATTCCGACGAGATACTGTGGCGCGCAGACATTCACCCTTTAGAAAAAATAAAGAATGTGCCGAACGCAAAGTGGTCCCTCGTATACAGGGCAATGATCGAGACTTTAAACAAGGGCATCGACTTTGGCGGTGATTCAATGTCAGACTATCGCAACATCAAGGGCGAGCGCGGAGAATTCCAAGATAAACACAATGCGTATAGAAAAACAGGCACCGCGTGTAAAAAATCTGGGTGCAAAGGCACGATTATACGAATAAAGATGGGCGGTCGCGGTGCACACTTCTGCGACACACACCAGAAGTTGAGCAAGTAATATCTAATTTGAAATAAGAATCAGTATATCTTTGAAAGAATAATTTCCTCCTTGAAGCTTCTGTGAGGCCCCGCAGGCGCGAGGCTTGGCGGCGTCAAAGGTCTGTCCTTGACGCCTGAGCGCCGAGGACGGAACGAGCCCTTCGCAGGAGAGGGCGAAGTGGTCGAGCAGAAGCTTCAAGGAGGAAAGCTTGATACTTTCAAGACTCTAGCTGATACTTATCTTCATGGACATACTCAAGGGAATCTACAAGGAATTTGACTGGTTTATATGGAGCCTCGTCGGCCTAGCTTTTATTTGGTACTTCACCGGCGGAACCCAAAACCCAGATGCACGGGCAGGAGCATATCTAAAGCCTCCCGCCCCTCTCGACAGCGGCGAGGCCTACGGAAAATACTATGCTGGATCAGACGGCTACGGAGAAACAAAGCTCGATCTACCAGACTATCCGAGTGTCTTCTTGCGAAATGCTTCAAGTGAGCTTTCTACCTTCTTCATCAGTACAAAACCTGTGCAGAAATCGCCGGTCGCTTCCTCAGTATTCGCAAAGAGCCTTGCCTTTGATGGTATTGCCGGCCCAAAAAGAGAGCTGACCGAAGAATACGTCCGCATCGTCGCAAACGAGAAAGCAACGACAAATATCGCCATCTCAGGATTTACTCTTGCTGGTGAGGTCTTGAAATCGAGCGTTGATGTTCCAAAAGCCGTCAACTCGCTGATACTTGGTACAGCAGGAACAAAAACCGACATCATACTTACACCGGGCGGACGGGCCCTCGTATCATCTGATCGTTCTCCTGTCGGAACGTCATTCCGCGCAAATATGTGTACGGGCTACCTTGACCAGTTCCAAACATATACACCCGCGCTTATTGATGAGTGTCCCGAGCCGGTTGAAGAACTTGTCCGCGTGGGCCTCGACAAGGACCAGACGTGTGTGGATTTTGTAGAGACACTTCCCCGTTGCCGAATATACCAAGGCACTTACCCTTCTGATGTGTCTGCTTCATGCAAAGCTTTTGTTGTGAACAAACTTAACTACAATGCCTGTGCCCTCGATCACAAGAATGATACAGACTTCCTCAAGAACGAATGGCGTGTCTTCCTCGACCAACCTCGAGAGCTATGGAGCGACAAAAGCGACATCATCCGCCTCATCGATACTAATGGAAAGACGGTGAATGCCCTGGTGTACTAGATCCCTCTAGTCTATTTATCAAACCAGCGGAAAAGGACAATTCCTGCGGAGACAGAGACGTTGAGCGATTCTTTACGGCCTCGCATGGGGATTTCCGCGATCACGTCGGCCTTTTTCAATATAGATTTGGAGACTCCCGAAACTTCGTTGCCAAGGATGACTAGGACTTTCTTGCTCAGTTTGGCTTTTTTGTAATCTACCGAGTCAGCGGACTGCTCGATGCAGACAATCTGTGTCCCCTCTTTCTTTAGGCGACTGATGAGTGCCGTTGGTGATTTAGCATATTCCCAAGCGATGGTTTTTTCAGATCCCAGAGCACATTTTGCAAAGTCGAGACGAGGTTGGTTAAAACGATCAAGTGGTGTTGGAGTGATGCCCGTCAGATAGATCTTGGAAATGCCGATCGCGTCCGCGGTGCGAAAAATAGCGCCTACGTTATAGACGGAACGGATGTCATGGAGGAGGATGGAGACCTGTCGTTTCATATACCGTAATACTACTTAAGTGTAGGAAAATAGCACGCTTGTCGTCACGACTCGAATCGGCTCGTCAGCCGATTCGGTCGCGACCCCGCCTCGCCATTTTTCGAAGCGAAAAATATGGCTGCGGCTCGGACAAGCTAAAACCGCAGATAAATCTGCGGTTTTAGCTTGTCCCCCGAAGCGGTCTCGGAAATTGTAAAGTGAGATGTCATAAGGATGCTTTGGATTATGTATGCGAGCGGCCGATGAGGCAAGTCGGTCGGGGTCAATCGGACAAAATATTGCAAAAGTGACAGAGGAACGGGGGTTTTGAGACTGTCACATTCATGTCTCATTCATTCCAAAATATGGCTATATTCCGTGCAAACGAGACAAATGAGACACTCCTAGGACATGTTTTGACCGTGTCTCGTTTACAAGAAAAAACGGGCTATTCTTCCATTCTTTTTTTGTCCTTTTTCAAGCTCTCCTCATATTCCAGTAACTTTTCCGCAGGAGACAATCCGCCGAGCGGTTTATGCGGAAAATAGTTCCAAGCATCCGTTACAGTTTCGATGATATTACTCAGATTTTCCGGTTTGCCGTCATCAAACATGGCGATAGCCTTTTGCATGTCATCGCTGTCTTCCTCGTTGTAGATGACTTCTTTGACATCATCGAGCGTAAAGTCGCTGTCCGTTTCGTCGAGCAGCTCGTTAATATCCGCCTCGATTTTCATGCGGCGTTCCTTGATTTCTGATATTGATTGAGGATGCATGCAAGGTTATTTTAACATAACTATTTCTCTGATTTTCTCCGCGAGCTTATATGAATTTCCATGGTTGATAAGACCAAGATAGGACTGGACAGATTGCGACTTTTCCTTATTTCGTAATACGCCGTTCATCATCCTCTTTCTCGTCGTTGTTCGGAGTACTCGGTGATCGGGAAAATGTACCCAGCCCAAAAAATCCACACCTGAAGCGAATGTCTTTATGAATACCTTGTCGGGATGTAAAGAGAGTTTTAACCTTTCTTTGAGAAAACCTGATATCTGAGAAATAAGAGCCTCGACAGATGCCTTATCCGGTAAAAGAATCGCAAAGTCGTCCGCGTACCGAATATAATATTTCGTCTTCAGTCTATGTTTAGCGAATTGATCGAACTCGTTCATGTATATATTCACGAGCAGTTGCGAAGTAAGATTGCCGAGCGGCAAGCCGATGCCGAATTTTGTCGAGTAAAAACTTCCACTTATTTCGTATAGAAGTCCCATAATGTCAGGGTCAGGAATATATCCCTCAAGGATATGAAAGAGCGTCTGTTGGTCTATCGACGCAAAGAATTTCCGTATATCGCATTTCAAAACCCACGCTGTCTTTGTCCTATTCTTTGAAACCTTATATCCAAATGCGCGGAATCGTCGTATCGCCCGATGCGATCCCTTCCTCATCCGGCAGGAGTATGAATCAGTGATAAAAGTCCGGTCGAAAAATGGGTAGAGTTTTCTATAGAGCGTGTGATGTAAGAGTCTATCCCGTACACTTGCCTTGTGGATATCGCGCGGTTTCGGATCGTTTATTTTAAAAGCCTCATACGAAGCGTGCCTGTATGATTTAGCAGCGAGGTCTTCGTGGAGAGATATAACGTTCCTCATCAGATCCCGCTCAAATTCAAGTACGTCTTTCTTCTTGCGTTTACCTGTCCTGAATTCTTTCCAGGCTAACAGAAGATTTTCTAGAGAGATGATATCCTTGTAGGCATGAACACATTGAATACGACCCGAACTTTGAGGCAAGCCCCCCCCCCAACGGAATTTTGCCCGTTATACACAAGATCAAACAGGCTTATTTGCTGTGGCATGGATTTTGTAGCGAGCTGCCGAAACAAGACAGATATTCGTTGGGTTTTCGCATAGATTCGTTGTTCGTGGAAGCAATCGAGGCCATCGCTGCCGCCAGTTTCTTGTCGCCCCAAGAAAAGCATCCGTACGTTCGCCTCGCCATACGCAAGCTCGACGCGCTCAAGGTACTGCTCATGATTCTTTGGGAGACAAAATCGCTCGACGACAAGAAGTATATCGCATTATCGGTAAGCCTCGATGAAATCGGCAGAAATTTGGGCGGTTGGAGCGGGCAACTGACCAAACAAAACTCCCCAGCCAAAGCCGAGGAGAAATGAGCGAGTTGCGTGACGGAGAGCCGGGTTGTTGCCATTCCAGTCGTTGTCCAACCAGTTCCAGTTGAGGACAACCTTGCCGCCGTTCTCGTAGAGATACGGGACGTTGAGGTTGCCGTCGCGGTTCTGCACGTTATGTGCGCGATGCCTTCCATGCCACCACCCCTTGAATGCTCTCAGGGCTGAATCGTATTCGGCATCATAATGCCTTAGCATTGCGCACCAAGTAGCTTCATTTTTGAAGTGTCTGCATATGCCCTCCGTCCGAAACCGTGGCCGCAGACGCTCTCAGCATATGGATACTAGTTTCGGCCGCGGGAAGCCGTAACCGCCCGCAGATTCGCCTACTACCGGAGTCATCATATCAAATTTCACGTAAAAATTTAGCCCGGACATCGCTTGCGCGACGCCGGGCTAAGAACTAAGTACAAAGAGCTAATGCTCAGTGTCTTAGGTATGAGAACTAACTTGCGTGACGGAGAGCCGGGTAGAAGCCATCCCAGTCGCGGTCCAACCAGCCCCAGTCGAGGACAACCTCGCCGCCGTCCTCGTCGAGAAACGGGACGCTGAGGTCGCCGCCGCGGCTCTGCACGACCGAAGCCCAACCGAAAGGCACTTTGCCCTTGAGGTATTTCCGGAAAAAGACGATTCCTTTCTTCTGGATTTCCTCTAGGTCGCGCAGTCCGAGACAGGTCTTGAGAAGTTTGTTGTCCTCCTCCTTGAGCTTGGCATAGACCCTGTTGCCCGTGGTCCAGTTGCCGTTCTTCTGGCCTTCGTGGAGCCACTGATCGATTGAGCTCGCGTCGTATTCGGTCGGGCCAACATTCTCCAGTTCGGGATGAATGACTTTCTTCATCCAATCTGGGTAGATCGGCTTGACCGAGCGATCGACACGAATGATCGAGTCGATCATGGGTTCCGGCTCAGGGATGGAAACGGGTTTAACCTTGACGGTCAACTCCGCCTCGCCCCGTGCGAGCAGGATGACTGATTTGAGGTTCTCTCCGGTCGAGAGCCAGTCCAGGTCGGACGTGATTCCATCATTGCGCTGAAACGCAAACTCGAGCTTTTGGCCGGCGCCCTGACTCATTGCGAACGTATTCATGGTATTTTACTTTCCCTAATATGAGCGAGCTCCGTCGGAGCATGCTCGATTGGTTATGCTTGAATACCGGAGTGGTAGTCATAGCCAGGAAGCGCCGAAAATCAGCACCTTTTGGCTATGACTGCCCGCAAGTTGTATCAATGAGCTTACGTAAATATTATATACCCTAAAACAACATCTGTCAAGGGTGTTTGCGGTACAATTTAGTGGCCTAAAACATGGCTATTTAGAAAAATAGCTTACCAACACCTCCCTCCTTGACTCCCTAGAGGGTCTGCGTCATCCCTGTATGTATGAACAACAATACGATACAAGCGCCTTTGGGAACTCCGGCCAAAATAGTAGTCCCAGTAAAGATGAAATACTGCCTGTACGCGAGGAAATCAACGGAATCGGAGGAACAGCAAGTGCTCTCCATCGACTCGCAGATCAAGGAAATGCTCCGCCTGGCCGAGAGCGAAAAACTCGACATAACGGAGATAAAGAAAGAGTCACATTCTGCCAAGGAGACTGGGCAGAGGCCAGTATTCAATAAGATAGTCGAAGAGATAAAATCAGGAAAGTTCAACGGCATACTCACATGGGCACCAGACCGCATATCGAGAAATGCGGGTGATCTTGGCAGAATCGTCGACCTCATGGACGTGGGTAAGCTCATAGAAATCAGGACGTACGGGTAAAGATTTACCGATAATCCTAATGAGAAGTTTCTCCTCATGATTCTTGGTTCTCAGGCCAAGCTCGAAAACGATAATCGTCGTATCAATGTGAAGCGAGGCCTCCGAGTCAGAGTCGAGATGGGCCTCTAGCCATGCGTAGCGCCAACAGGATACATTAACTCAAAGAATAAGGATGAATGCTGTCAGATTAAGATAGACCCCAAGAGAGGGCCGATAATTCAACAAATATTCCATAAGGTGGCATACGGCAGATACAGCGGTAGGAAAATCTACTCATGGCTCAAAGATGATATACATTTCAAATCGAGATATGAGAAACCCCTCACCCTTTCTAATGTATACCTCATACTCCGCAACCATTTCTACTACGGTACGTTCGAATACCCACGAAGAAGTGGTAATTGGTATCAGGGCAAACACGAGCCACTCATAACTAAAGAGGTTTTCGATAAAGTACAGGAGAGCATAAGCCAGCACATAATTCGGGTGGAGAGCAAAGAATTTGCCTTCACCAAACTCATGACCTGCGGCCTCTGTGGTTCAGGCATAACAGCTGATGAGAAGTTTAAGAAGCAGAAAAACGGCAATATCCATCGATATGTGTATTACAGTTGCACCAAACACAATGACAAGGCATGCACGGGTGGCTATATATCCGAAGAAGCTCTCATAGAACAGCTTGCTGCCGTGGCCGACACAATCGACCTCAATGAGATCGGTATGAAAGAGAAAATCAAAACGGAAATCGAACGGAACAAGAAATTCCAGTCAGCGATGCTCGGCGTGAAAACCAAAGCGGTTAAAGTTGAAGATATCGATATACGAAATTACGCAAAGTATGTTTTACGGGAAGGAGCGATGGTGGAAAAACGGGAGCTATTGGGGTGCTTGAAAAGCAAAATCCTGCTTGCAAACAAAAAGATTAGTCTCACCTAACTATTTTGCCTCTACGAATTTCTGTGCAAGCTCCTTAATAAGGTGCTCGTACTGATAATCGTATTTACCACCATTACCTTGCCAACCCAAGTGGTCCCTCCTAAAGATGCCTTGTAGGAGGATTGTGTCTTCTTCGAGATCAATGATGAGCACTACGCGGAAACCGCCCGACTTGCCCTGCTGACGAGCCTTATCTGGCAGTCGAGTAACCCAACATTCAAAGCTCCCGTTCTTGAATATGTTCGTCTGAACATTATGAGGTAACGGAATATTCCGAAACTCCTGAAGAGCCTTCTCGTGGAATTTATAGTTGCTGTCCTCCACATCTTCCTTTTTCCACCACTTATCAAAACTTTCTGTTCGTTGAATCTTCCAAGCCATGAGGGACAGAGTTAGGCCTGAACAGGATTCTTTGAAAAGAATTCGATGTCGTCAGCGTTCTTATAATCGAGAGGTTTGCTTACCTCCGAAAACACCCATGGTGCTTCGCTGTGCGTCTGTGCAATCATTTCATCAGTACTCCAGTTTTTAAATGTCGTACAGAGATAAGAAAGAAGACTCTTTTCATAATCATCAAAAACAGCAACGTTCGACTCTTTAAGTGCCTGATAGCGATTTCGCTTACCAAATTTTGCACTATCGTCTTCAGATTGGGTGATTAGTTTATCTTTTTCGGCAACCTTAATAATCACATCCTGTAGTTCGGATGCAAATGGGCCCATAGGAAGATGTTTGTATACCTCACCAGTCACATTCTGCTTGCGGTCGCGATACGAGATGAAATCGAGGTAGTAGAAAAGCTTGTTGAGCTTGGTAATGCCAAGCTTTTCATTGCCGCAATGGGAAATGAAGTATAGGAGAGCGTTTATGTACTTTTCTTTATTAATGGCCATATATTTACTGACATTATAGCAAATCTTTGTATTGTAAAGACAATACGATTTACACAGCCTTCTCGGACTCCGAACCTATCACATGAATGTCCGCCCAGTTGGAATCGAACCAACGACCCACTCCTTAAAAGGGAGATGCTCTACCAACTGAGCTATGGGCGGATATTATATTGACCGTCGTTTTATGGGATTTTAGGTAATCACGGAATGAAACCGATAATACCACAAAAGGCTTAAATATCTAGCGCGAGCTTCTCGATCTCCCTCTCAAAGTCGACTTTGCCACGGTGGGCATCGTGATACATGCGGACGAGACGCGAAAGCAGGCTGTCTATCTCACCTGGTCCGAAATTTACGACATATCGTTTTGCCTTGCCGTATACAAACGGATTGAGACCAGCCTCCCCTGCCGACCCCGTCTTTTGCGCCAAAGCGAGCGCCTTTGCCTGCCAAAAAAGAATTCCATGGATTTCTTCAGGAACAGCGTCGTGGTCCATGGCATCTCGAAACAGTTTCCAAAAGTTTTTCTTGTCGCGCATGCCGAGGGCGTCTGCCAACGCAAAAAAGCTTCCAGCCTCCTTGGGTTTCTCGACCTCAGATTCATATTCGGTTACCTTTTCTGCCCTCTTTTCAAGCTTCTTTAAAACCTCCTTAGTGAGCTTTCCTTCAAAAAAAATGAAGATGTTTGGCGACTCAGCAATTGCATCAACCATGTCGAGCATTACCCCGCGCACATCCTTGTTCTCGAGAGTGCGGTCCATATAGAGAATCTGCTTGTTCTCAAATAGACCCTGAGTCTGGGTGAGCTCCATGAGCTTTTCAGTTGTAATATTCTCTGTCGATAACGATCCGGCCGAAGCGTCGGGCTTTTTCTCGCGCAATGCATCATAAAGAGCGCGGGATTTCTCGCGTGCTTTGTCGATATCGGTGCCATGGATGACGTAGAGCATCTATGTATTATAACTTCTCCATCTCTCCCCAGTTCTGCCCTATCTTTGCCTCGGTAGCGATGACGATTCCGTGAATATCCCTTGGGTCGATAATCGCTTCCATTATCTTCTTGATATCAGACACAATCTTCTTTGCCACGCTGTCTTTCGCCTCGAGCACGATTTCATCATGGACCTGCATGAGTATGTGCACACTGTCTTCAAGCTTCTTTTCTTTTATATAAGCAGCAATATGGATCATGGCAATCTTTACAATGTCAGCCTCGGTTCCCTGGATCGGCGCGTTGATTGCCATGCGCTCGGCGGCGGCGCGAATAAATGGAAGTTTAGATTTGAGGCCTTCGAAGTAGCGGCGGCGGCCAAAGAACGTCTCTGTGTAACCGTCCCTCTCCGCCGCCGCTTTAACTGCATCCAGATATCCAGCCAAACCGTGGAACTTTTCGAAATAGTCATTATAAAACTTCTGGGCGGTCTTTCGGTCGACACCCATATTCTTCTGCAAAGCATTCACGCCCATGCCATACATCACACCGAAGTTAATAACCTTTGCCTGTGAACGCATGGCCTTTGTCACTTGTTCTACAGAAACACCAAACACCTGCGCGGCAACGGCAGCATGAACATCCTCGCCTCGCCTAAAAATATCTATAAACTTCTCATCTTTTGAAAGAAAGGCGGCGATGCGCAATTCAATCTGGGAATAATCAAATGCAAGAAGCGACCAGCCCTTTGGCGCAACAAAAGCATTGCGGATCTTTCGTCCCAGCTCGCTCCTATTCGGAATATTCTGAATTGACGGATCCTTTGTCGCCATGCGTCCCGTCACCGCACCCGACTGGATGGACGTCGGATGAATGCGCGACTCAGAATCGAGCAATGTCGGGATTGTATCAATATATGTGCCCAGTAATTTAGCGAGTTCACGATACTTTAGTATCTCGCCGATAATCGGATGTTCCTCTGCCAGCTTCTCCAATTCAGATTCCTTTGTTGAGAGAGCGCCGCCAGCCGTTTTCTTTTTTGACTTCAGTCCAAGCTTTACGAACAACACCTCGCCCAGCTGTTTTGGAGATGCGATATTGAATTCCATCCCAGCCATACGCCATATGCTTTTTTCGAGCTTTGCCAGTTCCTTGTGATACTCCTCGCCAAGCTTTTTCAAATACTCGCCATCGATCTGCACACCCACCTCCTTCATGCGGTCGACAACAGGAATGAGGGGCTTCTCTATGTCTTCAAAAACCTTCGCCAGGTTTCGTTTTTTGAGCTCGGCCGCTAAAATATCATACGCCTCGTTCAGCGACTTGGCTTTTGTAAAATTCAAAATGTCCTCCGCAACAGGATCGGTCAACGTTGAATTAACAAGCCAAAGCATGAGTCCGGCTTCTCGATACTTTTCACTTGACTCCTCTTCCTTGCTAATGGCAATCACCTCTTCCGCAACCTTTACTTGAGCATCGCTCGAAACCTCTGTGCCATTTCCTTGTCCTAATATATTTTTAAGCCGCGATGTCATGGTACGAAACTCAAGCTCAGCAAATAGAGCCGTGGCACGTTCGACATCAACACCGTCTTTCCATGATGTTGTCGGCAATTTCCAGTCTATCGGCGCATCACGCCTAATGGTGGCCAATACTTTTGAAAAATCTGCATCGTCCCTGCCCTGCACCAGGAGTTCAACGATACGATCAGTTATACCCGCCTCCTTAAACCGCTCTCGGCCGCCTTCTTTTTCAAGAACTTTGTATATACCATCAATACCACCGAATGTAGTAATCAGCGTCGTAGCAGTTTTTTCACCAATACCTTTAATACCCTTAATATTGTCGGACGGGTCGCCGCGCAAACCCTTATAGTCAGGCAAAAGTTCTGGGCCAAAACTAAATCGCTCGCGTACCGCGTCTTCATCATAAACAATGGTATCTTTGATACCTTTTTTCAGCGTGTATACGCGCACTCTTTTACCTGTAACTAGCTGAAGTGTGTCCATATCACCCGATGCAATGATTATATCGATGTCCTTAAACTCCTTACCTTTCAAAACTTTTTCTACAATAGTTCCGAGCATGTCATCGGCCTCAAATCCCTCTTTATCAAAAGCAGGAATACCCAACACGTTATATATCTCACGCGACTTTACGATCTGACTTACCAATTCATTATCAGTTTTTGCACGACCGGCTTTGTAGTCTTTGTATGCCTCGTGACGATGAGTAGGTTTAGGTAAGTCATATGTAGCAACAATATAATCAGGTTTAAGCTGATCAACTGCACTAAATATCATCGTACAAAGACCATACAGAGCACCCGTAGGAATTCCCGTCGACGTCGCAAAATCCGGCATACCGTGATATGCGCGATGCAAGATTGCATGTGAGTCAAGAAGGAGGAGGCGTTTTTGCATGCCTCTATTATAAGCTTATTTCCCGCGTCTGTTCATCTATGAATTTAAAAGAAATCGTGCGGATGTTTTGAGACGGTTTTGGCATCTTCTCCCCCATCTTCTCCGGCCATTCCACTAAAATAATATTCGTCGGTTCGGCAATCAGCTTGTCCCAACCAATCTGTGTCGCCTGAGCAGGTGTTTCTAGACGATAGGCATCTATATGTATAAGCTTTCTCCAACCAAGCATGAGCATCCGTGCATCAGCGACCTCATAGCTTTTCATAATCACAAACGTCGGACTCGTCACCTCATCTGAATTCACGCCAAACTCAGCGGCAAAGGCCTTCGTAAACGTGGTCTTGCCCGAGCCCAAATCCCCAGACAATGCCAAAATCATGGCTGTCTTCCCCACCTTTAGCTTTTCGGCTATACCTCTAGCAATTTTCGCCGTATCCTCAATCGATTTCGATATCATAGGATTACTTTAGCATGAGTATTGAGCCCCGCCTGCACAAATGTGCCTCGGAAGAGACTCTCGGAGCGCGACGGCGCGAGAGTGAAGGAATTCGCTTCAAGCGAATTACCTGTGCTCTTCCGAGGCACATTTGTGCGGGTGGGGTCTTTTATCCATGCTAAAATAATCCCATGACAGTCACCTTCGACGAAGACCGACAAGACAAGCGCCTCGACGAGTTCAAGCGCCGCGAGCAAGAAGACGTAGCCCAGATCATGGCTTCGCGTTATGAGCTTGAATACGTAGACCTCGGTCCCGTGCCAATCAACATGGATGCTCTACGCCTCGTAACCGAAGCGGAGGCACGCGAATCCCTCATAGCCCCCTTCTCTCTCGTTGGACACCGCGCAAAAATCGCCGTCGTCTCTCCAGTAAACGAAAAGACAACCGCAATTATCGAGACCCTCAAAAGCAAAGGTGTTGAAGTAACACTCGTTGTTGCTTCTCTCACCAGCCTAGAAAAAGTCTGGGGACGCTATGCTGACCTCACATTCGCAACCGTCACAAAGGCGGGCGCCCTCGACATCTCAAGCGAGGACATAAAAGAGTTCGTCGGCAAAATCCACACCATCGACGACGTCCGCGCACAGATGACAGAAATTCTCAAACTCAAAAAAGGTTTTCGTATATCAAAAATCCTTGAAATTGTCCTTTCAGGCGCCCTCGCCACAAAGGCATCCGATGTTCACATTGAACCCGAAGAAGCCTATACCCGTCTGCGTTTCCGACTCGATGGTGTGCTCACAGACATCATGCAGTTTGACCTCGAAACGTATCACCTTATCCTCTCTCGCATAAAATTACTCTCAGGACTCAAACTCAATGTAAAATCCGAGGCTCAAGACGGCCGCTTTAGCGTAAAAGTTGGCGAGGATATGATCGAAATCCGAACCTCAATGTTGCCTGGTGCATACAGCGAATCGATCGTGCTTCGACTCCTTAATCCAAAATCCATTCAGGTTCCCCTTGAGGACCTGGGTATTCCAAAGAAACTCCTTTCTATCCTTCTTGAACAAGTGGCAAAACCAAACGGTATGATTCTCACCACTGGACCGACCGGTTCTGGAAAGACGACAACCTTGTATGCATTCTTGCGCAAGATTCATACACCAGACGTAAAAATCATCACCATCGAAGATCCTATTGAATACCACCTCCCTGGCATCACCCAGACACAAACCAATACGGACAAGGGTTACACATTCGCCCTCGGTCTTCGCTCTGCCCTACGCCAAGACCCTGACATAATCATGGTGGGAGAAATCCGTGATAATGAGACAGCGCAGATTGCCATCGATTCGGCGCTCACCGGACACCTTGTTTTCTCGACTCTGCACACGAATTCTGCTGCCGGTTCCTTCCCTCGTCTCATCGAGCTCGGCGTAAACCCACGTGTTATGTCTTCGGCAATCAACATTACACTGGCTCAGCGCCTCGTCCGAAAGCTCTGCTCAGAATGTAAGAAAGAGGAGGTGCTCACCGGCAAGGAGAAAGAAACTGTCGACAAAGTGCTCGCCACAATCGTTGATCAAACAGAAATACCAACAAAGCGTGATAGTGCTTTCAAACCTGTCGGATGCCCTGCTTGTAACATGACTGGCTACAAGGGACGTCTTGGTATATACGAAGGTATAATTACCACTGAAGAAATCGACAAGGCGATTGAATTTTCAACCAACGAAAAAGATGTCGCTAAAATAGCAGCCGCGCAAGGAATCTTAACAATGACACAGGACGGCGTCCTAAAAACCCTCGCCGGCATCACAACCTTAGACGAACTGGGTCGCGTCATAGATCTTCCTTAATTAAAATAAAAATATGATAAATAAAAACGGGGACGTGCTCGGGGCACTAAATGCGCTCAAGCGTGAAGTTGCAGGAGAAGACGGAAAACTACGCGATCAGGACGGCAAAATCCGCGAATTCCATTCAATGATAGAGAAGGCAAAAATGGAACTTAAAGAGAAAGAAAGTCAGATTAAACAAAAGGAGCTCGAAATCCAGGCCCTGAAGCACCGTATAGCTGAATTAGCAAAAAGTGAGGTGCCGAAACATGAAGCAGAGCTTAAAAAAGTAGAGACTGAACACATGGATCTCACACGAAGACACGGTGAACACCAGCGAGAGATTCTTGAATTCCAGAGCGAGATTGTAAAAATGCAGCGTGGTGGCGGAAAGAGTCGAGAAAATTTTCCTCTAGCAGCATAGTCGTCCAGAGCGCAAGCGATTTTAACGATTAAGACACTCATTTGCCTCCCCTGCCAACCCCGTGCTCCCCTGAAAAAATCTATTGCGCGCGTTAAAAGGAAGAGTAATATGAAGAAAGAAAAAAGCCCGCACAGGGCGGACTCTTCTCAAATAGTTTCCAGAATATAAATCTCTAAGCAATACTTAAAGATGTGCATCCAAAGTTAAGCAGAGTTCTTAGGATAGACCCAGTAGGAACACCGGAGTGTAACCAGAACGTCCCGAGAGTATCAGCTAGTAAACCGTAAAGGTTTAATTGCTTAGAGATTTATAGGCTGGAAATGTCGTATTTCAATTCAGCTTTACATTGACCATCTTAGCACAAAGCTTTACAAATGTCAAGTACTTCTGCACCATTATCAGGCGATACTCCAAAGAAAGGCTCTAACAAAGGGTCTTTTACGAGTGATGAGCTATTCCTCGATACCACACTACGCCCCTCTGTGTGGGATGAATACGTAGGTCAAAAAGCTATTAAGGAAAATCTTCGTGTTCTCCTTAAAGCAGCTCAGGAACGCAAACATCCGCCAGAACATATCCTTTTTTATGGTCCTCCAGGCCTCGGCAAGACCACTCTTGCCCATCTAATCGCCAAGGAAACCTCATCACAGCTGAAGGCTACTTCGGGCCCAGCCATAGAGAAAATTGGCGACCTCGCATCTATCCTCACCAATCTCGCGCCCGGCGATATGCTTTTCATTGATGAAATCCACCGCCTCAACAAAGCGATTGAGGAAGTGCTCTACCCTGCCATGGAGTCAGGTTCCCTTGATATCATTATTGGCAAAGGCCCAAGCGCGCGCACCATACAGCTTGAACTTCCTCCTTTTACACTGATCGCCGCAACCACCCGCATCGCCATGTTGTCGGCACCTTTGCGCTCACGCTTCTCAGGCGGCACATTCAGACTCGAATTTTATACAAACAGTGAAATACAGCAGATAATCCAGCGCTCGGCAAAGCTCCTCAAGATAGAAATAGACGAAACATCAGCGGCAAAAGTAGCCGAACGAAGCCGTTTTACGCCACGTACAGCTAATTTCCTTCTCAAACGAGTACGTGATCTCGCTCAGGTCGAAAAGGTACCTGTTTCCCCAGCTATCGTCGACCGCGCTCTCACTATGCTTGGCATAGATGAGCTTGGACTCACACAAAGCGACCGCGACCTTCTACGCACCCTCATCGACAAATTCGGTGGCGGCCCAGTCGGACTCAATACATTGGCGGCGTCGCTATCCGAAGAAGAAGCAACAGTCGAAGAAGTCCACGAGCCCTACCTCCTCCAGCTCGGACTCATCGAACGAACTCCGCGCGGACGCAAGACTACGGACAAGGCTTATGGGCATCTTGAAATGAAAAAGGGCCTTGGTCTATAATCTGTAGCACAGCACAACTAACTTTTACATACCATGTCAGGACATAATAAATGGTCACAGATCAAGCATAAGAAAGCCAAGACGGATGGTGCAAAGTCCAAGCTCTATTCAAAGTATTCAAAACTTATCTCTGCAGAGGCGCAAAAAGTCAAAGGCGACAAAAGTGCCCCTTCCCTGCGCGCCATCATCGATCGTGCAAAGGCAGAGGATGTGACAAACGAGGTTATAGAGCGAGCAGTAAAGAAAGGCGGAGAGCCGGGTGTCGCCCTTGAGTCCATCATATACGAAGCATACGGCCCAGGCGGCTGCGCTATGATGATTGAGGCCCTTACTACAAATAAAAATAAGGCGGCGCAGGAGGTAAAACACATTCTCTCGGACAACGGATTTGAACTAGCGGCCGTCGGCAGTGCCGCATGGGCATTTGCACGCGAGGGTGTCACCTGGAAGCCAAATATGACCGTCGAACTATCTGATGAAGATTTGGTAATACTTGAAAAACTTGTGGGCGATCTGGAAAACAATGAGGAGGTGCAGGAAATATACACGAACGTTGAATAGTAAAATAGCCGTACAGAAATGTGCGGCTTTTGCTATCATACCTATATGCGAATCATCTCTATCGACCCCGGCTATGAACGACTCGGCATAGCCATCATAGAAAAACTGCCCAAGCAAAAGGAAAATCTGCTTTATTCGGATTGCTTCAAAACTTCCAAAGACCTTCCCCATTCCCAACGTCTTGGGCTAATCGGAAAAGAGATCGAACGAGTCATCGCAGAGTTCGCCCCCAAAGCTCTCGCTCTCGAAAATCTTTTCTTTAGCAACAACCAAAAAACCGCCATCACTGTAGCTGAAGCCCGCGGCGTCATCCTCTATCAGGCGGCTATTCACTCTCTTGCGGTGCATGAGTACGGCCCCGGTCAGATAAAGGTAGCTGTTACCGGCTACGGCAAAAGTGACAAAGACCAAATTATCGCTATGATCCCCCGCCTGATACAAATAGACAAAGCCATCAAGCACGACGACGAATATGACGCGATTGCCGTTGGCCTCACCTGTTTTGCAACAGAAAAATTTCAGTTTTAAGCCGCGCCACTTTTCCCCAGGCAGCGGAAGTTGCAAAAAATACCCCATCTGGTACAAATAGAGGCACTTAGAAATTCAACGCAATATGCCACGCAAGAAAACAGCAATAAAAGACGAAGTTGAAGAGGTGGTGAAGCCTCGCGTCAAAGAGGAGGAGGAAAAGGAGAAAGAAGAGGGCGAGGACGACCCAAGTCCAAAGAAAGTGGCAAGCGACGATGATGAGGTTACAGAAGACGCAGACATCGATGATTCCCTTGAAGACGAGGAGGATGAAGATGATCCCCTTAAAGACTTCATGACCGAAGAAGAGGAAAGCTGGTAGTCTTATACAAACAAAAAAACCGCCAGATTGGCGGCTTTTTGTTTATTTCTAAACTAAATTCGTATCTTTATGAACCTCATTTTACCAACCTTTACGTCGAGATCGGTCTCTAGTTTAAAATCGTGTGTTTCGATTACCTTACCCGTTGCAACATCTTTTACCGCCTTCTCCCCTACCAGCCTGCGGAACTCAGTCTTTGAGGCAACGATTTTGTTTTCGACCAACACATCAGCGAGAAGCGCACCCTTTATAACCTTTGCCTCAGGAGCATCTACAGGCATAGCACCCGAAGAGAATGCTGATGAGAATGCTGCTTGCGCTCTCTCTGCCTCTTCCTTGCCGTAATACAGTGTGGCGACAGTAAGTGCCAATCGAACCTTTGCATCACGCGGATTCGCACCGCTCGCTAAATACTTTTTTTCTTTTTCTATTTCTTCGTTTGAAACATTCGTACATAGTTCTAGTCCAGGAATAATCATCCCGTCCGGCCAACTCATGATTTTTCCAAACATGTCTTTCGCACTGTCTTGAAGCGTGATCATATTGCCTTCCGATTTACCCATCTTCTTGCCCGAAGGATCAGCAAGGAGTTTAACAGCAACAACAAACTTTTCCTTGTTGTTGATGGTGCGAGCTAGGTCACGGCCCGCAAGCATGTTGAATGTCTGATCATTGCCACCAATTTCCACATCAACACCCATAGCAACACTGTCATAGCCCTGCATCAATGGGTACAGAAACTCGTGCAGGTATATCGGTTTCTTTTCCACCATACGCTTTTCGAACATATCCCGCTCAAGCATCTGTTGAACCGTAGTGTGTGACGCCAAGTCAACAACATCTGAAAAACTCATCTTTGAAAGCCATTTGCTGTTGAAACGAATCTCGGCAGCATTAGCACCCTTGAATGAAAGAAAAGTCTCAGCCTGCTTTTTGTATGATTTGAGATTTTCAAGCACCTCTTTGCGAGTCAAACGCTTGCGAGCGGCGCCCTTATCTGTGGGATCACCAATCATAGCCGTAAAGTCGCCCATCAAAAGGATGATGTGGTGACCCATCTTTTGAAGAGCTGATAATTTCATCAAAGGAATGGCGTGTCCCATGTGCAATGTGGGACCAGTCGGGTCAATACCCAGATATATAGAAAGTCTTGTGCCACTCGAAAGCGCTTTTGCGAACGCCTCCTTTGATGGGAATACGTGTTCTACTCCTCTCGAGAGAAATGCTTCGATGTCTTTTACGTCTGTACTAATAGCTCCTGTGCCCTTGAATAATTTCATGGATTTACTCTAGCATAGCGGTATTTTGTTGTCTTGTGACACCCCTTATTCGATGATATCGTAGGCCTATGACTAAAAAAAGCACCCTCTCAAAGCTCAAACACCACCTCAAAGCACACACAAAGCGCGACATTTTTGTAATAATCGCGTCAGCGCTCTTTATTGTGATTGGAATTATGATCTTGTGGGTCTCGTCATTCCGACTACCCGACCTTTCATCGTTCGAGCAGCGAAAGGTGTCTGAGTCCACAAAAATATTCGATCGAACAGGTAAAGTACTCCTCTACGACCTTCATGACAATGTAAAAAGGACGATCGTGCCATCGGACAAAATCTCCCCTTTCCTAAAAAAGGCCACTGTCGCCATTGAGGATGCGGATTTTTATGAGCACGGCGGTATCAGAATTTCTTCTATTATCCGTGCAGTCCTCGCAAACGTTATTTCAGGTGAGTATTCCCAGGGCGGTTCAACCATCACTCAACAAGTCGTCAAAAACACACTCCTTACAACCGATAAACGTATCTCACGCAAACTTAAAGAGTGGGTTTTGGCAATCAAGCTCGATAAAACTATGACAAAGGACGCCATTCTCACGAGCTATCTAAACGAAAACCCTTACGGAGGAAACATATATGGAGTCGAGGAGGCGGCAAAGCAATTTTACGGAAAGACGGCTATGGACCTTACCTTGGCGGAATCTGCGTATTTAGCCGCCATCCCTCAAGCAAGCACCTATTTCTCTCCTTATGGAAAAAATATCGATAAATTAGAGGCCCGCAAGAACCTTGTGCTGAAAAAAATGCTTGAGTCCGGAACCACAACACAAGAAGAGTACGATGTGGCCACAAAGGAAAAAGTAGTATTTCAGCAACAAGGCAAGTTTGGTATCAAGGCACCTCATTTCGTATTCTTTGTAAAAGAATACTTAGAAAATATCCTTGGTGTTGGCACCCTCGACGAAGGTGGCTACAAAGTTATCACCACTCTTGATGCCAATCTTCAGGAAAAGGCCGAGGATCTCATAAAGGAAAAGGCTATTGAGAATTTAGAAAAATACAACGCATCAAATCTTGCCCTCATCGCATTGGATCCTCAAAACGGCGACATTGTATCGATGGTTGGCTCGCGCGACTATTTCGATACGGTAATCGATGGTCAGTTCAATGTTGCAATTTCCCCAAACCGCCAACCTGGCTCGACAATGAAGCCAATTATCTACGCGCAGGCATTTACGAAAGGATACACACCTGAAACCGTTGTCTTTGATCTCCCTACTTCTTTTTCGACCACCTGTGACCTTGAAGGAAAGCCCCTCGACCCTGCCGGCGATCCAAAACAATGCTACATGCCAGGAAACTACGACGATTTGTTCCGTGGTCCGATGACACTACGTGACGCACTTGCCCAGTCGATCAACATTCCCGCCATCAAAACCCTCTATCTTGCTGGCCTAAAGGATTCTCTTAACTTGGCAAAAAGCATGGGCATCACCAGTCTTACAAATGCCGATCAGTATGGTCTTACCCTTGTACTTGGAGGTGGTGAGGTTTCTCTTTTGGAAATGGCGAGCGCATACGGAACATTCGCCAAAGACGGCATTCATGTCGCACACAGACCAGTTCTTCAGCTCTATGATTCAAAAGGCTCTGAAATAAAACTACCTACACAGAAGCAGAATCAGGTTATGCCAGCCGAAGTGGCACGCAATATCTCAAGTATTCTGAGCGACAATGTGGCGCGAACCCCTGGATACGGAACAAACTCTGTCCTTTACTTCCCTACGCGTGATGTGGCAGCAAAAACCGGTACTACCAACGACTCGCGTGACGCATGGACTGTCGGTTATACACCAAACCTCGTCGTTGGTGTGTGGGCTGGTAACAACGACAACAGCCCAATGGTTAAAAAGGTAGCCGGGCAAATCGTGGCACCTATATGGGCTTCATTCATGAAGCAGGGATTGGCAGCTGTTCCCGATCAGCGCTTTACTCCTCCTACTCCTGCAGATCCCGCCACACTCAAACCTGTCATGAAAGGTATTTGGCAAGGAGGAAAAACATACACTATCGACACAGTCTCTGGAAAACTCGCAACGGAATTCACACCCTTTGAAACACGCAAAGAAGTACCCGTTACCTCGGTGCACTCCATTCTCTACTGGGTGAACAAGGCCGACCCATTAGGTGCTGCTCCGACGAATCCCTCGAGTGACTCTCAATTCGAGCGCTGGGAGGCTCCTGTGCGCAAATGGGCGGTGGAAAATGGATACGCAGACCAGAGCGATAGCAGTATCCCAACCCAGTTCGATAACATCCATACAGAAAACAATTCATTTAAGGCGCAGGTACAGTCAGTTGATGCTGGACGCATTTACAACATAGATGACACCGTATCGATAACAGTCGGCTCAACTGGAAAATACTCCCTCTCAAAGGCCACCCTATATGTAAATGATGTTTTTATTGAAAGGATAGAATCAGGACCTTTCACATTTAGATTCACCCCAAAGGACATATCTGGTATTAAGGAAAGGAACACTGTCCGCATAGTTGCCGTCGATAGCGTCTTTAATCAAACAGAGGCTCGTGGCGAATTCTCGGTGAAACTAGACTAAAGTAAAAACCTCACACAGCATTATCGGAGCACGCGTCATGGGGCCCTGACCCATGCGCTCACTCTCGGCCCGTCGGCCTGCGAGAGTCTCCTCTAAAGCTGTGTGAGGTTTTTATTTAATATCAGTAATCCTGGTTGTTGGTAGTTTCTCCTTAATCAAAGCCAGTATCCGGGCCTTTCGAGTGAATACCAGTGATTTAACTAAAGGAGACCCCTTCAAATAGATTATATTTTTACGTATGTCGTATCTAACTGTTCCTGTCCCACAGGTTTCGCTCAATGCAGCCAATATGGCGTCATTTTCAACAAGAGTATCCCCTTCTATCTTAGTGAACTTCTTAAAATAATCAGAGATGTTGAACACAAAGAGTAATCAACTAACGATTCATCGGCATCACAAGGTATGTGAATGACTTATCAGAAACACCCTTCATAACAAGGGGTCTGTTTGCGCCACTTATCGACAAAGCAATAGAATCCGCATCGATGGATTGAAAACTGTCTGCGATGTACTTGTGGTTAAAATTAATCTCAACATCCTGCCCTGTCACACTCGAATCAATAGCGTTAACATATTCTCCAACATCACTGTTTTTTGTTGAGATAGTAAATGTTTTCTTTGAAGGGAATGCTTTTACGTTTACCTGATTGAATTTATCCGAAAAAACATGTGAGGTTTTGAGGGAGTCCACAAAATCCTGCTTCAAAACGATAACCTCGGTCACAAATGTCTTTGGAATGATCTGACGATAATCCGGGAAAGTTGCATCAATTACACGAGACATAAGATACACATCCTTTGTCTCAAAAGCGATTTGATTCTTATCGAAAAGCACCCTAATGTCATCCCCTACGTTCTCAAGAGTTCGAATAATATCGTTAACATTCTTTGCTGGAATGATAACTGACGGGAAATCGAGACTATCTTTGATTTTTACTCTTTTTTCCGCGAGTCGGAATGAATCTGTTGATACGAAAACAAGCTCAGACTCCTCTTTAAACACATACACACTAGCTAATTCAGGTTTTACGGTCGATTGAGAAGCGCTGTAAACGACCGACTTGAAGCCTTTAACCAAAAGTTTTGGACTGATATCAACAGTCTTCTGGGTTTCAAGCTTTGGAATAGACGGAAAATCATCAGGAGAAAACGTTTTGATTAATGTTGTATTCGCAGAGGTCGAAATAACCACGTTTCCATCCTTTGATTCAAGGGTAATATTTTTCTCCTTTGGAAGTCCCGCAAGAAGCGAGATCATAACACCTCCATGGAGGGCAATTTCGCCCTCTACGTCCACCTTAGCTGCAATCTTGACCTCTATGCCGCAATCAAGGTTTGTCGCGCGTATGATGAGGGTATTGCCCTCTGCCTTTATATTCACACATGAAAGAATAGGAAGAGAAAGATTCTTTCCTGTAAGGCGGTCTGCCTTTGTGATTCCTTCTATTAGTTTTTCTTTAATGCATTCTATTTTCATATCCCCAGTATATATTCTTATATTCTATTAAGAAGACTATTATTACTACTAGCGCTGTGTATATGTGTATAACTTTTTCTATCCTTACAGGTCAGCCTTATTTGGATTTCCAATCTTGCTATTGTGTGGATATCTTCGGGGACAAAATGATAACTTTTTCTGTTTTCCACAAACCCTTGTTTTTATCCCCAGTTCTTCACTCACTATCCCCACCTGATTCACACGCTATACAATCAGCGAGCGAATGTGATTTACCTCTTGGAGTAGTATTTGATTCGACTTTATATCTTCCTTAATCTTTTCGCAAGAATGAATAACTGTGGTGTGATCGCGGCCACCAAGTTTTTCGCCGATCGATGGATATGAAATATTCATATCCTCGCGAAGGATGTACATAATAACCTGGCGTGGCTTAACCACTTCCTTCTTTCGGGTCTTTTCGTATATGCTGCCTTCTTCAATGTTATAGAAGTCCGAAACGATCTTCACTACTTCCTTAACCGAAACAGTTTTCTTTGGCTTTGCGTTGTTTTTAATAAGATTCTTTACCTCAAGTATATTGATCTCCCTTCCCTTGTGCTGCGTTTGCATGGCAATAGAGTTAACAATACCTTCGAGCTCGCGGATATTTCCTTCTACCGATTGCGCCAGGAACTCAATAAGGTCCTGTGGAAGGGTTATGTTCTGTCGTTCAAGCTTTGCTTTCAGGATCATGAGCCTTGATTCATAGTCTGGAGCAGAAACATCAACAATCATACCCGCGCCAAAGCGTGATTTAAGGCGGTCATCGACTTCTGCCAGGTGGTTTGGATGCTGGTCAGACGAACAGATGAGCTGCCTGTTGTTTTCTTTCATTGCATTAAAGAGGTGAAAGAATTCTTCTGCAATCTTTTCCTTGCTTGAGAAGAACTGAACGTCATCCATGATCAAAACGTCGTATTTTCGATACTTTTCCTTAAACTGATTCGCTTTTCCGAGCTGAAGCGAGTTCATGTAATCGACGGCAAACTTTTCAGAGGTCACATAGAATACCTTTTTTGCGGGATGATTGGCCTTTATGTGGTTTCCTACCGCCTGCATGAGGTGTGTTTTGCCGCGGCCGGTGCCACCATAGAGATAGAGGGGGTTATAGGCAATACCGGGGTTCTTAATTACCGCCTGGGCTGCTGCATGAGCCAAATCGTTGAAGGGGCCAACAACATACGCCTCAAACGTGTACTTTGGGTTGAGGTTGTCGTCCTTGCTGATGTATATATCCTGCAAAGGCAGCTCATATGGGGGCTGTACCTGCTTTCGGGGCTCTTCAGGTGCCTCTTTTCGTTCAGGAGACTTAGATATGACGTATTCGAGAGACCTTACATCGTTCCCATAATCACGTAAGTACTTAAGGATTGTTTTGTGGAACTTACCTGAAAGCCACTCTTTGGCGAATATACTAGGAACGGATAGGTATATCACCCCATCTTCTTGTTTATGAATATGAGTGTCCTTGAACCACATTCGGAATGTGGCTATAGATACTTCGAGCTCTACCCGTGTCAGCACATTCTCCCAGATTTTTTTGTTATCCATAAAAAGTATTATTTCCGAAGTAACGTAAGTATAATGGCTTATAAGAATAGTAGTACTTGAAACCAAGGCTTAAATGTGTTAATAATATGTGAACAAGTTGTTAATAACTGATTTTATGGCAATCGTATACAAAACAAAGAACAGAAAGCGAGCTCGAGCTCACGGATTCCTCGCGCGAAAATCTACCCCAACGGGCCGCGCAGTCATCAAGCGCCGACGAAATAAGGGTCGCAAGAAGCTTCTTAAAGTCTAATGCTCAAAAAGGCTCTAAGGCTTACAGTGAGCGATATAGAGAGCCTCTCGGCAGGAAAAAGCGTCTTTGGGACGCTTATTTCTATGAGGTTTATACCAGCTGTGAAAACAAAGGTGTCGGTAACAGTTTCCAAGAAGGTAGCCAAGACCGCAGTCGACAGGAACCGTATCCGACGCCGAACCTATGCAGCGGTTGAAAAAGTGTTGGGAAATATGAAAAATCCGGTCTACGCCATGCTTATGCCAAAAAAGGAATTCCTTTCAGCCCCTTTTGAGACCGTATGTGCCGAAGTCGAATCTATCTTTAAAAAGGCAGGCTTGATAGTATTGAGTCTCTAATCAACATATATGTATACAACGTACGTTTTTAATCCTCTCTATAACGGTCTCATCCTCCTTGCGGACTGGCTTCCCTTTCTCGACGCAGGTCTCCTGATTGTTCTCTTTACCCTTATTGTTAAGCTTGTTCTTTTCCCTATATCCCGAAAGGCAGTCCGAACACAGGCTATGATGAAGCAGGTCGAGCCCGAATTACGTGCCATTAAGGAGCGATACAAGGACGATAGACAGCAGCAGGCCCTCGAAACCATGAAGTTGTATAAGGAAAAACAAGTCAATCCTTTTTCAAGCATTTTCCTTCTCTTGATTCAGCTTCCTATTATCTTTGCTCTCTACCAGATTTTTTATTCAACAGGTTTTTCTTCAATAAACGCTGACATTCTCTACTCATTCGTCAGTGTTCCTGGTCAGATCAGCACATCATTCCTTGGTTTGCTTGATGTTTCTCAGAAAAGCGTCATTCTTGCCATTCTTGCTGCGGTTTCTCAGTATTACCAAATAAAGCTCTCTGTTCCGCCAGTGGCTCCGCGTGTTGAAGGTGCAAAGCCAAGCTTTCAGGACGACCTCGCCCGCAATATGCAAGTTCAGATGAAGTATGTCTTCCCTATTATGATCCTTTTCATCTCATACCACGCTGCCGCGGCTCTTGCGATCTACTGGATCACATCAAACCTCTTCATGATTGGGCAGGAACTCTATATACGAAAGCAGATGAAGCGAGAGGCTGAGATGAAGTTGCGGGTAATTTAGTCAGCAAAAAAGTCCTTATCGGAGCACGCGTCATGGGACCCTGACCCATGCGCTCACTCTCGCGTTTTCGGTTGTGCCACTGGCACAACCTCACCCTGCGAGAGTCTCCTCTAAGGACTTTTTTGCTGACTAAATTACTCTGTTAGATTGTAGCGCCACACCGTCATGTCTTTCTTGTTGGTAAATATAATAACGTTCTCGTTTTGATCAAGCGAAGGCTTTATCATGTCCATCGTTAGTCCAATGGTAGAGTCGGGGTTAAGGAGCTCTTCTGTTTCGCCGCTTACAGCGTCTATTTTCCATAGGACATCGTCAAAACCAACCTTCCCTTTATACCAGTCATCTGGGTAGGATGCACTGCGAGGTGATTGAGGAATTGCGCAGTACACCGTCGCGCGGTCCTTAGTGCTCCAGACACATTTATTGGCGAGAGTCGAAACACTGAGTCTTTGTGATGTTCCAGTTTTTACATCAAAGATTGATGTTGCTAGGGTGTTTTGGTTACTACCAGAGAAAAGTACCAAGGTTCCGTCAGTGTTTGCTACGGTTTCAAGGCCATATACCCCACTAAGCGTCTTTGTATAGTCACCATTCGCCGGATTCATCAGATATGAACTACCGCCTGTCGCATTGCTTGGTTTTGAGGAGATTACAATTGCCTTTGGAGAGGTCCAGTTGGTTGTCCACTCACCAAATGAAGAGTTGAAGATTGCCTCTTTATTACTACCGTCCATGTTTGCCATTATTCCTTGGGCATTAGTGTCTCTCCAGACTAGATAGAATATTTTATTAGCGTTTACCGCTATGTTTCTGATGCCGTCTGGCAGGAAGAGCCCTTCGAGTGCCTGTTCTGGCCTTTGTGGCATTGCGATTTTCGCGTAGAAGGTACGGATAACATCACTGTCCTCTTTAAAGTATCGGATGAGGAGACGGGTGGCGTTCTGAGTAAAAATGGCTTCGTAAACCTTTGGAATGGTAATTGTTGATATTTTGGTTACCACCGATTTTTCGCTGTCAGTTTCGTATATATGACCAGTGGCGCGTTCTATGTAGCGAATCACTGTTGACGAAGCGGTTGATGATGCGACAGCTCCAGCAGTGGGAACGAATGATATCTGTCTGAATCGAGGAAGTCGCACTTCCCCGCTGCCGCTCAGGTCTATCTCGCTCTGCGTGCTGGTTCCACTTGTCGTGCTTGTTCCTGTTGTGTTTGTTGTACCGCCCGGACCGAAAGGAAAAAGGTCTGAATCGGGAGTGGTTCCAGGATTGGTATTTGAAGGGCCCGCCGATTTGTTATACAAATACCACCCAAGAGCTGCAAAGATTGCAATAAGGATAATTATAAGTAATGTAAATGCTTTTTTTGACATGCTATTGTTTGCAAGCTACGGTTCCTGCAGCCGAAACTTCAATATCTCTTTGGCAACCCACAATCTTTCCTATCTCCGTATCAAACACTGTCCTTTGGATATTGCTTTGCTTCCTAAACTCTTCAGCCTGGCTAGGGTCCTTTGCTCGAATAGCTTCTTCGTTGGCTGAGTGCAGTTTAACCAAAGTGTCTCGAGCAACCTGGATTTGCTTTTGAAGGGCTAGTTCATTGGAAAGGTTGAACTCGGGAGTATATTCGCCTACCGGAGCTGTTATGCCAATAACACTTTGTTTAACATCGATGAGACTTTGGGCGGTCACAATCTGCTGCGTAGAGAGCACATTAAATGCCTGAAGTGTAGCCGTTGCTTTATTTTTAGCAGGACCTGGCGGCAAAGCTTCTATCTGACGAATGAGGGATTCCTCGGTTGCTGATTTTGCATTTGTAGCAAGTCGTATGGCTTCTCGAGGATCCTCCTTGTTACCCTCAACCATTCTTGCGATATCTCGAGACCCATTTGCAGACACAGCATTCATGGTGTTGAGCGATAAAGTGGCCTGGTAATCAGATACCACTTTTGTCTGCGCCTCAATATCAGCTGTTAGCTGAGGTAAATCTTTCATAATTTTATCCAACCTTTCAACATCTTCTGGAATCATTGATCCCTCCAGTTCCGCTGCCTCGGCGCGGAGCTGATCCGCCTCTCCTGTGAGCTGATTTAACCTACTTGTCTCAGTTGCCAAGTTTTGCTGGGCGATTCGAGCCTGTGCGGTTGCATTGCTTGCCCAAGTCTCCGACTGCTTAAGAAGGCCACTTAAGGTCCCTGAGTCGACGCCATCACCCCCCACCGGAGTTCCAAGACTTAGATTTATATTCACCAGGTCTATATTTATAGTGCGCAAGAGTAGGTACGAGCACAAAAGAAGAGCCAGTCCGGCAAATGCGCCATGCCACTTTTCTTTTGCATCCGACTTTCCTGTTATAGCTTCGGCTGTAGCATATTCAACCCCTGCCCAGATGATCATTATTACAGCTAAGACCGCGGCGATACCTATGGATACGCCATAAAGGTTTTTAATTTTTTCAAGAGGATTTGTATTGACGCATCCTGCAGTGCTTCCATTTGGTGCTGGTTTGCATCCTACGGTAAATCCGGGGATTGTTGTGAGCGCAACATATTTGTCTTCATCGACTGCAGCCACAGCCTCATGTACAAAGGATCCTGAAGCCATAATCATGAGTCCGAAAAGGGACCCGGCACATACTTTCTTAAGAATATTTCTTGTACGAGCTGTGATCATTGGAATATGGTTATACCGACAGATGCCCCTTGCAATACTTTTCGACTATTCTGGATAACGAGACCTAGATTTGAAGAACCTGTCACCCCTTCGGTTTTACGCAGAACAATCTGATTCTTTCCCGCGAATTCAGAGACGGTTCCGCCATTAAGGGTCCAGTCAAAAGACAAGAGTCCGGACAGAGGACTGTCAGTAGACATGCCAAAGGGTTCTGCTACGAGTGTTATTTCTTCGTTTGGGAGAGTGTATGAACCTGCGAGGCCCTTTTCATATAACATCCCATAGAGTGGGCTGTTCTCATAAAAGACTGCCTCGGGCACACTTGGTTTGATTGTTACCGAAGCGGATCCCGCATAATTTTCTTTTGGTGAAGATACCTCCACGCCAATCTCTTCCCCATCGCGTAGATAGCTGGTTTGTGACGTTATGTATGAATCCTTTGCAAACCCTGATGCGTCGCCTTGGACTTCGCCATTCTTCTTCCATGTATAAATGAGATCCTTTGGATTTATTCTCTTTCCGTTAGCGCTATAAAATTCGGGCAGAGCTGTTACCTTGAACGCACCGCCAAAAGAATGCAGGGCCTTTCCTTGATAAAAAGGAGGGGTGTACGTATCGGCTTCCCACAGCAGGATCACTTCAGCTGGTCTAAACGCAAATTCATTTGTGATGATACCAAAGTCGCTTGTGGCTATCTCTACACGTACTGACGTGAATGTACCCGCTTTACCACTCGTGATACTGACGTTTTTGACACCAACACCCTCTGTGAAGAGCTTGTTGTTTACATACCACCTAAAAGTAGCTTTATTGAGGTCGGTACTGAAGCTTTGCGCGGTAAGGTCTACCCTTTCTTGTGGATTTGGGTACTGAGGGATCATTCGAAACGTCACAGGGTCGCTGATACCTGGAACACTTTGTGCATTGGCGTAGAGAAAGAAGCCAGAGAGTAAAAAAAGAGAAAATAATGTGCTTTTTAACGCGCGAATCATGGCATTATTGTACCACAATAGATGAAAGCCGCCTGTGAAAAGGCGGCTTTCATTTCCCTATTGTGACTGAGCCTCAGCTCTTTTTGCCTGCTTCATGGCAAGTACCTGCGACGGGTCAGAGGTGATTATTTGGTCCTCTGTGTACGAAGCGATGATTTTTATAGCCACGTGTTTGAGGCCAACAAAGAATATTCCCTCTCCCACGTCTGATTCCAAGAGGAGGTATTTCTCCTCGTCGGTGAGGTTGAAGACCTGCTGGAGTTTGTCGATTGATGACGGCGACTGTTTAAGGAGAACTTGTATGGACGAGTTGGTAATAATCGGTAATCCGTATGGAGATTTAAGGAAGTCATCCACGTCCTGAGTAATAGTAGCTAGTCCGAGGAAGTATTTTCGTCCGCGTTTTGCTAATCCGAGCAGGAACGAGGCCGTGTCTTCGGATTTCATCATCCACCAAGCCTCGTCGATCACGAGGAGGCGCTTTTTGAGATTCTTGCGAACTGCATTCCAAATATAGTGTGTAACGATGTACATAGCTACCGGCTTGAGCTCTTCTTCCATGTCTCGCAATGAGAATACGATGAACTTCGCGCCGATATCGACGTTTGTTGGCCTGTTTATAAAGCCAGACCACGTTCCCTTGGTGTATTTTGTCAGTCTTTGTACGAGAGACTCCCCTCCCTCCATACCAGCCAGCACTAGTTCAAAGTCTGAAAGGAGTGGTGGTTCGGTCGAGCGGAAGTCAGAATCAGGAGTAATGTCCTTCAGGGCGTATGTTTCAGAAATCGCTTTGTCGATGATAGCGTCTTCTTCGGGTGTAAGACCGCCCATCATAATACGGAAGAGTCCGACGAGATTAATAATGTTTGAACGTAGTACGTCTGCGCCAGACTCGTCTTCACGAGGGATTGGGAGGTCGAACGGGTTTATGTGATGTTCAGAATTGAGGGAAATATTGAAATACTTGCCTCCAGTGGCTTCTGCCAGGAATTCGTATTCTTTTTCAGGATCGATGACGATGACATCGGTATCAAACATGAGTGTTCGCAGAATTTCGAGTTTAACAGTATATGACTTTCCTGCTCCAGACTTTGCAAATGTGATTGAATTGTAGTTTTCGAGTGAAAATCGGTCGAACAATACTAGTGAAGAGTTGTGTCGATTGATACCGTAAAGGATTCCTTTGTCGGATGTAAGGTCAAATGAAATAAAAGGGAAAAGGCTCGAAAGAGGGCTAGAATTAAGCTTGGAATGGACCATGAGCTGGTCAGTGGCTGTTGGCAAATTGCTCTTGTAACCTTGTTCCTGTTGGAAAAGTGCTGGTTTTACATAGACAAGCTTTGATTCAAGGATGGATTTGATTTCCGACTCGGTTTTATCTAGTTCGGCCGCAGTATCACCATATATAGATATATAGACGCCGACATCAAAAAGTTTTTCCTGTGCCTGCTGGAGGCTGTCGCGAAGACTCTCGAGATCCTGATATGCAGTATCAAGCATCGGGTCTCGTACCAGACCCTTCTGCTCCCTAATAGAAATCTGGCTTTGTACCTCGGCTACTTTTTTCTGGAATTGTCGTAGTACTTTTGCTGTTTCTACGGGATGTACGAATATAGAAATGTTAAAAACCTTGTCGAGATTAATGATTGGAGCAAACCAACTCTCCCCCAGGAAGCGTGGGTATGAAATAACAAAGAAAGAGCGTACGATTTTGTCGCCGAGCGAGAGTTCGCGGGGACTTACTTTGAGTGCCGATGGCGCAATGACATCCTTGAGCTCCAAAACACCCGCCTCATAGATTTCCTGTGGCAGGATTGGAGAGATGTTGACCTTATTTTCCTTCTTTTTTAAAAAATCGAATATTCCCATGGGTTTAAATTAGGCGAGAGGTATAGGTTTTTCAGTATCACCAGGATTAAAGATCTTGTAGAAGACTTCGACAATCTCCTCTGTTCCCAGCTCGACGGTTCGAATGCCGCAGCGCACGAGTCCTTGGGTGACGACGCTAACCCTCTGCTCGAGCTGGCTTCGCTGCTCTTCGAAATCAGCGAGTTTTTTCTCGGCGGTTTCAGCTGCATTCCTCTTCTTGCTAAATACATCACTGACTCCCCCTGCAGTGAGCGAGGCTGGTGAATACGGTACAACAACAAAGAATGTCTTTGTCATGATATTCGAATTTTCGGTGAAGTTCTTTATGAACGCAATGTATTCGCGTGTCTGGATTTTGAGCAGATCGCTCATTTGCTCTTTGAGCCTGCCTTCTAAAAGGGCTATATAGGGCCTGATATCAAGCTTTCGTGATTGAATGAAGATCTGTACAGAAAAGTCGAGTGAGTTCAAGAAGTTCTGAAACTGCATGATGATCGACTGCTGTTCATCAGCCGACTTCAGGGCAAAGTTGAGTGAGGATGCCATGACAATAGCACGCATAGAATCGTCTTTAAGGATGATGATTCCTTGTTTTATTTCTTTGATTGGAACAAAGTCCTGTGTTGTTTTTGCGTTGAGAGCCATACTATTGCTTTAAGTATACTAGAACGTCTGCTTGTCCGCTCGCTGCGCCGGATTCTGGCTCTGTTTAATGTCGAGCGACCATGTAAGGTCCTTTAGTTTTGAATCCGAGAGCTTTGGAATATAGAAATCAGAGACAGTTGTGGTGTCTTTGTCTTGTTCCTTGGCGATAATTGGCTTTTCGACATGCTTCCATATGTAGAGCTTGTTTCCGATGTAATAGTTGAATGCTGCCTCGACCACGTTTATGAAGGGCTTGTTGTTTATCTTGTAGAAAGCCAATGCTAGGGCAAACCCCACGACGGGTAGGATAAGGATGGCACTAATGAAGAGGTTTCCGACGAATTTATAGATGATAAAGGAAAGCCCTCCCCCGCCAAGGAGGTATATGAACTGTTTGATCGTAAGGGGGCCGAATATTTTGTCTTCTACTTCGATGAATTGAGGAACTTGAAATCTCATACAACCATTATACCTAGTTTATCGATTCCCTATAAGGGTCGGCTGTGTAGGTTGCTGGCTTTGGTGCGGGTTTTGGAGTTGCCGGTGCCGCAGGAGTGGCTGATGACTGCAGGCTAACCGTCGCTTTTTGTGAAGGAATTGCTACGGTTTGAGTGAGTTTGCTGCCAATAAAGTCATGGGCGACAGTTGTTGCTGTTTCCTGCGCTGGGACGGTTATAGGGTGTGTGGATGGGGTTGGGTTTTCAATTTCGGCGAGGATGTTGTCACGGGTAATTGCTGGTTCTGGTGTTACTGCTGTGGCAGCCTGTATTTGGACCTTTTGTATTGCCTTAAGGCTCTCTCGGATGGGTAAAAAAACCTTCTCGTTTATTGCCAAAGTAACTCCGCGTGCATCCGATGGGCTTAGTGAAAGGTTTGTGGCGATATTTTTTTCAAATGCATCCACACCCTCTACACCAAGAAGAATAAGCATGGTTTCGGTATAAAGAACCCCAGCTTGGTCTATATGTAGGCCATTCTTTTGAGCTACATCTTGCATGATTGTCTGTAAGGGCAAAGCTGCGATCGATTTTTTTACATCATCGGGCAGTATTTGATATCGCTCTTTTATAATTTTTTCTATTTCTTGGTCCATGGTTTTATTTGTCTCCTCCGCCGGGAGTTACCGGGGTCGGTTCAGGTGCTGGACCCCCTCCACCTCCTGATGGTTTTGCTCCGGCATCTCCCCCAGCGTCATCGTCATTCAGATTAGCTATCAGCTTTGAAAGGTCTTTTTCTTTTTGCTTCTTGCTATCTATTGTTTTACGGAGCTCACCTGCTAATTTTTTATTATCTGAAATAAACTTGTCTGCTGCAAGTCCGGCTCCCTGGGTTACTATATTACCAATTGTTTGGACAGCACTCTTTCCAATCTCTCCACCAATAGCATTTCCGAATTTCGCCGCAAGGCCATTTTCTCCTAATCCTTTAGAGATAAATTGGGCCACACCCATTCCCAATCCTTCTTCTGCGGCTAGGGCCGCATCCCCTTGTCGCATGGCTGCCTTCATTGCAGTAATCATTGCTTTTCGATCATCTTTGTTTAGACGACGCTCCTGCTTAGTTCTTTCGGCGTCAGTTATGTCTGTGTTTGCATCAAGGGCGGCTTGCATTGCACCAAGGTCAGCTGCACTTGCACTGTCAATATCTTCCAATTGTTCAAGAATCTTGACTTGTTCGGCGTGTATTCTTTTCTTAATGTCATATTCACCGTCAGCATCTACAGCCGCTTTAATACTTTCAAGGGCCTTCTTTTGCTTATTGTATTCTTTCAGATCATCAGGACTACCGCTTTGTTTATAGACACCTTGAGCGGTTTTGGTTCTAGTATTCTGCTGATCATAAGCCTTTCCGTATTCGCCATGTCCTCCGTATGCAGTATCTTCCGCAGCTGAAAGTTCAGATTTGGCAGGCTTTGTATCCTTCGGCTTTGCAGCAAGCTTTTCAAGCGCCTCTTTCTGTTGCTTTTCATTGTCCTTCATCATACTTGTGTAACCCTTGCCTGGTTTACCCGCTACTCCGGTCAGTGCCCGTGCGTCAAAATGGAAATCCGCAGCACCCTTCAGACCACCCTGGACTTTGCCTGCTATTGCCCCACCAACACCACCACCAGCAATCAAAGAGTTGAGGCGAGTATTTCCAGCAAGTCGTGCTGCTGCACCACCAAGGGCAACTTTGCCTAGTAGTGCTGGGGCTCCACCTGCTATTCCGACAGCAAATTTTCCGAGCCCTTCAGCGAATCCGCCCACGGCTTTACCCATCTTGCCGCTATTGTCCTTTGCCACACTGAGGCATGCGTGTAGCATGAAAATTATGATGGCGTATTGGAAATACAGAGAAATACTGATGCCACCTACCAGTGTTTCATCGTTAAGTGCGGCGATGTTCAATATCTTTAGGCTATTGATGAATTGGAGAGATATGTACAGCATTAATAAAAAGGCGATGGGAAACATCACTGCACTCGTTAGCTCTTTCTTCCAGTCTTTAGAGTAGTCGCTGAGCTGAGGAAGTACCTCCCCCATGAATCCTACGGGCGAAAACACCAGAAGGAAGAGTAGTGTAACGCTGCGAGAGATAAAAAGGACCGCACAGTAGAGGAATATGTATATGGCAATCATCACTATGACTAATCGCAGTATACGGGCAATAAAGCTGCTACTCGGATGATTGACGTATTCGGAAACACTTTTTGGATCGCTAGTATTACCGGTACTGTTGCCACCTAGCTTCCACCACTGGGCGATACCAAGGCGGGCGCTTATAAGGTCGCTTAGGCTCGCTACCTCTCCTTTGGCGAGAGTCGCAGGCCCGGTGTTTACTCTAAGGGTGTTTGTTATGCCACCGTACAGCCATAAACCAAATACATTACTGACATCTACTACTGCTTTGGTGAAAAAGAGGCTGAAGTTTATGAGGAGTGCGGCGATAATTACTTTTGTAAGAAGACTCTTTGTACCAAAACTCGTACCGCGCACAATCGTTCCGAGACTGATATATATGAGTATGAATATAAAGAAAATGTTGCAGAGGTCACGTACGATAGTCCAGCCAAGGTTGATAGCTGGCGATAGACTAAATATATATGCGGTGTGAAGACTGAAGTCTATGGCGCTGTCTAAAAGCAGGCCAGCTAACGTGAGTATAGCAGAGGCAAGCGGCAGAATCAGCCATTCAAACAGCTCGCCGATGCCGCCCGTTATCAATTCCTGTACCCACCCCGCATGTGCAAAATGCGGCACGGCAAAAATAAGGGCAGCAAAGCCGAATATTGGGAGTAGTGAACTTTTATTCTTAAGTAAAGGTCGACGCATTTGGATTTATTGTACTACGAACTCAGTTATCTGGGTGTCTAGCACTACCCCGCGGGAGTCTATAAGGGTGCTCTCTATGGTGTATGTGCCGGCGACAGCATTCACTTTCTTCTGTCCTGCAAAGCCGAATACGAATTTCTCTGTATTGCTTACAGATACCCTGTCTCCGCTCATGCCAGGAGCGGAGGCATTAATAGTCGTAAAAACAGTTGGCCCGTTACCCCTCCTTGTAGTCACCACAAGGCCTGAAAATATATTTCCCACCGCTAGCGTCTGTCCATTTTTTCTGAACACAGTCTCTACTGTTAGGCTCGACGTTGAATGGTTTGCCACGACCTGGACATCATAGTTGAAAGGAACTGAAGCACTTAGGCTGAGAGGGCTGCTCGATGACGCTACAAGGTTTAATGTTTTTGGTACTACAGGTCCAGCAATCTCTCCTGAAGGAGTTGTTGTTGAACGCGTGAGTCCTCCAATCGTCGGTCGATTGATCTTTCCAATAACTTCTACCTCGGCGAGTTCGAGTGGATGGTGGCAAGCTTCATACTCGCTCTGCCCTCGGTCGTATTGTGGAAGGAATCGGCACTGCAAATCATATGTGCCAAATTTTTCAATACGGACATACTTTCGGGTAATCCCTGCGGGTAGCGTTACGATGATAGGGTTAGGGCCTCCCTCGACTGGTGTGATGAGAGGGCTGGTCCAGGCATCTGTTCCTCCGTCATTTGTAGCAATCACCCATATGGTTTCAAGTGTCTCTGCAACTGGTTTTCCAGCTACTTTCCATATACGAACTTCCTTTATTTCTTTTGGATCAATAAGGTTAACTTGCCACCAAGGGTTTTGTTCTTCTGCAGTCACTGCATTTACATAGTAGGGGTCCGAGTATTCTCCCTTTATACCGTCGACTGCCTTGCTTGCAGGTCCGGTGCCGGTAGTTGATTGCGAGGCTGGTTTTTGGAATGAAAAATTTTGCTCTGCCGTGTCGGTCACACCAATGGCATTATCGAGAGCCAGCTGCTGCTCGGCATTTTGATCGATAGCTGTTCCCGCTGTATCTTCTGTTGAGGCGTAGATTTTCTGTACTAATCCGTTGTTTTGAATAAGTGTATTCGCCTCCTCAAAATTTGTAATGGTGTAGTCTTCAATCTCAGAAGTAGCACCAGTATTTATAGTTGCTATCATTCCTTCGCCTCGATATTTTTCTAAATAGCTCTGTCTATTAGCTGTATTATTCTTTTGGCTCAATCCTAGAAGTCCTCCTGCCCCCTGGATCATTTTTTGAGCGAGCTGGTTCATGGTGGCAGCGATAACATCGTCGATTTCTGTAGCGACGGCTGCCTGTATGTCTCCTTGGGCAAACGAGCTGTTGAGTTTCCCTGCAATCACAGTACCCGGAGTCTTTGTAGATTTTTTAGTACACTTTCTATTGTAGCCATCTGGATCTACGAATCGTGTTCCTGTCGGATTACCTATACGCGCCGTGTCATACCCTGAAGTTGAGGTGGTTGAAAAGCTCGACTGAGTCGCGCCCAATACACCATTTGTGTTATACACCTCCACTCCTTGTGTACCTAGTCCAGCCCATTCATCACAGGTTTCATAATCCAAAAATCCTTGGCCGAGGGCGATGCGGTCTTTCTTCTGGGTGACAGCGGTCAGGGCACGCTGTGCCAGTTCGCTGTCAGCTATCACATATGCTCCGTAGACGTTATTTTGTGGTTCAGTCGTGAGTTTGAGCCAATTGTCCCAACCTACCCCTCCGTTACTATTTGCAAAGTCACTAACATTTCCTGAAATGTCTGAAAGGGTACACGTCGCCTTGTCTCTGAATGGCTGACTATACTTTAGGGCAAGTGCAATACGTATCTGGAATGAGAAATTATTACAAAGGAATCCGAGCTCGGTGCCCTCAATGAAGGTACCAATAGCCTCGTCTGCAGCGTTTAAGAGCGTACCACCATAATCCGTAACAAAAGACGGTTTTCCTTCGAACCCGGAATTGATCCAGTTTACTACGCTACCGCCGACATTACGGATGATTGTGATTATCATCACTTTGGCCAGAGGCTTCAGGATACATTCATTGAATGACAATCCTTGCGTGCTGGCAGCCTGTATATAATTTGATTTTGCGGTTCCGATGTTAGAACCCGATACTCCAATGACTTCTTGTGTTGTTCCGGCAAGTAGGGCGAGGCCCGCTGAAATATATCCAGCCGTACACGCTGCTGCTTTTCCTGCCTGAGCTTCTGCGACCTTTGGTTCGAGCAGAAAATTGGTGCTTGTCGCAGCAATGACTATCGCGAGCGTGAGGCTTGTAATTTTTTTAAGAGGGCTCTTCATTGAGAGAAAGATAATCCCTATCAGTATACCTTATTGTGTGATTTTGTATCCCCCTTCTGTTGAGGAAAAAACTACATTATTGCTTACGAAATAGACTTTTAGTTTCAGTACTCCAGCATTCACCAGGTTGATGCCATTTTCGTATAATTTTATCTTCGTCAGAGCTCCAACCGGGTCGCTAAAGATGGTAGTTATTCCTTCAGCACCACCTGCCAAGAGGTTTACTCCATTTGTGAGGGCTGCATGCGCAGAAGCAGCGGTTTTTGGAACCGTCATCTCCATGAGGGATGTCGAAATAGCCTTATAGCGCCTGATAACCTGGTCAAGTGTCTCGATTTCCTTTTTAGTTAAGCCCCCCGCCTCCCTGCTCCTTTCAAGGATCATTAATTCATGATCTCCGGCAACTGCGGGTACTGACAGCGCCTTTCCCAGAGCGTTTCCGTATGCTCTTAGGCTTGAACGGCTGGTATCGGAACTAATATTAAGATCGGCCTCTGTCACAAGTCGGATTGGACCAGAATAATCATTCGAAAGCACCATTTCCGCAATTTCATCCTGTGTTATTTCGTCAATATCCTGACCGTTTTTCTTTGCTTCTGTATATTTGGTGAATAATTCACGTGCAAAACGATCGGTTGCTGTAACAGGTGCGGCGCTGTCGATTTTTTCGGATGTCGGTGCTTCCTTTAGGGCTATAGCTTGGTCCGTGCTGGATCCTAGGATATTAAGCGCGTTTTCAAAATCATATGAGCCGGTTTCAATTGATTTTTTTACGCTAGCACTGGCGATGAGGCTTACTTTTTGTTTAATATCGCTTTGCTGGGCCGGTTTTGATGAAATTGTATAGGTAAGGGCAGCAATAATTAAAACAAGTGCGATGAGGAGAGAGATGCCGATTCTTGTTTTGAGAAAGTTGCCAATCATGGCCTTCAGTATAACAGGCTGGTATACCTATTCATAGCGATTGGGTGGCTATCGGGTTATACTTAAGCAATGATTTCGAGTAAGAAAACAGTCTTGTTCCTTGTTTGTCTCATATTGCTACTTATCGCACTGTTTTACTTCTTTTTTCTCCCAAAAATAACAGAAAAAGTCCCTACGGTTTCTTCAGGTCAGGAAAATTGTTTACTGTTTCAGAGTAATGACCCTCAAAAGCCATGTTACATGGCAACAGGAAACGCAGTACCTGTATCAAATACTTCTACTCCAGGGGTACCCATAACGACATCATCATCAACAAACGGCTTTGAATCTAGTGTTTCTGGCGGAACGGCGGCAAGTTCCGGTTTAACAACAGACGACAAGCTGGTAATTGTGTCATGTTCTTCTGTAGATCAGGCGAAGTCAGATACGTGCATCAAAAAGGCAGCTGTAGAGAGCAAGAAAACGTCGATTTGTAGCGGTATTGGAGGCTTTTTGGAACGAAGTGATTGCATAAGCGCGGTCGGGCGGCAGGACACACCAATACAAGAGACCTTTTCGAAGCCTGTAGTTAATCAAGCTTCTTTGAATGCAACAGAAACCCCTGCCGTTGCGCCCGCAAGGACGTTGTCGACCATCTTTAGCGATATACTGTCGAGTCTCACTCGTGCAAATGATTCCGCCAGGGCAAATCCTGATAGTACCTATACCGCAGATGGCTTTTTCCAGCGTTTAGCAGTTCGCGAAGGGGTGACACTGTATGCTTTTTCTGAATATCAGGTTGCCCCTGGCACAACAATAACGGCTCAAGGAGTGGGTTTTACTAAAACCAACAACACGGTACATGTTGGTGACACGAGTGTATCAGGCATTGAAAGTACGGACGGAACAACACTTACTTTTGCGGTTCCGGGCATGAACGATGGCCAATATGAAGGCTGGATTGAGAATACGAAAGGCTCGAGCCGCAAGGCGACTCAAAAAGTCTATCTGATGGTAACTGATTCACCCGCCCCACGCCCCGTTATAACCAGAGTTTCACCTAGTATGCCCGCCGCAGAGGACACTTTGACGTTTTACGGAGAGAATCTGGGGTCGTCTATTATGGTTATCAGCACCCTGGGTGTAAAAGAAGGAATTTCTGCGAACGGAGGATCGTTTTCGCTTCGCCTTTCAGACTTACCTTATTTCAGTAAGATGAAGAACGCAAAAGGTATGCAGGGGATGAAGGCTTCCTTCTTTATACACGTTCAGAATGAAAACGGAGTAACTAGGCAGCCATTTAGTTTTGACGTACAATTCTAAGAATGATTAGGAATTTTATAAGGAGGAAGAAGATGGTGTTTCTATCCCTAGCGATCTCTCTCGTTCTCCTTCCCTCGTTAGCGTTTGCGACAGTGCCACCCCTTCTTGATTTTGGAGGATTCGCCCTCTTTACCGTACCGTGCACATGCAGCGCAACAGAATGGCACTGGTTCGCACCTCTTTTCTTGGCTGCTGTCCCTGTGACGGGACCGATGGTCTATGTTCCTTATGCTACGGTTCCTTTTGCAAATTACACTCCATACCTTCCGGGGATTGAATATAAGGGAGCATATATGCCCGGAGTCCAGGCCTGCTGGCAGTATGCCGGAGTTACGTGTGTACCTATGCCTGCTGTCGGAGCCATGGCGTTTACAGGTACTGGTCTACCTGGAGGAATCTAGATTATTTGATTGCAAGCTTGAGCCATGTCTCCAGCGCAACGTCTTCTGCCCGTACATTTTCGTCCAATCCGAGTTCGGCAAATTTTTTCTTAAGTAACTCTTTGTTCTCAACCACCTCTAGGTTTGAGATCAGTTTTTTTCGTTTTTGAGCAAAGCCGGATTTAACATATGAAAAAAATGTTTCTTCTTGCGACTTGTCAGCAAAAGGGTTTCGTATATCCGAAAGTTTTATAACGGCAGAGTCTACATTTGGTATAGGAAAAAAGTTTCCGCGTGAAACATTCATAACGAGTGACGGCGTAGCGAATACCTTTACAGATAGGGATAAGATACTTTCCTTTCCGTCGCGAGCGATTGTGCGGTTTGCCACTTCCTTTTGAACCATGAGTATCATGATCGATGGTTGCTGCGCCCGCGACAAGAAGGTGCGGATTATTTGTCCCGTGATGTAGTACGGAATGTTGGCAATGACTTTGTAAGTGCCTGAGGTGGCGACGGTTTGTGCAAGCTCCTCGTCAGACACGTCCATGACATCCTTATGAAGGAGTACAAATCTGCCCGACGCAGCCTCGGCTTTAAATAAGTCACAGAGCACGGGTATGAGCCGATCGTCCTTTTCGATAGCAATCACTCGTGCACCCGCTTTTAAAAGCTGCGCGGTTAGAGCGCCTTTTCCTGGGCCGATTTCAATTACGGTTTCACCTGCCTGTATGTCGCCTGCAAGGGCTATCATCTCTACTATGCGCGGAGTGATAAGGAAATTTTGCCCGAGTGATTTCTTTGCGAAAAGCATAGACGAACTATATATGAAAACGGCTAAATATCGAAATAGATAACCTTTCGAGGCTTAGGGTCCTGTTCGTGTTGGTCCAGATACTGGTCTGGTATATCGAATATGAATTCTGACGGCACTGTTACCTGTCGCGAGCCGAATATGGTGCGCATTGACGCCTGGGTAAGGAAGAGTTTTTTCTTGGCGCGGGTGATGGCGACGTAAAAGAGGCGGCGCTCTTCTTCATCATCGCGCTTTTCGCTTTTTGATCCCATAGCCTTGTGCGGAAACAGGTCTTGTTCGAGGCCAGTGATGAATACGTGACCGAACTCAAGTCCCTTTGAGGCGTGAATAGTCATCATGCGTAATGCTGGGGCGTCTTCCTCCATTTCGTCTTGGTCTGATGCGAGGGCTGCGTCCTCGAGTAGTTTTGCCACACCCTCACCGGGCATCATGAAATCGTACTTGGTTGCAAGCGTGGCTAGTTCCCTGATATTTTCGAGACGTTCTAAATCTTCCTCGAGACCGCTCTCCTTGAATGCCTGCTCTAGCCCTGTGCGTGTGACAACGTACTTTACGAGGTCCGATGGTTTTTCGCTCATAGACTTTTGAGCGATATCGTCGAGCATGGTGCAGAATGATTCCCACTTTGCAGCGTGTGCGGATGAAAGTTCGTTTGTCATGCCGGAAAATATCTTGGCGATGGTGACCTTGCCTATGCCGCGGGCCGGTACGTTTATGATGCGTTGAAGATCCGACAGCGAATCGCGATTGAGTGCTGCGCGTATATACGACAGCACGTCTTTAACCTCCTTTCGTTCAAAGAACTTTGTACCCAGGACTTGGTATGCCAATCCCCTGCTGAGCATCGCCTCCTCGAGCGCGCGCGACTGAAAGTTTGCCCGATACAGTACAGCAATTTCTCGCGGGTCTACGCCACTCTCTATGAGTTCGTTTGCCCGCTCTGCTATGTAACGTGCTTCGTCGTTCTCATCAAATCCCTGATAGAGTGTGATGAGCTCGCCTGCGCCCTGTCTAGTAAAAAGATTCTTTTCGAAGCGGTTTTTATTTTTCTTGATAATATGATTCGCCACCTCAAGTATGGTCTGCGTTGATCGATAATTTTCCTCGAGAACAATCATTTGAGAGCCAGGGTAGTCTTTCTCGAAAGAAAGGATATTTTTAATGTCTGCCCCGCGCCAGCTATAGATATTTTGATCGACGTCGCCCACCACGCAAATATTTTTGCGGTCTCCGGCTATAAGGCGGGCGATTTTATATTGGACCTTATTTGTGTCCTGATACTCGTCTATGTGTACATAGTGCCAGACGTTTTGATAGTGGGTACGAACCGACTCATCGCTTTCGAGGAGTTCGGCTGTCTTAAGAAGGAGGTCGTCAAAATCCAAAGCTTTTTCCTTTTTAAGTGCTGCTTCATAGCGTGTCCAAACCTTGGCGATCACGTCGCGCATATAGTCATTACCAATGTTGGCGGCGAACTTTGTCAGGTTTACGGAATTACCCTTTTCTTTGGAAATAATAGAAAGGAGTGTGTTTGGCTCGTACTGTTTTGGATCGAGGCCGATGTCTTCGAGGGCATGTTTAACCGCCCGGCGCGAATCACTGCGGTCAAAAATCGTAAAATTGCGGGTTAGGCCGAATCTCTGAGCATTCTCTTTTATGATGTGGACCCCCAAAGAATGGAAGGTGCTGACGAACGGTCTTTCAGTAAAGGATATAGGTACATTGAGCCCCTTGTCCTCCTGAATCAATTTAAACACCCTTTCACGCATTTCCTTGGCGGCTTTGTTGGTGAAAGTGATGGCGAGGACGCTCGAAGGTCTCACCCCAGTCTTTATGAGGTGAAGAATTCGATAGGTTATGGTCTTTGTCTTGCCCGCACCGGCTCCGGCAAGGATAAGGACCGGCCCTTCGGTCTTTTGGACCGCCTCTTTCTGGCGATCATTTAAAGTAGAGATGTAATCCACAGAGTGATTTTAGCACGAAAGACCCAAATCCATATTATGGCTATGAATAAGGGTATTTCACCATACGATTCCATTAAAGGTAACTGGGGATAGGAGGGGGAAAACATCGGTTGACGAAAGATGTACCCTGAGTATAGTTATAGAGCACCAAAACGCCAGACGATCAGAAATATGGCTCAACAGAGCCATAAATACCGCAAAAACAGAGGATTTCAGGTTAATTTTAAAGTTATTTCAAAGACCCCTACATATCGGTCAAATATATGGCTTAACATAGGGCTTTACTCAGTAAAGCTTATGTTTATTTTTGGTATAATCTTGTCGCCTCTTACCACCTCTGCGGGTGTTTTTTCTTTTTTGTCGAGCCTTATTGAAAGCAAGGAGGCCGATGCCGGTGTTAGCATTGTGACGTCTCAGACAATGGGAGTATTACAGGCGAACCTTGGCCCTAGTGCAACCGCTCCGATTGGCGGCGGTGACATTGCTATTATGGATGGTAGTGCCTTGTATCAGGAGGCGGGTGTCATTGGCACTCAGGCAGATATTACTGAAGCAAGGTCTACCAGGATCAGCCTCTATGTCGTTCGTTCGGGCGACTCTTTGAGCCAAATCGCAAACATGTTTGATGTCTCTATTAATACTATTGTTTGGGCTAATAACATTAAAGGATCAATCCGTGAGGGTGACGAATTGATCATCCTTCCTGTTTCCGGTGTAAGTCATACAGTAAAGAAGGGCGATACCCTTAAGTCAATTTCCGCTAAATATAAGGCTGATATGGAAGATATTCTTTCTTATAACAGTCTTTTGGCAACAGATACCCTTGAAATTGGATCTTCTCTTATTATTCCTGATGGCGAAGTGCAGGCACAGGCGGTTGCAAAGTCTGGGGCTTCAACTAATCTTGTTGGAACCCTTCGTAATGCTGGTGGTCCGGTGTATAAGGATTACTACATCCGTCCAATCGACGGCGGTCGCAGATCTCAGGGTCTCCACGGATATAACGGTATCGACATAGCGGCCCCGGTCGGAACCCCTATTTATGCTTCAGCTGAAGGTATTGTTATCATAGCTCGATCGTCAGGTTACAACGGCGGTTATGGATCATATGTTGTAATCTCTCACAGCAACGGTACTCAGACTCTCTACGGACATATGAGCAAGGTAAGTGTGCAACAGGGTCAGAATGTCGCCAAGGGTGAGATTATTGGCCTTGTTGGAAATACAGGCAAGTCCACAGGACCTCACATACACTTTGAAATCCGAGGGGCAACTAATCCGTTTTAAATAGGAAAAGGCCGCCGGCGCAAGCCGGCGGCCTTTTCGTTTGGGACGGATTATTTTGCCCTAAAATGCTTTTGTCGATATTGGAGCGCCTCTAGGATGTGCTCGGTTTCGATAGTTTGTGACTCTTCTATATCCGCGATTGTACGGGCCAAACGGATTGTTCGGTGATATCCACGAGCAGATAGGTCGTATATGCTCGCTGCCTTGTTCATGGCCACTTCGGCTTGCATTGATAACAAGCAAGTCCGAGACAGTTCTCTGCCCGGTATATCTGAATTGCATGAGATCTGAAGTCCAAACCTTTCAAACCTGCTTTTCTGGAGAAATCTCGCTCTTAAGACTGTTGAACGGGCCTTTTCCGTTTCGCCTAATTTTGATCGGCCTCGTAATAGACCGTTATGGTCTATTTTTGAAACTTCGATCCATATATCAATGCGATCCATGATTGGTCCTGATATTTTTCTCTCGTAATCCGCTATGTTTTTAGGTGCACAAATACACTCTTTGCCTTTGATTCCTTTATTCCCGCAAGGACAGGGATTGAGTGCAGCAATCAGAATGAAATGCGCTGGAAACTGGGCAGAGCCCCTGGCTCGAGCTATTGAGATGAATCGGTCCTCAAGGGGTTGTCGTAGGCATTCGATAGTCTTACGATCGAATTCAGGGAATTCATCCAGGAAGAGGATGCCGTGATGCGCAAGTGTGACCTCTCCCGGTTTTGGAGTCGAGCCTCCACCAATAATCGATTTGTATGAGGCGGTATGATGTGGTGCTCGGACTGGTGGCTGCCTGATGATGTGTCCTTCAAGATATCCTGCTATCGAATGAATTTCCGTAGCCTCGAGCATCTCCTGAAAGGTGAGTGGTGGCAGAATGGACCGAAGCGCTCGAGCGAGCATGGTTTTGCCTGTTCCTGGTGGTCCAAAGAGGGCGATATTGTGGCCTCCGGCGGCCGCTATGACGAGCCCTCTCTTGGCGGCATCTTGGCCGATTACATCGTCAAGATCTGTGCAGTCACCTTTGTTCGTAAGAGGAGCCAGGTTGGCGGGCTTTGCAGGTTTAATAAGTTTGCTTCCTTCCAGATGCTCTATCGCCTGTCGCAGATTCTCTATACCGAATACTTGTAAGCCTTCGATTATAGAAGCTTCGGCCACGTTTTCGATAGCCACATACATTTCCTGCATGCCTTCCGCTAGGGCGAGGCGTGCATATGAAAGAATGCCGTGTATTGGCCGTAGTCTGCCATTGAGTGCCAGCTCGCCCGCAAAAAGTTTTCCTGCGGGGTCAAAGTCAATTTCTTCGGCGGCCAACAGATACCCAAGAGCAATCGGTAGGTCGAATGTCGGCCCCTCCTTTCGGATATCTGCCGGAGCGAGCGATACGACTATTTTCGCATTCGTCTGTTTAGGCGATTTGAAGCCCGAGTTTTTGATGGCGGCAGATACCCTGTCTCGGGATTCATCCACAGATTTGTCAGCTAGACCAACGATGGTGAGTGCGTGCAACGCCCCACGGGATATGTCCGTTTCGACTGATATCAGATGCGCTTTCAGCAGGTGATGCTGGGCGCTGTATATTTTTGAAAATGGCATACCATGACTGTATCAGGTATGGGATAAAGGAATCATAAAGGCAAATAGAAAAGACTCTTACGCGTCCTTCATCGACCTGGACGCGTAAGAGTCTTTTCTATTTCTGCTATTTACCTTCTTTCATGTGAGCAACTGATGTTCGTGCCGATGGATTTGCTTCGAGTCGATCAATCTCAATAGTTTCCCCTGACACTTCGCAGATACCGTATGTTCCCTTCTCGATCTTATCGAGGGCGAGTTTTACGTCGTTATACTGCCTTTCCAGAGGTTTCAGGATGGCGGTGTTTGATTCGTAGCTTTCGATATTGTCTGCAATGTCAGCAGAGTCTGAAGCATTCACATCAACTTCTCCTGATGAAGGTTCCCAATCCTTTGGGTTGCTGGGATTAATATGGCCTACGCTTTTGAGCTCAGCCTCAAGAGTCTTGAGCTCCTTTTCAAGCATGATCTTAAAGTGTGTGGTGTCTATTTTTGTATTTTTTTTCATATATCTGTGTGTATCAATAGTAGCTAGTTTTTCACCTACTGTATAGTGCGCACCGTAAGCAGCCTTTCCAGGATGTATTTGAGCGCGCTCTCGCCCGTCGTGACGACAATCGTATTCTTGTCGGCGAAGGCATATATAAGGACGGTCTTGCCGCTAGCATCTTTCAATGTGCGTGCATCGATGTTAGATACGATGGCATCTTCGAACTGGCTTGATGCGGCGGTTGCTGTACTTTCGGTGCTATGAGCAACTTGTGAGAGCGGCAACAGGTCCCTGCGCATATCCTTTTCCCACTCCAGCATTCCTGAGAAAGCGTTTTGGAAAAACGTATTCTTAAGAATGAGGAAAGGATTTTGGGTGTCGTATGTATAGGTTCCGATCATGTAGCTTGAATCAAGCGACCGTGCCAGCCTGCTAGGCATAGAAGTACCCTTAAAGACAGATTCTACATCTGCCTGAGAAACCGCTTGGGAGCTCGCGACCGGTATCAGTGCGTGTACGTTGCCGAGGCCTGCATTTGCTTGCCTTAGCTTTGCACCAATAAGGACAAGGGAGTCGCTTTCTGGATCAAGGACGACCAGGGATGCTTTTGCGTATGGAATTAATCCATCTACTGTCACAGTTACTGCGGGTTTTGTCTCTACGATTTGCGATGATGAGAACCAGAAATACCATCCCGCACCAAGAACAAGCATAAGGAGGATCACAATCACAATAAAAAGGCCTGCGTGATGACCTTGCTTCGGTTCCTCATACTGGATTGCGGTCTTTTCCCTCTTTCTTTGCTCTGCTAAGGCAATATCCATCGCAGATACATTTTGATATTTTACAGCTTCCTCCGCATCGCTTTTAAAAGTACGGATCTGTTTTATCGAAGGATCGTTAAGCGAGTGCTCAGGCTGTGCGACGGGTGTGTTTGAGGGAGTTGGTTGTGGTGCGAATGTTGGTGCGACTGTCGGTATTGGCATTGATGGCGCAGCGGCTTGGCGCACTGGTGGTGGAGGTACGGGCATCCTTGGCTTTGGTGCAGCCTGGAATCCTGTAGGAATCTCTTGGAGCGAGGCAATCAGTTTCGCACTCTCTGTGCTCAGTGAAGGTCTCTCTGCTGCTGTTTGGACAGACACGGGCGGTTTCGGCTGCCTAAACGAGGCGATGATTTCAGCGGCAGTAGGAATACGTACTCCTTTTACGGGATCGTTCTGGGGTATTGCTGTTGGAGCGATGGGTGTGACTAGTGTAGTTGCGGGCTCTGCTTGAATAGATTCAGTGTTCTCGATTGGTGTTGTGGCCTCAGGACTTGAGAACTCATTTTCTTCTGAGACTCCAGTGCCAACGATATCAATCCCCTCATCATGCATGCTTTCAACCGCCGTCTTTTCGACGTTTTTGGGCACAGACGTATTTTGTTGTTCAGGAATTTTTTCTGGTTCCATAGGCATAGTATATCGCTTTGACCGCAGGCGCGCAGGCCCCGGTCCGCCTTAGCGGAGTTTTCTGATCACTTTTCGCATTGCACCCGGCCTTTCTGGTCGATCTTGTCTCTGGGGTCGTGGCTGCATAGGCTGACGACTCTGATTCTGCTGTACCGGAATGTGCTCAGGTGCAAGAGATACTTCGGGAGCTGGCTGTTGGTCTCGATTGTTGGTACGGTTCTCACGGTTTCCATCTCGTCTCGTGTCGAAACTGCCACGGTTGCTTCCTCCCATGACATAACGTCGTGGATCGTCATCCATATCAATGAAGTCGTCTGCTACTTCCTTAAGTTTACCAGAGGCGGACTTCCCAAAGGTAATGACTTCTACCTGGCAACCATTCATCTTTAGATATTCAACAAGGGGTACAAAGTCTCCGTCGCCAGATGCGAGGACAATAACGTCGAGTTTGTCGGCAAGTTTTACCGCGTCAATGGCGAGACCTACATCCCAGTCAGCCTTTTTAGAGCCAGACGAGAATATTTGGAGGTCCTTGGTTTTGGTTTCGATACCAATTTTACCAAGAGCTTCAAAGAAGTTTTTTTCCTCGCCGGTTTCGGTAGTGATTACGTATGCTATGGCACGTACGAGCTGGCGTTCTGCAAGTGCATCCGCAAGGACGTTTTCAAAATTGACCCTGCCATGATGGAGGTTCTTTGCGCTGTGATAAAGGTTTTGTGCGTCGATAAATATTCCGACGCGCTGATTTGAGTGTTTGATTACTGACATAAAAATGTTGCTGTTTGTTATATAAAAAATGATACCACGCTATTTCCGCGAAAATGCTGCAAATATTAAAAATACGACCTAAAAGCGAAACGCCCTACTTTTTCAAAAGTAAGGCGGTTTCGTTGTTTACTTCTTCTTGAGGTCGAGCTTCTTTGCGATTTCAGAGTATCTCTTTGGGTGCTTCTTTGAAAGATACTTCATGTGAGTCTGTCGGTCTGCTACCATCGCGAGGAGACCTCGTCGAGAGTGCTTGTCCTTATCGTGTTTCTTGAGGTGTTTAGCTAATTCCTCAATCTTTGCGGTAAGGAGTCCGATCTGGACTTCTGGAGATCCAGTGTCCGTTGCGTGGACGCCGGCGTTCTTAATTACTTTTGTTTTCTTAATCGTTGAAAGCATGGTGTGATACATCTTAGCACATATAGTCTAAAATTGCAACCCCCTTCCCATAGTGAAATAAAAAAAGGCTTAGTGGGGCCGTTTGGGGTTCAGACAAGAGTCAAGTACTGCTTTTTGTGCCTCTTGGGGGTGGATTTTTATTGTCCTGAATGTTTCAAGTGGAACCCATTGAGGATCATATACGTTGTCTGTAGTCATCTTTTCCGGCCCTATGCCTAGCTTTGGAGTACCTGAGATATAGTCGCAAATATAAAAATGGTGTTCAGATGAATAACGGGATTGTACTGGTTCCTTGTTATTGTATACGTACAGTAGCCTATTGATTGAAGCTGATACAGAAGCTTCTTCGTAAAGTTCTCTGATTACCGCCTGTTCAGTACTTTCACCTGGCTCTACTCCACCGCCAATGAAAGACCAGTACTCAGTATTCTTATTTATCCTATGCATAAGTAGGATTGAGTCACCTTTTATCACAATCGCAACGGCGCGAATTCTTTTACCCATATCGAAAGTCTAGCATGGATACGGGGAGGTTTTTATTGGACGATTTGCTATCATGGCACCATGAAAATACTTTCTTGGAACGTGAACGGTATCCGTGCAAATATTAAAAAAGGTGCATTCGACTGGCTTCTACAGCAAAAGGCAGACATATTCTGCCTTCAGGAGACCAAAGCGGAGATATCACAGCTTCCGGTCGAGGTGGTTACGCCGTTTGGCTATAAATCATACTTTGACCATTCAAAGGGTCGCAAAGGCTACAGTGGTGTGGCTATATATGTAAAAATTACCCATGTACCACGTATATCCCGGGTTGAATATGGTTTTGGTTTACCGGAATTGGATCAAGAGGGGCGCCAAATAAGCCTCTTTCTCAATGATAAAGCGGGAAAGCCGTCGTTTTGTCTTATAAATACATACTTTCCTAACGGCGGCGGCGGTCCTGAACGTTTGGCCTACAAACTGCGCTACTATGATGCTTTTTTGACATATATAGAGAAAATACGAAAACAGGGCTATGAAATCATCTTTACAGGCGATGTGAATACCGCACACACCGAGATAGATTTGGCTCGTCCAAAGGAGAATGCTGAAAACACCGGCTTCCTCCCTATCGAGCGCGCATGGATAGATAAAGTCGTGGCGGCAAAATATATCGATACCTATCGGGCTGCTAATCCTGGAAAGGTCGGAGCATATACATACTGGGATATGAAGACTTTTGCGCGAGAAAGAAATGTTGGATGGAGGATAGATTATTTTTTTGTAAGCGAAAATCTTTCGAAAAAGATAAAGAAGGCAGAAATATTTTCTGATGTGCTTGGGTCTGACCATTGCCCGCTTGGCATAGAAGTCTCTTTGTAGAGCCGTTTCCCGGAGTGTCTTTTATAAAGGACAAAAGAAAATGAGTTATCCACATGCTATGTCCTTTACATGTCTTTTATGACTGCTATTATTATCCCAGACCAGAAAAGATTCTTCTCTTAGAAAATCTAGATCTGGAAATTGGTTCTTTCAAATATGTCGGTAATCGTTAAAGTTTGGTCAAAACGTCAGTTAGTTGTTATGGGTTTCTTCGCGGTGCTCAACAATGTGTGCTCGTATATCGAACACAGATTGTTGAGCCTCGGAAGTCTCGCGTAACACGCGAGTCTCTCAAGACTCAATATTGTGCGTATGCAACTTCTTAGGCGAACGTAGATATGGCCCTAAATCGGGACAATAATATCTAATGATAATAGGCCCGTTCTTTCTGGCCTTCTCCACGTTCACCCCAAGCAGTCCGTACTCACGAGCCGTCCGCACATCTACTGTTCGGGCGGTTATTTGTACCCAAAAATCAAATTATAAACGAATAAAACGGCCTTGCTAAGCCGTTTTACTTTTGTCTATTGTACGCCGTGTTTGCCGCGGATTTTGGCTATCTCATCCTCCTCTGCCTTCATTTTTTTATCCTTCCCTATTGCGGCGCGCTTCTTTAAATCCTCGTCGGCAAGTTTCACAAGTTCCAAGGTTTGTCCTTCTAGATACTCGGCGGTATTAAGCTTTGGATTTTCCAAGACTTCTTCAAGAAGAGCGTTCAATATCAGGCCAATCTTCGGATTTGGAGGCATCTTGCTCACCTCCATTACTCGTTTACCGTCTATTTTCAACATTCCTACAGAGATTGGGTCACGCAGAGCCTCCTCGACCATCGATTTGTATTTGCGTAGACGGTATGGATTTTCTTTAGGACGTCCGGTGCCGATACGATCGCAGATACGCACATTCATAAGGTTCCAAATGTGTTCCTTGCCAACATTCGCCACCATGCGACGGACGGCCGATAGCGTGATTTGTTCGGTATCTGAGAAAAACATGTGCCAGCGCACCAGTTTCACGACGTTTTCTATTGTTTTTGACGGAAAATTGAGGTTTCGGAGGATTTTCTCAGTCATTCGAGCGCCCACTACCTCATGTCCGTAGAACGTGAACTGATTGGTTTCACGTGAAAACCTACGCGTTGCTGGCTTGCCTACGTCGTGAAACAGGGCCGCCAGACGGATTTCGAGCGGATACTTCTTGTCTGCCGAGTGTTGAAGGGTTCGGATAAGGTGTTCCCATACATCGTACGAATGGGCCTGGTTTTGTTCGATTCCATAGCTTTCCTCAAGTTCCTTGGCTATAAACGGAATAATAGCGAGTTCGCGGCACATGATAAGGGCATTCATGGGTGTATCGGACATGATAATGCGAACAAACTCGTCTCGGACACGTTCCCTTGCAATATGACCCAACAGCGGCGCGTGGGTTTTGAGGGCCTCAAGTGTTCCCTTTTCTATGGCAAAGCCAAGCTCGGCCGCAATACGGACTGCACGCATGATACGAAGCGCATCTTCAGAAAGGCGCTCATGAGCGTCCCCTACGGTTCGTATAAGCCTGTCTTTGATGTCTGTTTGGCCGCTGAAGAGGTCTGTGATGTTTCCCGTGAAACTTCCCTCGTGTTCCTTATCGAGCTTTAATGCCAGGGCGTTTATCGTGAAATCACGGCGTTTAAGGTCGTCTTCGATATTCTTGCTAAAGGACACGACATCGGGTCGACGCTTGTCTGTATAAGCTGATTCAAGGCGGAATGGAGTAACTTCGACAGTTTTAAGGCGTTCGTCAGTAGCGGCATCGTTAACAACACCAACTGTTCCGTAGGTGTTTTCGTAGAACGTATGAGGAAACGCAGCGATAATTTGTTCCGGTGTGGCATCGGTGGTAACGTCCCAGTCCTTTGGCTCACGGCCGATTATGAGATCTCGTACACATCCGCCTACTAGATATGCCTTAAAACCCTTATTTTCAAGGGTTTTTGTTACTTGTGAAACTTCAGAAGGTACGATGAATGAAGTTTTTGACATGATTTCAAGGTTTTTAAACCTATGTTAGACCAACAATTGGTGCTCCCGGAGGGATTCGAACCCCCAACAACGGTTCCGAAGACCGGTATGATATCCATT
>CAYJAC010000002.1:0-23874 GCA_964368565.1 uncultured Candidatus Saccharibacteria bacterium
ATCATTGGCTAGTAAGCTAGGGGTATCGGATAGGGTGATGTTTTTAGGAAACATTAATGACAATAAAAAGATGCAGTACTTGTCTAATTCAGACGTATTTCTGCTGTCTTCGAGTCATGAGGGTTTTGGCATTGTCCTCCAAGAAGCTATGCAGGCACATTTGCCAATTGTGGCCACAGACAAAGGTGGGCAGAACGACTTTATCCAAGACGGGGTTAATGGATATCTCGTCAAAACAGGCGATGTGGAGGCCATTGTTGGGAAAGTAAGACTTCTACTAACGGATGGAACTTTAAGCGAGAAGATATCGGGCGCGGGCAACGCGACTCTGGCCATGTTTAAGAGTGAAATGATTGTAGGGAAGTATATCGATCTATCAAACTAGAACAAGTAAAAAACCGGCCATACGGACCGGTTTTTACTGATCTCACAAGGACGGACTAGATAGTGATTTCCTTTGCAGAGTTGAATGCACCGTCTTCAACTACGAGGATCTTTGTGCGAGCTGTTGTAGGAGCTGCAGAGAGAGGCTCGTTCTTGCCGTGGTCGAGGTAAGAAACAGATACTACAGCCTGCTGAACACCCTTTGCGTCAGCAACAACGTCTGCGCGGACTCCGGTGATATTCACGCGGTCGCCGATGAGGACGTATGACTTGTCTGTGAGGGCGCCATTCTTGTCCTCAAATAGTACGATGTATTTGTATGTTCCGCTGCCACCAGAGTTGACCGAGAGGGAAGCTACGACATATTTTGCACCACTGACAGATGTTTCCACAGCTACATCACCTAGAGTGATGGTGCCACTAACATCGCCATCTGAGAACTTTGCTGTTCCGTTAGCCAATGCTACGCGAGTGCCTGTCTCTGCAGCTGCGACAGAGGCAACCTTGAGTCGTCCGAGAAGGGTAGTGTTCGTAGAATCCTTTGTAACAGGGGCAAAATCTTCCTTGGTAGCTGTAGAAGTGTTCGTGTTGGTATTTGTAGATGACGGAGTGTTGTCTACTGAAGAACTGGTTGTGCCGCCCCAGATAACATAGGCGATAACTCCCAATATCACGATAACTATCAAACCGAGTATTCCTTTCTTATTCATATGGATTATTAGTATTTTTTACAGACCGATAACCAGTCGATTATATCACGCTATTTGATGTTTGTCTCGAGTTTTTCCGTGCCGGTAGACATTTTGACCTCAAAGGCCAATCTGCCAATAAGCTGACCTCTTGGCGTAGCCACATCGACGCGCCACTGGCCAGGGAATATGTTTTCGCGTGATGAGTAAGTTCTAAATCCACCATCACGCCCACCTGTAATGCCGAGCTTGACTGTGTCTGCTACTGTCCATGCGTTGTCGGTGTCATCGTAGTACTGCCACGTGTGAACAATATCTGTTTTAAGGTTTGTTGGCGCGAATACAGAGCTAAGAAGATACAATGGTTCGCCAGGAATGATGTGGATGGTCGGGTCAGATGAGATTACACCGAACCAGTCTTGCTCCTCGCCTTGGACAAGATATGTTCCGTCGGGCAATCGTGCTAATGAGCGGTATATGCCCGCCTCCTTAAGTGCGAGAGGAATTGGTGGAATAAGATTTGTAAAGTAGAGTAAATTGATTCCTCCAAACAGCACTATTATCGAAAAAACCATAATTGAAGCGCTTTCTCGAGTTCTCTGTGGTGCAAACCACGACAGTACATATATAAATATGCCTGTAATCATCAGGCTCGCTATACCGGAAAGAAGAAATATCGAATCTCCCATTTGCCCAAGAATAATTGGAAGGAAGAATATAAGATATGAGAATAGGGCAGTAAAGAATACTGATATCTGAAAACTGAGAAGTACATAATGCTTTCGGAAGAGTTCGTTGCCTATGACGTAGGCAAAGATAACAAGAAGGAATGGCCAGCTCGCTATGACTGCTCCTGATTTCGAGTAGAAGAGGAAGGATGCGCTGAAAAGACCTCCGAGACAGAACTGCATGAGGAAAATGAGTGTTATATGGAATACTTCCGATCGACGCGCTTCTTCACGCGTCTGATGTACATTGAGGAGGAGGATTGAGATGGCAGAGATCAACAAGTATCCGATGAGGAGTGCATTCGAGAAAAGCACATCGATGCGGCGAAGCATAATTGAGTCAAATATAAAGCCGGTGACCAGCGTTACCGGCGAGACGTAGCGTTCGTATTTTCTGAAAAACTGTCGGCCTTTTTCTATCATTGCTCTATTATGACATAGAGCTTCTTGTATACGAAAAGCTCCGGCATTTCCGGAGCTTTTTGTGTGTGGGAGAGCTTCTTATTTCTGGGTTGTTGTAGATACCTCGTACTCAGTTGGTGCACTGAGAGGAGAGATGGTTCCTGCCGGGCATCCATAAAGCTCGTTAAGCTTGTCGATAGTGCTGTTCTCAACAATACCAGTCAAACCAAGCTCATGTTTTTTTTGGAATTCCTTGAGTGCTGTCGCGGTCGTCGGTCCATAGAAGGCAGCATAGTAAATTTGGCCACCTGTCGATTCGAGGGGGTCGATATAGAAACCTTCGCGTGACAGGGCGGTTTGGAGAGCGGGAACTTCCGGAATATAGTATGACATCCCGTTCGGAGCCTGGTATCCAATATTTGCTGGGTTTGCTATCTCTCGATCACCGAATACCGTGTTGTGTAGGAAGGTAAAGCAAAAAGGTGTCGAGTCTTTTTTTTGATATAGAGATATACCGCCTGCAATTACCACGATAGCTACGATCGCCGCGAATATGAGTATCTTATTTTTCTTTGGCTTTATTGTTGGTTCCATATGTTTGTGGTGCTTAGACTAGCAGAGTTGTTAGAGGGCAGCAATGTTCATCTCAAGGTCGACGCTGTTACTGCCATTATATGCCCAGATGCGGTGACTTCCTTGTGCTAGATCTGTTGGAACAGAAAAAATGATTATCTTGCCATCAGGGGAAACGTAGTGTTTTGTCGTGCGTATATTGAATGGACCGTCGAGGTAGAGTGAGGTCGCGCTGTTGAACCCTGATCCGTAGAGGACAATCAGTGGCTCTTCGATGGCAGATATCGATCGCGGATAGATCATGCTTGCGGTAGTTGGTTGGGCCAAGAGCGTAAATACACCGCTTTGAGGATCGTCCTCTGAGGTTCCTGAATGCGTTTTGCGTATGCGTATCTTGTAATCGCCTGGCGCCACAACAAGGTTCTTATCACTTTCTGTCGAATACACATCGCCGGCGCGCCATTCAAATTCTGTGCCACCTAGGCGTGTAGTGGCGATATATCCCGCAGATATTCCCTTTGAATCCTCAAGGATGATGCTATAGGTTGATTGTACTGCCGTTGGCCAACGGATAATCTGATTCTTCCCCATAGTTATGACGGCGCCTGTTTTGGGAACTGATATGGTCGGCGTTTTGGTTGAGACAGCGGGTGTTGATGGTGTGGATGGAATAGACGGGGTCGTTACTGTCGTGCATGTTTTTGTTTTTATAAATGCGCGTGTTGTTGGTCCCACAAAGCCCGTTGCGCTTATACCCTGTGCCGCCTGGAACTTTTTAACAGCAGCAAGGGTTGCGGGCCCGAATACACCATTGGGCGTGGCGGTCAGATAGCCGGTGTCTTTTAGGTAGTTTTGAAACTTCGTAACATTGTTTCCTGTAGTCTTGTCTGTAGATCCTGATCCTATATCAACCGTAATGTCGGTGCATACGGCTGCATGAGCAGGCACGGATAGTACTAGAAGGGACACGATTCCGAGAACAAAGATAATTTTTTTCATAATTTGATTATACCCATCTATTGTAACAGGCCGCCTGCTGACTCGTCTTTATTACGATACCAATTAATCAATCAATCACATGTTAACAACAATCGCGGCTATTTTGATCGTCTTGTGGATTCTCGGTCTCGTAACTTCATATACGGTCGGAGGATTCATTCATGTGCTTCTGGTGATCGCCATTATTATGGTCCTGGTTCGATTGATTAGGGGAGAGAGGGTGGTGTAATGCAGGTGTTGAATACGAAAATCAAAAGCCGCCAGATGGCGGCTTTTGATTTTGTGACAATGTTTACGCAGCTAGGTGCTTGTACACCTGCATTCCTAAAACTGACCCTACGATTGGGGCGAATATGTACGCAAGACCGAATGAGCCGATACCGAATGCAACGGCGGGATTGAGTACGCCGTTTGATCCGAGTAATGCCGCGACAGTGATTCCTAGGAGCAAAGAGCCGCCGATAACCACTCCTGACATGGTGCTGGAAGTTTTTCCATACACAACAGAGGCGATGCTGAATGTAAAAAAGAATGTGCCGACAAGCTCGGCGAGGGCAATCATCCAGGTATCAGAAAGACTGACTACAGGAGCGCCTACAGTGAAGGTGACAATAAGGAGAGCGAGAGCGGCTCCGATGCACTGGGATACGATGTATATAAGGCCATCCTTGGTGGATATTTTCTTGATAGACCAAGCGCCAATAGTCACAGCTGGGTTGATATGGGTCCCCGAGATATGGCCGATTGAATAAACGAACAGACCTAATGTTAATGCGGCCAACACTGGCGTGGGGATAGGGAAGATGCCACTAAGGGATAGTCCGACAACTAAGGTGAGTGCAAATGTACCTAAAAGTTCAGCGATATATTTTTTCATAGTAAAAGTATAGCATTGGAATAAGTGCAGATCCTGAGGTGCCAAGATTGAGGGGATCACGTATGCATTGACAGATACCATTTTCTATATTAGTTTATTGTGGAACAGTGTTCCCAACTATGAATGTCCAATCTACGTCAGCTACCAAATTCCGGATCGCTCCCAGCGCTTCCTTTACTGCCTCAGCAGTATTCACTGGCCCGTCAGGCGAAGCCACATCAAAGGCCGCCGTCGGTATAACCATCACTTTCCCCAACGGAAAGGTTCATAAACTCAGCTTTACCGAGGTGCTCGGCTCTGAAGTTTTCAACCCTCGGGATATTCCCATGTCAGTGGGCCAGCTTGAGGTCTGGGTCGATCGCAACCTCAAAGCGGAATATTACGTGAGAGAAATCCCGACCGGGTCTATTACGTTCGAAGCGTTTATCGCCGGCAAAGGCGATATCCCACGGTATAACGCATCCACCTCAGTCAATTACATGACTTTTGATCCTCAATTTCTGTCGGGGGAAGATGCGGATGCACTAAAAATCATGTTTCGTTAAGCAGGAACCCTCTCTTCGGAGATGGTTTTTTTATTGCCCGGTGAAGGTTGTTGGAACTGTTTTGGGTAAGTAAAAAAAGCCAAGACGGTTAAGTCCTGGCTTGCACATGGAGCATTAAGTCTTTCTGACACCACCCAAAATGCCTTAGCCCCACTCAAGGCCTCCTATTGGTATTTTCCTGATAGTTACTCGGGTCAGAGCAGCACATGCTAGCGCTGTCAGTAGAAGAATGATGGGCACCACAAGTGGAGCATCTCATACTACTCTTATAGGTGCTCCGAGGTTCCTCACGGTCCGTGTCTTCATCATCGCTACTACCGAGGCCGAGGATAGTGGCAAGAAAACCCCTCTCCTTTTTATTCGACATGTATATCCTTTGGTTGAGAGCAGTCGGCATTGACTGTCTGGACTCAAGATTACGCTGAGAATAGCGTATGTCAAACTTTATTCACTGTCTTTATCTAAAGATAAAAATGGGTGCCGTGGCGGAGGAAGTCAGAATTATTTTTGTATCTTCGGTATGACCCATCCAAGACAAAAACTCTTTTGTGGTGCGTCAGGTATTAATCGGGAATCCGCGCTTTTGTAGCTATACCCAAGACAAGCCCTTGTGGTTTTATCGACAACATATCGCCCATCATTGCGGGGAAGAGAGTATCCTCCTGATGATTGATATGGTTTTGGAAAAAAGAAGATTATTAAGAGAATAATGATGAGATAGTATATTTTCTTCATACCAAAATTATATCAGGCTAGAACTGAAAATGTTTTGTAGATATTAGATGAAAGGGAAGAAACTAACGTTGGGTGTCGTGGTGGAGCTTGTCCGAACTGGCTTTGAGATGAGAGGGGATACTTTTGTCCATATTCCTGCGTTTTAGGTAAAACAAAACCGTAGGGCGAACCGTACGGTTTGGGATTTTGCTGGTTGTTAGATCAGACCCGTTCGATCGAAATCCCTTTGATGTAGTGGGGCCGGGTGTTATGGAGCTTAGGAACAACGTTGAGTTGGTGCCAGGTCAACACTTCGCATAGCTCGAGCAATACTGTTTCTTGGGATATTCCCTCGGGAACAGTAATGCCGAGGATACCATCCAGGTCGCATCGGGGATATTGAATTTTACCCCTCGAGACGTGGTGTGTTCGAAAGGACGTTCATCGATCGGTTTTTGGGTAGGAGGTACGTTTGCTGATGCCATTTGAGTTTGGTTGGGAAGCCAACGATCCGCTTAGCACGATGCCAGCAGTCAATCGCGTTCCTCCTTCCAAACTCAAGGGTAACCAATCATCAATGTACGGATACATTTATATTATACATTTTATTAGTACTATAGTCAATAGTCTGGTTAGAACCAAAAAAAGCCCTCTGTATAAGGCTGTTTTTCGGAGAAATTCATCATGGGTCGAGACAGGTCGGCTATTCTGGAGATATTCAGCGACAGGGCTTATTTAGATACTGTGAAAGAGAGGCTAGATTACTTAGTTTCATTTGCATGAAAAAAGCCCCTGCGGTTAAGCGTGGGGCTTGAAAACTGTCATAAATTTCTACTGCTTGCGAGGTATAATGGCTACAACACGGGTTGTCGGATTCACCATGCCACAGGAGTGCTCTAGTTGTAACCCCATCGTAGGACCCCAGTTGGTCAGAGTAAAGACATTGAAACCCTTGATTTCACTGCCTATGCCCTCCATGGCTATCAGAATATTCTCCCCACGTGGTTGTTCTGGATACTGTCTTCGGAGTTGGGGACCGACCTCGGCGGGACATAACTGCAATCCCACCTCCAAGAGCCTATTGAAGAGAAGAGAACGGAGGATCGATTTACTGAAGCCAAGTTCTTCCACGGAGAAGTTTGCAAGGTCCAATTCTTTCTCTTCAGGACTCATAGAACTCCCCTCTAGCATCCGAGATGTTATCTCATTGGAGCTTCCAAATTCATACGTTAGGCCATACCCGAGATAATACTTTTCGTACTGATAGCGGGTACCCTTCACAAATACCCCAATCTTGATTGTCTTCCATACTTTGAGTTCTGTTGCGTTCATTTAGTTCCCTTTTGGTTGATTTTGTTGGTTTATGTAGTTCTAGCCAGAAAATCTCTACGTTTGAGACCTTTTGGCTAGAACCACACTCGCAAGTAGGTTTTCGATGAACTACTATCTTTCTGGCATTATAATAGCATAATGGACACATATTGTCAATTAGTATCGTCAATTTAATAACTAAATAAGCTATATTATATAAGATATTTAAGCAGATTCTCATATTTTTGTGGAAAATTATTGACACAAACCGTGTTTTGGATATATACTTCCGTTTATGGAAAACAAACATTCACAGCTTAAAATCAACCTTCAATCTTTTGGCTTTAGCGAAAAGGAGGTTGATGTATACATTGCCCTACTCGAATTGGGTAAAGGTACTGTTTCTAAAATCTCACAGCAGGCAGGTATAAACCGAACAACTGGCTACGATATCCTCGGTTATCTGGTTGGTAAAAAGTTAGTGAGTGTTTCGGGTAAGGAACCGAAGCAGGAATACGCGGCAGAACCACCTACAGCTATAACTGAATATTTGAAAAGACGGATTACGGAAACCGAGGGGTATATCAAGCAAGCGGAGAAAATATTGCCTGAATTAACCCTACTTCACACAATCGAAAATCGTCCGAGGATTCGCTTTTATGAGGGCACTGAGGGACTTGAATATGTGTATGAGGACACGCTTACCAGCTCTGAGCCAATTAGAGCGTACGCAACGGTAGATGATATGCACAAGGCTTTGCCTAATTACTTCCCAAAGTACTACAAGCGTCGTGCTGATAAAAATATCTCGATTCGAGCTATCGTACCCGAGACACCAACCAGTCAAGAACGTAAAATTCACGATCTAGATGAGAAACGTGAAATCGCTTTTGTCCCAGCTGATAAATATTACTTCTCACCAGAAATCAATATTTATGACAACAAAGTCATGATCGCATCTTGGCGTGAAAAACTCGGCATCATTATTGAGAGTGAAGAAATAGCGGATGCTATGAAAAAAATATACGAGCTGGCTTGGATAACTGCCAAGAAGACTAAAGCCACGGAATAGCTTATCTATCTCATCTCTAAAGTCATCTATTAACGTAAGGCTAAAGCAATTTAGAACAGTCGCCCTCCTAAAACCGCCTTGTCTTTGTCTGGCGTGATAAGGATTACCTTGCCCTCGCTGTCAGGAACACCAAGCGTAAGAACTTCCGATTCAAACGGACCTATCTTCCTAGGAGGGAAATTAACGACGCCTAAGACAAGTTTTCCAACGAGCTCTTCCTTTTTATAGAGAGCTACAATCTGAACAGAGGAATTCTTTGTTCCAACCTCTGAACCAAAATCTATCTTGAGCTTATACGCAGGCATCTCCAGAGCTTAAGAGGGTTTACCTGAGCATCTTCTGGACCCGATTTGAGGTTGCGGACAGAAAGGTGGTGAAGGCGGTTCCTAGCCCGATTATGGAAGCTTTAATCGGAACAGGTACACTTTGCCTCAATAATAAGCAAAAACCTTTCCCGATGGAAAAGGTTTTTGCCGAAACAAACTCTGCTTTCCGAGATACTATCGGAATAAGCAACTTTAGGGGTGCCTAGAGGGAATTGAACCCTCGACACCGGGACCACAATCCAGCGTTTTACCACTAAACTATAGGCACCATCGGTGATTACTGATCTGCTGTTGTCTTAAGAGAATCGGCGGGCGGCGGAGCCCCCCGCCGATTCTCCGTGTGCGCGGAAGAGGACTTGAACCTCCATGCCTTACGGCGCTACCACCTCAAGGTAGTGTGTCTGCCAATTCCACCATCCGCGCATTGAACCATGTGGCCAAGAAAGAGCCTGTCTTTTTCTTGTTCGCACATCATACATAAAGTCAGCCGTATTTTCAACCTTTGGACCATACAAAGCAAAACCGCTCCTTTCGGAACGGTTTTGGCCTCTACCTTTACCACACGTCCATGGTAAAGGATTAGAAGGACTTTTTCAAGTGCATGGACATGACGGGGATCGAACCCGCATCCTCTACGTGGTAAAGGTAGAGGCCTAGGCCACTAGCATGCCCAAGACGTCGGATTACCAACCCTTCGTCCGTCTCAGAATATACAAATCAGCCTCAAGGTTTCCATAAGAAATCTTCAATTTTTCCTCAATTTGTGAATAGATGAGGTTTGGACAACAAAAAACCGCCGGTGGGCGGGTTTTTGTTTTGAAATTATTTTGTTTCTGCTGCTGGAGCCTCTGCGGGAGCGTCTGCCTTTACAACCTTTGTGCCTTTCTTGACGACATCGGTGTTTCCACCCTTTTCTGCTCGGAGGTTTCGCATCTGGCGTCGGATTTCCTTGGTAGCCTTCTCACGAACGAAGTAGAGCTTTGAGCGGCGGACCTTTGACTTTCGGACAGTCTCGATCTCATCGATCATAGGGGAGTAGAGAGGGAAGATGCGTTCTACACCTACACCGTCGACTACCTTTCGAACTGTGAACGTACCGCCAGCCTCATCGCCGTGCTTTCGAGAAAGGATGAGTCCTTCGAATGCCTGGAGGCGAGTTTTGTCGCCTTCTTTAATCTTCTGCCATACGCGGACGGTGTCGCCAGCGCGAAGAGCGAGCTTTGCTCGGGCGGCCATATCTATAGGTGAAGTGATTACTTTGCTTTCCATAATGAATGTATTAACGTGGTCGTCAATGTAACACGGAGGCCGAAAATGAGCAAGTATTATGCCGTATTTCTTGAAATAATGGATGAAATGGGGTATTGTAGCCTTTGTCGGTATAAAAACTGAATATATGCGCCCTTAGCTCAGTTGGTAGAGCAGCTCATTTACACTGAGAAGGTCGGGGGTTCAAGTCCCTCAGGGCGCACAGAAACGAAAAAGCCGCATGTTGCGGCTTTTTTGTGCCTCGTTGACAATGAGTGGGAACAACGTAGTGTTGGTTATGTAGACCCCTCCTCCGTTTTTTCAATATGAGCCAAGCAATTGTTTTAAAGGAAGATATCAGGCTTTTCCGAAAAGCCTTTGGCGATAGTAGCCCCAACAAAAACCTTGAACCTGTCGGTCTTTATATACCGGCTGGCACAAGCATCACAATCAATGATCCGTTGCCGATGTGTTTTGATCACCGTGATCAGGATGCGGCCATGGTTCAGAATTATGGTCGGTGGCAGGTCGACCACCAGTTCTACGTCCTCATTTCGGAAATCGGCCAGCTCGAACCCGCATAGGTGTGCGCGGTTTTTTTATTGGGTTGGACCGCGAGTACGCTTATCGACCCTTACAGGGTCAGTACCCACGGTTGGATATTTTGTTTCGCTCCGCTCATAAAATATGCTCAACCGGGCTTCGATTCCAACACGCAGGTCCACTGGACCTGCTCTCGGGGACAAGTAAAGAAAAAACCAGCTTGTTGCTGGTTTTTTCTTTACTTGTCCCCTCGGTTGGAATCGAACCAACATAACCGGCTTAGAAGTCCGGTGTTCTATCCATTGAACTACAAGGGGTTAGACAGAGAATAGCAGGAAAGGGGTCTGGGGTGAAGCGGCGCGACTGTGCAACTCCTAGCACAAGCCTAGTTTTTAGAGCGAAGGGTCGGGTCGCACTGCAGATGGTATTGTCGGCACTCTGGCATCTTTTTGTTGTATACCTTTGATTGCCTCTGCCAACGCTTCGTCTTTTAACACTACGGTTTCGGCCGGTCCGCTTACTGTAGTCGTACCGCTACTTAACTTTGATGAAAAGAATACTCCTATATTTATGATTAAAAGGATACAGAGTGCGAGGGCGAATATGGCAAGCATTCCATACCAGTCATAGGCCGGATTCTTTGTTGTGCTCTTGATTATCATCCTGCATGTATTCTTGAAAGACATGGATTTAATTCTTAATCGTCAGGTGTTGGATAAATTCGAGGCTGAACGTCCATTTTTTGTCGATTGTGCTGAAGCTAGCCGTTTCTATTCTGGAAGCGTAGGGAAGAGATTCAAGTACAGATATAAATTGAATGATGTTGCTCCACGTGCCACTACCCGTCATGCTTAGTTTCAGGGTCCCACCACCTGCATCTGCAGGGGTAATAACAATCGAGCCAAAGTCTGCCTGGACGCCTGCGGTTTTTGCCTTTCTTTCGAGCAAGTCGATGAACGAAGGCACCCCGTCCTTGTCGATAAAGCGGCTATTGATTGCAGCAAGGTCGGATTTTGAACTCTTTAGTACGTTTCGGACCGAATTGAGATATGCGCTCTCAGACGTCTTTGTTGCCATGTCGCTCTCTATGGATACCGCCTCATCTTTAAGCGAATGGGCCTTGACGCCAATGAATATCCAAAGAGCGAGAGACCCAAGGGCGAGCAAACTAAGTACTGATATGGTGATGAGGTGCTTTTGTGACATATGTTTAGATTGCAGAATCAATACTGATATTGAAGACGATGTCCTTGCTGCGGGCGAGGCTATTGACGGGGAGATTTACGTTTTTGAACGAAGGCTCTCCCTGGAGTCTCTTTGAGAATGCTACAAGGGCGTCACGGGTCGATGCGATGCCAGAGAGTGTGAGCGAGCTTCCCGTACCACTACGTTTTATTGATACGTTAGTGATGGCAATACTGTTTCCTCTCTGGGCCAGAAGTCGGTCAAGAGTCGCCATGATTGTAGCGCTCTCAGAAGTACCTTTCAGGGTGCTCACTTTTCCGTTGATGTCGCGCACTTCTGCCTGAAGCATTGCGGGGTCGTCTTTGAGGCTTGTAACGAGCGCGTCGCGTTCGAGAACCGCGCTCTCCTTGCGGATTTTCATTATTTGGTATGTCGGTAGCGCAAGTACACAACCAGCAACAAGAAAAGCCAAGAGCAGACCAGTACCAACGATAGCCAGGCGCTGCCTGTATTCTGAGACCGCTTCCTTTTTTGAATCTTGGGGTAAAAAGTAGAACATATTATAGAAGTGCACCTATGACGGCCGCGTAGCTCAGGGAGTCGATTTTATGGAGAGAGGGAAGGGACACTTCGGGCGACTGGGTATTCGTCCACACCGAACCGATGCGCGTCGGTAGTTTTGATATGGATGATATGTATTGTGAGAATCCTGGTAGCATGGAGTCGCTTCCCAAAAGGACAACCTCTGATACGTCAACAAACTCTCTTTCCTTTTTTCCTTGGCTTTTCCAGTAAGCGAGCACCTTGCTGAGCTCATCTCGGATAGTCGACGATACTGTAAGTATTGCTTCAAACAGTTTTGCATCGCCCTCTGTTTCTTGAGAGGCTTTTTGATGTTTGAGCACGCGAGCCGCTTCTTCAGTTACGCCAAAGATTTTTGCGATTGCTTTGTCAAAGTCTCTGCTACCAACCTCGATGGAGGAGCTGAATACCACAGAACCACGTTCAACAATGAAAACAACCGAATGTTTTTCGGATATGGATAGTACTGCACGGACTGATATGTCGTCCTTTGGGCAAAGTGCTCGGGCAATACCGCGTGCCTCTGTCTCAAGTGATGCAACCACAAGACCACCGCTTCGAAGGAGCTCTATGTGCTCGATTACCGCCTTTTTAGGAAGAGCTGATACGGCCACAGTCGTTTCATTTAGCTTTTCGTCGCTAGCTATCACGGTATATTCAAATACGGCTTCGCTCGGAGGAATCGGTACGTTCTCTTCGAGGAGTGCCTCAATGGCAGATGGAATTTCTTTAGGATTTGTTGTTGGTACGCTTATCTTGAATACATAAGCCTCAGCCTCATGGATCACTGAATTTACGATTTTTTGCTTTCTTGTATTGGACCACCCGCGCAGAATTCCAGCAGCGTCGGTTTTCGCCTTTTCGTTCTGCTCTATGTTGAGACGAGGGAAAGCTGTGGTCCCAAAATCCTTTGGGATGACAACTCCGTGTTTGCGATCACACTGGAAATAGCGCAGCATTCCGTCGCTGATCTCTATACTTGTATCCGCAAGCATGAGCGAGGCAGGAACCGGGAATGCACTCGTTATCCAGCTTTTTATAGGCGTTCGATTCATCGCCATTTATTATACTACACCGTCGGGACGTTTTTCTTTCTTCTTTCTCGAATAAATTCAATGATGAGTGGAATTATAGATATAAAGATAATGCCTACGATGATGGCGTCGAGATGGTCTTTGACGGCAGGAAAGAGGGTGCCTAGGAAATAGCCGCCCAAAGAGAGGCTGCAGACCCAGGTCACACCTCCTACGATGTTATAGGTAAGGAATGTTTTATAGGGCATACCACCGATACCTGCGACGATGGGGGCAAACGTACGGACTACAGGGACAAACCGGGCGAGGACGATAGTTTTTGTGCCATAGCGTTCATAGAATGCCTTTGCGCGCAGGGCATGTTTTTTATGGAAAAGCAGTGAGTCTTCGCGTGAAAAGAGCTTTGGTCCAACTCTTTTGCCGAATGCATAACCCACACTGTCACCAAGGATAGCGGCTATGGTTGCACCAACAAGGAGCCATGTTATCGACAGGCTGCCTTGTGAGGCGAATAGTCCCGCAGTAAATAGCAGGGAGTCGCCTGGCAGGAAAAAGCCGAAGAATAGGCCTGATTCAGCAAAGACAATGGCGATGATGCCAACAAGGCCAAGCGTCCGTACGACCGCCTCCGCATCCATGAGTTGTAATATGTATTCCATGTACTAACTGTAGCATCTTTGAAAGGTGATACAATGAATGAAATAATTTAGTTATGCTTTTCTCTTATAAAGCGGTAAAGAAGGACGGTACTCATTATGAAGGCGTGCTCGATGCCGTAGACAAGTTTGCGCTCTATAAAAAACTTCACGAAGAAGGGGATACTGTGCTTGAGGCGACTGAAAAAGGAAAAAAGGGTGCTTCAGGCATATTTTCCCTGACGTTTGGAGGCGCAAAAATGGCCGATCGCATCATGTTTGCCAAAAATCTGGCTGCCATGCTAAAGGCGGGTCTTCCCCTGGCACGAGCACTTGTAGTTTTGGAGAGGCAAATGACGGGCAAGGTATGGAAGCCGATCTTTGCATCGCTTGGCGAGAGCCTTTCAAAGGGAACAAGCTTTTCAGTCGCACTTTCTGGCTTTCCAAAAACATTCTCACCACTGTTTGTTTCGATGGTAGCGGCAGGCGAAGAGTCGGGCAGTCTCGTTCAGGCGCTTAACATTATTGCTGAACAGCTCGAGAAGTCCTACCTTCTCCAAAAGAAGGTGCGTGGCGCGATGATGTATCCGGGTATAATCCTCACGGTTATGCTGGTTATAGGTATTCTAATGCTTGTATTCGTCATTCCTAAACTCACAGCCACTTTTAAAGAATTCAATACAGAATTGCCCCTGGCTACAAAATCAGTCATTTGGATCAGCGATTTATTTGAGGCTCACTACATACTGATTGTTTTAGGTATCATTGCCGTTGCGTTTGGTACGTTTGTTTTTTCAAGGACGGCTCTGGGTAAGCGTTTTATAGGAAAGGCGGTGCTCAAGTTGCCTATTATCGGCACTATCGCCATGCAGGTAAATTCGGCCCGTATGGCCCGTACATTATCATCACTTCTTTCATCGGGTGTAGAAGTGGTTGCTTCGATAAAGATCACTGCGACCGTCGTTCAGAATGTTCACTATAGGGATATGCTCTTGCGCACTGCAGAAGATATTCAGAAAGGTTCGACTCTTCAATCACTTTTTATGCCACGGGGTGATCTCTATCCTTCGTTCGTGGCCGAGATGATTGGGGTGGGCGAGGAGACAGGAACGCTCTCAAAGACACTTTTTGAAGTGGCTACTTTCTATGAGAGCGAGGTTGAACAAAAGACCAAGGATATGTCGACCATTATCGAGCCGTTCCTCATGGTTTTCATAGGTATAGGTGTCGGATTCTTTGCGCTTGCCATGATTAGTCCAATTTATTCGCTTTCAGATAAAATTTCATAATGAAGCGCATATCAACAGGATTTACTGTGGCAGAGGTACTGGTATCTATAGCCATTTTAGGGATGTTGTTCGCGCTCTCACTGACCGCCTTTGCAAGTTTTAATCGCAGAGAGGCTGTGCATGCTAGCTCGACCGCGTTGGCTGCTGCGCTACGTGATGCTCGAGCCCGAACCCTGGCGTCAGTAGCTGGCTCTCAGTATGGGGTAAAAGTTGATGCTGACCGATTTACTTTTTTTCAGGGATCAACTTTTTCGTCGACCACAGCGAGTAACAATACATTCATCTATTCATCGGGTGTCCGTGCCTCTTCGTTGATATCCACTTTTGTTTTTGAACGAGTCACAGGTAATTCGTCAGCATCTGGTACAATTGATATATATCAGCCCGCGTCATCCATCGCTGCAAGGCATGTAAAGGTACAGACGACGGGGCTCGTAAGCATCGAATGATTTCTTTTCACACAAAAGGCTCGGTTATGGTCGAGGTGGTGGTTGTCTCAGCCATCATATCCGTCGTATCTTTGGCTTTTTTAGGAACCCTTGCCACCCTTTCTCGTTTTCATCAAAAAGACATGCTCTCTATAAAGGGAGGACTTTTGGCTGAAGAGGGACTTGAGGCGCTGCGTTTTGTAAAAGGAGCCGGCTGGTCAAACCTCGCAAATTTACCCCTTGATACTGACAGGTATTTTGAGCTTGCCGCGTCGTCATGGAGCGTAACGAGTACTCCTGAAATAATTGACGGTATTTTTTATAGAATGTTCAGACTATCTGCCGTGTACCGTGATGGAAATGATGATATCGTTTCTATAGGAGGTACCGTTGATACGAACACTTTTTTTGCACAGTCCTCTGTTTCCTGGAGATGGAAAGGGGCTACAAGTACAACGTCCTATAAAACCTATGTTACCAATATTTAAGTATAAAAAGGGGAATACGCTCGCGGAAACACTTATATACGTAGGTCTCGTTTCTATGCTATTCCTCGTTATTATTCAGACCTCTTTTTCAATCGCACAATCTTCAAAAAGGTCCCGCTCGTTTCTCGACATAAACTCAGCTGCGGTATCTGCATTTAGTCGTTTCTCTCGCGACGTGAGGAGGGCGACAAGCATTGATACCGTTCAAAGCATTCTGGGTGCAAGTTCAGGAAAGATTGTACTAAACATGAGAAAAAGCGATGGTACAAATGATGTGCTTGCATTTTACCTCTCTGATCAGAAGGTCAAAATTGATCAAAATGGAGTTTATGTTGGTGACATAACCCAAGATAATATGGCGGTTTCAAACCTTACGTTCAGGAAATTTTCTGTTGCATCAACAACTGCTATTCGTGTGGAAATGACCCTTGCTCCTGATGCATCAACAACGGTACCTGCACTTAATTTTTACGGCACGTATGTGCTAAGGGGATCATACATTCAATAACATGACTACATTAAAAAAATATCATCAGGGCGGTTATACTCTTGTGACAGCGCTCATGTTCTTTCTGGCGGGCGGTATTGCGGTTGTTGCCAGTCTCTCCGACTCTGTTTTGCGTGAAGTTCGCACTGTGAGAAATGAATCCACTTCAAAGCAAAGTTATTTTGCGTCAGAATCATCGCTCGAGGATTCGATATATCGTATTAAGACAGGCAAGCAGATTGGGGTGGTGGAGGTGCTGGCGGTTGCATCTTCGAGTGCTACTACAACTATTACTACAGCAGGGAATGGTTCAAAGACTATTACTACAGCAGGGGACTCATCGGGAACAAAGAGGAGTTTAGAAGCAACAATGGATGGTACTTCTGGGATTTCTTTCCCTTTTATTCTTCAGGGTGGACTTGGAGGTGTTGATCTTGAAAGTGGATCATCAGTTATTGGGGATTTGTATACAACAGGCTCAATTCGCGGTTGCGGTTCATGTTCTATATCTGGTGCTGCAATATCTGCTGCAACCGCAACCATTTCAGTTGATCAAGCGAACTCAAGCCCTGCTACACCTACGCAGTCGATTATTTTTGCAAGGAATGCATCAACACAGGATGTGGCACAAGGTTTTCGAGTGAGCGATGAGTTATCGCTTGTTAAAATCGAGTTGCTGATCAAGAAAGTAGGTAATCCTTCAAACGCAACAATTAAAATTATGACAGGTTCGGGCAGTGCTCCGAGTTATAGTGGTGTAATAGCGAGCGGTACAATCTCCTCATCGCTTGTCGGTACGGCGTATACGTGGATTGATATTCCTCTTACTGCAAATCAGATACTTGATGACGGCACTACTTACTGGATTGTAATCGATGCCAATCCTGATCCATCCAACTATTATGTTATCGGTGCAAATACAACATATGGAAATGGTCAGGCTAAAATTGGCCGCACTGATTGGGGTTCGTGGAGCAATACGGCACCTTCAGGGCTTGATGCATATTTTAAATTAACTCTCGGTACGAGCGATGCTGGGATTATGGGCGAGGATCAGTACAATGACCTCCAGGTGGGTAGCGCGTATGCGTACGGTGTCAATTATGTAGCGTCTACAGGTACGCTTCATTGTCAGACAGGCGCTGGTAACAATAAGGCGTGCGATATGTCGCGTTCAAATCCAGTTGTAGAGCCGATGCCTGTTTCAGATTCAACGATAGCGCTTTGGAAAAACGAAGCTCTTGCTGGAGGTACTTTTTCTGGTGATAAAAATATAGGCAATGCCGGCGCGACACTCGGACCAAAAAAAATAACAGGACACCTAGAGGTTGATGGGGGAGGAACCCTCAGGGTTTCAGGTACTTTGTGGGTTCAGGGTGATGTAACTATTAGTGGCGGTGCCCATGTTCGTTCAAATAGTAGCTCTCAGAGTTTTGCTATCGTATCTGACGGCAAAATAACCGTTACAGGAGGAGCTTCAATCGACGGAGCTGCTGACAGTCACATTCTACTTGTTTCATTAAGCAATGACCCTCAAGAAGCAATTGTAATTACAGGGGGCGCCAATGATTCAGCTTTTTACGCTGCAAATGGCGGTGTACGAATAAACGGAGGTGCAAGTGTTAAGGCTGGTGCGGCCCGGTATTTACGGGTCAGCGGGGGAGCGAGCGTAATTTACGATCCGCAGATGTCATCGCTTAACCTAACCTCTGATGAGTCAGGTGGATCTTCAGGTAGTCTCAATATAAAATCCTGGAAAGAATCTCAGTAATACGGGGTTTACACTAATGCTATAATGGTGTCATGGCAAAGACACACAAAAAATTCACGATAGTGGGGAATTGGAAGATGAATCCTGATACGCTCCAGGCTGCAAAGGCTCTTTTTGGCGCTCTGTCCCGTAAAAGCACAAAGAATCCCGGTGTTTCGGTGATTATTGCTGCTCCCGCTCCCTTTATACCAGCCCTTTCAGGTAAGAAAAATCAGACGATTGCCATTGCGGCTCAGGATGTCTCGCTCGAAGAGCGCGGCGCATTTACCGGTTCGGTTTCTGCGACACAGATAGCGACCTCGGGCGCATCATTTGCACTGATTGGACACAGCGAACGCCGCGCAGCCGGCGACACTGACACTATTGTGGCTCAAAAAGCCGTTCGTGCTATCAATGCAGGCCTAAAGGTCATCCTTTGCGTAGGTGAAAGGGAGCGTGATCAGAACGCACAGTATTTGCGCGCTATTCGTGAGCAAATTCTTACGGTATTTAATGCCGTCACCGATAAGAAGCTGGTAAAGTCAATCATCATAGCCTACGAGCCAGTCTGGGCCATAGGCAAAAGCTTTGAGCTTGCTCCAAAGCCAGCAGATATCCATGAAATGTCTCTTTATATAAAAAAGGTAGCTATCGAGGCACTGGGCAAAAATGACGGGCTCAAGATGCATGTGCTTTATGGGGGATCAGTTAACAGCGAGAATGCAGAAGGCATGCTGCGTGACGGTGCCATAGACGGGCTCCTTATTGGTCGCCAGTCGCTCGAGTCTGAATCCTTCTCAACTATCATTGACTATGCAGCAAACATTTAAAAGGATCACAGACGAAAAGGATCTTCGCGGTAAGCGAGTTCTAGTACGCCTTGATCTGAACGTGCCTATTGTTGGTAACGAGGTGCGAGACGACTTCCGTATACAGCGGTCACTGCCAACACTTCGATTTTTGAGGGAGGCGGGTGCAAAAATAATTATAATCAGTCATTTAGAGAGCGAGGCGACTGAATCACTTTCGCGTATCGCCGCATATATCGGACGTAATCTGCCAATAAAGGCTTTTGTTACAAACTATGCCGACGCACCTTCGGTAATCGCTACCATGCAGGAAGGGGAGATCATTATGCTTGAGAATCTCCGTAAAGATGCAGGCGAAAAGGAAAACAATCCTGTATTTGCCTCTCGACTCGCGAATCTGGCGGACATATTTGTGAATGATGCATTCGCGGTGGCACACCGTTCGCATGCATCAGTAGTATCTATACCGAAACTATTACCGTCGTTTGCTGGACCACTGCTCGCAACTGAGATTGAAGAGCTCTCAAAAGCTTTCAATCCCGAGCATCCATTTCTTTTTATACTAGGTGGCGCAAAATTCGATACGAAATTACCTTTGATCGAGAAGTTTATAGGTATTGCGGATCATGTATTTGTGGGAGGCGCTCTGGCAAATGATGTATACAAGGAAAAGGGATTTGAGGTTGGACAATCTCTCGTCTCAAAAACCCAAGTGAACCTATCTCATATTGTGGACAGTCCGCGCCTCATTGTACCTACAGATGTAATGGCTTCATCCGCGTCGTCACGCATGGCAAAATCGCCCGAGCATGTGAGCCCTGATGAAAAGATTATGGATGCAGGACCGCAGACTGTTGCCGAACTTTCGGATCTTTTGAATGATATTAAATTCGTTCTTTGGAATGGTCCTGTTGGCGACTATGAGAAGGGGTTTGCTGAGGGAACCGAGGGTATTGCAGAGGCAATTGTCGCAAGCGGCGCAACATCCATCATCGGAGGAGGGGATACCATAGCTGTTGTGGCCAAGCTTGGTCTTTTGGACAAGTTTACGTTCGCTTCTACCGGCGGCGGCGCGATGATAGAGTTTTTGGCAAAGGGTACGCTGCCAGGTATAGAGGCTCTCAGGGGATAAAGTAAATATGGTAGTAAAAAGAGCGCCTAGGCGCTCTTTTTACTACATAACTTTCCGGATTTTTTCTGCGTTTCCTACCAGGTCGTCTTTGTCGCCTTTGACCCCACCGTCTATATGTCTATCGGGATAGACCCAAATATGAGCGTGAGGAACTTCTTCGCCCATGATCTTTGAGACTACAAAGTCTGTGTTAAAAGCCTTTTTCTGCGCAAGGGCGACTTTCTGCGCTGCTTCGAAATACTTTCCTGCGTTCGGCACATCCCAAACCCAGCGATAGTGCTGCTTTGGAATAACAAGGGTGTGCCCAGGCGATAGCGGACGGATATCAAGGATCGCCATAAAATCAGCATCCTCATATACCTTATGAGAGGGAATTTCTCCTTTTACTATTTTACAAAATATGCAGTTTTCCATGGATAAAAAATACCACATCTTTGCTAGATGTGGTATCGATGGCTGACGATTACGTGGAGGTCTTCGACCGCTTCTTTTTAGTAGGCTTTTCAACTAGTCGGACCGAGGGCCGGAATACGGTCCCTAGATTAATCCCTGAATCAGGGAGAGGGCCTTTCCGATTGAGGACATTGCGCACGAGTATTCTGCGGTCGGTCTCGACAAGCCTGCTCGCTGGGTCCTTAAAGAGCATAGCTGTGTTCACGGGTGAACGTTATCTAATTTGCTAAATAAAGGCAAGAAGTCAGGATACTTGTTACTATAGGGCGATGAAATATTCTCTGCGCGATGCCGGAGCTACAAAACCGGCAGAATTTGCTGCATTCTCCGACACACTGTCGTCGCTCTTGGTCGGGCGCGGCATAAAAACTGTGGCGGAGGCAGATATCTTTCTCGCGCCCGACTATGATATGCACACGCACGATCCTTTTTTAATGAAAAATATGGATAAGGCCGTTGAAAGGGTGTACAAGGCAATCAAGGATAATGAATTCATCTCTATTTTTACCGACTATGACGCAGATGGTATACCGGGCGGAGTGATTTTATATGATGCATTGCGCAAGACGGGCTATAAGAATTTTGAGGTCTATATTCCACATCGCCATGACGAAGGGTTTGGTTTAAGCATGCATGCTATCGATGGATTCAAGGAAAAGGGAACAAAACTTTTAATAACTATCGATTGCGGCATTGCTGATATAGAGGAAGTGGCCTGTGCGCAGTCTCTAGGCATTGATGTAATAGTTACCGATCATCATATGCCGCATGTGAAAGTAGGTGATGCGACACAGCATCTGCCGCCAGCCTATGCGATTCTCAATCCAAAACTTTCGGACTGCTTGTATCCTGAAAAAATGCTCTGTGGTTCAGGTGTCATATTTAAATTTGTTCAGGCCTTTTATAAGAAGTATGGCGCGGAGTTTGGTATCACACCCGGCTGGGAAAAATGGTTTCTAGACTTGGTGGGTATTGCTACATTGTCTGACATGGTGCCACTCGTAGGTGAGAACCGCATCTTTGCGGTTTATGGCCTAAAGGTATTGAAAAAGACCGCTCGCCCCGGCCTGTCTCAGCTTTTTTCAAAATTGCGCGTAAATCGAGAGCATCTTTCCGAGGATGATATAGGATTTACGATCACTCCTCGCATCAATGCCGCATCGCGTATGGGCGAGCCTATGGCCGCTTTTAATATGCTGTCCACCACAGATCAGGCATTAGCTGGCGTCTATGCAGATGCCCTAGAGAGTGTGAATAACGAACGTAAGGGTACAGTTGCTTCGCTCGTAAAAGAGGTAAAGAAAATTCTGAGTGAACGTGACATATCTGATAAGAAGGCAATTGTCCTGGGTAATCCGTCATGGCGTCCGGCTTTGCTGGGGCTTGTCGCGAACTCTCTGGCCGAGGAATACAATCGACCAGCATTCCTGTGGGGCAGGGACGGCGAAGGTATCATTAAAGGATCCTGTCGATCAGGCGGAACAACAAGTGTGCTCTCTATTATGCAAAAAACCCCGGAATCGTTCCTGGCTTTCGGTGGACACTCAGCCTCAGGAGGTTTTGAAGTATCGAATGAAGCCATTCATACACTCGCCGAGTCGCTTGAAAAGGCTGCGCACGATCTGGGTGGAGAACTTATAGAGAAAGAAGGTTTGGTAGACGGTCATATCGGTCTTGATGAAGTGTCATGGAATCTCTACCGTGATATCGAAAAACTTGCCCCGTATGGGACAGGTAATGCAAAGCCACTCTTTCTTATAAAAGGTGCCCATATAGACGCCATAAAGTCTTTTGGTAAGGAAAAGAATCACACTGAAATCGTGTTTCTGGATAAGAATAATAGAAAGATATCAGCAATACAGTTCTTTTCTTCTCCGGATTCGCTACCGGTACATGCAGTGGCAAAAGGAAAAGTTGATATTGTCGCTCATTTAGAAAAATCTACCTTCAAAAATTATCCCGAATTGCGCTTGAGAATAGTTGAGGTACTCTAGTACGTATGTCTATCACTATATTTACAGACGGATCGTCACGGGGAAATCCTGGACCAGGAGGGTGGGGTACCATCGTACGCACTGATGCTGATGTGGCAGAGCTTGGCGGACGTGAAGATCATACGACAAATAATCGTATGGAACTTATGGCTGCGATCAAAGCCATGGAGCTCATTGCTTCTAAAAAGATCGGAGGTGAAAAAATTGTAGTGCAGAGCGATTCTAAATATGTTATTTCCGGTATCACATCATGGGTCGCGGGTTGGAAAAGGAATGGCTGGATCACTGCAGGAAAGAAGGAGGTAGGGAACCGTGACCTGTGGGAAGCCCTTTCGGCATCAGTTGCTTCTGTTGCTGCATCAGGAAATTCGATAGCTTGGAAGTATGTCGAGGGGCACGCAGGCCATCCGGGAAATGAGCGCTGTGACGAGATTGCTACTACCTTTGCGGACAAGACTCCGACAGATTTGTATGCGGGCGCCCGCGACAAATATCCCGTGGACCTCGACGCTGCACCTGCCGCGGGCGCCAAGGCAGCAAAGGCTAAGAAGAAATCCTCATCATCAGTGAAAGCCTATTCGTATCTGTCTCTTGTGGGCGGCATACTTCAAATACATACAACCTGGGCAGAATGTGAAGCACGTGTTAAGGGTGTCCGTGGAGTAAAATTTAAAAAATCGATTTCAGCAGCCGACGAAGCGCAGATTAAGAGGGAGTGGGGAGTATAGTTTTTAGTTTTATTTTATGCTCGACAGGATAGCATTCCTGGATGAGCACTCGCAGCTTTTACTTTTACTCGCTGGCATTTTTTACAGGAGTTTTTGCATGCTCACAGATTGGGGTATCAAACGCATTTTTGTTGACGGCCCTTGGATTATGCCTGCTTCTTATCTCGTTTAGAAAAGGAATTCCTGTATTGGTCATCGGAGTGTCTATTGCATTTACCCTAGGTGCCTTTCGAGTCAGCTTGTCAGAGACCGACTATCATCCTCTGGACTCACTTGTTGGGACGAAAACTCCCATAACGGGCATCATTTGTGCTGAACCAGAAGAACGAGACACGTCTCTTAAATTCTGTTTCGCACCTGAACAGGGAGGTGATCATATCCTGGTCACTGCTGCGCGTTACCCTGTATATGCATACGGGGACGTACTGGTGCTGACGGGTAAGCTGGAGTTTCCTGAAATCATAGAGTC
>CAYJAC010000002.1:23974-70097 GCA_964368565.1 uncultured Candidatus Saccharibacteria bacterium
AATGCGGGCCTTGTACATATTTTAGTGCTTTCAGGATCGAATGTGACTGTAGTAGCGGAAGGTCTTATGAAGGCTTTTGCCTTTATGCCGGCGGCACTATCGCGTGTATTTGGCGCAGGGTCTATTGTGCTTTTCGCCCTCATGACGGGCGCATCGGCCACAACAGTGAGGGCAACCATTATGGCTCTTATAGTTATTCTGGCAAAATCATCCGCCCGCCGCTATGACGTAACCCGTGCTCTTGTATTGGCGGCTTTTGGCATGACGCTTGAAAATCCGAGCATTCTCGCATTTGATGCCTCATTTCAGCTTTCATTTTTAGCAACGCTTGCCCTTATATATGTCGCGCCTATTGTTCAGGAAAAATTGTCATGGGTGACCGATCGATGTAAATTACGCGAGATGCTGGCGACCACAATTGGTACACAAATACTGACAACGCCTTTAATACTTCACATGGCGGGCAAGCTATCAATAGTGTCCTTACCGCCAAATTTACTCGTATTGCCATTCGTCCCGCTTTCCATGCTAGGTGGGTTTGTAGCGGTCATGGTTGGTTTTGTAAGCCAGACACTTGCACTGCCTTTTGCCTGGGCAACGTCGCTCATACTCTCGTATATCATAGAGGTCACTGCATTTTTCGGCGGACTACCCTTTGCAGCAATAGAAATGAGAATGAGCGCTTTCGCGCTCACGGTCTCATATGGTGCTATCGTATGGTACTTAATTACTTATTGGCGTCGGAAAAATTCTTTGAAGCAGTCTCCCAATTAATATTGGCGAAAAAATCCTCTACATACTGCTTTTTGCCTGAAGGCTGGTAGTCGGCGACAAATGAGTGCTCCCACATATCGAGGCAAAGTACAGGGGAGACGCCGGGGAGGTGTCCCATATGCTGTTCGTCGACCCAGTATTGAATAAGGGAATCTGTCGTCTTGTCATAGCCGAGCATTGCCCAACCCACACCTCGAGTGGTTGCGAGATTCTTGAAAGTTTCCAAAAATGTCTCAAAAGAACTAGTCCACGCAACTATTTTTTTATAGAGAGGGGATTCAGGCGAAAGTGCTGCCGGTCCTCCTTCGAAGTGTGCAAAATAATATTCGTGATTTCGCATGCCACCAAACTCAAATCCCTGGCGTCGATAGGCTTCACGCCGTGCGTATTCTGGATGTGCAGGATTCTCAACTATTTCATGGATGAGATTGAGATGCTTTACATATCCTGCATATAGCTTGAGGTGCTCCTCGATACTCTTTGCAGAGATTCCTTTTAGGGTAGGGATATTGAACTTTCTTTCTTCAAATTTTTTCATGGAATCGCTGTGATTATTTGTATGTATCTATTATACGCTTTATGAGTATAATTTCTTTCATGCATTCGAATATTAAAGCGCTCAGGCAGGCACTCACAGAAACGGGCATGGATTTTGAGCTGGTCCACGGATTTGATGACGCACTTTTGGTGTCGGGTCACCCTTTTATGTACGGCCTTACGCCTTTCAACAGTCAGTCTGCATCCATGGTCAGTATCGACAAGTCTATGACTTTCAAAATTCTGGAGGGCAAGGTCCCTATGCCCCGCACAGTGAGCATTGTCGATCCGGACGGAGACTTCCCGAAGCACATTGCCGTGGAGAGTGTTGAGGAATCCTTTAAAAAAACTTCAGGCATTTTTTATCCGTGCATTGTTAAGATGAATGCGGGCGATGCAGGCAGGAATGTGTATAAGGTGGACAATGAGTCCGAAGCGAAGGCTGGTATAAGGGCAATTTTCAACAAGGATTCCAAAGACTACGACTTTATTGCCCTCGTCCAGGAATATGTACAGCCTGTCCGTGAAATCCGTGTAGTTGTCGCCGCGGGCAGTACTGCTTTTATCTATGATAGAAAAAACACAGATATCCTGTCAGGTATGGTTGCGGATGAAGTGGCAGCCCATTCCAAGAGAATCCTCGAAACCATGTCTTTTTCGTGGTGCGCCCTCGACTTTATCGAATCAAAAAGTGGTACGCTGTATTTTATCGAGGCTAATACTCGTCCGGGTTTTGAAGGGTTCATTACGCGCCACGGTGACAGACATTTAGTAGATGCGTACAAGCGCGGCCTCTCTCAATTTTTCAAAAAGTGATTATACTTACAAAATACTTTCGTAAGGTATTGCTCGCGGCGCTTGTATGCGTCGCTTTTGCTGTCTGTGTTGTGTATGCCAAAGAAAGGAACTCTGGAACGCTTCATGTTTATTTTTTGGACGTGGGGCAGGGGGATGCGATCTACATTCGCACACCTAACGGCCGTGACGTGCTGATTGATTCTGGACCAAATCGCGCGGTGGTACAGCGACTGTCCGAAGTCATGCCCTGGTATGACAGGGCCATAGACGTCGCCCTTGAAACCCATCCTGACGCTGATCATATCGGAGGCTTTCCCCAGATACTAGCCCGCTACAAGGTGGGCGTGTTCATAGAGCCGGGTGTTGAATCTGCCAATGGCATCGATGATGAGATCAGCCGTCTGCGCAGAGAAAAAGCCGTCGCCGGCGAGATCGCACGGCGCGGCACACGGATCGATTTCGGCGACGGTGTCCATTTCGATATTCTCTATCCGGATACCGACCCTTCAAAGATGGAGACAAACGATGCATCAATCATAGGTAGGCTCGTTTACGGATCAACTTCAGTCATGCTTACAGGTGATGCGCCCAAGTCCGTTGAAAATCATTTGATCGATCTCGATGGTGACCGTCTAGCGAGCACCATTCTAAAGGCAGGCCACCATGGGTCTAAAACTTCGTCCGGAGAATCCTTTGTTAAAACAGTGAATCCCAAATTCGGTATAATATCGGCGGGGAGGAATAATCGATACGGACACCCGCATAAGGATGTCGTGGATATATTCATGGATTATGGCGTTGAAATATCGCGGACTGATACAGAGGGCACCGTGCGATTTGTGTCGGACGGGAATATGTTCACAAAAAAATAGCGCCCGTGGGGGCGCTATTTTTTTGGAGTTTCTTTTGGAATTAAATTATTCCTGCTTTCTTGAGTGTTGCGTATGCTCCGTTCTTGTTGATCGTCTTGATCGCGCGGGCAGAGATGGTGAGGCGGATAGACTTCTTGAGTTCAGGAATGTAGATCTTCTTGTTCTGAAGATTTACGTATCGGCGTGTCTTGCCGATAGGGTTGAACTGGGTCGCGCGGGTCGCGTTAGAGTAGCCGCCGCCGACGATTGATGTTTTCTTTGTGATTGGGCAGATTCGTGCCATAAAATTGATGTATGAGAGGTACGGGCCATGCTATCATATATAGGCTATTTGGCAAGTTTTAGGCTTCAAACAACCATATCTATGGACTTTCAATTCATCTTTTCCCTCATAATTCTTTTGTTTTCAGTCGTCATTCATGAAATCGCCCACGGATACGCCGCTTTATATTTGGGCGACAAGACAGCCGAATACGAAGGTCGCCTCACCCTCAATCCTATAAAGCACATCGACCCAATAGGAACAATTCTGTTGCCGGCCATATCCCTCATGTTGCCGGGCGGATTCATCTTTGGTTGGGCAAAGCCTGTGCCTTTCAACCCGTACAACCTGCGCAACCGCCGCTGGGGCGAGGCTATCGTGGCAGCGGCGGGCCCACTTTCCAATATTGCCCTCGCACTCATATTTGGCTCGATCATCAGATTTATACTCATCCCGCAGGGACTCCTCAACGGACCGATAGGGCAGTTGTCTGCCATCATTGTTCTCGTAAACGTCACCTTGGCGATTTTCAATCTGGTACCAATCCCGCCACTCGACGGGTCAAAGATTCTTACATCCATCCTGCCTCCTCGATTCATGAATATCCGCAATCAGATAGAACGCTTTGGTTTCTTTGGCGTAATCATATTTCTAGTATTCATTTGGCAGTTCTTTGCGCCGCTTATCCCGTGGCTTTTCAAGGTGTTTACCGGTCTTTCCTAAATATATGAAATTCAAACTTTTCCTCGCTCTATCGTTTTTGGCAGTCTGGATCTGGGCTGCTATTGATCCACTCTTTCCACATGACTGGCTTTTGGAAAACCTCCTCGTCTTCCTCGTCGTACCCGTGACCATTATCGTGGGTAGGATGCTCAAGTTGTCGAACCTGTCCTACGGTCTCATCACTATTTTTATGATCCTGCATGTCATCGGCTCGCACTATACCTATGCTGAAGTGCCTTTCGGCTTTACTCTGCAGGACTGGCTGGGTGCATCGCGCAACATGTATGATCGCCTCGTACACTTTTTCTTTGGGTTCATTCTCGGCTTTCCTCTACGCGAGATGTTTATGAAGGCGGCCCAGGTAAAGGGTTTTTGGAGCTATTTCTTTCCTGTGGAATTGGCATTTGCCACTTCTGCCATATACGAGATCATTGAATGGCTCGTTGCAGTAAAGGTGGATGCCGCTGCCGGTCTGGCATTTCTCGGCACTCAGGGTGATATCTGGGACGCTCAAAAGGACATGTTGCTTGCCGGTCTCGGCGCCATGCTGGCGATGGTGATCATCTATCTGGTCAACCGCTTTTGCATTAAGAAGGATTCTTCAAACTCTTAAATACGCGGAATTTGAGGTCGTCTACAATAATCTCGGTTGGACCAATATATTTTTCGAGAGTGTCTTTATATGAAAGGAAAGAGTTCGCCACCACATACACCGCGCCACCTGGTGCTAGATGAGCTCGTGCACCTTTGGCGAATCGTTCGATAAAAGAATAGTCGGTTTCGATGCCGGTGTGGAATGGTGGATTGCAGAGAATGGTGTCGAACTGTCCGGTGATATTTGAAAAAATGTCTGATTGGATAACGGTAGCTTCTATACTATTTTTGTTCACGGTCTCCTGTGTCGAGCGAACCGCCAGCGCACTGACGTCAGCCATGGTTATCGTTGCCTTTGGTGACAGTTTTTTATACAAAGTTCCGACCACACCTGCTCCACAACCAATATCTAAAACATTTTTGCCTGTATGCGGCACATGATCCAAAAGTAATTCGCTGCCCGCATCCAGTTCGTCTGCAGAGAAGACTCCGGGCAGATGCGCGACCTGTATATCTATACCCATGTATGAGACAGGGAAGTACGAGATGAAACTTTCGAGAGTTTTGCCTGCGCCGAGCTGTTTATTTGTGCCGACATAGAGTGCCGAGTGATTGCCGACAATTTTCTGGTTAACGGGACCTATGTTTGCCTCATACAATTTCTTTGCGGATTCGATGCCGCCTTTTTTGCTACCCGCCAACACAATCGTTCCTCCCGCAACGACAATGTTCGACGCAAAAGCGAGCGTCATGTCAATGAGAGCTTTTGACTTAGGTAAAAATACGATAGCGCTCTGGGCGGATCCAGCTGCCACATTTAAGAAGTCTTTTTCGCTCTCTATATAGACAGGCGAGGGCAGTGCGAGCGCCTCCAAATGCTTATTCACCAGCTCGAGAGGAAGGTTTTCTTTTGACATGGCTTTAATACTAGTAGTTTTGGGGGATAAGTAAAGAATCACTGAGGGTATTTGACAAGCTATACTATAAATGCTATTATAAAAAACGAAGCCAGGGGTGGTTCTATCCCCACGTTCTATCGAAAATGAAGAGTGTGAACTGCGTCTTGTGAACTTAGGTCAGCAAGGCGTTTTCCGGAGCGGAGGGACTGAGTGCCCACCGCTGCCCTCACGATAGATGAGAAAGAGGTCAGATGATCTAACTATCTGTTAGTAACGTAATGGATCGATATCAGTGTCAGGAGACCGGGGCAATATTGTTCTTTGCCAGGCAGTGGGAGTTATCCAACAGTAGATATAGTGCGACTGGGTAGCCAAAGTGCCCCAGACCGCTCTCGTCAGGAATTTTAAAGTTTAATTTCTGGACGAAATATCCTTCAGCTGTGCACGGCTGGACGTAGGCTGTTGTGACCCATGAGTCAGTTATAATAAAAAACTTAGAAAAAAGACTCAAGTCTTTCTTCCCCTCATCCGCTTCGGCGAGTGAGGGTTTTTGATTTTTATATTGATTTATTGAAGGGATTGTCCTAGTCTTGCCTTGAAACACTGTACACACATGACTAACGATGACCAAAAGATTCTTGACGACACACGTCATAGAATTAAAACCTTCTTGCAGCTGCATGCCGAGATTACTCGGCAGCACCTTGATATCATGAAAAGCTACGGAACGGCTTCAACGGAAGCTCAAAATCGGATGAGGGCAGCCCTTGCCGCGATTGATCCAAAGGACGGAATCTTTAGCTCGGATGAAATTTCTCGGCTCCAGACAGCTATAGAACACTTTGAAGCAAGGCATCAGAGTATTATTCAAGAAACCATTCGCCGGCTCGGGGTGGCGACTGACTACCACGAACGGTTCATTTTGAACGGTGTCTCTCCTTCGGAATTGGATGTCCGTATGGGCGATATAAAGAAACCTGATGTTGCTGCCATCATTCGCGATTTGAAGACTGCCTTCAATAAAATAAGTCCTAAAGCATGGAGGCGCCTGGGAGATCCTGCACAAGACTACATGAGCCGAAAGCACGCGGGTTTGGTCGCAGAGGCTAGCTGGATTGCAGAAAATCTAGGTGGATCCTTGAGGATACTGTATGAGCGCATTTATGGTTTTGATGCCTATATGATGTCGCGAGAGGGTCGTGCTACCCGGGACGAGATGGTCAGGAAGCTTAAGGTGATACTTATAAATATCTTGGCATACAACAAGAGATCGTAAGACCCTTCGAAAGAAAGATGGGTCTTTTTTATTTCACTTTTCACCCAAATTTGCGCTTATCCTATTTTTATAGTAATCTCTCAAAGCGTCTAAAAAGCGCTATTTAACAGGGAAGGAGCGAGTAACGGTCGTCGCAGCTCATAAGTGAGCAACTCAAGCGCCGCAACCGCGAAGTCCGCGCCTTCCGCCACAGTAACAATTTACGAATGCCAACCATTCACCAGCTTATCAAGAAGCGCCGAAACAGCCTTAAGCGAAAGTCTAAGTCTGTCGCGCTCACAAAGAGCTTCAACGTTCTTAAGAACAAGCCTCGATACTTCGACTCGCCATTCAAGCGAGGAGTATGCATCAAGGTGACCACCAAGACTCCGAAGAAGCCTAACTCGGCTATCCGAAAGATCGCCCGCGTTCGACTCTCTAACGGTATGGAAGTCACAGCATACATCCCAGGTATGGGCCACAACCTCCAGGAGCACTCAGTGGTTCTCCTCCGAGGCGGTCGCGTCAAGGACGTAGGTCTCCGCTATTCAGTCGTTCGAGGAGTGCTCGACGCAGCTGGAGTAGAGAAGCGAGGAAAGGGCCGATCTCAGTACGGCACTAAGAAGCCTAAGAAGGCCGCTAAATAAGCTTTAATTTAATAATCTTCCAATCACATGCGACGAAAAATAAATACAAAGCGCGACCTTCCTCTCGACCTCGCTTACAATTCTGAAAAGGTATCAAAGCTCATGAACTATATTATGTACGATGGCAAGAAGAACACTGCCCGTGCAAATGTCTACGCGTGCTTTGACATCATTAAGGAAAAGACAAAGGCAGAGAATCCTCTCGATGTTTTCGAGGCAGCTCTCAAGAACACCGCTCCTAACGTAGAGGTCCGCAGCCGACGAGTCGGAGGCGCGAACTATCAGGTCCCTGTCGAAGTTCGACCAGAACGAAAGCAGGCTCTCTCTATGAAGTGGATTATCGACGCAGCTCGCGCAAAGAAGGGGGCTCCTATCTCTGCAAAGCTCGCTGACGAGATCATCGCAGCTTCAAAGAACGAAGGTGAAGCAGTAAAGAAGCGAGAGAACACCCACAAGATGGCAGAAGCCAACAAGGCCTTTGCTCACTTTGCTTGGTAATATCCGTTTCCATCTCAGACAATGCGAAAACTGCCCTTACGGGCAGTTTTTTGCTGGCGGACAAGTAAGCTTTGACATTATAGTAATTTTATGTTAATTATAATTTTAGAAATGTGCAGGTTTTGAAGCCATTCCGGCCTAAAAACTGGCTATCCGGCCAGTGCATTCTCTCTTTTACATGAACCGATTTTTCTTAGTCCTCATCGGCTTTTTTCAGGCCGTAGCCCTTTTTGGGCAAAATATTGAAAACCATCCCGCGCTTAGCGAGCTTGATAAGCTGGAAAGTCTTATGGGCCAGGCGAATGGCGGCATTTTGGGCGAACAGCTTACTATTATCCGTCAAAAGATTCCGGACTATCGTGCGAGTTTCACTAAGTTTCTCTCGCGAGATAGGGTCAAGGGCCTCTCTGTGGATTTCATTGCAGTATTCCATCACTATAAGGGAAGCACGGCCGCGGTTAGGATTTTGGTTAATCGCACTGAAGCTGAGCTGGCGACCTTTTTGTCCCAGAAGCCTTATGATTACGTCGGTCTTGAAAGTGTTTACGGCAGCGGGTTAAAGGACATCAGGTCCCTCTATGTATTCGCGAACCAACCTCTCATGAGGGAAGGTTATGTGAAGTATAATGTGGATCTTTCGTCGTATGAGACATTTGTCAAAAGTGTGATAGGGCACCCTGATGTAAATCTCTGGCCGAATCTTCCTACCGAGGGGGTAAATAAATCTGAGGTGTATATTGGATCAGAAGACCCTGCGCTTAATGCCCTCGATCGCAATCTTGCCTACTTTCTTGACAGTCCGTCTCGAGAAAAAGCTGCTCAGGCAGGTTTGCTTAATTTGCTCATAAAGATTGAAGAGTGCGCGGCAAGGCTTCGTAGTTATTTCGCCCTATCAATCTTGGTCCAGCGCCTGACAGACGAAGGCAAGAAAGAGGGCGCACTCATTTATGGTTCGCGTCACTGCGAGCATTTCGAATTAATGGCGAGTTATTGCTCTCTTACGTATCGGGTGAAGGATATGGGCGGAAGCTATCAATACTACAAGGACAATTTCAAGGCCGATCAGAAATGATCGGCTTTTTTGATATCGCAATTTGCGATATCAAAAATATCTACGTAGCCAGTATATATTTTAGCTTTTCTTTAGCTCTATTTTGCTATGGTTTGATGCATGAATAAAGAAAAAGAAATTATCGCCATAGAGCCAGCCGCGATAGCGCAGAGGATATTTATTATTCGAGGGCAGAAAGTGATGCTTGACGAGCACTTGGGTGAGTTGTACCAGATATCAACTATACGTCTCAACGAACAAGTAAGACGTAATATAAGCCGTTTTCCAGCGGATTTCATGTTTCAACTTAGCGAGTTGGAGGCAAAATCTTTGAGATCGCAATTTGCGATCTCAAAGAAGGGTAGAGGAGGTCGCAGATATTTGCCATACGTATTCACAGAACATGGTGTCGCCATGCTCTCATCGGTCTTGCGTAGCCCACGAGCCGTTCAAATGAATATCTTCATTATCCGTGCCTTTGTTAAAATTCGTGAACTCATAGCGACAAACAAGGATCTGGCCCAAAAGCTCGACGAAATAGAGTGCAAGCAATCTGAATTTGATGGAAATCTAGCCGAAATATATTCAATCGTAAAGCAGCTAATTGATGAGCCGTCGCCACATAAAGGCTCTATAGGATTTAGGGTGGGGTAGGTCCACATTCACGCCTTGATCTTATCTCGGCTCACAAAAAAAGGTGACGGCCTCGCGCTTTTGCTTGACTCAATCTTAAATGGAGATACTATCTCAATAAACTTCTTCAAAATATGCCAATACATCAACGCTTAATTAAAAACGCATTTGCTCTCGGTATCGTGAAATCTCTCGATCATGATAATCAAGAGGCAGAGCTCGAAACCATTACATCGGGTAAGCGTGTTGTGATAGAGGCCTGGGGCTATGGTGAACGGGTGTCTGATCGCCGTCCCGAGCTTTGGGGCAGGAGTCTGGCCGTAGACGTTCCGGTTCCCCGGATAGGCGACAAGATCGTCTTTTTTACTAAAGCGCGTTCGTTGGTCGACCCCTCTCTCGTCTTTGGTTACTTGTGGTGTTTTGAATTTGAGCTCCCCGAATCACTTCGATCCAAAAAGGCCCCATAGATTGTCAGACCGCACTTTATTTGAATAGAATCGTGCGGTCTTTTATTTTCAGTAATATTTACCAGAGGTCTTCTGGCGCCGTAATTTGTTTCCAGAACGTGGCCCGCACTAGCTTGATAGGGAAGCGATTCTTCATCTGTAGCAAAGTCTGAGGTAAGCCATATTCAGTCCGTCCAGGGATTTGTACTAATTCATATTCAAAAATAGCAGGGGAAAGCACGCATGCACCTGTGTATGAGAGTGGCGACTCGATTGACCCGTCCTTGTCCTCTATTATGTCGCGTACACTGCCGTCCTTATTTAAAAACATCTTGCCGCCACTGCGCTTTGTGCCGCTCTCGCTCGCGAGTAGGGCATGAGGATGTCGCGAGAGCTCCTCCAGATCCTCTTTTGTGTAGAGATCATCGCCCATGAGCACCATAAAAGGTCCTTTGATGTACGGTCGAGCCTGCCATAGTGAGTGAGCAGAGCCTAAAAGCTCTTTCTGTTCCACATATGTAATGTGCCTTCCCTTATATGAGTCGCCAAAATGCGCTCGTATAACATTACCTAGGTAGCCAATCACCAGGATCACATCCGTCACCGAGTCCGGTAGGACGTCTAGTTTACGTTCAATCAGGTTTTTACCCTTATACAAAAGCATCGGCTTTGGCCTATCCAGGGTTAGATTCTTCATTCTTGTTCCTTTTCCGGCAGCGAGTATTATGGCGTGCATGGCTACTATGTATGATTACTAACTATAATAGTGTGTCCATACTCAAGGTTTCTTGATTTTCCCCCTGTTTTCCTATATTCTAGCGTTTACCTAAGCCAAGAGCTCCTCTTCGCTTTTTAATTTAAAAACCAGCCCTTAACACGTAATTTATGAATAGAGACTATCCACTAGAGCGAGTACGTAATTTCGGAGTCATCGCGCACATCGATGCCGGCAAGACAACCACGTCTGAGCGCATCCTGTATTACACCGGCATGATCCACAAGATCGGCGAGGTGCACGAGGGCGAGACTACGACCGACTGGATGGAGCAGGAAAGGGAGCGCGGAATCACTATTACCGCCGCTGCGATCACGTGTTTCTGGAATCCTACATACATGCCAAAGGGCGATGACTCAATGAAGCACCGCTTTAACGTTATCGACACCCCTGGTCACATCGACTTCACCGTAGAGGTAAAGCGATCTCTTCGCGTGCTCGACGGTGCTGTTGTCGTATTCGACGGCGTTGCCGGAGTAGAGCCACAGTCAGAAACAAACTGGCGCTATGCGGACGAATCTAACGTTCCTCGTATTTGTTTCATTAACAAGCTCGACCGAACAGGTGCGTCTTTTGAAAAATCATATGCTTCTATCCTCGAACGATTGAACAAGAACGCTGTCCGTATCCAGCTCCCTGTAGGAGCCGAGGACAAGTTCCAGGGTGTTATTGACCTCATGCGCATGAAGTTTTATACCCAGGATGGCGAAATGGGTATTAACGTTATCGAAAACGAGATCCCGGCAGATATGCTCGAAGATGCAAAGAAGTACCGCGCTATTTTGATTGAAAAGATTGCGGAGACTGATGATACGATGATGACTGAATACCTCGAGGGCAAGGAATTTGATCTTGCTACCCTTAAGAAGATGCTCCGCAAAGCAGTTCTCGCATGTAAGATTTTCCCAGTTATGACTGGTACCGCACTCAAGAACAAGGGCGTGCAGCTCATCCTTGACGCCGTTGTTGATTACCTCCCATCACCGCTCGACATCCCAGCAGTAAAGGGAATCAACCCTAACACTGGTCTCGAAGTCTTCCGCCATGCGGATGACAAAGAACCTTTCGCAGCCCTTGCTTTCAAACTCCAGAACGACCCATTCGTAGGACAGCTCACATTCTTCCGTGTGTACTCGGGTACGCTCGAAGCAGGTTCTTATATTTACAACGCAACTACAGGCAAGAAAGAGCGCCTCTCTCGAATCGTGCGACTTCAGGCTAACAAGCGCGAAGAGGTGCAGAAAGTGTTTGCAGGAGAAATTGCTGCAGCTGTAGGTATCAAGGAGGCTCTCACTTCACATACATTGTGTGATGAGAACAATCCGATCATTCTTGAAGTCATCAAGTTCGTCGAGCCAGTTATCTCTCTTCGCATTGAGCCAGCTACAAAGGCAGACCAGGAGAAGATGGGAGCAGCTCTTCGAAAGCTCGCTAACGAAGATCCAACGTTCAAGATCATTTCTGACCCAGAGACCGGCGAGACCCTCATCGCGGGAATGGGAGAGCTCCATCTTGAAATCATGGTGGACCGCATGAAGCGCGAGTTCGGCGTGAATGCTAACGTGGGCAAACCTCAGGTAGCATACCGAGAGACCATTACTGGCACCGCAGAAGCAGAGTACAAGCACGTGAAGCAGTCCGGAGGTAAGGGTCAGTACGGTCACGTAAAGATCGTCATCAAGCCTATGGAGCCATTGCCGGAAGGCGAGAAGCCTAAGAAGAACATCTCCCGCTATGACGACTTCGAATTCATCAACAATATTAAGGGAGGAGTCATTCCAGGCGAGTTTATTCCAGCTGTTGAAAAGGGAGTTCACGAATCTATGGATCGCGGCGTTGTCGCGGGCTACCGTATGGTGAATATTTCCGTCGAGCTTATTCATGGTTCGTACCACGATGTGGACTCATCTGAAATCGCCTACAAGATCGCGGGATCAATGGCATTCTCAGAAGGTGCAAAGCGAGCTCGACCAGTTATCCTCGAGCCGATCATGAAGTTGGAAGTCGTCGCCCCTGAAAAGTTCATGGGAGACATCACGGGATCAATCATGTCAAAGCGAGGAATGATCGAAGGTACCACGTCGCGAGGACAGGCTCAGGTCATCACCGCAAAGATTCCTCTTTCAGAAATGTTCGGATACACGACAGCTCTCCGCTCTATGACCTCAGGTCAGGGAAGCTCGACCATGGAATTCTCACACTACGAGGTAGTGCCTCCACAGGTAGAGAAGGCAATCGTCGAAGCGCGAAAATAGCGCGCAGCAAAAAAGCCGATGCACGTCCAAGGCAGGGAAGGACTACCATCGGCTTTTTTGCTGCGCGTATTTGACATCTTCTCTATTAGTTGTATTGTTGCGAAGGAATCACATTCCACTCACCCCGCACAGTTGTGTGCAACATCCGTTGCTTCAAGTCCCAAAAATCCTATGAAAACTGCACTCCGCATGTTTCTCATCGTCGCGACTATCGTCGCGTCTGTTACTCAAGGTTTTGGTCAAGGTCAGATTCCTCAACAGGGCAAACTCATCAATATGTCGGTTCGCGGCAATGTCACCGCCGCCGACCCGGTTATTGTTGGTTTTGTCGCATCGTCCCCGAAAATCGTCCTTATTCGGGCAGTAGGTCCGACACTCGGCACGTTTGGCGTGCCAGGAGTCAACACTGACCCAAAGCTCGATGTGTTCGAGGGAGATCGACTCCTTGCGACCAACGATGATTGGGGAGTTCTTGGCAGTAGCGAATTTACCCTCGCCGACAAGATCTTCATTACCAGTGGGGTGGGGGCATTTCCTCTCGCCGCAGGAAGCTTTGATGCCACCGTGCTCGTCACCATCAGAGGTGCCACCACTGTGTTGGTCAAAGGCAGTCGTGGAGAGCTTGGCGCGGTTTTGGTGGAAGTTTATGACATCCCCGACTCGCTCCTTTCAGGGCTTTCAATCGCCAAGGCGAATAACAGCCCAGAGTATCGGCTTGCTCGCGAGCAGGAGATCAAGTCTCTGTGGTCCGCCGCAGCCCTTCAAAAGCTCGCGACCAGCAGCAGTTCTTTACGGAGAGGGTAACCACTCCTTTTATACAAAGCCCGGTCTCTACGGCCGGTCTTTTTATTGATAAAAGCCAAATAAAATATAAATTGACATGTGTCAATAAGTATGCTACTATCTAAGTATAAGGCTCTATATAGCCTTAGCTCTTTGAAATGACACACATTCAGGCGGGTTGCCTGGAAGCGTTTCTTTGAGCTTGTCTACTTGTCCTCATGAAAAACCGTCCCTACCTCATTGCCAGCGCGGCGCTTGTTGCCATCGCTGTTCTCACCGTCCTAACCCTCAACCTCAACAAATCGTCCAAAGCCGAGCTCGATTCGAGCACGGCCCAGTTCGATTACAGTCCCAAGATCACAATCAAACGCTAGTCAGTCAACCACCTCAACTTCCTCTCCTATGAAATCATTCCTTATCCTCCTGTCTCTCTGTTTTGCTCTCGTCTCGGCCGCCTGGTCGCAGACGACTCCGGTTACGCTCGCAGCGTCGGCTCCAACAACATTGCCGATCGGTGACGATGGTGTTCTCGAGGCCTATTCACTTAGCCTTGTTACGTCCATCGAGATCCGTGTCGACGGCGACACGGTCAGCGGGGTCAAGGAGACCAAGCTCCCGTATCCCTTCAAGGATGGCGATCCTGATCATATGGCATCTGTTGCCAGTAGCGCACGGCTCAGGTTCAAAGCCGATACTACCAAGAAACTCTGGGCGACCGCTCAGTATTACGGAACGATCGGCACATTGAACTATTCACTGTTCAATGGCGGCAAGCAATTCACTCCGGAGAAGGTCTCGAACGGCTACGTAATCCCCGCGGATGGTTACAAGATCGAGATCTCTCTCAACGATTGGATCCCTTTCCGCATGCCGGGGATCAAGGACGCCGTCATGATCACAGAAGACGGCAGGGGCAACACCACGAGCTACAGCTACTTCAACGAGCGTGGCCGCATCGACATGGAATCAGGTTTCATCTTTTTTGGTCGCGAGCATGTTGGCCAAGTTGGCTCGATGATCGTTACCTTTAAAGATGATTCGATCGCTGTTTACGATTTGAGCGGCAAGCTCAAACCTGTTGCAGATGTCAGCCAGACTGACGTGTTTAAGGTTTCGATGCAGGGTGTTCGTTCGCTTCAGGCAGACACGGCGGCGATCACGTATCAGTCAAACGATATGCTGATCCGTGCCTCGTATACCAAGGCAACGACAATCACACTGACTTTCCCGGCAAATCTCCCAGAGCTGCCGGTCGAAGTTCGTGTGGTCGATTCAGCGGCGATGGCGACCAATCCGTTTGCGGGGAAGAGTTACTTCGGTCCGTTTACGCGGCCGGTGACAGAGCAGGCAGTGGCCGGTCAAACACTCCTGTTCATCTTCACCAACATTCCGCAAGGTCGTCCGATCAGCTCCGGCGGCACCAAGGGCTAGGTAGGAAAGTGTGTCATGTTAGTTTCAAAGTCGCGTACCTTCGGGTGCGCGCCTTTTTTTGGAAAATAATGAGCGTAGCGAATATGTTTTCTTATCCCCCCCTTGGGATAGTATCCCGCTGTGCATAACTTGCCCTTGCACCTCTTATTAAAACAGGGGATACTGTTCATGTGAGTCATGTAAAAAACTCGCCCAAACACTGTAACTCATTAGAGTAGTTGGGCGAGTTTTTTGTTTTTTATACATCATTTTAAATATCAGTATTTATGTCAAAGAAGATCGCGGTCGGCCTTGTTGTAGCAGTTCTAGCATTCGGAGCATCATTTAGCACAGTGGGAGCCCAGGCGGTTTCTGGTCTTACTTTTGCGCAGCTTATCGATATACTGATTTCTACCGGTTTGATTCCTCAGGAAAAGGCTGCAAGCGCACATGCTATGGTAAATCTTCAGGCACAATCTGTGACCGCAAATGCAACTAGCGTGCAGGCACCCGTAACAGCTGCAGCAACTATTACTACATTCCATTCAGCCGATACAAACAAGGACTGGAAGATCAGTGATTCAGAGCTCGACCGCGTCATCTACCTTTACAATTATCGCTATGTTACAACATCGGGTGGTGTGACAGGTAATGTCCGAACCGGCGAGTACTCGGTATCAACATCAGTCACTGACATTGATGGATACAAGATAGGTCCCGGTACGCAAACTGGACGGACACACACAGCAGATACAAACAAAAACTGGAAAATCGACGGTAACGAACTGACTCGTGTAATATCGATTAAAAATGCAGTCGGCGGATACAAAGCTCAGGCAGGCACCGAAGACGGCTTTGCGACAATCACCTCTGTTTCAGCTCAACCATCGGTAGATCTCAGAATCAACGGTCTTGATTCAGCGAGTGTTGTGAACAACAACACGGCAAAGATTAGTTGGACATCGACAGGCGTTCAGTCATGTACGGCGTCCGGTTCAATGTTCTCTATTTCTGGAGGCAGTCAGTGGGGTAACAACGGAATCCTAAGCGCATCTGGTGACGCCACTCTTATTATTACGACATCAGCCAATCTTCCTTCGAGACTGTCAGTTGGCATACAGTGCCGTTCAGCGAATGGAAACAGTGTAATTGATAACGTCCAGGTAACTATCACTGCGGCTCAGACTACAGCAGCAGTTCCTCCGACTGTTCAGGCTCCGACAAATATCGTACCGCCTGCAGTTGTTCCTCCAGTTACAAATGCAAATCTTACAAACAATATTACCTTCAGCTCGGTCCCATCATCGGTTACAGCAGGAGCAACATTCAATGTGGTGGTTATTAATGCAGGCACAAAGCCGTGGGGTCCATGGCACAATATTGCATTGTCGAGCTCTGATCTTTCGACAAATTTCCAAATGCTTAATTTAGGAACTACCGTTACGAACGCATCAAAGACAGTCACGTTCACTGCGCCTACTGTTCCAGGTACATACAAAATCCGTTCGTTAGAGCACAATGTTGCGTGGTTCGGAGACGTTAAAACTATAACTGTAATGGGAGCTCAGACACAGCAGACCCAGCCACAAGTTCAGCCAATAACGGGAACCCTTTCGGTCAGCTCGACCTGTGTTGTTCCTGGGACAAATGTTGTTGCGACAGCAACGGTGACAGGTGATGGCATTACTTCAAAGAACCTTGAAAAGGATACGAATGCTGACGGAGTATTTGGCACAGCAGCCACATGGGGAAGCGGGGTTGGTACTCATTCGTTTACTACAGCAGAAGGAGGTGCGTACAGTGGACGTATTGACCTCAAGCTCGTTGTTAATGGTAGCGTAAGAGATTCTAAGAGCGTAACAGTGTCGACTGCCTGTGGACCTCAGACGCAGAACTATAGTCAGTTATGCGCAGGTACTCAACCTTCTGGAGCAGGGGTGGTCAAGGGCTATGAGAGTTACACTACAGGTTATGGAACTAATCAGTGGACATTCACAACAGCGTCGGCGCCTTCAGCCTGCCAGTGGACATGTGCAAGCGGTTACGGTCTCTCGGGTAATTCTTGCCAACAAAATCCTACGACCCCTGCGCCGATCACATATCAGTCATGTTCAGGAACTGAGCCATCAGGATCATATGTAACAAAAGGTAATGGCTCATACCAGACTGGTTACGGAACTACTAATTGGACATTTGTAACGGGTACACCTGCGGCTTGTCAGTTTGCTTGTGCAAACGGAGCTACATGGAATGGTGCGGCGTGTACCTTGCCAACTCCTACGGTTTCGTTGATGGCGGATACCAGCTGTGCTGCTCCTGGTTCGACAATCACAGTCACGAGCTATGTCTCAGGATCTCCTATCGAGTCTAATTATATAGAGAGGGATACTCCTGCAGAAAATTCTCAGGTAGGAGACGGTATCTTTGGTGGAAAGGCAGACTACGGTACATCAGGAGGCTCTCATTCATACTCACAGGTAACCGAAAGGGAAGGCTACTATGACTTCCGAGCGGTGGTAAATAACAGCATTACTTCATCAGTTCGCGTTTATTCAGGAGCATCGTGTGGCGATACTTCGATGATAGAGGGCTCAAGTAACCTCGGGTCGGCAGTGGTGGGCTTCGATTCTCTTGTTAAACTGCTTCAATTGTTGAAGTAAAGAGATATCTGTCTATAAGGAAAAGCCGCGGGCGCTACGCGCCCGCGGCTTTTAGTTTGACTTTGCATTCTGCTTTGCTATGATACGGTGTACGCATTTTGCGCCCTTTTTTAATGGTCTCTGATTATTAAAAAAGTTTATAAACCTTAGGACTTTAATTCGTAAGCACTCTGGATTTGCAACCATCTCGCGCGCAGATCTAGGAGACTTACTAAAAACATATGGCAGAATTTGCACGAACAAAGCCTCATGTGAACGTAGGAACCATTGGTCACGTTGACCATGGCAAGACTACTCTCACTACGGCGATCCTTGCGACACAGGCTCGCGACGGAATGGCAGTTGGAAAGGCATACGCAGATATCGCAAAGGGAGGTACAGTACGCGACGCTTCAAAGGTCGTTACTATTTCTCTTGCACACGTAGAATACGAGTCAAACGCTCGACACTACGCTCATATCGACGCCCCTGGACACGCTGACTACATCAAGAACATGATTACTGGTGCCGCTCAAATGGACGGTGCTATCCTCGTGGTATCAGCAATCGATGGACCTATGCCTCAGACTCGAGAGCATATCCTCCTTGCACGACAGGTCGGTGTACCTCGACTCGTTGTTTTCCTCAACAAGTGCGACGCAGTAGAGGACAAGGATCTTATCGACCTCGTTGAAGGCGAAGTTCGCGATCTCCTTACAAAGTACGGCTATGACGGCGCTAACACCCCGGTTATCCGTGGTTCAGCACTTAAGGCCCTCGAAGCAAAGGACAACACCGACGAGTGGGCAATGAAGGTCAAGGACCTCATGAACACCCTCGACTCTTATATCCCTATGCCAGAGCGAGCTACAGACAAGCCATTCCTTATGCCTATCGAGGACATCTTCTCGATTGAAGGACGCGGAACTGTGGTTACAGGACGAATCGAGCGCGGACAGATCAAGGTCGGTGAAGAAGTCGAGATCGTCGGAATCAACCCAACATCAAAGACAACCATCACTGGTATCGAAATGTTCAACAAGCAGCTCCAGTCTGGTATGGCAGGAGACAATGCAGGACTCCTCCTCCGAGGTACTGCAAAGGATGCGGTTACTCGCGGACAGGTCCTCGCAAAGGCAGGATCAGTTACTCCACACACAGAGTTCGAGGCTGAAGTTCTCATTCTCAAGAAGGAAGAAGGAGGCCGACACACTCCATTCTTCAACGGTTACAAGCCTCAGTTCTACGTTCGAACAACGGACGTTACTGGTGAGGTAACCCTCGCAGCAGGAGTAGAGATGGTTATGCCTGGAGATACTGTTACTTTCAAGGTAAAACTCCATGCTCCTATCGCCCTCGAAGACAAGCAGCGCTTCGCTATCCGTGAAGGAGGCAAGACTGTCGGTGCAGGCGTCGTTACGAAGATTATTGCGTAAGACTTGCTAAATCGGACAAAATAAGTAGACTGAACATTATATATGGCTGAAGCAACAATCAAAAAAACAGCGAAGAAAGCAAAGGCAGCCCCAAAGGCTGATGCGTCTCCACGACTTCGCATCCGCGTCCGCGCATACGAGAGCAAGATTCTCGACGCGTCGGTAAAGCAGATCATTGATACTGCTCTCCGCTACGATGTACAGGTCCTTGGTCCGGTGCCGCTTCCTACAGAGATCAAGAAATATACAGTGAACCGTTCGTCATTCGTGTACAAAAATGCGCGAGAACAGTTTGAAATGCGAGTGCACAAGCGCCTCATTGATATCTTGAACCCTAATGCAAAGATAATCGAAGCCCTTACGAATATGTCATTGCCATCAGGTGTGAACATCGACGTAAAGATGATTTAGAAAAACTTAAGTCCGCCGCAAGGCGGACTTTTGTTTTTCTTATGTTTCTTAACTTAATCGGCACTAGCCAAAAATCAGAAAAAACCATCCGAAAGGGTGGTTTTTTATTTGAGGTCACAAATTGTGACCTCAAGTTTTGGGTAGGTGTCACAATTCGTGGTACCTTCCTTGAAATCAGGGGTGGTCGCAAATTGCGACCACCCCTGAAAATAATTTTCTTTGGATTTTCTTTATCTGTCTTTTGATAGTGTAAAATCATGAAAAAAGAAAAAGAGATTATCTTGCAAAGCGATATAGGGCAGAGAATATTTATTATTCGAGGGCATAAGGTGATACTAGATTCGCATTTGGCGGAATTGTATGGAGTGACTGCCAAGCGTCTGAATGAACAAATCAAACGTAATAGAGACAGATTCCCAGATGATTTTATGTTTCAGCTTACAAAAAAAGAGAAAGAGGAGGTTGTTACAATCTGTGATAGCCTCCATAAGCTTAAGTTCTCGCACTATTTACCCTATGCCTTCACCGAGCACGGCATAGCCATGCTTTCTGCTGTTTTGCGTAGCGACCGTGCTGTCGCGATGAGTATATTTATCGTACGCGCCTTTATAAAGCTGCGCGAGGCATTAGCTACCAATAAAGAACTGGCTCACAAAGTCGCAGTGCTTGAACATACCCAAGAGGAGCATGGTGAGAAGATTGAAAGCATACATCAAGCCGTAGTGCAGTTAATCGGCGCTCGTGGCGAACCAAAAGAGCACCTAGGTTTTAAAGATAAAGAATCGATCGATTAAATCGGAAACAGAAACACATACGCCAAGCAAAAATGGCACACGCTGCCTGCTATGACGAATATGTGCCAGATTTCGTGATGGCCATACCATTTGCTCTTGCGGGGTACCATGGTATCGAGCGCAAAGAAGAAAATACCTAACGTGTATGCCCCACCGCCAGCAAACAGGAGGGCGAGCCCTCCGCCTGAAAGGCTTTTTACCAGAGGCACGATGGCGACCAGAGCGAGCCAGCCCATAACAGCATAGAGTACGACTATGAGGGCGTGCGGCACGCTGCGGCGCAGGAAGGGGATTGCTTTGATGACAAGACCGGCCAGCGCCAGCCCCCATACCGATCCGAATATGCTCCAGCCCCAGGCTCCGCCAATGCCCACGAGGGCCACAGGCGTGTATGTGCCGGCTATAAGCAGGAATATCATCGAGTGATCAACTACCTGCAGTCGCGCTTTCCAGGGGCTTTCCTTTGGAACGATGTGGTAGAGGCTCGATGCGGCATAGAGCAAGACGAGGGCCGCACCAAAGATGGCGAGGGTGGTCACGTGGAGGGCCGACCCTGCCTGGGCAGCCTTTACGACGAGCAGTACCAGTCCGGCAATGGCAAAGAGCGCCCCGATGCAGTGCGTAATAAAGCTTGTTGGCTCATTGTTCCATGTCAGCATTTGCCCAGTATAACTCTTTTGGCGCAGGGCATGAATTTCTTGCATAATCGAGCCTTTTAATGTAATATCTTTCCCACTGAAGCACGGGCTTCTGGTCAGTATTAATAGGTTAGTTAAGAGAGCCTACGGAGTCTCATACTCCGCGCTCGTCCAAACAATGAAGAAATTCATCCTCGGCACGAAAAAGGCTATGACTCAGGTCTTTGACGCTGACGGTATCGCATATCCTGCGACCGTCTTGTCAGCAGGCCCTGTTGTCGTAACCCAGGTAAAGACAGTAGAAAACGACGGATATGCGGCCCTTCAGGTCGGATTCGGCGTACAGAAGGAACAGCGACTTTCAAAGGCGATAAAAGGCCATGTAAAGCAGCTCGGATTTTTCCGAGACCTTTTTGAATTCTGCGTAGACGAAGCAGAGATGGCAAAGTACAAAGTAGGTGACAAGGTAGACCTCGCGTCATTTGCCGCAGGCGACCTCGTAACCGTACGATCACAGGCAAAAGGTAAGGGCTTCCAGGGTGCCGTCAAACGATATCACTTCGGAGGAGGACGCCGCAGCCACGGACAAAAGCACTCTGAGCGCGAAGTCGGTTCTATCAACGGCGGAGGCCGCGTAGGATCTGGACGCGTTGCAAAGGGTAAGCGCATGCCAGGACGCATGGGAAATGACATGGTCACCGTCAAGAATCTCAAGGTTCTTCAGGTTCGCCCTGAATCAAACGAAATCGTTATCCACGGATCCCTTCCTGGTCGAAAGGGCGTACTCGTATCTATCGTCGCGTAATATTTTTATATCAAACATATGAAAACAAACACCAAAGAAAAGAAGGTAGCTAAGGCTCCAAAGGCCGCAGCAAACCTCGAAGCGACGATCTACGACATCGCAGGCAAGTCAGTAGGTACAGCAACTCTCGCAGAAGCCGCTTTCGGCCTCTCATGGAACGCTGACCTTGTTCACCAGGTTATGCTTTCGATGAACTCGACAGCACGACAGCCTATTGCTCATACCAAGACTCGCGGAGAAGTTCGCGGAGGAGGTAAGAAGCCATGGCGACAAAAGGGAACTGGACGCGCTCGACACGGATCTACTCGATCTCCATTGTGGGTCGGAGGAGGCGTGGCGCACGGACCTCGAAACGACAAGAACTATGATCGAAAGATCAACAAGGGCATGAAGGCAAAGGCTTTCCTCACCCTTCTTTCAAAGAAGTGGCGAGACGGCGAGGTTCTCTTTGTAGACTCTCTCTCGTTCAAGACCCCAAAGACAGCTGATGCTATGTCAGCTCTCGCAAACCTTTCAAAAGCAAAGGGCTTTGAGAAGCTTTCAACCAAGCGCAAGAACTCTGCGTTCATCGCTTTGGCAAAGAAAGATGTTGCTACAGAAAAGAGCTTCCGAAATGTCGGATCTGTCACTGTAGACGAGACACGAAACCTCAACTTGCTTGATCTTTTGAGGTACACCTACATCGTCATCGAGAATCCGGTCGAATCAGTCAAAGTAATCGAAGCTAAAATCTAATTTTATGGCTCTATTTGGACAAAAAACAAAGGTAAATGATTCTTCAGCTGAGAAGGCTCAGTCTACGAAGGATAAGTCTTCAAAGAAGGCGCTCATCAAGAAGGATCCAGTAAAGGCAGAGAAGCTTCCTAAGGCAGAAGTTGCCGCTGAGACAAAGACAAAGGTAAAGAATAAGGCAGAGAAGCGTGCTGAAGCAGCTTCTGGCGTATCGTTCCCAAAGGGTTCGGCCGTCATCAAGCCTCGCGTAACTGAAAAGTCAGGACTTCTTTCACAGAAGGGAATCTACACATTTGACGTTCGCACAGATGCTAACACTCGCCAGATCGCAGCTGCTATTGTAGCGGCATACAAGGTGACTCCAGTAAAAATCTCGGTCTCTCCAATCCCATCAAAGGCTATGTTTGTGCGCGGCAAGTCAGGCGCTACCACAGCCGGCAAGAAGGCGTATGTCTACCTTAAGAAGGGCGATGTCATTGAATTCATATAATTTATAACCATTACCAACATGAAAACATATCGACCAACAAGCCCAGGACGAAGGCAGATGCAGACGGTGAACTTTAAGGAGTACATCACCAAGAAGGACCCATTGAAGGCCCTCACTCGAGGACGCAAGCGCGACCAGGGACGAAATGCCCACGGACGCATCACTGTTCGCCATAAGGGAGGCGGACACAAGAGGCTCTACCGAGAGATCTCATTTGCTTTCGACAAGCGCGACATTCCAGCTACGATTCAGTCGGTTGAATACGATCCTAACCGATCAGGATTCATTGGCCTTGCAGCATACCGCGATGGAGAGCGACGCTACGTCCTCCTTCCAAAGTCAGTAAAGGTAGGCGCAACAATCACCTTCGGCGCAACTGCTCCTATCGAGCCAGGAAACGCACTTCCTCTCAAGAAGATTCCAGTTGGAACCTTCATCTACAACATCGAACTCAAGCCTAATTCAGGCGCAAAGGCAGCTCGAGCTGCAGGTATCTTTGCTCAGGTTATCGGTAACGACGCAAGCTACACCATGATCAAGATGCCTTCAACCGAAGTGCGAAAGGTTCATGAGGAATCATTTGCTATGATCGGTCAGGTATCAAACGACGAGCACTGGTTGGTGAACTCAGGAAAGGCAGGACGTTCACGATGGTTAGGTATTCGACCGACCGTCCGAGGAACAGCCCAGAACCCTGTAGACCATCCATACGGAGGAGGTGAAGGACGACAGGGACGCGGTCTCCGACGACTCAAGACCCGCTGGGGAAAGCCAGCAGGAAAGGGCCAGAAGACCCGAACCCCAAAGAAGTACTCGAACGTCTTCATTGTTTCTCGCCGAAAGGTTGGAAAGGACCGAAACTCGATTCAGTAAAATACAAGACAAATATCCCTTTGAAGGGCACACAAAACCACTCCTGCGAGTGGTTTTGTTCTGTCCTCGGCTCGCATCCGTCAAGGACAGACCATTGACGGAACCATGCTGCTCGCCTGTGGAGTCCCTTCAAAGGGATATTTGTCTTGTATTTTATGCATCAAGAACTCGACAGCTTCCAGTTTTGGTATAGATTGAAGCTATGAAACAAAAACCAACTCTTTTGCGCATCGCTGAAATAGGGAACCCCGTGCTCCGCGACGTAGCCATTCCGGTCTCAGATGTCAGGAATCCTGAGATTCAGCACCTGATCGATAGTATGATTGCTACCTGCAAGGAAGAGGGAGGTATAGGCATGGCAGCGCCTCAGGCCTATGAGTCGATACGAGTGATGATTATCGCCTCAGTCCCTACGCCAGCATATCCAAAGGCGCCAACCGTAAAAGCGTTTGCTGTAATCAACCCAATTGTCTTGGCTGCGTCAAAAGAGACTGAGCTGGGCTGGGAGGGATGTATGAGCGTTCCAAATATTCGAGGATTAGTGAATCGTAATGTCTGGATAAAGTTTTCTTATACAGATCAAGAGGGTAAGGCTCAGACAAAAAAACTATCTGGCTTGCCGGCTCGTATATTCCAACATGAGCTTGATCATCTTGATGGTATATTCTTTCTCGACAGAGCGGATTCAAAATCCTTGGTTTCATTTGACGAGTTCAAAAAGATCATAGCTACCAAGAAGTCGAAGTCGGTAAAGAAAGGGAAGCGATAAGCCCCTGTGCTAATATATGGGCATGAAAGCCCTGCTCAGAGTCTCGGAAAATATCGGTAACTTCCGCTTTTGGCGTCTGGTCGTCAATTTCTGGACAGGAGTATTCTTTACGGCCATTGCATACGACTTCTTCGTAGAGAATGTCTTTGCACAAAGCGACATCATGATTGCTATCGCGGCCATATACTGTGCCTCGCTCGCGATATACAGCGCAGAAAAGGAATTTCGCCGCTGGCACCATATGCACGACTCGATTCATCCAGGAGAGCTCTATGTGATCATCTGGACTGTCTTCATCGTATTTCTTTTTGCCGCTCAGGCAGTACTTCATCCTTCATACCACATGCCGCCTGAAGTCAGCGCATCATATATTGCAGTTATCTCAATCCTCGCCCTAACGCGCGAGTCAAAGAATATGTACAAGCGGAAGGGAAGGAAAGGTTAAATTGGGAGTACCCTCCTCGGCATTTTGTCTTGGCGGGGACTCTCGCAGGCCGACGGGCCGAGAGTGAAGGCATGGGTCAGGGCCCCATGACCTGTGCCCCGACGAGACAAAATGCCGAGGAGGGTAGGGATATTTGACATTTCCCCGTCTTTTGCTAGTATGTCCAAACCAGTTCGAAATAGGAGATGAGATCGAATCTAGGACTTTAAACCTAGATTTTGCTTTCTACAGTCGCTCACACGACACCCTAGCCGCTCGAGCTTATAATTCATTGTCTAAATGACACGATCACTTTCAAAAGGACCTTACGTAGACGAACGCGTTATCGCAAAGATAGCTGGAAAAAAGCCACAGGAAACTGGGGTTATCAAGACTTGGTCTCGAGCATGCCACATTTCACCGGAAATGGTCGGCTTTAAGTTTGGTGTACATAACGGCAAAGACTTCGTCGAGGTATTGGTGGCAGAGGACATGGTGGGCCACCGACTCGGCGAATTTTCTTTGACTCGAAAGTTCACAAAGCACGGAGGAAAGATGCAGAAGGAGCTCGAGATGAAGAAGAAGGAGAGCGAAGTAGCCGCAGCTCAGGCAGCAAAGGGTGCTGTAACTGAAAAGAAGGCCGCAGCAGCAAAATAATCTATATATATGGTTACCGCAACACTTTCAAACTATCGACAGGCTCCGCGTAAAGTACGCCTCGTCGCAAATCTCATCAAGGGCAAGACCGTGCCTGCGGCTCTTAACATGCTTATGGTTACTACCAAGCGTGCTTCTGATCCATTGGTAAAGCTCCTTGAATCGGCCGTCGCGAATGCAAAAGATCGCGGCATCTCGATAGAGGGGCTTTTCGTTAAGGAGATCCGAGTGAACCAGGGCCTCGTTATGCGCCGCATGATGCCAGGAGCTCGTGGAACAGGTTTCCCAATCCGAAAGAAGACCAGCCACGTCCACATCACCCTCGATACCAAGGCTGTTAAGGCAGTAAAGGCACCAAAGCCAGCTCCAGTAAAGGCAAAGGCCGCTTCTAAGACCACCAAATAAATCTATGTCACACACAGTACATCCATACGCTCATCGCCTCGGCATCATTAGGGACTGGAAGTCTCGATGGTTTGCTCCACGTGGCAAGTACCAGGAGTTCCTCAAATCTGACGTTCTTTTGCGAGAGTACCTCTCTAAAAAGTTCCGCGGCATGTATGTCGCTGATGTAAACATCGAACGAACTGAAAAGGCTGTTCGTGTCATCATCGCTACATCTCGACCAGGTGTTATCATCGGTCGACAGGGAGAGGGTGCAGTAAAGCTCAAGGCAGACATACTCGCATGCATGCAAAAGAACGGTGCACACCTTGCAAAGGGTCAGGATCTCAAGATCGATATCGAAGAAATCCGCACTCCAGAGGCAAACGCTGCTATCGTTGCATACATGATTGCAGAAGGTCTCGAAAAGCGCCTTCCATTCCGCCGTGTTATGAAGCAAATGATCGAAAAGGTCATGGCTAACCGCGAGGTGAAGGGAATCCGCATCTTCCTCGGTGGACGCCTTGGTGGTGCTGAAATGGCACGCGTCGAAGACATGAAGAAGGGTCAGATCCCTCTCCAGACTTTCCGCGCGAACATTGATTTCGCTCGAGAGAAGGCACACATGACCTATGGAGACATCGGTATCAAGGTCTGGATCTACACCGGCGAAGTTTTCGATAAGAAGCCAGTAGCTACCAAATAAATTACACATATATGCTCGTCCCTAAAAAAGTAAAATACCGAAAGTGGCACGTCATGCGAAAGAATCCGGCAAAGGTCGGCTTCGAGACTCGCGGCACACTCCTCTCATTCGGATCATTTGGCCTCAAGGCTACTACTGCAGAGCGCATTCGTTCTGAGCAGATTGAATCTGCACGAAAGGTCATCTCTCGCGAGATTGGCAAGAACGGTAAGATCTGGATCCGCATTTTCCCAGATATGCCTTACACCCAGAAGCCAGCTGAAGTAAAGCTTGGAAAGGGTAAGGGAGACCTCGCAGGATACTGCGCCCCAGTAAAGCCAGGACGAGTGTTGTTCGAAGTCGACGGCGTCACAGAGGTTATTGCTCGTGAGGCTCTCCGAAAAGGCGCAACCAAGCTTCCTACGAAGTGCATCATCGTAACCCGCGAACTCCTCTAATCCATACATATATGTCTCTATTTACTAAGAAAACAGAAGAAAAGAAGGTGGCTAAGGTTCCAAAGGCAGCGGCAAAGACCGCCAAGGCAGAGGTAAAGGTTACCGAGCCAAAGCAGCTCACAGGTATCATTACATCTACCAAGATGAAGGACACCATCGTTGTTCGCGTGAACCGCTTCGTCAAGCACGCAAAGTACGAACGCTTTGTAAAGGTTTCAAAGAAGTATAAGGCTCATGATGCAGGCAACACTAAGAAAGAAGGTGAGACCGTGACCATCATCGAGTGCGCGCCTATTTCAAAGGACAAGCACTTCAAGGTCTTGGCTGCATAATTTAATTAACAACAACTCCCATGTTACAACCACGCTCAATAGTCCAGATCGCCGACAACTCAGGTGCCAAAGTAGGCCGCATCTTTAAGGTGCTCGGATCTGCTGCAAAGCGCTATGCGTACATCGGAGACATCGTAGTGCTCTCGGTCCAGAAGGCAGAGCCACGAAAGTCAGTAAAGAAGAAGGATGTTCTTCACGCCGTAGTCGTTCGCTCTCGAAACGCTACAAAGCGAAAGGACGGTTCATACATCCGCTTTGATGAAAACGCGGTAGTTATCCTCGAAAAGACAAAGAAGGAACCTCTCGCAGGACGCGTATTCGGTCCTATTCCTCGCGAACTCGCAGAAATGGGCTTCCAGACCATTGCTTCTCGAGCGGCAGAAATCGTATAACCTATATCACCCAAATTTATGCATATCAAAAAAGGAGATAAGGTAGTAGTACTCGCAGGAAAGGACAAGGGTGCGACAGGAGAAGTCCTCGCGGCTTTCCCAAAGGAGAACAAGGTAATCGTTTCTGGCGCTAACAAGTCAAAGCGACACCTCCGACCAACAAAGCAGGGTGGAAAGGGCCAGGTAGTAGAAAAGGAGATGCCTCTTCACGCTTCTAACGTCGCCTTGAAGAAATAATCGCGAAAGCTCACGAAAACATTATGAAAACTCTTAAAGAAAAGCAGGTAGACGCATTCGAAGTGATGAAGAAGCAGTTCGGCTTCACTAACGCTATGCAGGCTCCAAAGGTCCTCAAAGTCGTCGTCTCAGCAGGTGTCGGATCTTTCGGCGACAAGAAGAAGGTAGAACTCGCAGGCGACCGATTGATGAAGATCACTGGCCAGAAGGCAGTTCTCCGTGGCGCAAAGAAGTCTATCGCTTCTTTCAAGAGCCGAGAAGGGGATCCTATGGGCTACCAGGTCACCCTCCGCGGTGCAAAGATGTGGCACTTCCTCGAGAAGCTCGTCAACATCGCTCTTCCTCGAACAAAGGACTTCCGCGGACTTCCATCTACATCAGCTGACGGAATGGGCGGATACTCTATCGGAATCAAGGAAACCTCTATTTTCCCTGAATGTTCTGAAGAAGAATTGAAGGATGTGTTCGGTCTCGGCATCACTGTCGTCACCAACCTCAAGCCAAAGGATCAGACCAAGAAATTCCTCGAGCTCCTCAATTTCCCAATCAAGAAGTCAGAAGCAGCAAAATAAGCCCACACAAAGCCACCAAATAGGTGGTTTTGTTTTGGATGTAAAAGAGCTTGACAAAAGGCTATTAAATGGTGTATAATACGTAGGTAAAGGTGAGTTCTTTGAATGCTGGATTTGGTTGGAGAAACACCGAAATGACATTCCGTCGTTTCAGTAAACTCCAACTAAATGAAAATCAACTCAAAAGTTATTATTGCCGCACTGTTTCTATTCATTGCCGTTTCGGTTCACGCCTAAACGACCTACGTTCCCGCTACGGTTGGTGCTAAGACATCCGGTCGGAACTAATGGTCATCACATGATGGAAATTATGGGGCGAAGCTTCTCTCGGATTGGGAAAAACAAAATCCTGACAAGAAAATCGTCTCCGTCGCAGTTCGCAGTAGCAACCAGGGTCACTTTTACGGATTCTGGGTCACATGGGAACTACGGGCGAAATGATATTGGTGCTCCACTCCGGTTCACGATGAACGACCGGTTCAGACATTCATCAAACACCCGCCTAACTTAATTGTTTGGCGGGTTTTCGTTTGTATTTTTATCTTTCCTTTATCTCACTCTGCTAGGCTAGAGCCATGAAAAAAGATTTTGAAACATGGCATATATTTAAAGAGGAACTTGATGGGGAAGAACCAAATACTCATTTTGGCCTGACGTATCAACCCAGACAGCTTTGGGTCTGTTCGATTGGACTTAACATAGGGAGCGAGCAGGATGGTCATGGAAGCCTATTTTCTCGACCAGTATTAGTTTTTAAAGTATTCAATACGCATACTTTTTGGGGTATACCAATTACAACAAAGGCCAGAAAAAGTGATTTGTATTTTAAATTTAACCTCGGTGGTGTAAATCAGTTTGCGATCCTTTCTCAGGTACGTCTATTTTCAACAAGGAGATTGCAAAGACTCATAGCGATTATGCCAGATATTGAATTTGATCAACTTATACAAGCTTTTACAAATCTACTACCACCAAGCAAAATCCCCCTTTCGGGGGACTTGCAACCAAACCGACCTTGTGAGCTGACACCTAAAGTATAGGTAAATATCTGAAGTAGTCAACATGCTTTTAAATGTTGTTAAATAAACCTCCTACTGAATTCTGCCTGGATAGGGGCTCACGGAGGGCGACGGCCCGAGTGAGACATGGGATGGGACCCATGTCGCAAGACTCATTGAGGGATTTGTACTCAAATACCCAATGAGTGGACAGCTCCTGTAAGGAGGGAAGGCGTTTTGTCCACCAAAACGACCTGGACCCTAGACAGGCGCAGTACACCGAAAGGAGAGTGTTTGACAGTCGGTAAAACGTTTGCTAGTATGCCCACACAAGCTTTTTTCGAGGCTTTTTTATTTACACCAGGAAAAAATGGCAAAAACATCAGTAATAGCACGAGCAAACAAGAAGCCTAAGTTTTCGTCACGAATTGTACGACGATGCTTCCGCTGCGGCCGCAAGAACGGATTTATGCGAGACTTCGGCGTGTGCCGAATCTGCTTCCGCGAGCTCGCGAACGATGGCCTTATCCCAGGTATAAAGAAATCGTCTTGGTAGACATTATTATTTAGGCAGTAGGGCGCGGGTGAAAGTACAAACCACCACAGCCGCGAACTAGACGCTAAACAACATGCAAGATTCAATCTCACATCTCATCATTCAGTTAAAGAACGGCTCCGCTGCACGCAAGGAGTCTATTACCATGCCTCACTCGAATTTCGCCGAGTCTGTAGCTATGGCTCTCGCTCGCAAGGGTTATGTAAAGCCAGCTCTTAAGAAGGGCAAGGGCGTACAGAAGTCTCTCGAGGTTAGCCTTATTTATGTAAACGGTGTCGCTCGCATCAATGATGTAAAGCGCGTCTCAAAGCCTTCAAAGCGACTCTACAAGGGTTACTCTGAGATCCATCAGGTAAAGCAGGGCTTCGGATCGACATTCGTTTCTACTCCAAAAGGCATCCTTTCGGACGACGAGGCGCGTAACCAAAAGGTCGGCGGCGAAGTACTCTTTCAGATCTGGTAATATTTTTTAATAACAAAACTCCTATGTCACGCGTTGCAAAAAAACCAATCGTAATACCAGAGAAGACCACTGTCACATCAGACAAGGGTACTATCACTGTAAAGGGTCCTATGGGCGAGCTCTCTCGAGCTTTCAAGCAGGGAATCGACTTCAAGATCGAGAACGGTACTGTTGTTGTATCTCTCAAGCGACCTGAGGACTACATGCTTGTCGGCACATACGCTTCTCACCTCAAGAACATGATCAAGGGCGTAACCGCAGGCTTTTCAAAGAAGCTCATCATCGAAGGAATCGGTTTCAAGTCAGATGTAAAAGGAACAAAGCTTGACCTCGCTCTTGGTTTCTCACATCCTATCTCACTTCCTATCCCAGCTGGCCTCAAGGTCACTGCAGAAAAGAACGTTGTTACTATCAGCGGCGTATCAAACGAGGCTGTAGGCGAATTCGCTTCAAAGATCCGAACCTTGAAGAAGCCAGAGCCGTACAAGGGCAAGGGTATTCGCTACGAAGGCGAAGTTATCAGGCGAAAGCAGGGTAAGAAAGCCGCATAATCCGATTAATCTAACTATATGGCTAATCCAAACATTAAGAGGCAGAAGCGAGTGCGACGACACGTCAAGATCCGAACAAAGATTTCGGGTACTGCTGCTATGCCACGCCTTGCAGTATTTCGCTCTAACAAGTTCATGTATGCGCAGCTTATCGATGATGATTCTGCAAAGACTATCGTTGCTGCTTCTTCTCTTGAATCAAAGGGCAAGAAATCAGAATCTGCGTTTGCAGTAGGAAAGGAGATCGCAAAGAAGGCCCTCGCTCTCAAGGTAGAGGCTGTGATTTTCGACCGAGGTGGCTTCGGATACAAGGGTCGCGTTAAGGCTCTTGCAGACGGCGCACGAGAAGGCGGACTTAAGTTCTAACTTATTATATGAATCCAGAAACAACAGCAACTAATACGGCAGCAGCGGCACCAGTCGCAGCAACAACGGCTCCTGCAACTCAGGCTCCGGGTGCTTTCGACAATCGTGCTCCTCGCGGAGGTGGACGACCAGGAGGCCGAACAGGTGGACGAAAGCCTGATTCTCGCGCTCCTCGCGCAAAGCCTGAGTACGACAGCGTCATGCTCAACATCCGACGCGTATCTCGAACCGTTTCTGGCGGACGACGATTCGCTTTCTCTGTGGCTCTCGTCGCAGGTAATCGAAAGGGTCTTGTGGGCGTAGGACTCGGCAAGGCAGGCGACACAGCACTTGCTATCGACAAGGCTACTCGAAACGCTAAGAAGAACATGGTCAAGATCAATACGACCAAGGAGATGTCTATTCCTCACGAAGTGTCTGCAAAGTATGCTTCTGCACGAATCACTATCCGACCTGTAAAGGACCGAGGACTCGTAGCTGGATCGGCTTGCCGAACTGTACTCGAACTCGCCGGCCTCACTAATGTTGCAGCAAAGATTGTCTCTCCATCAAAGAACAAGCTCAACATTGCACGCGCAACTATCGTCGCGCTTCAGGGACTCAACCTTACCCGACCTACTTCATCGAAGAAGGCTGCTTAAGTAACAAATATTATATGAAACTTCACGATCTAAAGAGGAAGACGCCTAACTACAAAGCAGCCCAGGTGGGTCGCGGAGGAAAGCGCGGCAAGACTTCTGGCCGAGGAACAAAGGGACAGGACTCACGATCTGGTCACAAGAAGCGCCCAGAGCTTCGAGATTTCATCAAGAAGGTGCCAAAGATGCGAGGACGAGGAAAGAATTCTTTCAAGTCATACGCGGAGCACGTTATCGTAGTTCCATTGTCAGCCATTGAAAAGGGTTACAAGGACGGCGAGCGAGTAGAGCCAGCAACACTCGTCAAGAAGGGAATCGTCGAGCGAACAGAAGGAAACTTCCCTCGAGTAAAGATTTTGAATTCAGGCTCAATCACAAAGAAGGTCACAGTCTCTGGAGTCGAGATCTCGGCATCCACAAAGGCGGCGATCGAGAAAGCCGGCGGTACAGTTCACGCTTAAGCGCCAACATCCCGCCAAAACGGGATGTTTCGCTATCACAAAGGATTATTATTAGGGCTAATATCACTGACATGAACGCATTCGTAAGCAAGGTCTCTCACATATTCCGCGACAAGAGCCTCCGCAAGAGGATATTCTTCGTGGTCCTCGCTCTCATAGTATTTCGACTGCTCACCACGATTCCAATTCCAGGTATTGATGTTGAAAAACTCGCCAGCCTCTTTGCGAGCGGTGCAACAGGTCAATTCTTTGGGCTTTTGAACGTCTTCTCTGGAGGCGGCCTTGCAAATCTCTCTATCGTAATGCTCGGTGTCGGACCATACATCACTGCATCGATCATCATGCAGCTCCTTACGATTATGTCTCCTTCAATGAAGGCTATGTATCAGGAGGAGGGTGAGGCGGGCAGGGCAAAGTTCTCTCAGTACTCACGCCGACTATCGATTCCTCTCGCGCTCCTTCAGGCTTTTAGCTTCATCATCATCTTCCAGAAGCAGGGGATCATTCCTGATCTCACACTCTTGTCACTTATCCTTAACGTGCTTGTGATCTCGGCAGGTTCTGTACTCCTCATGTGGATTGGCGAACTCATCAGCGAGTTCGGCCTTGGAAACGGAACATCTCTCATTATTTTTGCGGGTATCGTTGCCAGCCTCCCTCAGGGTATTATTGGTGCGCTTCAGTCATACAATCCGGCCCAGCTTCCTGTATATATCGCTATTATCGCCCTTGCACTCGCCATCGTCTATGCTGTTGTCGTCGTAACAGAGGCGGAGCGTCCGATCCCTGTGACGTATGCAAAGCAGGTTCGTGGTATGAAAGTATACGGAGGCGTTTCAACATACCTCCCGTTGCGCCTTAATCAGGCCGGAGTTATTCCGATCATCTTTGCTCTCTCTATCCTCCTTTTCCCTCAGATGATTTTTAACTTCTTTACTGCATCGACACATGCAACTCTTGCGCACATCGGTTCGCTTGGAAACGCATTCCTCGCTAATGCTTGGTACTACAACTCACTTTACTTCCTCCTTGTATTCGTATTCACATACTTCTACACGGCAGTGACTTTCGATCCTACAATGATCTCTGAAAACCTTCAGAAGTCAGGTGCATTCATTCCAGGCGTTCGCCCAGGACTTCCTACTGCAGAGTATCTTTCAAAGATTGTTACTCGTATTACTCTTGTGGGCGCACTCTTCTTGGGTATCATTGCAGTGCTTCCCCTCATCCTTAAATCGATTTCAGGAATCACAACTATTGCTATTGGAGGTACGGCTCTCCTTATCGTGGTCTCGGTTGTACTCGACGTTGTAAAGAAGCTCGATGCACAGGTATCGATGCGAGAATACTAAATAATCTCGATTAGACAAAGCCCTTTGCGTCGAGCAAAGGGCTTTTCTATTTTCCTGATTCGGGTAGACTAGGGGCATGAAACAAATTACATGTGTTTTCTTCGGGAGGGCGGGCTCGGGCAAGGGAACTCAATCAACCATGCTCATGGAAGCCCTTAAGAAGGCCGATCCTTCAATCAAATCGATTTATGTTGAAACGGGCGAGCGATTGCGCAAGTTTATGACAGGTGGCAGCTACAGTGCGGCCATGGTCAAGAAGACTCTGGGCGAAGGCAAGCTGTTGGGAGCATTTATACCGATTTGGGTATGGACAGGCTTTCTTATAGATGAATACACAGGCAAGGAACATATCATATTTGATGGTGTTGCCCGGCGTCCCGAGGAGGCTCCTATCCTCGACTCTGCTATGCAACTTTATAGCAATAAACAAAAGCCTTACGTTATATTCCTGGATGTACCAGTGCCAGAGGTAAAGACACGCCTTTTAAAGCGCGGTCGACATGACGACAAGGAGGAAAAGATTGCAGAGAGGTTGCGCGCATTCGAGACGGATATTATCCACTCGGTCAATTATTTTAGAAAGAGTCCTAACGTGGAATTCATTTCTATCGACGGACATCAGCCGCCTGAAAAAGTCCATTCAGATATCGTAAAAGCACTCGGACTCTAGGGCACCACTATTCAATGGCTATCAAGATCAAGACACCTGCTGATATAGAAATACTGCGCGAAGGAGGCAAGCGCCATGCCTTTATCATACGCGAGCTTTCAAAGATGGTTGTACCGGGCGTATCAACAAAGGATATCGATGACGCTGCAATGCGTTTGATTGCTGAAGGAGGGGACAAGTCTGCCTTTCTTAATTACAAACCGTACGGTGCAAAGAGACCATTTCCCGCATCGCTCTGCGTGTCGGTAAATGATGCTGTTGTTCACGGTATTCCAAATGAAAAACCATATATTTTAAAGGAGGGGGATGTGGTTGCTATTGATATCGGTCTTGTTCATAAGGGTCTCATTACCGATGCCGCGGTGACATTACCTGTAGGCAAGATAGATGCCGAATCAGCCAAGCTTTTGAAGGATACTAAACATGCCCTGGGTCTAGGTATACAAGCAGCAAAAGGTGGCAATTCTACAGGCCACATAGGCGAGGCTATAGAGCTCTATATAGGCCCCAAAGGCTATGGAATCGTCGAGGAGCTCGCTGGGCATGGGGTTGGCTATAAAGTGCACGAAGATCCGTATGTGCCCAATTACGGCATTGCAGGCGAAGGCGACAAACTGGTCCCTGGAATGGTCATTGCCATCGAGCCTATCGTAAACTTGGGTACGGAAAAAATCGTACTCGATAAGGACGGGTATACCTATCGGACAGCAGATGGTAAAAACAGTGCCCATTTCGAGCATACGATTGTCATCACGGAAAACGGTTGCGAGGTGCTTACCCAATAGCGGCAGTTTTATTTACATAATCATATTCAAGACATGCATCCAAAAAAGGAAAGGACGCTCGCGGTGGTAAAGCCAGATGGAGTGCAGAGGTCACTCGTGGGTGAGATCATCGGCCGATTTGAACGGATTGGTCTCAAGGTTGTCGCTATGAAAATGGTGCAGCCGACCGCGGAATTTGTTGAAAGCCACTATACTTTGGATCCTGTTTGGAAAAAGAGTGTGGGAGAAAAATCTATAAAGGCATATACAAGCAAAGGCAGTGCACATCCAGTAGGTAATGACCCTTTGAAAGTCGCGGATGCTATTTTGCATAAGCTTAAGCGCTATATGACGAGCGGTCCTGTTGTCGCTATAGTTTTGGAAGGCGCGCATGCGGTCGCTATTGTGCGTAAAATCGTCGGTTCGACCGAACCTCTCTCGTCTGATGTTGGAACAATTCGCGGTGATTTTGTTCTCGATTCATATCAGATGTCAGATATAGATACGAGGGCGGTGCGTAATCTGATCCATGCTTCGGGTTCGCCTGCAGAGGCAGATATGGAGATACCTCATTGGTTTAAGAAAGACGAGGTCATCGATTATCGTCACGTTCAAGAAAAAATCCTTTACGACGTGAATATGGACGGCAAAACAGAATAAATAATAAAAAGACCCGCGTCCATTAAATGGAGCGGGTCTTGTGTTATCGAAACAGATACAGTTCGGCGAGAAAGGCACCTGTGCCTTCGACAACGAACGTTCGGTTCACAGTTCCGCGGACCTCTACTGGTATAACCAGAGCGGCATCGGTCGAGTTTGCAGGAAGGGGGAACGCCCCGTTGGTTGCAAATGTCGACGCCGTAGCACTGCCTGATGACCAGTTGTCATTTTGACCGAGGAGGGTCGCTGGGGTGGTTTGAGTGCTGTAGGCGAACAGCTTGGGATCTGTCATTACCCCTGTAACTCCGAACTGTGCAAGTGCTGGTCCCACGGCACGAACCAGGAGCTGTTGGGCACCGTCGCCTGCGAATACTACCCCGACAATGGCCGAGTTGTTACCCGAGCCGATCCCAATCATGCGGATCGACGCATTCACCAGGCGACTGTTGAGGTTCTGCTGGCGAGCAAACGATAGATCATAGACCTCGATCAGGCACACACCTGTTCGTGGATCTTTGTCTGACGGTTGCACGACGGCTGTGTAGGCGCCAGGCGGGAGACTTAGCACCACCATCGCATCCTTGCTGTCGGCGGCGATAGGGAAGGCTCCTGCATCGCGGGCATTAGCCTTGTTCTCATTGGTCGAGGCCCAGTCATCGTTTCTTGCGAGAACGACGCCTTGGGAGTTATATACGACCACTTGAGGATCAGGGATGGTCCCGGTGACCTTGAACACTGGATCGGCGAGGGCTGGACCAACCGCGCGAATGAGCACGGTTTTTGCCTGTGATCCTTCGATCACGAATCCAGTGATAAGGCCGGTCGAGTTTGCTCGTGCCGAGATATTAATGATATTCGGAACAGCGTAGGAAACAGTCGCCATAAGCGCGACGCAGATGAGGCTCATGACGAGCCCTGGGAGGAGACGTTTGTTGTTCATGTGGAAATTTCTGTCAGGGTTGGAAAGGCGGGGTGGAACTGCGAAAAATCAAAGAGCAGCATTTCAAATACTACATAAATAACAACGTTTGTCAACGACACCATCTTACAGATTGGCATAAAAAAGACCCTCACTCTGGTGAATGGGGTCTCGACTAGTGTCTTGGCTACTTTGTAGCTATTTACCTGATTTCAGCGGAGGCTTTTTGCCCGCACCGTCATCTTTAGGTGCTTTTGCCACAATAATCGTAGTAACCGGAACATTCAGATCCTTGCCGACAGCTTTAACGCGACTTTCAAGATCTGATGCCCCGAACTGCTTAATCGATACACGGAACGCACGTTCCTGAAGGTCGGTAGCTCTGGTATAGCCATTGTCGGCGAGCGCTTTCGGAACCACTTGTCTGTCCGATTTGCGTAGGGCGACAAGGTTCATTCGTGTCACTGCCGCGGGCTGAGCACCGATAATGATGGCGATGTCCCTCTCGAGGACAAGGCAGGGGAGATCTTCTGCTTTTGTGAACACGATGGGCAAGGGCACATGTGGCTTCTTGGTTTCTGCTGCTTGGACGCCAGCAGTGCAGAAGCCAAGGAGGATTAAGGTGGTAGTAGCAATACGGCGGAGGTAACTATACGTTTTCATAATTCAACCTGTTTTCCGACGTGTCGGAGCGAGGCAGATTTTAGAGCTCTATAAAGCACTAAGGTCCACCTCTCTCAGACTTTCTAAATATTATATTAAAACATTTTTATGCTATGTCAATAGTATTGGATAATGTGTTGCAAGTAAATCACTGTGAGGAATTTTACTCTTTATCTTTTTCGTTTCGTATATGTTATCCACCGTTGCGCAGAGGGGAGACCGCCCTATAATGGGAAGTAGGGTTATTCAAAATATTAACTCTATAAATTTTTTTTAGGGAGACTCACATCGGTGAATGCTTCGGCATCTCATCTGCGGTCACCCACCTAGGTAACCCTAGGGACAATATTTTGAATAACCCCCTAAGGACGCCCGCGAAAGCGGGTGTTTTTAGTTGGATAGGGAGCGGAGCGACTATATCCAACTTATCTCCCATGGAGATCAGTGATACAATTCAAAGCATGTTCTGGAATCGATATTTTCTTCCATCATTCGCTCTTATGGTTTTCATTGCGGTCTTGCATTGGATTGGTGCTCTCTCAGACTATTATTCAACAACCGAATGGTACGACATACCGATGCATTTTATGGGTGGGGCATGGGTGGCTCTGTTTGGGCTTTGGGTGACAGGAACTTCATACGGAGCCTTTCTTGGGCCATTCGTGAATATTCGCAACCTTTTTCTCTATACCCTTGCCGTCGGGGTTGCTTGGGAATTTCTCGAGCTCGCTTTAGAATTTAATTCTCTTGGCGATGTGGGCTATTGGCCAGATACAATGCTCGACCTTGTCATGGATCTTCTTGGCACATCAGTTGTTGTTGGTATTTATAAAAAAACTATTTCGGCAATCAAATAATATGAAAGGCTACACACTGACAGGCTGTGGGGGAATCGGCAATGCGACAGGTGCAAATTTCCTTCTGAGTACGCCTGATATGAAAATTCTCGTTGATTGTGGACTTGTCCAAGGTTCGAAGGAGCAGTCCGTCGAGAATCGTGACGCCTTTCCATACAATGCCGCCGATATCTCGCATCTGGTCGTCACTCACGCGCATATGGATCATATAGGTCGTATTCCTAAGCTCGTTAAAGAAGGCTTTGCTGGAACTATTTATTCGACTGTTGAAACAAAGGAGCTCGCCTCAATCATGCTCGAGGATGCTCAAATGCTTCTTGCACGTGAGGCAAAGAATAATGGTTATGAAGTTCTCTATGAAAAGAATCATATATACGAAGCCCTGGCTCTATGGAAGACAGTTCCATATCGCGAGGATTTTGTCATATCAAAAAACATTTCTTTTTATCTCAAGGACGCAGGCCATATTCTAGGCTCGGCAATTGCTGAAATTACAATAACGACCGAAGATGGCAAAAAGAAGATTGCCTTTACCGGCGACCTGGGTAATTCACCTACGCCGCTACTGCGCGATACTGAATACGTTACCGACGCAGACTATATGGTTATTGAGAGCGTGTACGGTGATAGGAACCATGAACCAAAGGATGAGCGCGATGCAAAGTTGAAGCGTATCCTTGTCGAAGCGTTAGAGCGGGGAGGTACCGTGGTCATTCCTGCATTCTCGCTCGAGCGTACACAGGTTTTACTCTATGAGGTAAATAACCTCGTTGAAAAGCATCAGCTGCCGGCAGTTCCTGTGTTTGTCGATGCGCCACTGGGTAGCAAAGTAACTGAAATATATAAGACTCATATTGAGAATTTTAATAAAACGGTCCAGGATGCAATCATGGCCGGCGACGATATCTTTGATTTCCCGGGGCTTCGCATGGTGCGTAATCCCGACGAGTCGAGGGCGATACACAGCCTGAAAGGTGCAAAGATTATTATCGCAGGCTCCGGGATGTCTGTTGGTGGGCGAGTGCTTGGCCACGAGAGATTCTATTTAGAAGATCCAAATGCTACCGTGCTCGTCGTGGGTTACCAGGTTCCTGGCAGCCTTGGACGAAAGATTGAGGAAAATGTTTCCAATCTTGTTATCGAAGGTGAAAAGGTAAAGGTTCGCGCCCACATTGAAAAAATTTCCGGCTATTCGTCTCACAAGGATTCAAATAACCTTGTCGAATTTGTGTCGCATACCATGCCAAAAATGAAAAGGGTATTCGTAGCCATGGGCGAGAGCAAGTCGTCATCATTCCTTGCTCAGCGATTGCGCGCAGAGGTGGGTGTCGATGCTATCGTTCAGGAAAAGAATAAGGCATACGAGTTGTTTTAATCGACACCTTGCGTTCTATGAGGGGTATGGTATAAATATTTCTACCTATGAAATATAAACATAGAGCATTACTAAACAATTCCCTCGTAGGGAATGCGTTCTGTAGTTAAAACCGCCAGGAATGGCGGTTTTATCTTATTTATAGGAAGTAGGGTGGTGCAGGTATAATCAACTAACGTTATGAAACAAGATAAATCGGCACTTTTGGAGGGTCTCAAGACGAAAGTCGGCGAGGTCCAGTCGAAGATCGAGGTCGAGAAAGGCCGCATCAAGGGACTTGCCACCAAGACCGGTTCGCAAGTGAAAGCCCTCGAGAACGACGACCGCATGGTCTATCTCAACCTGCGCGCCTATACCGAGGAACGCCTGATCGAGCTTTCAAAGCTCTTTGGCTCGCCATTCTTTGTGAAGTGCGACCTGGTGTACAAAAAGACAGGCAAGCAGCGGTCTTTATATTTTGCAAAGCATTCCTTTATCGAGGAGGGGATATACTCGTGGGTTGCGCCGGTCTCCTCAGTGCGTTTTGAAAGTCCGGGCAAGGTGACATACAGACTGCCGAACGGATCGGTCGAGGAGGCCATGATGATAAAGAAGGAGCAATATATGATCATTGACGGTAAAGTAATCTTCTTCGCCATCGAATCCGTCGACTCTCCACGCGAGCTTGTCCATCAGGAACACCTCGCATCAAGGAAATCGGGTTTCATGCTGCCGGAAATTGTCTCGCTTATGGAAAAGGCGCAGGACGCCGTCATTCGTGCACATCATAAAGGCTCGTTTGTTATTTCTGGTCCCGCAGGATCGGGCAAGACCACGCTCGCTCTGCATCGTGTGGCATATCTCATCCAGTCGCCGGACAGCTCCCATTTGTATCACGACAATTCGGTGATCGTATTCGTGCAAGACAATGGTACCAAGGACTACTTTTCGCATCTCTTGCCCGAGCTCGGAATCAACAGGGTGAGGATCACAACATTTTTTGAATGGGCGGATGAGGTTCTCGACCTCAAGGGTGTGAAATATGTGCCCACGCTCGCCCTGTCTGGTGAAGGTGCTGAAACATTTGAATATGAAAAGTTAAAAATTCTGCGCGGGGCTAGTTTGCCGAAGTGGGCAGGGAATTATGCTGCATATCTTGACCAGGTATATAAAAAGCTGCCGTTTGCACATGCAACGCTCTGGCTCGAACAGAAAAAGAGGGGCATTGTTGATCGTATCGACCTGACTTTGCTGATGAAGGCCCTGCACAAGACCGAGGGTGGTGTAAAAGTCATTCGAAACTACCAGTCATACAAGAACGGCAAGTATTCGCCAATAAAAAGGACGATACCAGTTGAATACAGGCTGATGATCATCGACGAGTTCCAAAATTATATGCCCGAACAGCTCGCTGTCCTCAAAAGCTGTCTGTCCGAAGAAACCATGTCGGCGGTATTTGTGGGCGACATGGCCCAGCAGGTATACCGCGGCACAATCAGATCGTGGGAACAGATAGGCGAGGTAGTGCCGCTCGATCGAAATGTCAGGCTTCACAAGGTGTACCGAAACACGCGGCAGATACTCGAATATATCCGCGGGCTGGGGTATACGGTAGAGATTCCAGAGGGAATAAAGAATGGGCCGGAGGTGGTCGAGAAGGCGGTTGATGAAGCGGCTGCGAGGGTATACGTTTCCGATCTAATCCAGAGGAATCCGAGTAAGATGATTGGCCTCATATTTGCCAATGCTGCCGATATTGAATTCTACCACCAGGCATATAAAGACAATCCATCGGTTCGCGTGGCGACGATGATCGAAACTCAGGGTGTCGAATTCGACATTACTTGTTTGATTGGGATGCCACAGGGAGGGGTAATCAAAATTGCTGACGGTGCATTTTCGGATGAGCAAAAAAGAGAAGAGGAGAAGATTCAAAAAGACCTCATGTATGTGGCGCTTACCCGTGCGATGAGCGAGATGCATGTGCTGGGATCATAGATTTCGTCATAAAGACAAAGAAAAAACCACCGAGTGGTGGTTTTTTCTTTGTCTTATTTAACCTGAGCGACGAACCTGTCGAATGTCTCTGGGTTGTTGTGAGCGATGTCGGCGAGGATCTTGCGATCTACTGCAATACCCATCTTCTTTACTGTTCCCATGAACTTTGAGTATGAGATGCCCTTTGCGTCGAGAGCGGCGTTAATCTTTGTGATATTCAAGCGACGTCGATCACCTTTCTTGTCGCGGCGGTGAGCAAAAGCAGATGCACCTGCGTGTGAGATAGCCTCGTACGCTGCTCGTTCGTTGGTTGATCGTCGGAAACGGAAGCCTTTAGCTGCCTTGAGGATATTTCGCCTCGTCTTCAACGCATTTACTCCTTTTTTTACTCGTGCCATGGTGGTTTCGGTTAATTAAATTATTTGATTCCGTTGAGGAAGCGAGACTTGTCCTTCATAGTCATGTGAAAGACAGTCAATGTGCCTTTCTTGATCTGTGATCGGCCACTTTCCTTTGCATTGAAGTGGTTCTGGCCAGGGCGTCGTGCAAGAATCTTGCCGTTCTTGGTGACCTTGAGCCTCTTTGCGTATGATTTGTTAGTCTTCATGACTTTTTGAGAAAAAATAAGAGCCCATATGAGTCCCGGGCTGTTAGGGGATAGTCTAACAGATTCCGCTGTTTTGTCCAGTCTTTTAGGCCTTTTCTATAACAATAGTAAGTCCCTTGGGGCTTTTTGTAGGTTTTTCAGCGATTTTGAAGTTTTCCGTGATCAAGGTAAGGACACGCTGAAGCCTTTCTTCGAGGAATTTAGGATCCATGTATTTAGAACGACCCGGGAGGAATAGGTCGATCTTGATGCGGTGACCCTCTTTGAGCCATTCCGAAGCTTTCTTGGCTTTGAGTCCAAGGTCGTGGTCGCCAGTACCGATTTTGACCTGAAGGGTTTTGAGTTCGATTACGTGTGACTTTGCCTTTGCGGCTTTTTCCTTCTTGCTCTCTTCATAGGCGAACTTACCGTAGTCAGAGATTTTTGCCACAGGAGGCATTGCGTTAGGGGAGATTTCGATCAAGTCGAGGCCAGCATCGTGCGCCTTTTGGAGCGCCTCACTGATGTTGAGGATGCCATAGTTCTCGCCTTCAGGTCCGATAACGCGGACCTGCGGCGATTTAATCATGTGGTTTATACGTGTTCGGTCTTTTGCCATGTCTGATGATTTAAGCATATTTTCGATGTTTGGGCAATTCTAGTTGTTTCCACAAAAAAAGTGCCCGCAACGGTTAGTTGCGGGACTTTGATGGGGGGGTGAGGTTATTTAGAACGCGTAAGCGCCGGGGTGAACTTCAGGAGCAAGCTGACACCCCATATCTTCCTCACTTATCACGATCACTTCCTTTCCAGTTTCAGTGTTAAACCGGATGGCCTGGGTTCCTTTCGGAACCCCGTATTTCTCCAGGATGTCCTGGATACTTTCGGCCTTTTCGGCTGACATAACTCGTGCGGCCTCCTCGACTGTGAGGGGAAGGACTCGCTCAAGGATGTTGGTGACGTGTTTTGATGCAATGAAGGACATGGTATATACGGATTATTAGCTGACAGTTGGGTTGAGTTTCAGGATTACATATACTATTATAGCACTTATTACTACTTTGTCAAGTAGTAATAAAACCTTATTCTAGGCCAATAAAGTGTCTAGTGATGATGGTGTCCAGCATGTTCCAGAGCCTCGCGTTCTTCGTCTAATACTTTTTTGTCGGCTATTTTTGTGTCAGTCTTTTTTATAAGCATCCATGTGGCGATGACTGTCGTTATAGGTACGGCGAGTATAAGTCCGATTGATCCAACAAGTGTTCGTACAATCTCGGCCGAGAATATTTCGCGGTTCATGATAACCATGGCGGACTCATTTGATATGTAGAACAAAAGCAGGAGAGGTAGTGACGCACCCACATATGCGATGGCCAGGGTATTTACCAGCGCGCCGATATGTTCACGACCTATGCGGATGGCGCGTTTGTATATCGCTTTACGTGACATATGGGGAGCGACACGGTGGAGTTCCTCGACCGATATTGCCTGGCCGATTGCCGCATCGTACATCACACCCAACAGGCCGATGAGGATACCACCGAGAAGAAGTCCTGCTAGGTCGATTGTCCCGCGTGAATTGAAGTGGAGGTAGGTTGATTCATCGCTTTCAAATCCTGTGAGGCCGGTGGCATGTATAGATAAATGGGCAAAGAGACCGATGAACGAAACCGTAGCAATCATGCCCACAACAGCTGCAGTTGTCGTCCGGTTGAATCCATGGGTCACATATGATCCGAGGATGATAATTAGAGATGACACGCCGATAGAGACCGAGACAGGGGAGTATCCTTTTGCCATTGCAGGCAAGAGTACAAAGCCGATGAGAAGAAAGCTGCCAAAAAGAGAGAGTAATCCGCGCACACCCTGTTTGCCTCCGAATATAATAGTGAGTGCAACAAAGAGCACGGCAAGCCACATGAGTACGGGGGTGCGGTATGGTTCTGCTACTGAATACAGTTCCTGTCCGCCATCCCAGGGCACTATACGACGCAGATAAAATTTGTCTCCCTTCTCTAGGGTGCCGTAGTCATTATCTAGTTCTATGATTCTGCCCTTGATCTCGCCCTCGAGTACCTCGATCCGCAATATCTGTACGGTATGAGATGTATCTGTGCCAGGGATAATTTCTGTCTTAGTGTTCACCACTTCGGTGACTTTGGCTTTGACTGTCTCTTGTTTGTCTTCAATAATTTCCTGGGCATGTACGGGCGCCGCCACACATGCGAGCAGTGTAATCCACAGCGCAATAGATGATTTAATCATGTTTCTATATTACGGCTTCGCGCACGATTTGCATATGCCAAACAGTTCAAAGCTATGGTTGGTCATAGTCGCGAATCCTTTTGAGTTTAGGATCGCTTTTGAGGGAAGGGGTGCGCATATATCCATATCTTCAAGGAGGCCACATGCGGTGCAGGTAATATGGTGATGATGGTGTCTCCCAATAGTTGTTTCATACAGGCTTTCTCCAGAATTGGTTGCGATTTTATGCACGAGGCCGATTTTTACGAGCGTATCGAGGGTTCGATATAGAGTGCTTGTATCATGTTCCTTTACCGATACGGATAGGGCAAGTTCTTTGATGGAAACTGGTTTATAGATTTCTGAAAGGGCAGAGAGTACGTTTACGCGAGCGTCGGTCACTCTTACTTTCTTATTATTTTTGCTGCGGATGTACACACCAAAATAAAGCCTTTCCTGTGCCTTATCGAGCTTTATTGTTTTTGGTTTGTGGTTGCCTTTATGCATAAAAACCATCATATTCTAGTTGCAAATGATTTGCAACTAGAATATGATGACTTTTGACACTGTCCCACAGTCTGTCGCGCTGCAATATTTATTTTTTAAACTAGCGGTCAATTAAAATAACAATGACACTTACCCTTATAGCCATCGGCGCATTCGTAGCTACTCTTCTTGGCGGATTTCTGGCGATAAAGTGGAGCGATAAATTACACCTCGTACTTGGCTTCAGTGCCGGCGCACTCATTGGTGTGGCATTCTTTGATCTTTTGCCTGAAGCACTAGAGATGGGAGGGCATTATTTTGACTCAGAAACAATCCTTCTTGCCGTTGCTGCAGGATTTGTCCTGTACCTTGTGCTTGATCGTACTTTTTTCAAACACTGCCATGAGGAAGGTCACGATCATCACGCTATTGCTCATAGTGACAAACGTGGTACGTTCGGGGCGGGGAGTCTTTCTTTCCATAGTTTTCTCGACGGTGTGGCCGTGGGTGTGGCATTCCATGTGTCTCCAGCCGTTGGTGCTGTTGTGGCTGCTGCGGTCCTAGCACACGATTTTTCTGACGGTATTAATACGGTTT
>CAYJAC010000002.1:70197-81776 GCA_964368565.1 uncultured Candidatus Saccharibacteria bacterium
GTTGTGGCTGCTGCGGTCCTAGCACACGATTTTTCTGACGGTATTAATACGGTTTCCATGATTCTGCGCAATGGGGGAACAAAGAAGACCGCAATGAAGTGGCTCGCCATGGATGCTATAGCACCGGTTCTTGGTATAGCGTCAACGTTCCTCTTTACCATTCCAGATTCATTCCTCGGTATCATCCTCGCTGTATTTTGTGGATTCTTCCTTTATATAGGTGCGAGCGACCTCTTGCCTGAGAGTCATCACAACCATCCGACGTACTGGACTACGATTGCTACCGTTCTTGGTATGGCAGTTATTTATGTGGCAGTACATTTCGCGCACGCTTAGTCGCCGCGCAATTTTTAAGGCACCCCAAGGTAGATAATAAAAAAGGAGATCTTAGGCCGAGGCTTGGGATCTCCTTTTGACTATGGTCATTTTCGCATAACGATCGAGCAACCGAATGAACCAGACTGGTTGGGGTGAAGCAAATTCTTCTTTACGTCCTGGGGCCTGATGTCTGTAAAGCGTCTGCGGATTTACCCATGTTCCAAACACGAGGTCCGGGATAGGGAGGCCGAAGAATCCTGATATCGATTCGTTGGATTGTATGTCTGCGTGATGGCGCAGATGAAATCCATAAACGATTCGCCAGAATCTGCCTAGACGGGGCTGTGCCAAAAGAGGCTCCCAATTTTCGACTGGTTTGTGTTCGAGGGCGTGCAAAAGCTCATACAGAACGAGTGACCATGCGAGCGCACAATTACCTGCACTAAAGATAGGCACGTTAGGCCAGAAGTAGTGCGCAAGCATAAATGGTCCCGTCGCGAGCGCTGCAAACACTAGAAGCGAGTATGACGGGAAGAACGAAGCTTCATGCTGTTCTTCTTCAATAATAGGGAATCGATTGATCACCGTGTCGTTTTTACGAACAAAAGTGATTCGGGTGAGGTTGTGATGACGTGTGTGCTGTGTATAGAAGTATGCCAAAAATGGCACCGCAGGCGCATGCAACACGTATCGGTGAAAGAAGAATTCAAAGAATGCAGTCGCAAGGTGGACGGACAGGAAAGTAATCGTAAACGACACCCATCCTGTGTTGCTTTCGGTCACAAGCACGTCTGGGGCGATAAACGCCATCAGAGTGAAAGTGAATAAGAGCGATATTGAAATGACTATGGCAAAGAACCAGACCGAAAATCGCTTTTCGGCCTTGTTCTCGGTAGGTATGGTCTTCATAGGAATGGCTGGAGGGTTGAGAAAAAGGCGGGCGATAGGGCTGTTTGTTACCTATGTTAACACGGAAGAACTAAACTTCCTTGTAATAGAGCCATAGAATCTGCGTCTATAGAGTATTAAAGCTGTATTAAACCTGATTAAATGAAAAAGACCCTATCTGTCATTGGTGTGTGCTCGCTTACATTGGTGTCGGCAATGACGTTCTTTACCAGTGGTTACTCGGCTTCGGCAGCAATCGAGACCTGTGATGCGGGCTCTGACATGAGCTACCATCAGGCAAAGGATGCAATGGCGAGCGGGGAGCTGATCTTGAATCAAAATTCTGACTTGACGACCAGTCGCATCACTGTCTCCGTCATCAATAACACTCCTTGTTCGGTGCCTCTTAGTCTCTCTTCGTACAAGATGTTTGGACCGTACAACATTGCGACTCAATCACAGCAGATATTTTTTGAAGGTACCGCCGTATCAAATGTCGCACCTAACTCTACGGTGATTCTTGAGACGGGTCTTCCAACATGTGCTGCTCAGTACGATATATGGTATGGAAGCGCTCCTCAGGTAATTCCAGATAATGAATCGTACGGAAGCCTCATGACGGGTGATCAGGTACGACAGGATCAGTTCTGTCAAAGTACGCCCGTGATCGCTCCAGCAACGACACTCTCTGCTCAATCTGTCTGTGTGGTTCCAGGTAGCACGGTTGCCTTTGTTGCTGCATTCACGGGCGATGGCATTGCCTCGAAGTCTCTTGAAAAAGATACGAACGGAGATGGTTCATACGGTGAAGCAGTATCATGGGGTCCTGGAGAAGGGACATATTCATATGCAGAGGCGCTCGACCCTAGCTTTAGCGGTATCTATTCTGCACGCGCAATAGTTAATGGTGTCGAAGCAGCGCGAAGGGATATAACAGTGAATACGTCGTGTGCTCCTGTTGTCATCGTTCCAGCAGCCTCTGCTCCTATCACAGCTAATCTTGCAGCAGAATCTGTTTGTGTTGTACCTGGAGCAGTGGTCAGCTTTACGGCGAATGTAAACGGCGACGGCATCGTGTCAAAGACTCTTGAAAAAGATACGGACGGCAACAGTATATTCGGAGAAGTGGTGTCGTGGGGTGCTGGTGCAGGCATACATACGTTCAGTGAGGGGTCTGGCGCCAGCTTTACTGGCACATATGTTGCACGATTAATGGTGAACGGTAGCGAAAGGGCACGACAAAATGTCACTGTGAACGCGTCGTGCGGTCCTGCTATCGTAACGCCACCGCCTGTTGTTACGCCAGTCGTGACACCTGTTGTAGTTCCGGTAGTGACGCCTGTTGTTACGCCTGTCGTTACACCCGTTATCACACCTGTGATCGTGCCCGCTACAGTTGATGTACCTGTGGTACGACGAGGAGGAGGTGGAGGAGGCGGACCATGCATAGGCTTTGGCTGTTCGGTTACACCAGTCGCTGTAGTTGAACAAATTGTAGTAGTGACTGGAGCATTCGTTCCAGGCCTTCCTGATACCGGATACGCTCCTCGCAAGCGCTAACCTTTCATAGTTCATGTCAAAGTTCACACTCGGCGCCCTTATATCATTCATAATCCTTTGCGCTTTATCGCCGATCGCGCTCTTCTTCATAGTTCCAGAGCAGGCCTCGCAGGCTTTTGTTGAGGGTGCATTTAAGATGAAGTCAGAAACACGGGTAACTGTTCGTGCGGAACTTCCGTCTCGTATACGGATAGAGCGCCTAGGCATAGATGCGCACTTAGAGAGGGTTGGTGTAAAGGTCGACGGTTCATTGGACGCACCAATAGGTCCCACAAACGCTGCATGGTTTTCAGGTGGTCCTCGCCCTGGAGAAATTGGCAGTGCGGTGATCGATGGTCATTTTGGATGGGTCGATGATGTACCGGCTGTATTTGATAATCTGAGTTCAGTAGTGGTGGGGGACAAGATCGATGTTATTGACGAGAAAGGTGCGACTACTGAATTTGTCGTACGTGAGGTTCGAGTCTTTGAAGAGGATGCCGATGCGAAGGAGGTATTTATATCTTATGACGGCAAGTCCCATTTAAACCTAATTACCTGCGAAGGTAAGTGGGACGAGGTTGCCCAGAAATATTCAGGAAGGCTTGTCGTTTTTGCGGATAAGCAGGAATAAGCATGTTCATCGTACCGTTTTTCATGCCCATGTTCCCTCCGAGCCAGCAGTTGGCGTATTCGGAAGTGAGGTCAGTTTCCAGTGTGCCTCAGGGATTGCCTGTCCGCCTTAAAATACCTGGAATAGGCGTGGACTCTATTATTGAAGACGGCCTTATAACATCTGACGGCAGAATGGATGTATCAGAGGGTTCGGTGAATGTCTCATGGTTCGCTCTGGGTCCAAAGCCTGGCGAGGTTGGAAGTGCCGTCATCGGCGGCCACTTTGGCATCAGTAATGATGTGAAATTTGTTTTCTATGATCTCGACAAAATGGTTGTTGGTGACGAGGTCCAGGTTGTGAATGATAAGGGTGAGGTTTTGACGTTCAGGGTACGGGAGATAAAAATGTATACGCGTGACGCCGATGCGACGGAAGTATTTACATCAAAGGATGGGCTGTCACATTTAAATGTCATAACCTGTGAAGGTGCATGGAATCAGAAAAACGATACGTATGACGACCGACGTGTGGTTTTTACAGACCTTGTCACCGAGGGGAGGGCCGCTACACCCTCGACTGCCAGCACGGATCAATTTCCTCGATCACTCTCTGTTGGCATGAGCGGGAATGATGTGATTGCGCTGCAGACTGTTCTTGAAAATAAGGGTTTTCTCACAATGCCTCTGGGTGTCAAAAAAGGACATTTTGGGCCGTTGACCAAAACTGCGCTTGCAGCGTATCAGAGGTTGGCGAGTCTGCCACCGACGGGATATTTTGGGCCAATGACGAGGGCGAAAATGGAGGGGAGGTAGGAGTTTCCTGTAATACAGCAAGCATCGCAGCGTCCATATAGTAATGAAATATCTCACAAAAGGTGTCGCACTCGGTCTTGCGGTTTTATTGTCACCTCTAGCAACCTTCGCAGCCGGTCCGGCGACCGTCGATTTATTGTCTGCTAGTAACTTCGTCATTATCTCTCAGACGGGAATTACTAATACGGGCAGTCACACAACATCTATCACTGGTAACATTGGGTCGAGTCCAATCACTGCGGCCGCTATGGATAATGTATTTTGTTCAGAGATATCTGGTACGATGTACGGCGTTGATGCTTCTTATACGGGTAGCGGTGCTGTTACCTGTTTTGCCGGCAATCCTCCTTTGTCTAATAAGACTCTGATTGATAATGCTGTGCTCGATATGGGAACTGCATATACTGATGCGGCAGGTAGGGTTATTCCTGATGGTGTGGAATTGTTTGCTGGACTCATCGGAGGACAAACATTTGCTCCAGGACTCTATACGTGGAGCACAGATGTTTCTATCCCTACCGACGTAATTTTATCTGGAGGTGCTAATGATATATGGATATTCCAGATCGCTGGAAACCTCGATGTGGCGAGTGGAGGCAGTCTTCCCACAGGTATCAAGATTCAACTGCAGGGAGGGGCGCAAGCTTCGAACGTGTTTTGGCAGGTAGGTGGAGTTGCCGGTGTTACCTTGGGGACGTATTCTACGTTTAACGGCAACATTCTCGCCTCAAAGCAGATCGTTATACAGACGGGTGCGGTGTTGAATGGTCGGGCACTGTCGCAGACACAGGTGACCCTTGATTCCAACACCATATCGCTCCCAGTATATGTTGCGCCGGTAGTTGTTCCGGTGGTTGTGGTAGAGGAGCCGAATCGAAGTGGTGGTAATAATAGAAATAGGGTGGGTTCTATTGTTCAAGTGACTACTACGGAAGTTGAGGTATCCACTGTCATAAGCACTACTTCTGTTTCTATCTCGACTACAGATCCAAGCCTTGATGAGATTTTGGCGAGTCTTGAAAATGTGTATCCAAGTTTTCCTGCGACAGGGTTTTCGCCGAGGGCGGGCGGGGAGGAATGGTTAGGTATGTTTTCCATATTTAGGTTTTAGGTAAGGGTGTGAGGAGATTTTTATAATAAAAAACACGCTCTTGCTGGAGCGTGTTCGCGCTAAACTAAACCCAACTCTACTTCTTGCGTTTCGGTTGCGGCCGGCGGAGCTGTTTGACCAGCTTGCCGACCTCATGCCCCATGGCTTTTGGGGCACGTTTGCCACCGATGCGTTTCCCTTCTTCTTCGCGCCACTTCGTATACTCGTCGAGACCTGCCATGAGCGCAGGGTCTTTTTTGAGTTCTGCGGTGACGCTGCCGTTTTCGCCGACTGCGTCAGCGAGCTTGCGAGCGATTGGGGATAGGCTGCTTTTGTCCATATTTCCTTTGCTGTTTTTGTGAATTAGAGGGCGAGTATCTTAAGCTTTCTCAGACAGAGCGGATGCATCATCGGCAGGGAACGTAGACAACGAGCCGCGGCCATGCCGATGGCGATACCGCTTTCGTCCGTTTTCCTGAACCAGCCTGAAGCCAATTCCGACAAGGCGTTGTTAAGCGTCACCTGATCGAAGCTGTATTCCATGAAGAAGCGATGGGTTTCCGCCGAATCGAACTTTGACAACGAATTAATAGCCGATATTGCTATCGAGTATTCAGCGTTGGCAAAATCGCATTGAGGGTGGAGGACTTCTCCTTCTTCAGCTTTGTGCCGATGCTCGTCGATGGCAATGCAGTGATACGAGGACAAGATGATGTCACGGCGTTTCGCCATGAATGCATCGACCCCACCTGGTTGCATAGTTGCCCTCATTGCTTCGAGCATATCTGGCCCTGCCGCCAAGACGAGGGAGGCATGCCTGCCGAAAAGCGAGTCATATTCGGCGTTGCCGCTTCGGAATTCACGTTTTTCCGAATCCATCTGTTTCAGTATGAACCATACTTCGCCGGTTTTGAGCAGTGTGTCAGCTATTTCGAGCGGGGAGTCAGCCTCCCGTATCGATTCTTCCAGCCGACGCGAGCGCTGAATAAGGTTTTGGGCGCTGCGTATTGCACGCGCCGTTGCTTCCTTATGCAGGCCGTGATCGGTAGCTCGGATTTCTAGGCCAGGCAGCACGTTCTTGTAGCGATCAAGCTTGTCGGCAACGGACGGAATATCCCATATGTCTGGAAATATTCCGAAGTTGAGGGCGTGCGAGTCGATAAGGACCCAGCGCCCGTCAGACAGCTCGACTGCCGCGCATACGTGGAAGTAATGCCGTTGTATGTGATCGTTCTCGATGAGGAACCCTTGCAGCGAAGCCGTGAAGGTCTCGTCGATGTGGATCATATTGCGCTGTCGGATATCGTCGGTGATCAGGTCGTAAACCTGCTGACGCATATGACCGAGCGTTCGCATGGCATCGATCATCGGATGAACTGTGATGACTCTGGCTCCTGCGAGACGAGCGAACGCGACGATCATCTGGGTTTTGCCCTGACAATTGGCGACGCATGTATCCGGATTCCAGGGGCCATACTGGCGGGGAAGCACTTTCTTGTTATCCCACTGATTGGCTTCGAAGGACCGACCGATGCCAGCCCAGGCGCTTTCGACGGTCAGCTCTCCTTTTCTTATTTGTTCGGTAGATCTGAGGTCAGTGTAGAGCTTGCGGCACATTTCGATCTGCTCCGCAGCGCCGATTGTTTTCCACTTCTTCGCCATCGCCTTCATTTCAGGCGTCAGGCAGCGTGTGGCGGCTTGGACTATCTTCTCTCCAACGATTTGGACGAGAGGACGCATCTCCAAGCCTAGGCCGAACTGAGACTTAATATCCCGAGCGGCGGTGATGGCCATCCGTTCGCCGACCGTGTTAACGAGGCGACCGAACTCCATATGTCCTGCGCGCAGGGCAATTCCTAAGTCTGAACCAACAGGATGACACTTGAGAAGTGTCTCCGATTTCTGGCAGAGCGCTTCGTAGCGCTTGGAGCGAAGGACCTTTTCAAGGTCCAGTCCGCAGCCAAGTTCCAAGATGCGCCGGACTGTCTGAGTAATTTTCATGGTTGAAAGCAGTCGTTTTGAGTTGAGTTTTGGGTTTATTTAGTTTTCAAATCCGAAAGAACTATAACATATTTTAGTGGTGTATGTCAATTTATAAAACTAATGAGAATCGGTCCTTACAGGAGTAGTACGCACGGTTGGATTGACAGGTTTTTTTCGCGTCGGGTAGGGTGTGGGTTTCTTTAAATATACTTTTGGTATGGGTTGGGTATATACTGTTTATATGAAAAAATCACCACTTGTAATCGTTTCGTCGATTTTTATATTTCTTACGGCTGTAGCAGTCTTCGTGTTTGGATTCCTTGCTTTTGCCTTTTCGGGGTTTGGAGACGGGGTAGCGGGGGCTTTAATCACCACGGCAATCATAGCCCTTATTGTGTTCGTGGGACTTATCGTGGTTGGTGTGCAATATCTTAAGGGAAAGAATTGGGCAAGAATCGTATCTCTTTGCTTTTCTTTTGTATGGACCATACCCTTCACTTATGCCAGCTTTGCTGAACAGGATTATTCAAATCTCTCATTAGCTGTTCCAGGTTTTGTAGCATTCATATTGATAGCGTGTACATTTCTTGTTAAGGATGGGTTTTTTAGAAGGACTGATGGCGTTGTTGGTCAGTAGAAATAAAAAAGCTCCACCGCGGTGGAGCTTTTGATAGGGCGGGAAGTAGTGATTAACGGAAGCTGTTGATGAGGGTGACAATCTTCATCAGTCGGTCTGAGTAGTGTTCGCCTGGTCCTTCTCGGACTAGACCCAGAACAAACGTCTGTTGTCTATCGTTGAGGGCGGCGCTGTCATTTACCAACTCCGAAACTTCGCTGACGAATTTGGGGTAGGGACTGGATCCGGGTATCACGTGATCGGCAAGGAATTTTTTCGCATTCATAATGGGAGGCTAAATGAGCTATAGGTTATTGTTTGACTGGGCCTAAAAACTTCAACTAACTAAAGGCTTTAGGCCAAGTCAAATAAGCCAAACTTGCTACATAGAAACATAAGGTGTGAAAAGTGTCAAACTAGGGTGTAATCGGTCCTTACAGGACCAGTACAGGTTTCCCATTTTCTCGCTTGGAAAGCTCGAAAATAGGGGAGAACCTTTTCGATTCTCGGACGCGAGTCCACAGGACTCGCTCATCTCCACAAATTAAAAAATCCCCCGAGGGGAGATTTTTTAATTTGTGGACTTGGTGAATGAAAGTTGGAACCAACTACATTATTGGATATTTGAGAGCTCTGAGGCGATTCTAAACAAAAAAATTAATTATATATCCTGTGAGATAGGGTAGTGTCCATACCAAAATAATAGAAAGTGTTAGATTTCTTGCCTTAATTCGGTCTGTTTTAAACCAAAATGGAGCAAGTACCAATAGAATTAAGCTATGAAGACATAAGATACTCAAGTATACAATTCCAGCTATCAACCAATCAGTCTGCGGAAACAGAGCTGCAAGAAGTAACATAGTAGAGCTGGGCACTAGAATTGCTATGGCTGCATTAATAAAAAAAATATTGATATGTTTGTTAACTTGAATATTATTTTCCATAAAAAAATTATACCACTTTTGGTAATTATAGTTTTGTGGATATGCCTTAATCGGTCACGTATATTTTGTTTGCCGTCGCTCACAAAATTGCGCGACCCCGGCTCGCGGCCTCGCGTGCTCGCTCGGCATCCGCTCCGCCTTTCGATTCTCGGCATCTCTTCTGATAGACAAACAAAAAAGATATCCGAAAGGGATATCTTTTTTGTTTGTTGTGGAGATGCCGAGAATCGAACTCGGATGCATATGATTCTTCCTGATGTTTCTACGCGATGTAGCGGATCTTTACCCCTAAGAAGGGGATTTAGGCGGGTGTGCTTTATGACCAGCAGAACGCACAGGCGCCGAGCCTAGCGGCCGAAGCCGTTCGGACAAGCCTAGGCAAGCTTTATCCTATCCCGGGTTTATAACACCGGTTGCTGCCGCGCCGGAAGTGCGAGCAGGCCGACGTCGCTTAGGCTATTGCGTAAGCGAATGAAAAGTCCTTTGCTCCAAAATATGGAGAAGTAGAGTTCTTTGCATTTGATTTTTCCAGCGGATTAAAGAGTCACTGGTGCTCTATCGCGCACAAAAGGAAGGGGACCACATGTCTAGGCCGATCATCCCCATTATTGTGTGTGGCGCGCCCGCATTTTCTGCAGACGGCGCCTATTCGCCGCGTTTCAAGGTTCGTTCTATGTCTCTATCTGTTTCCCGTTTCTGGATGGATGCGCGTTTGTCGAATTGTTTCTTTCCGCGCACAATCGCTATATCTACCTTCACTTTCTTGCCTTTATTATACACCTTTAAAGGCACTATTGTCAACCCCTTTTTGGCCTCGGATTCCTCCAAATGAGCAATCTCTTTTTTTGTTAAGAGAAGTTTGCGGACGCGCAGTGGGTCGTAATCTTTGGGGGTATTTGACGGCTGGTATGCAGGGATGGAGCACTGCATAAGGAAGGCTTCCTTGCCGCGAATACCCACATATGCGGCATCGAGACTGACTGAATGGACTCGCACTGACTTTACTTCCAACCCTAATAGCTCGATCCCAGCGGACAGGGTCTCGAGTATCTCATAGTCGTATCGGGCTTTGCGATTATCGGCGAGCGCCATGTCGGTATGCTATCATTTCATCTATGTCTCCACAATTTCAAAAACAACCAAAGCAGAAGAACAAGAAGGAAACACCTGTTACGCCGCTCGGCCGATTCTTCGGCAGTTTCGGATCAGGGCTTATTATATTTTTCGTATTGATTGCTGTGTATGCGCTGGTATCGAACCAGTCCCAGGAAAAGGTCCAGGTTTCTTTGTCCGAGCTCTCGACTGATATTGCACAGGGTAATATCACAGAGATCCAGATCGATGGTGATTCCCTGACTGCTACGTACAAGGACGGCACAGAAAAATCATCAAAGAAAGAGTCTGACAATGCGCTCACTGCAACCCTGGTAAACTACGGCGTAAAGGCAGAGCAGATTGCTGCGGTACAGATCGACGTAAAAGATCCGTCAGGATTGGCATACTGGATGGTGAACCTTGCACCATTTATCATTCCTTTGATATTCGTGGGCTTCTTGGTATGGATGCTCTCACGCCAGGTAAAGGGCGCTGGCATGCAGGCCATGTCATTCGGCCAGTCAAAGGCACGCATGACGCATCCTGATGATAAAAAGTCTCGCGTCACATTCAAGGATGTCGCCGGTGCAAAGGAGGCAAAGCAGGAACTAATGGAGATTGTGGACTTCCTTAAAAATCCAAAGAAGTTTCTAGACGTCGGCGCGGTTATTCCAAAGGGCATCCTCCTTATGGGTGCGCCAGGAACAGGCAAGACACTGCTCGCTCGAGCGGTGGCAGGGGAAGCGGGGGTAGCATTCTTCTCTATATCAGGATCTGAGTTCGTTGAAATGTTTGTGGGTGTGGGAGCATCGCGCGTGCGAGATTTGTTTAAGATGGCAAAGGCATCATCACCGGCAATTATTTTCGTCGACGAGATCGACGCGGTGGGACGCAGTCGTGGAGTGGGTATGGGCGGAGGTAATGACGAGCGTGAGCAAACTTTGAACCAGATCCTTGTTGAAATGGATGGATTCGAGCCAAATGAAAAGGTCATCGTCATGGCAGCCACCAACAGGCCCGATGTCCTTGATCCAGCGCTTCTTCGACCAGGGCGATTTGATCGACGTGTCACTATTGATTTGCCAGATCGTGGCGACCGTGAAGAGATTCTCAAAATCCACGCTCGCAAAAAGCCTTTTGCTGAGGATGTAAATCTGGTTGTTATTGCCGAGCGCACTCCTGGATTCTCTGGGGCGGACCTCTATTCACTGATGAACGAAGGCGCTATTCTGGCAGCCCGCGAAGACCGCACCAAGGTATCTCAGTACGACCTCATTCGAGCGATAGAGAAGGTCATGCTCGGACCGGAGCGCAAGAGTCACATCCTTTCAAAGGCCGAGAAGAAGATTACTGCGTATCACGAGGCTGGCCATGCTGTGATATCGTCGGTGCTTGATTACGCTGATCCTGTTCATAAAATTTCTATCATCTCGCGAGGACGCGCTGCAGGATACGTGCTGCATCTACCATTGGAGGATCGCAAGCTTCAGTCTCGCAAGGAATTCCTTGACGATATCGCGGTATCGCTGGGCGGGTATGTCACCGAGCGCATGATGTTTTCTGACCTCACGACGGGGCCATCTAATGATCTCCAGGTCTCAACCGCCCTGGCTCGCGACATGGTTACTAAATATGGTATGTCAGACAAGATGGGGCCGGTAGCGCTTGAGGGTGCTGG
>CAYJAC010000003.1:0-9134 GCA_964368565.1 uncultured Candidatus Saccharibacteria bacterium
GTTTCTGTGCATTTTCAGTCGACTGGGCTATCTTGCCGAGTTTCCATGTGTTGCCATCGCGGAAAAATGTCCATGTTTCGGTGAATCGACCAAGTTCAGTAAAAAGCACTTTATTTGTTTGGGAATCTATGAGCTCGTCTCTTGCACTGCCGGTGATGTCTACGTGAAAAAAATCTTTGCTGTTATCGATATCGTCAGAGATGTCAGTAATATGTGCCTCGACGAGCATGACGTTGCTCATGGCATTTTTGCGGTGAAGATTTTGGAGAACGGTGAGCTCAAGATAGATATGTTTGTAGAAATCAGGAGTAAGGATGCTCTCGAGCGTTTTCATATCGAACTTGCACCAGGCATCCTGGAATACAAGGAAAGTGCTTTTGATATGAGCTTGCAAGTGCTGGTCGTCCCATGCCGCGTCGCTTTGTTCGGCGATTTCACGCTGTGCGTGGGTGAGAGCGACTTTTGCAAGATACTGTTCGCGCTTCTTTTTAGCAACATAGATTCCGTACAAGACAAAACCAATGTAAATAGCAATTTCGATGAGATTGTACGGCCAAGGAAGAAAGCTACCACCTCCTCCGGAACCACCTCCACCGCCACCTCCTCCTGAACCTCCACCTCCACCTCGTGCGAGGGCCATGAGAGGCATAAGGACAAGTAAAAGCGCAGCAATGATTGCGGCGCTAGAGATGGGGTGAAGCTTTTTCATGCATCTAGTATAGAACAGATTATTCAAAATGAATCCTCTGTGCTTTGCGGCGCTCTAGTTCGGCTTGGAGGAGGGGGAAGCTGCTGAATGTGTCGTCTGCTTCGACCAGGGCGAGGGCTTCCTTGCGAGCTGCCTCGACCATCTTTATATTCTTGATCGCTTCCATGGCCACGTCTGAAACGCCCCATTGTTTGCGGCCGTAGAGCTCGCCGGCACCGCGGAATTTCAGGTCGAATTCGGCAAGTTCAAAGCCGTTCTTGGCAGTGGTGAGCGCCTTGAGTCGCTCGATTGTCTTGTCGCCCTGGCTTTCGGCATACAGATAACAGTATGCCTGATGGTTTGATCGCACGACGCGGCCACGCAGTTGGTGGAGCTGGGACAGACCGAATCGTTCCGCACCTTCGATGAGTATCACGGTAGCATTCGGCACGTTCACGCCGACTTCGACCACCGATGTCGCGACGAGGATATGAATTTTGCCACGCTTGAAGTCATCCATGACACGCTCCTTTTCAGCATCTTTCATTTTTGAGTGGAGGATGCCGATGACGTATTCAAGGAATACATTATTTTGCAGGCGCTTGGCCTCTTCCTTTACTGATTTGGCCATGAGGGCACTCTCCATAGTGGGGTCTGGCTCGTCGATGCGCGGGCAAATGATGTACGCCTGGCGGCCGAGGCGCAGTTGTCCGCGCATCGCTTCATACATGTGGTCGCGTTTTGTTGCCGTGACAACCTCGGTGATGATCGCTTTTCTGCCATGCGGCATCTGGTCGAGGAGGGTGAGGTCGAGGTCGCCATATATAGTGAGGGCGAGGGTGCGCGGAATAGGTGTTGCCGTCATGGATAGGAGGTGCGGATGGATTTTGTCTTTGCGGACCAGTTTTTGTCGCTGGGCGGTACCGAATCGGTGCTGTTCGTCCACCACGACGTACGCAAGGTTTTTAAACTGTACTGCTTTTTGAATAAGGGCGTGCGTGCCGATGAGGATTGGTATTTCGCCGTTTGCCACCCATTTCAAAAGCTGTGCGCGCGATATGTCTGTCCAATTCTGCCGGCTGCCGTTTTTAAACTGGGGCACTTTGGCCGGGAATTTGCGGCAGCCAGATCCTGTGATGAGGCCGATGGATACGCCGGTATGCTCGAAATACTGAATGAATGATTCAAAATGTTGGGATGCAAGGATTTCTGTTGGCGCCATGTACGCGACCTGGAGCGATCCATAATCCTGTCCGCGTGGACGCGTCATGATCGCAGCGAATGTCGTTGTCGCGGCCACTGCGGTCTTGCCCGAGCCCACGTCTCCTTCGAGTAGTCTGCCCATAGCGTGACCTGCCTTAAAGTCCGCAAGGATCTCGTTAATAGATTTACTTTGTGCATCGGTCATGGCAAAAGGGAATCGCTTTACGAAGTTTTCGATGAGTTCGGGCTTTGGTTCGATTATAAAAGCAGGATTTTTCTTCCATTCCTTTTTTTCTTTCTGCAGTTCAAGTTGGATCAAAAAGACTTCTTCAAAGGCAAAACGTTTGCGAGCGGCCTGGGCATCACTTTCTTTTTGTGGAGCATGCATCCATATGAGGGCGGTGGAAAGGCTGGGAAGATTGTATCGGTTCAGTACATCGCTTGGCAGTGGGTCCTTAATCGTATCGAGAATACCGCTTTTAAATATCTTCTGAATAGCGTGGTATATCCAATTTGAAGTTATGCCGCGTGACTCTGGATACACGGGATACAACGTATGCACAGCTCCAGCCTCACCAAAAAGGGAATCGCCTACGGCGGTTGGAAGCTTGTCTACTTTTTCAATCTTAGGATTGGAAAAATAAAGTTCACCCGGCTTGTTTGGCAGAGTGATGTCCGCCCCCGCTATAGCTGGCTTTGCTCGCTTTTGAGAGACCTTACCTTCGACGCGCACGAGCTCGCCATCCTGAATCATTTTGGCAATGTAGGGTTGATTGAACCAGACGCACTTTATGGAACCAGTCTCGTCAGAAAGAGTCCCGTCTGCCATGGCAATCTTTGTCCGGAATCCTTTGGATGTTTTCAGGCGGGCGATGGTGCCGAATACAACGGCGGTCTCACCGGCGATGAGGTTGCCTATGGATTTTGATTCTGCTGTGTCGCCATATCGCACAGGAAAGTGATAGAGCAGGTCCTCCACAGTTTTAATGCCGAGTTTCGATAATGCCGCCCGTTGGGGTGCCAGGATTCGTAGTTCTTCCGCTAGGGAGGATAGGGGATGCATGCGCTTGATTGTAGCAAATTATCAAGGCTCGGCATGCTTTGACAAGTTACGTTAAAGACATAGTATGCTTAATAGACGGTATCCTTCCGTCTCTTGAAACCTTAGTTCTTCTCACCATGTCGTCATTTGCAGAACGTTGGCAAATTTTGATGTTTGCCGTTCCGGTCGCTCTTGCGATCGTTGGTCTTGTTGTCAGTTTCATACTGGATCTGGATACCCGGACCTGTGTGTTTGGATCCTTGTGCATTGCGTGCGCGGGTATCGCCGGCCTTGTCTCGCTTTTTTTCTGGCCGTTTTTCTGGAAACCAGTTCTGGTCGCAATCTTTTGCGGTTGCCTTGCTTACTGGGTTTTGGGTAAGCCGCTTCTGGGTATGAGACACAACCAGAGTGAGCGAGTATAGCCCACCTCGTGGTATTTAAAGCGCCCTCCCTTGGAGGGCGCTTTCGTATTTTATTAAATGGCTTTGACCGCTTCGGCAAGTTGCTTTGTTGAGACGGTTTAGGCACTACAGCGGCTTCTGTATAAACCCCTCGGCGACCAGGGCATCAATATTTTTTCCGACATCGTGTTTGGTGTAGCCGATATGTTTTATGATTTCTGTTCGAGTCACATGCTTTGGATGGTCAAGTACAAATTTTAAAATGCGCGAGCGGATTTCGCGGTTTGAACCTTTGAAAGAAGATTGTTTGGTGTGGTGGAGGCTTTTGCGGGAAGGGTTGGGGAGCGTTTGTTTGAGGTGAACTCCATAGTCCATGAGGGCGTAGTACCAATCACGAGGGTTTTCCCGGTCGAGGGTTTTTTCTATGAGAGGCAGGAGGTCACGGTCGTGGACCAGGGTGGGGGATCCATTTTTTGCGCCAACCCGCGCCTGCGGAAAAAAGTGGTGTATGTATATGGCTCGTATATTCGTCTCTATAAAGGTAGTTGGTAGACCGAAAGCAAAAGCCATGATTGCGCCTCGCGTGGATTGGCCGATACCGGGAAGAGATTCTAGATCGGTGGCGGCGCGCGGGAACTGTCCGTGGTGATCGCGCACGACTACCTCGGCCGCGCGCCGCAGATTGAGCGCGCGGCGATTATAGCCAAGTCCTTGCCATGCCTTTAGTACATCCGCGACCGGTGCCTCTGCCAGGGCTTCAACGGTAGGGAACTTTACCAAAAATTCCGACCACTTTGTCATCACGCGTGAGACCTGTGTTTGTTGAAGCATTATTTCCGAAACTAGAATCTTGTACGGATCACGCGTCTTCCTCCAGGGTAGCGTGTGGCGGCCCTGCTTTTTATAGTAGTCCCAGACAGTGCGGCGGAACTCCTTTAGTTTTGCCGTAGATGTCGGTTTTTGTGGATTCATTCGTTTTACTATATCCTTAATACTCTATGAAAGAAAAGCCAGCTGAAAAAACGTTGCCGGCAGGCCTAAGTGCGCCAAGCATATTCCGTATCCTGAAACCGTATCGAGGCCTTATCCTCTTACTCCTTTTGCTTACGATCGTAGGAAACGCACTACAGCTCGTTGTTCCAAAGCTGATTGCGCGTGGCATCGACAGCTATTCGACTGGTTCATTCGACATGACGGCATTGGCGATACAGTTTAGTGTCGTTGCTTTTGCAATCTTTATTTTCACCTATCTGCAGGGTGCTTTTCAGACATATGCAGCCGAGAGGGCAGCGCGCGACATACGAAACGACATTGCGGCAAAGATATCAGGTTTTAGTTATGCACGGCTAGTACAGGAGACCGAGGCCAAACTCCTCACCAACCTCACTTCAGACATAGATGCTGTAAAGACATTTATATCCCAGGCGGTGGTCATCATCATATCGTCGGTCGTGCTTATTATTGGTTCGGCCGTCCTCCTTCTTATAAGCAATTGGAAGCTCGCTCTGGCTGTTCTCGCAATCCTGCCTTTTATCGGACTTTTATTTTTTATTGTTTTCACTCGACTTGGGCCGCTGTTTAAGCGAGGACAAGAAATTATTGACCGCCTGAATGTTACCATCAGCCAGAGTATTGTTGGTGCTGCATTAATTCGAGTTCTGGGTTCAGAAAATACCGAACTAGAAAAGTTTGCGGTTGAAAATACCAATGCCCGCGATAACGGTATGAAGATATTGACTATATTCTCGATTGTTATCCCGACTATCGGTATAATCGCCAACCTTGCCATGCTTATCATCCTCGCCCTTGGAGGAAAGTTTGTTATTGGAGGCTCGATGACTCTGGGTGAATTCACTGCATTCAACAGCTATGTCGGTATCTTGATATTTCCCATCATCATGATGGGCGTGGTGTCGAGTATCATATCGCGCGCACAGGAATCCTATGCGCGCATCGCCGGAGTGCTCGACACTCCCGAGGAAAAAGAAATCGGTACAATTGGTCGTGTAACAAAGGGCGACATTGAGATCCGAAACCTGAATATTTTATATGGAGAAAAAGGAGTACTCAAAGATGTATCTTTCTTTATTAAAGCAGGTAGCAAGAATGCCATCATCGGACCAACGGCAGCGGGCAAGACCCAGCTTCTGTATTCGCTTATTGGCCTTACTCAACCTACATCAGGAGAGATTCTGTATGATGGTAAGCCACTTACTCAATATAAAAAGGAGGCGATACATTCCCAGGTCGCGCTTGTATTCCAAGACAGTGTTATGTTCAACCTGAGTCTGCGCGAGAACATAGCCTTTAGTCCGAATGCTACTGCGGCTGATTTGAAAAAAGCTATCGCCACTGCCGAGCTTGGCGACTTTGTAGCATCTCTTCCACAAGGTCTTGAAACGTCAGTTTCCGAGCGTGGCACCAGTCTTTCTGGAGGACAAAAGCAGCGCGTTATGTTGGCACGTGCACTATCTATAAATCCACGCGTGATTTTGCTCGACGACTTTACGGCACGTGTTGATCAGGCGACGGAAAAAAAGATTCTGGCTAATGTTGAAAAAAATTACCCAGGCATCACTATCGTGTCTGTCACGCAAAAAGTTCGCTCGGTCGAACACTTCGACAACATCATCCTCCTTATGGAAGGAGAGGTCCTGGCGCAAGGAAAACATACCGAGTTGGCCGCGTCGTCACCTGAGTACGCACAAATAATTAAGTCACAGAAGAGTACTCATACATATGAAAACTAATATGAATTACTCTCTTTCCAAGGAACAGGAGGAAAAGAACGTGTCGTTACGTGTCTCATTCGCAAAAATGATGCCGCTTTTGGTTGATGAAAAATGGAGGCTTGTCATAGCGTTCGTCGCACTGCTCGTCAATTCCGCACTGAACCTTGTCGGGCCACTGATGGTTGGCTATACCATCGACAATGCAATCCGTATGGGCGATTATCGTGCGGTGCTCGTCAATTCTGGCATATTGCTTGTCATATACCTTGCTGCGTTTGCCATTAACTATGTCCAAATGAGGACTATGGGAGGTGTCGCTCAGAGGATGCTTTTTAGACTACGAAACGAAGTCTTTAGAAAACTTCAAAGTCTGCCCTTGGCCTTCTTTAACCAAAATAAGGCCGGCGACTTGATTTCGCGTATCAACAGCGATACGGACAAACTCAACGCTTTTTTCTCACAGGGCCTTATGCGTTTTATGGGCAACATATTTCTTGTTGCGGGCGCTGGTATCTTTATTCTTTTTATACAGTGGAAGCTCGCCCTGGCAGCGCTCGTTCCGGGCATTGTCATTGTAATATTCACACGTGCCATTGGACGCTGGGTAAAAAAGGTTAATGCAAAAAGCTTGTCTGCAGGAGGACTTTTGTCCGCAGAGATTCAGGAGAGTGTTGCTAATTTCAAGGTGATTCTGGCATTTAATCGTCGTGACTATTTCAGGGCACGTTTTAGTGAGGCAAATCAAAAGAATTATAAGGGCGCGCTCGGCGCGGGCATAGCAAATGAGCTTTTCACACCGGTATATGAGTTTTGTGGAAATATCGCCCAGATTATTGTTTTAGGATATGGTTTTTATTTGATCGCACAGGGTCAGTTTGCTGTCGGTCTATTAGTGAGCTTTGTACTCTATGTCACACGATTCTATGATCCACTACGCGAGATGGCGCGTTTGTGGTCGATGTTTCAGGTGGCCATGGCAGCGTGGGACCGTATCAGTGCAATACTCAACATAGAATCTGATTTGGTTGTGATAGAAGAGGGGCTGAAAAAGTCGTCTCATACAAATGCGGTGATGGAGTTTAAGAATGTGTCATTCGGCTATGATGGCGGACATAAGGTTTTGAACGATATCAACTTCATATTTGAGAAGGGGAAGACGTACGCTTTGGTTGGCCCGACGGGTGGGGGCAAGACTACGACGGCGTCTCTTGTTTCGCGTCTCTTTGATCCGACGGAGGGTGCTGTCTTCCTCTTGGGTAAAGATATTCGTTCATACAATTCTATAGAGCGCGCACAAAAAATCGGTTTCATCCTGCAGGAGCCTTTTATGTTTACTGGCACAGTGCGCGATAATCTGATGTATGGCAATCCTCTTTTTGCTGACAATACAGGAAACGTGGCGGGCAATACGGCCGCACTCAATGCAAAGCTTCAAGAAACAGGACTCGCCTCGCTTCTGTCTCGCTTCAGTAAAGGTCTGGATACGCAGATCGACGCCACATCCAGTCTGTCACTGGGAGAAAAGCAGCTTATCGCATTTATCCGCGCTGTCCTGCGCAGGCCAGATATTCTGATTTTGGATGAGGCCACTGCTAACATCGACACCGTCACCGAGGAACTCCTCCAGAGCGTCCTTCAAAAGCTGCCGAGAGAGACCACACGCATCGTCATTGCGCATCGTCTCAATACCATTGAGAATGCTGACGATATCTTCTTTGTTAATGGCGGGGAGGTAGTTGAGGCCGGTTCCATGGAACACGCCGTCGATATGCTGCTACATGGGAAGAGAGGAAGTTAGGGGTGCGAGGGTGGCCCATTTTTGCTAGAAAAAATTACGCTCTTATGATATTGTCTTTGCACACATGGAGATGTGTCAGAGTGGTCGAACGTACCTCTTTGCTAAAGAGGCGAGCCCTTTAATAAGGCTCCGAGGGTTCGAATCCCTCCATCTCCGCCAACACAGAAAAAACAGGCTTCATGCCTGTTTTTTCTGTGTTTAGCGCTGAGATAAGGAGGGTGAGAAAGCCGGAGCGCGACGGCGCGAGGCGGGGTCGCAGGATTTTTCAGCAGAAAAATACCTGTGACCGAATCCCTCCATCTCCGCTACAAAAACTTTCTTTCGGAGTGACCCGAGTACCTCGATTTTCGGCTGAAAATAACACCCGCACGGAACGTTCGAATCCCAGATGGGTTGGGGGACTAGATACAGGGACGGATAGGGTGTAAATGCGCCTGAAACGTATACATTGACGAATGTCTGTATTAGGTGTATAATATAAAAATAAAGATCATCGATAAGAAACGGTTTGTCATGTGCAAAAGCGGCCGGAACCATCGGCCCCTCCTGCTCATGACAACCCATAACCAGTCCAATGCCTCGACAGCGGCTACCCGTGCTGTCACGAAGATCCTCGCCTTCTCGACTATCGTCGCCTGCATGGCCATCCTATTGATGGCCCTGCACATCAGCAGTCTGAACGATCGCCTCGTCGACAACGACAAGGCCTGGGCGGCCGCCGCGAAGCCGATCTCGGACGCCCGAATGATCCTTCCCGCGATCGAAAGCCCGAAGGATCTGGCGAGCGCACTCGACGCCCACTACGCAATCATGCCGGTGAAGACCCGCGTGATTGCCGAACGGGGCGAGACCGAGATCGTCATCAAGAAGAAGCCGAAGCAGAGCTTCTGAGGGCCCCAAAGCCCGCGACCCGCATCACAGCAATGTGCTCTGCGGGTTTTGTTTTACTAAAAAGGAAAAAACTACTTGGGATTCGAACGGAATTTCGAAGGAAAAGTTCCGTGCTTAGAGCCACGGAGTATGTATCGTTCGAATCGCTTTTAACCCGCCGGTTCAAAAAGAGCGCCCACCAGGGCGCCTTTTTGTTCGGCGGAGATGAGGAGTGCCCGTGGCACTCCGTGAGGGATTCGAAACCCGATTGAGATTTTGTCGAGCTGTCTTCAGCGAAGAGAAAAATCCAATCGCGGGTACTGGTCCTGTAAGGACCGAATCCCAGAATTCTAAAAGGCTGTAGTATACTTAATTTATGAAAAATAAAAGTCTTGCCTAT
>CAYJAC010000003.1:9234-28946 GCA_964368565.1 uncultured Candidatus Saccharibacteria bacterium
GAATTCTAAAAGGCTGTAGTATACTTAATTTATGAAAAATAAAAGTCTTGCCTATGTATTATTGGGATCAGTAGTATTGTATTTCCTTAGTCTTACGCCACTATATTTTTTGTCCCAGGACACTTCTGCATACAATGAGTACGTCACAAGTAGCTCATCTTTACTATTTCTATTCATATCGTATCTATTTCTAGGCCTTGCATTGGTTTTCTCTATCTGGTCAACCATAAGGCTTTATAACCTTGGATCCAAGAAAATAGCATATGTTGTCACAGCACTTCTTTTGCTTATATTGATCGCCATACCTTTTGCACTTTTTCTGGGCCAAATTATTCTGGGCCTCTTTGTATTAACTGCAGTAGCCTTGGCGACAAGATTACTAAGACTGCCACAGGACATTTTAATACCCGCAGCTATGCTTGCGAGCGAAAATTCTGAATCGAAAATTAAGAAACCGCTCTATTTTTGCGGCGGTCTCATATTTTATTTTCTTGTTTTCTTATTTGTTGTGTATGTTATGCCTGTGGGTTTAGGTTCAGTAAGCAGGGGCCTGAGACAAGACTACTTACAGTTCTTTGCTTTTTTAATATTTATACTTTGCGTCGTAATATCATTTGTAAATTATAAGCTACTGAATCAGCAGAGTGACTTTGTTAGGTTCGCGATATTCATACCACTCGCTTTTTCTCTATTTGCAGTAAGTGCCTTTTTATTTTTAGGGAGTCTCTTTGTTAATTGCTGTTAAGTCTTTGTTGTAATAGGCCTATACCCAACTACTCCGCATTAAGAACTTAGTATCGGCATGACCCAAGTGCCTAGAAATTACACAAAACTGGCTTTCTAAGCTAGACTTAAAAAGATGTTTAATTTATTTAAAAAACAGCAATCCGTTTCGCATTCATACAAGAATTTAACTTTGGCACTTCCTTCGGCATGGGAGTATGAACTCGAGGAAGGAGATCTCGAAGCTTGCTTTGACCCAAAATCACAGGGCACACTACGTTTGCATATCATTAAGGCTGTTTCTCCAGAAAATAAAACCGCGGAAGAAGACATCAAGTCTCTTACCTCAAATGAGCCTTACATCACCACACAAAATGGTTATCTGCTGACAAATTCTACGTGTACCAGCACAACTGAGAGCGGCAAAAATCTAACCCTGATTTCAAGGAGGTTGATAAACGCTAAAGGAAAAGAGAAAATAATTGCCGTACTTACCTACACTGTTTTAACTGCCGAAAAAGATAATTCTCAAGAAAAGGAAGTTTTGAATTTGATTGAGGAATCTCTAAAGAACGCAAAACTCGAGTAAAAGATGATTTAAGAAAATATGAGAGGTGACCCACATACCTCATTTTGACTTCCAAAATAATCCTAAAATATCCTTACGGTATCTTATTGCTCTGGTACTGAACCCACGATGCCCGCCAAGAAAATAAAGTATCGGCACACCCGCAGGCTTGGGTACGTGGAACGACTCGATTAACCAAATTCTGTGATGTAAGTTAAAATGGATGTATGTTAAAAATTCAAGGGTTCTTAATTCAGTCTGTTAGGAATTTATCCAAATAATATATGCAGAATAAGTCACTAAAAACTTTATTCATCTTTAACGGAATATTTGTTTTCGCTGGTAGTTTATTGGGCCCCCTTTACGCTTTGTATGTTGGTACTTTTGATAAAAACATTCTCTCAGTTAGCACAACATGGGCCTCTTTCTTGGTGGCGACTTTTATTTTCACTATTATCGTCTCAAAAATTGGTGACAAGATAAAAGAAAAAGAGTACTTACTAATGGCGGGATTTCTCGTAAGAGCAATTGCTTGGTTCATGTTCGTTTTTGCGGGCAATGTTTTTCATTTTGTTTTGTTGCAAATACTTTTAGGTCTGGGAGAAGCTCTCGGAACTCCTGCGTTCGACGCGATTTTCGCTGAACATTTAGATGGCGGTAAACATATTAAAGAATATGCGGATTGGAAATTGATAACGAATGGAACTACGGCTGTTGGGACAATAATGGGTGGATTGATTGTAACGACAATAGGTTTTAGCTGGCTATTTGCAACTATGAGTGGATTAGCATTAGTGTCTTTCTTGGGTTTATTGATACAACCAAGAAAATTATTATAGTTACTAAGAACTGTCGCCAAAGAAAGATTGATAATCACCCTTTCCATCATGGTTTCCGCATATTTGTTGGGCATGCAAGGTGGGTAGAAAGAGTGGGTTCCGCCCGCCCAATCAGTTCCATTAGGAGGTTTTCAAACAGACACCGCTACAAAAACTTTCTTTCGGAGTGACCCGAGTACCTCGGGTTTCGGCTTAAAATAACACCTGGATGGAACATTCGAATCCCACATACCCTTTCGAGAGTATGTGGGATTCGTTTTGGTTTACATTTATATTTCTTTACAACTCTGTATGATAAAATGACTGCATGCTAGCGCCTCAGAAAAATAAAAACATCGCATTCATAGACGGTCAAAATCTCTACATGGGAACTGCAAAGAGAGAAGTAGGTCCCTGGAAAATAGATCTTGCTCGTTTTCGTGTGTATCTTGAACAAAAATATAATGTAACCGAGGCATATTATTTCCTCGGTTTTGTTCAGAATGAGCACGATGATTTATATGATGAAATACAACGTGCCGGTTTCGTGTTAAAATTTCGTGAACATAATCCGGCTATGATAGGTAAGAAAAAAGGTAATGTTGATTCAGATATCATCTTTTACATTATGAAAAAGATGTATAAGAGGGAACCTTTTGAAAAGGTTGTTATGATATCAGGAGATGGAGATTATAAACTTGTTGTAGATTTCCTTATAGAGGAAAAGAGGTTTGAAAAGATTTTGTTTCCTTGCAAGAAGTTCGCATCTTCTTTGTATAAAAGTCTCGGATCTCAATATTTTGATTATCTAGAGAATGTGAGGGGAAAAATAGAGGCACAAAAAGAAAAGGGCTCCTTAGGCAGCTAGCCGTTTGGATCCCTTTTCGTCTGAATAACTGTATATTATCAAACCAACCAAGAATGTCAAACCTATCACAAATCATAAAAGCTCTAGAAAATAATGCTTCGGTAGATGCTGTTTTGCTCGTAGGTTCACAGAGTAAAAATGAACATAAGGAATATAGCGATATTGATCTCGCGGTCATCCTTAAAGAAAAGACTTCAGACTTACAATCGCTTTTTCAGTATGTTGATGGTAAACCGTGTGACATCTTTTTCTTTGATGGAGCTATTCTACAGTTATTTCTAGGTGCTAAAACCATTCCTGCAAATAAGATGGATGCGGTCTTGCTTGGTTGGCTTGATACGGCACAAGTATATTTTGATAAATCAGGCATCCTAAAATCTCTTATAGATAACAAGGAAAGTCTCAAGGCAAAGCTCGAAGTACCTGTAGAAGAAATGGTTTCTTTTGAATCAAAAATTAATGCGGGGTATGTTACAAACAAGAGATATTTTGACTCAGCTAATCCTGAGTATCACGATGCGCTTGAAACTAAACTCCTTCAGGATGTGTATAACGTACTCATAGGATACTTTGAATTTAGGGCAATACCATGGAGAGGTGAGAAGACGATGCTTAGGTATCTAAAAGAAAATGACACAGCTTTTTATAATCTATACATGTCGTGTATACGAACTGTCAATCTTGAGGAGAAATTTAAACTATATGAACAGCTTGTGTCAGGTGTGTTCTATGGGGAGTATTGTTTATGGGATAGAGAAGTTGTGAGACCATACACCAATCGACCTCTTAAAAAAGTAGAACAAGCTCACCTTGTAGAATATTGGAAGGGACTGATTAAGTCTTAGGCATTTTTTTATCTATGCACAACAATCTGTTACAAAACTATCAGGAAAAATGGGCCGTAGAATTTACCCAAGAAGCAGGAGATATCAAGCGAATCCTTGGGGATTCAGTAAAAGATATTCAGCATATTGGCAGTACTTCAATTCCAGGAATGATAGCGAAACCAATTATAGATATTGGTGTATTGGTTCAATCTATTGAAGACATTTCTTATTTTACAGAAAAATTAGAAACTCTTGGATATTCATACAAGCCAGACATGTCATCTGTGGAACGTATTTTTTTAAGAAAAGGTAATCCGGTTACATATCATCTTTCCATTGCTTGTCCAAGGCACACTTTTTGGACTAGAAATATTCTCTTTAGAGACTATATACGAAATCATCCAGAATTAATCGAAGAATATAGAAAGTTAAAGACAGAAAATATCGCCCTCACTCCGGAGGATGATTTTAAGGATCTGTCTCGTAGTAAAACCTATAACAAAGGGAAGGGTGAATTCGTTCAAAAAGTGTTAGATTTGGCAAAATAAGACTCCGTCCCACGTACTTCAGAAATTCGGTTCGGAAAATGTTAAACTGTCCTTACTGGGCAACGAACTAGGGGGTCTATACCCGAGTAGCCCGCCACAAAAACTTTCTTTCGGAGTGACCTCATGTGTCGGAAATAAGGGGGATATATTGACCAGTGGCCTATATTTGTGCTATAATGATGACTAATTAGTTCCTCGATAATCGTTTAAGGTAGCTCTGAAAAGGCAGACTTTTGCCTTGTCGGAGCTATCTTAAACCAAAACCAAATACAGAAAAACTATTCTCCATGAATACCGCTACAACCGCCAGACCTGTCAGGGTTCACCTCGCGATGAAGGATGGACCGCTTCCTCGCTCGATTCGCCAAGTTTTGTTGGTTCACAGCAGCGAGTCGCTGTTCGTATATGTTAAAAAAGCTGATGATGCCGACCTCATCATTTTTACCGACGTGAGCGACATCGAAAAAGGATTTACCAAGGAGAAATCCTACGCATTCCTCAAGATGTTGGGTCAAGTTGAGGTGCCGATCTTGCCCTCAAACTGCACGATCATCGGGGTTGAACGGACCCTGGCGACCCTCATCGAGCTCATCTCGAGCCTTCATAAAAGACTCGAGCCACTCGCTGTCGAGGTCGCATCGCCTCAAAGCGCGGTTGTGTCTCTCGGTCCGAACGCTCTACATGTTCTCGTCATTGATGACACTCCGGCGAACATCGCGAGTGCGAAGTCGAGCTTGGCCGGCCACTACCTCACCACGGTGAATGGTTACCAGGACGCGATGGATGTTCTCGGTCGTGAGAAGTTCGACGTCGTCCTGACGGATTTGCACCTCCCGATGTCCTCACGGACGATGGGGGACAAGTTCCGACTCGGCGAACTCGTGCCCTACGGCATCCTCCTCATGGTGGAAGCTGCACGGCAAGGAGCGAAGCACGTCGCAGTCGTTACCGATCTCAGCCATCACGATGATCCGTTCTCGGCTGCATTCGACCACTTCTCGCGATTCCCGGTGAAAATCGACGGCGCGAAGGTCGTAATGATGCACGCCCCGATGAAGGACAGCGTGAAAGATTGGAAGATGGCTCTCAGCCAGCTCATGAAAGAGTAATCGGCTCTTTCTGCAAGACCCCTTAGTATGCGAAAGCAGAACGGGGGTCTTTTTATTGCATGGTTTATTGTATAGTGTTTCCAATATGAAATATCTGATCTCATTTCCAGCCGCAGCGATGGTCGTACCTAATGATGAATGGGAGGCGGTCGGTCGCGACTCACGCGCGGTAATTGAAGAAACGAAAGCCGCCGGCGTGTACGTTTTTGGCGGCGGTATCGATGAAGTAGTTCCACCTGTACTGGTTTCGGCTGATGGCACATTCTCTGCGGGCGGATACTCGTGGGCGCCTTCGCTCAATGGTGGTTTTCTTGTGCTTGAACTGTCTTCTCGCGAAGAGGCTGTTGCATGGGCTGCGCGCATTGCGAAGGCTTGCCGCTGTAGCCAAGAGCTGCGAGTGTTCGGTTTTGATCCGGCTTCTTAAAGTGGATCCACACCCGACTACACCACTACATGGATAAAGTATTGGTGTGACACCCTTTGGTGATATCATCAAAGAATATGAAAAATCCTCGAAGAAGTTTTCTGACGATTGTTGGGGGGTTCATCATCGTATTAGTCCTTGCCGGAGGAGTGTGTCTGTATCTTGAAATAAAAAATACTGCTGATGTAAAAGATATTGATGTCTATACAGGTGTTAATGGGAAATGCGGTCTAACTGTCTCCTCTCCCTTACCAGGCGAAAATTTCGCATGGCCGCTTGAGATTGGGGGCAAGGTTGTCACACAGAAAGCGGGCACTGATTGCTCGTGGCAGACTTTTGAAGGAGTTTCTGGAACGGCACAGCTTTATTTTGATGATGGCGGTAAAGGATGGAAATCTGCGGGAGATTCTGTGATATTCGGACCTGAATTCCGTATTACTTTTAATTATGAGGAACTAGGTCTGCCTACGAATACCGCACTCAAAGTTGTGTTTACTGAGGAGAACCCAGCTGCGATTCGTCCATCATTAGTTTTTGAGCTACCTTTGATTTTGAAGTAATTAGAAACATCACGAGTCCTTTTGTTCAAATAAAGGTCTTTAAATCTTTGCTATACTTTCTGCATGATTACACCAGAACTTGTTTCGTACATTACATCGCAGCGTGCTCTTGGTAAGTCGGATGCGGATATAAAGCAGATGCTCTTTGCGGGAGGAGGGTGGACATCAGCTGACCTTGATGAGGCATTTATGCCGGTACCCACACCTCGTCCTGGATTTGTTTCGACCGAACCAATACCTCGAGTACCGCAAGGACTTCACTCAATGATGCTTCCGATTTTTTTCTTTATTGCAGCGATGATTGTCTTAGGTGCCGCTGGGTTCTTTTATATGAATAGGGAAATGTTCGCACAAAAACCTTCCGTACAAGAGTCCACAGCAGTTGCTTCTAATCTAAAAACATTTGATAGTTCCGAATCAACAAAGGGTTTTGACGATATTACATTCACGTACCCTGATACATGGAAGGTTGCTTTGGTTAGTCCGAATTATGTCCATCTTTTGCCTTCTGAAGTTGAGCTGGGTACAGATCCCCGTGCCACTCTTGAGAGTGGCCAGGAGGTAGTTATTTCTGTATATATGACAGATGTTCCTGCCACGAAAGAGATAATCGCCTCATCATATAGAGGTACTGATATACAAGATGCTGTCATTGCAGATAAAAATCTAGTGAAGTTTACCCTGAATCAGTCTATTAATAATGGGACTCTACAAAGGGTTGCTTACGTTCTCACAACACCATATAGGAACAAAAAGTCAGTGATGTTTGCGCTTACTACACCTAATAGTGAGAGTGCTGTTAAGGATGTAAAGGTTCTCGAAGGAATTATTGAATCTTTTAAAATAATCCCTGGCCCTGATGTTTCTGCTGAATTTGAGTTTATTGAGCAAAATGCGGTGATTGATTATAAGTATACGAGCAACAAACTGAGTGACCCATGGGCAAGGACATTTGCTGAAGTAAATGCACTTCCTTCTAATCAAATAAATGATTCTACTATTAGATCAATCGGCCTCAAAAATCTGAATGAACTACTGGAAAAACAAAAGTCGTTTGTTGTTTTATTTGAAAAGGAAATTCAGGTTTTGAGAGAAAAGTCCCTACCGCTTCTTGATACACAGCAGATGACTGTTGATATGGTTATGTCTGGTTGGGATGCCGTTCTTTCTAATGTGAAGAATAAACGTATTACATACATTGAAGGAATGATTGTCTCTTTGAACAATACTGTGGGTCTACGACAAAAACTTGATGCGGTTTCAGTCAAAGATTTTACGGAACTTAAGAAAATTATGGATCTAGATTCTGTTTCACACCAACAGATCCAGGCGGGACTGAATACGATGATGCGAAGTATTGGATTGCAAGGAGAGGAGTCGGTACCCGATCTGACTAGTAGCCTTAAAGGTATGGATGCGGCAATAAAGGCCAACTTATCCAATATACGAGCACAGGCAGAAATCGCGTACGACACAGACGGTACTACGTATGACACGGTATGTGGTAAAAATGGTAAAGTGCAAGACTCTACTATTGCCACTTTAATAAAAAGTGCCAAAGCATATTCTGGTAAAGGTGAGTGTCTCTCATCAAATACTCCTGAACAGGCATATGCTGTGTACGCCGAACTGATGTCCCAGCCGTCAAAATATTGGTGTGTAGATTCTCGAGGGGCTTCAATCCAGATTGACACTCCTCCCACGGGTCCGTTCTGCGAGCGGAAATAGCCAATACTTTAATTATTGTGGAATCATTGGTCGGTAGCGCTCACAGCTCGCCTCTGTTAATCTTAGGTAATGCTCCTCAATCGTCGAACGTCTTCTGTACATATGACGAAAAGGCTCAATATAGCCCAGATAGCGGGCGAAGTAGAGCCATTTTCAAAAAGTGGTGGCTTGGCGAATGTAATAGGCTCACTTCCGCGCGTACTTAAGAAGCTTGGTCACGCGGTGCTCGTCATTACTCCGTACTATGAGGGTGTCACAAATATGGAGGGTCACACTATCGAAGTGATCGCCGAGAACGTTTCAATCGAAGTTACTCAGGGGGTTTTTGAGACGGTCAGCTATATCCGCAGCTATCTACCAGACAGCAAAGTGCCAGTATATTTTGTTTGCAGTAAAAAATTCTTTGATAGGAGAGAGCAAATCGGAACAAAGCTCTATGGAGCCACAGACGACAACGCACGATTTCTCGTCTTCAACGTAGCGGCACTACATTTACTCCAACTCATTGATTGTAAACCTGACGTCATCCATTGCCATGACTGGCATACGGGATTGATTCCATATTTCCTGCGTAATCGCTATAAAAAAGATCCATTCTGGTCAAACGCCTCATGCCTCTTTACCATACACAACCTCGTGTACCAGCTGGGCCATGACTGGTGGCTTATTCCTAAAGAAGATAGGGACGATGGTCGTACAAGATTGCCAACGTTTGATGAAAAAGAGAAACTCGAGCGTGTGAACTTTGCAAAGCGTGCAATCATGAATGCCGATGCTATAAACGCGGTATCTGAAACGTATCGTGATGAGATTATGACCAAGGACTTTGGTGAGGAACTTCACAATATACTGAAAGCTCGCGAGGACAAGATATTTGGTATCGTAAACGGCATCGACTATAACGACTATAATCCACTCACTGATCCGGGCATCCATTCACATTACAGTCATAAATCGTTCGGGCGTAGAAGGTACAATAAAACTCACCTCAAAAAAGTTTTTGGTTTGAAGGATACTAAGGATGCGCCTCTCATCGTTATGACCTCGCGCATTGCTGAACAGAAGGGTTTTGCATTGATGCCGGACATCATCCCGCACCTTATGTCATTTGGCGCCGTTATGATCGTCATGGGAGATGGGGATGAAGAAATGATTAAGTTTTTAAAGAAGATGCAGGACGAGTATCCTGGACAGTTTGTCTATGCTCCTTTTAATGGAGCGATGGAAACATCGCTGTATGCCGGTGCGGACATGTTTCTGTTGCCGTCTCGCTACGAGCCGTGCGGTGTAAACCAGCTCATCGCTTTGCGTTATGGTTGTATACCTATTGTGCACCATATTGGCGGACTGGCCGACACCATTGTAGATTTTGACGTGCGAACCAAAACTGGAAACGGTTTTACGGCGACCCGCTATGATTCGGCAAGTATCCTGGTCTCTATCGTGCGCGCCCTCGAGACGTATAAACACAAGGATGTATGGAAAAAGCTTGTTGTCGCTGGTTTGAAGGAAGCGAATTCATGGATCATCCCCGCGCAGAAATATAGTGAGTTGTATGTCGTGACGCGCCGACTTCACAGAGCCTTTAAGAAGAAAAAATAATGAAGTGGATAAATATACTGCATGTATATCAGCCACCTACACAGACAAAGGAAATAGTGGACCAGGTTGTGCAGGAGAGCTATAAAAAAATCATCGAGCTTTTGGATGAGTATCCTAAGCTGCGCCTGACAATGAATGTTTCTGGATCGCTTTTGGAACTTTTGCGGGCATATGGACACGAGAATGTTATTGCAGGGTTGCGACGCCATGCCGAGCGGGGAGCCATAGAGTTTCTGGGAAGCGCTATGTATCATGCGATTTTGCCTCTGCTTTCTATGCGTGAAATAACCAGGCAGATTAAACTGCATGACGCCATTTCCCGTGAATGTTTTGGCGCTGCGTACAAGCCGCGTGGATTTTATTTTCCAGAGATGGCATACAGTGCAGATGCGGGGCGCGCAGTAAAGGCTGCTGGGTTTGAATGGACGATATTAGATGAGATACATAGTGCAGACAGAGTTGATTGGGCGCGCGCCCACACTATAGAGGGTGTTGGGCTTGGAGTTATATTTCGTGACAGCCGTTATTCAAAAACTTTTCCACCGCAGTCGATTGTCGAGGCGTCTTTCCTTATCGCAAAAGAGTATATGGTTACGTGCCATGACGGTGAATTATATGGCCATTGGCACAAGGATGACAGGGGATTTTATAAAAAGGCCTTTGGTGGTGACTCGGGTATAGGTTTTGTCACTGCTTCAGAATATATAGATGAAATGAAAGTTAATGGCGAGGGGGAGATCGCTGTTCGTGATGCAAGTTGGGAGTCCCGTCCGGAAGAATTGGATGCGGCCAATCCACACAGTCTATGGAACGATCCTCATAATGAGATTCATTCAATGCTCGAGACCTTGAAGCGCCGTGTACTGACCGCGGTTGAAGATCATCAGGAAGATCCTGGATATGCCGCCGCACGACACAATGCGGACCGTGGAGTGGCGAGTTGTGCGTGGTGGTGGGCTACCGAGAGAAAGCTCGGGCCATTCTCGCCAGAATGCTGGAATCCGACAGAAATAGAAAAAGGGGCCAGGGAACTGTATAAGGCGTTTAAGTCGCTCGAGACAGTTCCTGCTGCTGAAGTGGTCGAGGTGAATGCCATATTCGAAGCCCTTATTAAAAAAGTCTGGGACAAACACAAGGCGCGCAGCTAGGTTTTGTGATGTATTATTAAAGTATGGACGCATTACGTAAAGTACTTCTGTTTATAGTTATTGTTGGCTCGTTCTCGTATTCGGCACACACTTTTCTTAGGAACAAGTGTGATAGTCCTCTTGAATACAGTATTGGTGTGTTCGCAACTGAATTTAAAGTCACTCGCGCCGATTTTTTGAACGCGATTAAGGAGGCAGAGGCTGTTTGGGAATCATCGGTTGGAAAGGATTTATTTGTGTATAAAGAGGTAAAGGGAATGCCGATCAATCTTATCTATGACGACCGTCAGGCGCTCGTCGACAAGAACCAGACGCTGGAAAAGAAGATCGAGACAGTCCAAGGATCGGCAGCTAGCGTAAAGAGGTCCCTGGATGCTGCGAATGCGGCATATGCCAGCGAAAAGGCGGCGTATGAAAAGGAAAAGGCGGTGTATGAGGCGCGCCTCGCGGCACACGCTCAGAGTGTAAACTACTGGAATAGCCGCGGAGGCGCGCCATCAGGCGAATATGCAAAACTGACGCAAGAAGGTGCGGCGCTCAAATCGCTGTATGCGGCTCTCGACGCGCATAGGCAAACAGTGAACGGTCTTGCGACTCAATCAGGAAAGCTCGTCGACCAATACAATGTGTTTGTTGCCAATATAAATTCAAATGTAGAGGTGATCAATCAGTCAGCGGATAGGGAATTCGAGCAGGGCGAATATGTTTCCGATGCCAAGGGCCAGCGTATAAATATTTATGAATTTTCTAACCGCGACGTGCTGGTCCGAGTTCTGGCTCATGAACTTGGCCACGCTCTAGGTATGGATCACAATGATAATCCTGATTCGATTATGCATTATCTGAATACCAGCAAGACCAAGATCGCTTCAATAGAAGATGTGGCTTCTCTTAAAGACGTTTGTAAGCTGAAATAACTTCACGCATTACCGTTGGTAATTAAACAGAAAACCCGTCACGTATTGAAACGTGACGGGCTAACCGAAGAGGGAAGGTTCTTGTTCTGTTCCATGCTGACTTGCGTCAGGAGGACCAATTACCCTTTTAGGCTTGTCTGCTTGTTAGGCAGAGGCAACCCGTTCGATTATCTTCTTATTTCTCATGCTCTTCCTGTCCGATGGCGAGGGCGCCGTCATTCAGGATCCGCAGGAACTCGCACATTTCGCTGAGTGTCATTGAGCCTTTTGCTTCAGGCACGTATGTCTCGAGTTCCGCGAGGGACGCGCCGGCAATCCGGCGGATATTCACTGCCATCAGCCGTTGCGTTTGTTTGTGCTGTCGGTCCATCCAGGACTGAAAGCATACCAGGGCAGCGACCATCTCTCGCCGCTGAGGGTCAGGCATCATTTCCTCAAGTGTGAGGGAGAGGACGCCATTTCCGAAGGCGTAGATCTCGTCAGCGGTAATGCCGTCGACAATTACGTGCTTTTCCCGGGCGATACCTTCCGCCTTCTTGCGGAGCTCACCTTCCTTTTCTAACTTGTCACGACACCGGAGGATGATCCGTTTGGCGTGCCAGCTGGCGATTTGGAGGAAGCGATCTTCTGACAACTGAGGGACTGTGTACTTTTTCATAACGTTTCTTTCGACGAACGATTCGGCGGGATGCCGAATTTTGTAGCCAGTACTAGGGACGTTCCCAGCTACAACCTTAACTATTATACCATGTAAACATATGAGAAGTCAATAGTACGCAGGGTAGATTCAATATTGAAGTGCAACACCTTCATTAAACGCTTCTAATGGGGTCTTCCAACCCAGTCTCTTCCTCGGACGGCTGTTCAAAGCGTCCTCAACTGCTTTGATTGCTTCGTTTGATATTGTGGCAAAGTCCGTGCCCTTTGGGAAATACCACCTGATGAGGCCATTAGTATTTTCATTCGTGCCGCGCTCCCATGAGTGATATGGATGAGCGAAGAAGTATGAGATATCGAGTCGCTCGACAATCTCTTGGTACTGAAAGTTTTCAGTGCCATTGTCTGTGGTCAGAGTCTGCCTCAATGTCTTTGGCAATGCACCAAGTCTCCCAATCACAGCATTTTTCGTCTTCTCCGCGGTGCCGTCCTCGATCCTGGAGATTAATACAAGGCCGGTCTTTCTCTCCACAAGGGTATTGAGCCCGACCTTGCTCTTTTTCGATATCACCGAGTCGCCTTCCCAGTGTCCGATGACCGCTCTCGCTTCGACTTCTTTGGGTCGGAGATCGATCGAGGGGCCATGGGGACGCCATATCCTCTGCCCTTTGCGCATGCCTTTCTTTTGACGCTGCTTGTGGCGACGCTTGAGGTATGGGCGAAGGTCGTGATACCCAGGCTTCATGGTCCCATGGCCTTCGCGATGCACGTGGTTGTATATGTATTGATATATTGCTTCGTGGGAGATGGAAAAGTCCGGATGATCGACAGAGAGTCTTCCTGCAATCTGTTCTGGAGAGAGGCCTCGCTTGAGGTTGGCGATCACATATCTGCGGATGAATCCGTCTTTGAGACGGAGCTTTCTGCCACGACAGGCGCGCTTGGCTAGCGCTCTTTCGTGGGCTAGCCTCGGTCTGTATGACCTGTGAAGAGGGACATTGCGATTGATCTCCCTCGATATCGATCCAGGCGACCGGGCAAGAACCTTTGCGATCGATCTGACCGACTTCTTTTCCCAAAGGAGCGATTGAATGGTTTCGCGCTCCAGAACTGATATATGGCTATATTTCATACACTTTGATTATCTCAAAGTGTTGCACTTACTTGTTGAACTCAACCAGAAAGGGTGGTTAATGTGCTAATGCAATGCATAAAACCCTTGCCGCACCAGCGTTTTTGCAGGCCTTGGCCGCTTCGCCTAGCGTGGCGCCGGTTGTGAGAATGTCGTCAAAGATGACTACGTCGCAGCCGCGAATCTCGGTTGCATCAGTGACGGCAAAGCAGTCACGCAGGTTTTCAAACCTTTCCGCACGACCTTTGCCGACCTGGTCGCCGGTCTGACGAACTTTCATTAGCACATCTGTGCGTAGCTCGAATCTTTTTGCAGCGATATTCATGCAACTTTTACCCGTATCTATTTTCTGCAGCGCCTGTCCGATGAGCTCGCACTGGTTCCAGCCGCGCGCACGCTGGTTCTTCTTCGTCATGGGAATAGGGATGAGTAGGGCGCCACGCAATCCTAGAGTAGAAAGCCTCTCATAAAGGACTGCGCCCAAAAGCCACGCCATCTTTTTATTGCCATAGGATTTGAGCTCGAGGATGGCGGCTTTCACCAGTGGATCCTTGTACTTGAAGATCGCCTCTATATTGTCGGTTCGCTTTTCGATCTGTGCGGGTGCTACTTGGGCGATAAATTCTGCCATCGACATGCGTTCTATTTGCCGGACTATGGGATCAGGCGGGGCAATGGTATCAAGAGCAAATTCGCCCAGACGGGCCAATAGTGTGTGTATATCTTTTCTCATGCCTTAATCCTAGCCTTCCATAGTTCAATTTTAGCTAAAGAAGTCATAAAGAAATCGCACGATACAACCGCCATGTTATACTTGTGTATATGTCTTTTCTCGACAATCTTTTTAAAAGTAAGGGACAGAGCGTTCTAGGGGTAGACATCGGCTCTTCGTCTATAAAGATAGTCCAGCTCCGAAAGAAGGGGGGTAAGGCAGTGCTGGAAACGTATGGCGAGCTAGCGCTAGGCCCTTATACGGGCATAGAAATCGGTCGTGCTACAAACTTACCTAATGACAAACTGGCCGAAGCTCTGCGTGACCTCATAAAGGAGTCCAACGTTACAACAAAGTCTGCTGGTATATCGATTGCATCATCGGCGAGTCTTTTGTCATTTATCCACATGCCGGAGATGGATGAGAAGCAACTCGCAACCATGATTCCTATTGAGGCCCGCAAATATATTCCTGTGCCGATTACTGAGGTGGCCCTCGACTGGTGGGTCATACCAAAACAGGAGAACTCTGTTACCGAATTTGAAAAGGCACCAGCCCCAGGTGTAAAGCCGCCGGAAAAGGGAATTGATGTATTACTTGTCGTTATCCATAATGACGTTCTTGGGCGTTTGAACGAGATATCGCAGTCATCAGGCTTGCAGTCAACCTTTTATGAAATTGAAATATTCAGCTCGATGCGCGCTGTTATCGATCAGAGCCTTGAATCAGTCATGGTATTTGATATGGGGGCAGGCTCAACAAAACTATATGTCATCGAACGGGGGATTCTTCGCGCTTCGCACACCATAAATCGTGGGTCACAGGAGATTACGCTCGCCATATCACGCTCTATGGGTATGAGTGTAGGTGACGCCGAACACATAAAGCGTACAAACGGCCTTTCCACTGACCCGAATAATAAATCGGTTCAGGAGATTATCTCTCTTAATCTGGATTATATATTTACTGAAACTAACCGCGTCATCGCCGCCTTTGAGCACAAGTACAACAAGAATATATCAAAAGTAATACTTACTGGCGGAGGCTCTCTTCTTAAGGGTTTTCTTGATCTTGCTCGCGTAAAGTTCCAGACCGAGGTTGTTTTAGGCGATCCTTTCTCAAAGACGGAGGCTCCAGCGTTCCTTGAGCCAGTTTTACGTACTGCCGGTCCGGAATTCGCAGTGGCAATCGGTATTGCTCTGCGAAAATTGCAAGAATCTGACTAATATCTCGCCCAGATAAATTGGTGTGGATAGCAGTTCAGCAAGAGGGGTAGTATACTAGATGAGTACTTCGAACCTATGGATCCTCGATTTCAAACATCGTTCATACCAAAGAAGCCGATCGTAGCCCAGCCCGGCCGCGCTCCTTCTTCTATAAATTTATTTTCGCTACTCGCGACCGTTGTCTTTATTGTCGCTCTTGCGCTTTCAGGCGGTGTATTTTTTTACAAGCAGCTTACTCAGAAACAGATTGACGCAAACAAAGTCAGTCTTGAAAAGGCCAAGGATGCATTTGAACCTGACACCATTAATCAGATTGTGCGTCTAGATACTCGGATAGTGACAAGTAAAAAGCTTCTCGCAAATCACCTCGCGATCACGCCATTTTTTGATTTTCTTTCCTCGATAACCCTTCCAACCGTTCGGTTTAAGACTTTTGATTTTACCCATCTCGGTAAAGATAAGATCAAAGTCAGTATGTCGGGACAGGCTCGTGACTATGCGTCAGTCGCCCTCCAGTCTGACCTGCTCAACAAGCAGAAGTACCTTAAGGAAACCATTATTGGTGATATGTCGCTTGATTCTTCAGGTACTATATCTTTTAGTGTAGATACGGTCGTTGATCCGGACCTTCTTTCATATGCCTTGTCGATAGGTGTGGTACCAGTAAAGTCAGCAACAACAACACGACCATGAGCAATATAATCTCAATAATACTTCTTTTGGCATCAGTGGGAATGTTTTTCGGGTATATTGACCCAACGTATACCGGTGTAAAAACACTACTCACAGAGAAGGCTGAATACGACGGCGCACTCACTCGCTCAAAGGAGCTTCAAATTGAGCGCGACAAACTTTTGACCAAGTTTAATGCTATGCCAAAGTCAGACCGAGAGATGCTCGCAAAACTTGTGCCTGACAATATTGATAATGTGCGCCTCATCATCGACCTTGATGAAATGGCTAAAAAATACAGTATGAGGGTTAGGAACTTTAGGGCAGACAGTGCTGAAAAATCTGACACGCTTGGCGGGAGCAGTGATCCGTACGGCACACTTACGCTCTCGTTTACAACCACGGCTTCATATAATACGTTTCTGGCCTTTGTTAAGGATCTTGAACGCAGTCTTCGTGTTATCGATATCACGGCGGTTACCTTCAGTTCGAGCGACACAAATACCTTGTACGACTACGACGTGACGCTAAAGACCTATTGGCTTAAATAAAACAGTATGCAAGATAAACAGAAAAGTAGCAGCATAAACCTCATCATAGTCATAGCGATTATTATCGCTGTGTGTGTTGCAGGCTACTTTTATATGAATCGGGATCAGTCCTCTGACGACCTTCTTGTATCAAGTATGGTGGGTGTAAGTGGTTCTGGTTCTGCTGTGGCTCCGGTTGATAACCAACTCCTGGCAGCTCTTCGAGATTTAAGAAGGCTTCAACTAGACGACTCTCTTTTCAAGGACCCTATCTGGCTCTCACTTCGCGATTTTAGCCAGACGCTTGCTCCTCAAGAACCATATCGTCCTAATCCGTTCGCTCCTTTAGGTAGTTCGGGGCAGTCTGCATCGTCGACACAGCAGTAATCATGATTTTTAATGAGCATACTCGATATCCTTGTCGCCAAAAAACTGATTGAAAAGAAGGACGCGGCAGCGGCTTCAGAGGAATCGCGTCTAACAGGTGAGGCACTCGAAGGCGTGCTCAAGAAACGGGGTATAAAGCCCACCGACATGCTTGAGGCCAAGGGAGAATACCTCGGTGTGCCTGTCAGATCGCTTAAGGACCAAACAATTCCTTTTGACATACTTAAGTACATTCCGGAAGAGTCGGCAATGCATTATCAGTTTGTGCCAATATCGGTAAAACAGAACGTACTCGAAGTAGGTGTCGTTGATCCCGATGATATTGAGGCGCGCGACGCACTCAACTTTATCGCTTCAAAGGTAGGTATGCCGTTCAAGGTCTACCTCATCTCTCCTGAGGATTTTAGCGAGGCGCTTACTTTGTATAAGGGGCTTTCCGGAGAAGTTACCAAGGCTCTCGACGAACTTGAAACTGATATTGCTGATATTGATACGGATGCAGGTGACTCTCATCAAAAGAAGGGCGAGACTACCATCATCGAAGACGCCCCTGTTACAAAGATAGTGGCGACTATCCTGCGTTACGCAGTGGAAGGGAATGGCTCCGACATCCACATCGAGCGTATGGTGGACAAGGTCCGTGTTCGTTTCCGAGTTGACGGCGACCTGCATACATCGCTTGTGCTTCCAGTCAAAGTGCATGATGCGGTCGTAGCTCGTATCAAGATTCTCTCGAACATGAAGCTTGATGAAAAGCGAAAGCCTCAAGACGGACGCTTTTCTGCACGTATCGAAGGACGCAAAATCGACTTTCGTGTTTCTACATTCCCAGCTTACTACGGTGAGAAAGTGGTTATGCGTATTCTCGACCAGGAAAAGGGTGTTAAGAAGCTCGAGGACATCGGATTCTCTCCGCGAAACCTCGAAGCTATCCGTCGCGCCATGGCCCGACCGTACGGTCTTATTCTTATTTCTGGTCCAACTGGTTCTGGAAAGTCGACGACACTGTACTCGATGCTGAACGAGATTAATGATGAGTCGAAAAACGTGCTTTCACTCGAAGACCCTGTTGAATACAACATGGAAGGCGTGTCGCAATCGCAGGTTCGTCCCGAAATCGGCTATACCTTTGCATCGGGACTTCGAACAACACTCCGACAAGACCCGGATATCATCATGGTGGGAGAGATCCGAGACAAGGAAACGGCCCAGCTGGCTATTCAGGCCGCGCTCACAGGTCACCTTGTGCTTTCAACTATCCACACCAACACAGCTATTGGAGTAATCCCACGTCTCATAGACATGGGAGTTGATCCGTACCTCATTGCACCAACACTCGTGCTGGCTATGGCCCAGCGCCTTACATCAAAACTCTGCGAAGGTGGAGAAGAGGTGACGACTGATGGTGCTATAAAAATGCAGGTTGAGAAACAGTTTGCTGACCTTCCTGCAGAGTTTAGGAAAGAAATCATTACGCCTGCAACAGTAGTCGAACCGAAACCGTCAGCAACATGTCCTAATGGTGTGCGAGGCCGAATGGCTGTGGCAGAAGTGATCGAGAAAGATAAGGATTTGGAGCGTGCGATCCTTACGGGCGCCACCGAAGAGAACATATTTAAGCTTGTCCGCGCTAAGGGTATGTTGACGATGAGGGAAGATGCGATATTGAAGGCTTTTAGAAAGGAGATACCGTGGGGAGAGGTAAACAAGCTCTAGTTACAAAGGGGATAAGTACTGCTTTTTAGTGCGTGCATCGTGATAGTAATGAGCTATACTTAGTGGCAAGATATTGTCGGTGGTAATTCTAATAATAAAGTACTCGGATGCACTCTGCACTAAAAATAGCTCTTGTCGTTTTCGTTTCCGCACTCCTATATAAGTCTGGAGTTGTGATGGCCGACTCGTTTTGTGATGCCACGCATTGCAGGATTGACCCTAGTGTGACACTCACTGTCGATGCACATGGTTCGTGTTTTGAAATCTCGAATTTCCCACCAAATCTTTCTATATATATTCCCATAAAAACACCTGGCGAGTGGTCAAGCTTTTTTACACATCTTCCATCAAATGTTGTGAAAACAGATTGTTCGGGCTGTGTTTCTGATGCAGGGGACGAGTGTGGATCACCGAATGTGTGTGGCAATATAGGCACCGTTCAGTGCAATGGAGATTGCGGAGAGCCTGCTGAGTGTAGTTGTACGCCATCGTGCGTAAATAAAAGCTGCGGCGAAAGCAACGGTTGCGGAGGCTCATGTGGATCAGCTGACGATTGCGGATGCCCTAATCAAGCCGCGTCTTGTGTCACACCACCAGTAACACCACCTCCTGTGACTCCTCCTCCAGTAACACCGCCACCGGTGACGCCTCCTCCAGTTACACCACCAACGGCAGACTGTACCAACAAAAGCTGTGGAGAATCAGACGGTGCGGGAGGTACTTGTGGATCAGCGGATGAATGTGGGTGTCCAGGACAGCCGGCGTGTGTCACACCACCGGTGACACCTCCAGTAACACCGCCACCGGTGACGCCTCCTCCAGTTACACCACCAACGGCAG
>CAYJAC010000003.1:29046-48245 GCA_964368565.1 uncultured Candidatus Saccharibacteria bacterium
CCTCCAGTAACACCGCCACCGGTGACGCCTCCTCCAGTTACACCACCAACGGCAGACTGTACCAACAAAAGCTGTGGAGAATCAGACGGTGCGGGAGGTACTTGTGGATCAGCGGATGCTTGCGGATGCCCGGACGAAGCTTTGTCTTGTAAGACAGCAGACTGCACCAACAAAAGTTGCGGCGCTTCAGACGGAGCCGGAGGTGCCTGTGGATCAGCGAGCGATTGTGGATGCCCAGGACAGCCGGCGTGTGGAGGAGGGGGTGGAGGGGGCGGCACCACTGAGTGTATTCCAGATTGTGCATTTGAAAGTTGTGGTTCAAGTGATGGTTGTGGTGGAACCTGTGGTGATTCATGTGATTTTGGATGCCCTGCTGAGGGAACTGAAGCTTGCGGAGGAGGAGATTCCTGTGATGAGCTTGAGGGCTCTGCCTGGGATCAGTGTCAGTGTGACCAATCCGGAGGAACTTTCCAGTCTTTCAACGGAAACATGCTTTGTACAACAGAAGAGGTATGTAGTTGCCCCAATGGAACACAGGTAACATCTGGTGATGGTGATTGCGATTCAGCATGCGGTGGAGGTAGCACCAACTAACATATGAATAAAAAAATTTTAGTCGTAGCATTCACGTTCGCACTACTCTTCTTTATCTCAGCAGGCATTTCATATCATTTTGGTCCACAGATTAGACAGCAACTGAGGCTTGCTGAGTGGCGTCACAAGTACGTGTCAGATAGTCCTATCGGAGAGATTACATCCAAGATAATTCCCGCAACATCGGTAACGATTACAGATTGCAAACCTGATCCAATGTCAGCCTTTACTTTCCTGGGTTCTACGCTGCGATTTATAAATACTGATATTAGGAATCATACGATCTACTTTAAAGAAAAGAATTTCGTCATTGCGGCAGGTGGTTTTACCGATGTTCCAATGGATTTCCTAAAAAGCGGAGGGGATAGGTCATACTATGCTTGCGATAGTAATAAATATGTCGGGCTCGTTGCACTTTTCGGTACGGTTTCTTCTACAAGCACAAATTCTACAAGTACCAATATGATGAGTCCTGCGGCCGTTAAATAGTGAGGGTTTGGGGTAAATAGGGGATAAATATTCATTGACTTTTTTGTAAAATAAGTATATACTTGACATGTAACCCTTTCTTCTGCCTTATTCACCCCCCCTCCCTTAGCTCTATGAAAACCAAATTCGGTCTCTTCGCGGCCTTCTTGGTCGTGCTTTTCGCCGGGTTCGCTTCTGCGAAACCTGTTGGCATCATCAAACCTGAACTTCACTTCGATATTCCGCAGGAAGTTCTCAACCTCACCAACCCTAACCTCGTAACCCTTACTCCGGAACTCACCAACCGTGCCAGCGTCATTTATGCTGACATGAAAGATGAACTTCGGACTAAGACCAAATACAACAATGGCCTCTCCTTCCACAACGCTTCCGGACAAGAAGTCCTGATCGTCGTGAATGGTAATCCTGTTTATTTTGAACGGGATGGAATGAAAAAGGGTTTGATGACAATGGTCAACAAATCTGCGATGCCGATCTCCTTTGATTGGTTCGAAAAATACGGCGATCTGTTAGTTGTCGGGATGTTCCCTTTGGAGTCCGGCAACAAGATCATCCGAGGCTATGTCTTCGCGGTGCGGTTCCAAGACCTCATTGATTCGCAGGGAAACTTGCGGCGGTTCTCGCAGGCAATTGGACCCGGAACGCCACCTTTGGCGCACGTTCGTCCGTATTACGCCAAGCCTACTGCCAAGCAATACCAACTGGCTAAAGCTATAGAGCTTAAGCCAGGATCCAAACCGCTCGTCATCGTCCGGAATTCAAACTCCGGTCCGATCGTCGAGATGGAACAGGTTAAGGTCAGTCCGAAGAACGCCGAGACGTTCGTTGTGTCCGATCAGACACTTGCCAGCGATTCATCAGTCAACGATTGGGCGAAGATTCGCCGCGTTGTTGGTGCTGAAGGCAAGGTCGTCAGCCTCCTAGTCGAACGTGTCACTGAATGCAGCCCTTACGATTTAGCAGGGTTGCGCGCCGGGATGCAGATTCTGGGATATGAACAGAAGGCTGGAGATCTTTATCTCCGCGTCTCTCGTAGCCTCGAGAACGGACTTGTGGTTGAAGACACCCTGTTTATCGACGCACAGACAATCCGCCTGGCACTTGCTCCAGCCCTCGTGGGAGTAGCAATCGCGCAAAGTCAAAACATGGTAGCCTCAGTATCGGCTCCCAGAGAGGAATAAAATCCTCTTCTACAAGTAGTCAGGTCCCTCGGGACTTGGCTATTTTTTTTATTGTCAGGGACTTTTAGGCTCTATTTTTCTAATTTTGATCCAAACATTTTTGGCCATTCTATGAACAAGACGCCTAAATCATGGAGCCATTTTTTAAAATCAATTTTTGGATCATCTGAAAAAAGCGGTAATGATGTGATGCGACGCGTCTGTGTATTGACGGCTGTTGGCATATCCGCTACCTGATTGAGCCACCATTCGGGTGCTATTTCGGCGTAATGCGACTTCATAAACGAAGCAAACGAAGATATTTGGTATACACGCTTAGATATGTCTGCAAGAATCATGATCTCTAATTCTTCGATGGGTAATGTGCTTAGTTCGACAAGGGCATTGCCAAGGTCAGTAAGTTTGCCGGGTGTATCATGTTGAGAAGAAATATTTGCTGTAGCAGCTTCCATCATAATACGCGTGATGACCGCCACCGAGGTAAGGTGTCCAAACTCGTCCGGATCTCGTAGACGTGCATGGTTGCGCTTGTGCTCGACTGCAATAGGTAGCCGAAGTGAAAAGTGAGGTGCGCAGACCTGGCTGGCGAGCCATCCAAAGAGATTATCCTCACCACGATAGAAGGGAGGGAATGGTGGCAGTACTGTACTTGCATCTATGGCCATGTTGACAGCCAAGCACGCCGGACCGTAATAGAGCGTGTGGGAATTATCAACCTTTGAAACAAATGGCGTCTGCATATTGCGCTTAAATTGTTCCGCGGATGTGCCAAACAAGTCGTGTGTGTGCCGAGCTGACGCATCAAAATTGGAGTGGTACCTGCTCCAGCTGTATCCGATTGAACCACCATGGGTGAATAAAATTCGTTCCGTCGGACCACTATTACCTTCCAAAGTACCGATGAGTGCATCAGAGCATCCACCAGGTACTGTATCGAAATGGATGTTCTCTGGCCTTACTGAGCTAATAACATCGTGCTTTGTCCGGCCGAGCCACGTTTTATGCATTCCTAAGTAGTCGCATGCTTGTGCGGGGAAGTAGTCGAGGGACTCTTCATGCGTATCAAAATAACTATAGCTATTTTGGAATGAGCTCGTAATTGTAAGGTTTGTAGGGCCCGGAGGGGTATTGAATGGCGTATGGGTATGAATGACCACATCATCGTCAAGCATTAGGATTTGTTTGCCTGCCGCATGCAATAGTAAAGTATTACGCGCCGCGCCGTATTGGGGTATGTTTGAGATTGCTGGACACAGGGCAAACAAACATATGTTCTCATCAATTCCCAATGAAGTGGCCATTTTTTTGACATTGTTGAGCCTCGTATCTCTATCGAGATGTGTGATTGTTCCCTGATATGTTTTGCTGAAGGTTTTTATGGCTGTTGCGTTTACGGTGAAATTCTCGGAGTTAGAATCATCGCATATGACTATTTCGGGTGTGTGTCCGAACTCGGTGAGGTTTAGGATTAGGCTTTCAAGCAGTCGAGCTAGTTCGAGCGACCTGTTTGCAGTAGGAATACCAATCACTTCAATGTGTGCGGTACTTGTAGCGGGTTCTGCGTTCTTCAGAATTTCACTCATAAAGACACCTTCTTCAATAAACATGCCCATTTTAATGAGGGCGTGTATGCGGTCGAGTATTTTCTTCTCATGTGATGCAGGCAGATCTTTTTTACGCACATAGAAGCGAGCGTGTTCTTCTGGTGTCTTGAATGCAAAACAAGACCGTACAATTTCCACATCCGTAGGGTCAATGCGAACATCTGAGGGATTGTTCTTTTTTCGATAAAGTAGAGGTGTATCCATGAATGAGAATGATTTAAGTTTATGCGTACATCATGCAACAGAATGTTATACTTTTCCATATGAAATATGTGTTGAAATGCTTTTTCGTCACAATCCTCTTACTTATTTTTGCTTATAGCATCATTTGGCATGTGCGAGGTACGCATAAAACATACCCAGACCTGCCATCTGCCGAAATAGTCGTCGGTCAGAATATTATTGCTGGTGTGCAAGGACCGGTTCTCGATAGATTCAACATTGCATATCTAGAAAAAGTCAGGCCCGGAGCAGTCATCCTGTATAAATTCAATATTCAGTCGGAGGAACAGCTGGCAGTCTTTATCAAGCAGCTGCAAGAGATAGCATTACGCACAACAGGGAGGCCTTATCTTATTATGATTGATGAGGAACCGGGCGGAGCGACTCGTCTGGGTATATATCGGGATGCCTTTACAGGAACTACACCTAATTGGGATGCTATTCGACGTGATACTCAGAAACTAAAAGATCTTGGTATAAACGTGGTGCTTAGTCCGCTTGCCGATCTACCTATCGACGCTACAGGATCGGTGAGTCATCGTATGCCTATCCGTACTCATGATGAACTTGTTGACTTTAATAATCGTTACATCGCACTGCTCAAAGAGTTGGGTATTGGCACAACTCTTAAGCATTTTCCTGGTATTGGATTGATAGAAGAAGATACTCATAAGAAAGTCATAAAAACAGATGCATCAACCAGCACGGTCATGCAGGCCATAAGTCTTTTTGCTGATGGGGTACAGAGCGGAGCTGATTTTGTCATGACGGGCCAGGCGATTTACACCGCGATCGATCCGACATATTCGGCAACCGTTTCTCGAACCCTCCTGTCTATATTAAGGAATGACCTTAAATTCAAAGGAATTATTATTACTGACGATATGGCAAACATGCCAGTGGGGAATCCTGATCTTATGGAGCCTTATGAAGCGACTGTTGAGGCGCTCCGCGCCGGTCAGACGATGGTAATGCTCGGCAGCAGAAGATCCTTAATAGAAAATGTATATACTGGTTTGCTTAATGCATACATAACGGATTTGTCTATGAAAGAGATCTTTGATCGGAACTATATCCAGATTACAGAGTATAAAGATCAAACACTAGGCCGCCACCCCGGAATGAATATTGGCGGAGAGGAGTTTTAAGAAAGGCTGTGAATACCAAGGATATGCACTTATTCCACGCATTTTCCCGTGATATACTCATCATATATCTTTATGGAAAAGAAGAACTTCAAAGTCTTCATGGTGGACGACCATGAGTTTATCTTGGGGATGTACCCCTTTAAATTTGCCAACAATGGTTATGTAGTAATTACAGATTAACCCTGGAATGCGCCGCACATCCAATCTGTTTGTTATAGGGATCTTGTTTCTTACCTTATACGGCTTTGTTTTAAGGGTGTGGGAATTGGGCGGGCAGTCTATGTGGATTGATGAGGGATTTACGGTGTATGGCTCACAAATTATAAATGATGTTGGTGTGCCGTATCTTGCCTCGGGTGAAGTATATGGGAATGGCATACTGGCATCATACGTCACAGCTTTATTTATAAAGGTGCTGCCGTTTGACCCTTTTTCACCCTGGTCTGCACGAGTGCCTGCTGTTGTTTTTGGGACTGCTTTAATCCCAGCTCTTTATATTTTTTCTCGAAAAATGTTTGGTATTGGTTGCATACCAATTCTTGTTTCAGCGGTGGCAGCTTTTTCATATTGGGAAATAGCTTGGTCTCGCCAAGCCAGGGGATATGCCGGGGCAGCATTTCTTATAGTTCTGGCACTGACATTTTTGTGGAGATATTATGAGTCAGGGAATCACCGATTTAACCTTTGGGCTATTTTGCTGATCGCGCTGGCGAGTCTTTTCCAAGGATCTTCGGCGGTACTATTTCTTTGTGTGCCGATGGTCGTACTAACACGACTAGTCGAAAAAGATTCTCATAAGAGCCGATTATATCCACTATGGATTTCCATAGGACTGATTGCGGCTGCAGGCACGGCAAAATATATGATCACTGGCAGTCTGTCTTCCTACGGTTGGATTTCTATAATGGAGTTTCCTAAAAGCACCCTTATCTTTTTCTTCCTATCATTGCCGGCTTTATTTCTAGTGACACTAGATAATAAAACCTATCGCCCCGGCCTTTTTCTTGTAGTATGTACTTTGGTTTCAACAGGATCTATTTTATTGTTTAGCCAGGTCGCTCACCTTCGGTACCTGTTTATCATATTTCCGCTTTTTATAATCCTGTCTACATACTCCATAAAGGTATGCATAGACCTTCTTTTTCCAGATGCAGTTAAACTCAAGAATAATATTCTAGTGAGCACGACGGTAATAGTGGTTCTGTGTATACCATCAGGCGCTTTTTTGCCGGCGAATACTTATTGGCTTGAATGGGGATCATTTCAGCCTGACTTTGCTTCTGTCTTTAAAACTATTAAAAGTCAGTATTCAGAAGGGGATAAAATCATTTCTAATTATCCCCGTATTCACAAAGTGTATATGGGGAAGGAGGTCCTTTCAAACTCTCTCGCTCTACCGGCCCCTTTTGACATTACTGGTAGACCCCAATCCGTGACGGATAGATTTACCGGAGTGCCAATTATTTCTGGGATGTCGGACCTGAAAAATACTTTAAACACAAAGCATGGTTTTGTGATCATAGATTCAATGACAAAGGCAAGGCATCCTGAGGTATATTCGATAATTAAAAGCACAGTGGGCACGAGGGAAATATACTATTCCGTGGCTAAAAATAAGGGTACAGATATCCACCTGTTTAAGTTCTAAATTTTATTGACTTTTGATGTAAAGGGTGTATTGTAGTAGATGGTAGTGGAGTATGGTATTTCACTACCAGAGTCACAATGAAACTCGTCGTATTGTTCTTTCTATCGGTGTTGGCGGTCATTGCCAACACTGCTCCGGAACTAGAGTCCGGACAAAAACCATCAGATCAGCCGGTTGTGCTTTTACCCGAAGTTCGGGTTCGTGCCGACAGGTTGACTGACATGCTTCTCCTCCAACCTTACTATGGCAAAGATGTGAACGGTGAAAAAATCGTTGTGCATCTCATGGTAAAGAGTGTTATACCCGGATCACCCGCCTTCAAGGCAGGTATCCGCGAAGGTATGGCCGTTTGGGCGGTGGAAAAAGTTTACGTTAAAGGCAAGCCCGTTAAGTCACTTGTCGATCTCGTAAAAATCGAGCAGCCGGAAAGTCGCGAGCTAAAGGTGTTTCTTTACACCCCATCTCTCGACAGATTCGGTATGCCGACGCGTCACATGGCAATCACCCCCGCCATGTTCGTGGTCCACTTACCCGAGAAAAGGGAAAAGCCTGTCGCTCCGATGGTTATCGCCTCTGTTGGCCCTTAAAGGCCCACTGTCGCGTTGTTAGCTTCAAGGCACCGATTCAATCGGTGTCCTTTTTTATTTTGATAGCATTCTATTTACCCTGATAACATCACGAAGACCGCGTAGTGCGCGGCGCGATATTGAATATTTCGTCTTACCAGAAAATCGAGGTCTGTGGTTAACCTGTACCTCTACTATAGAAAGCCCTGCTGCTTTGAAAAAAACAGGCATGAATCTGTGCAGGCCCTCAAACGGAACAAGATGCTTAATGCTTGACCGATGAAAAACTCGTAGAGAGCAACCTACATCCCTAACTCCGTCTTTACCAAAAAAAACATTTCGTACCCGGTTTGCTATCTTGCTCGACAAAATTCTTGAGAAACTATCGGCTCTGTTTTTTCTATATCCCCAAACACAATCTGTCTTTGCAAGCATTTTCAGTAAACGTTCTATGTCTCGCGGGTCATTTTGACCATCACCGTCTAGTAGGGCACAGATATCTTTAGTCGCTGCTTCTAGTCCTCGAAATACCGCAACACCTTGACCATTTTTGGAATCCAGAGACACCAGTTTAATATAGGGCAGCGTCTTTAACTGATCACCGGTGCCGTCTGTAGAACCATCATCTACTGCGATTATTTCCGCGTGAGGATACAGATCATGAATCTCATCCATTACAAAATGCACATTAGATCTCTCGTTATGAAAGGGAATAATGATGGATATATTTCTGTGCATAAGTGTTACCTAGGCTGTGGATTAGTGTTTAATAACCACAGATTATAGCCGGCGACAAACATGGGAAGTAGGTTTGATAATATTCCCACTCGGTTGAATTCACCAAATACAAAATAACTAAGGATAAAGATATTTCCCACGATGCTCACGTACCAAAAAGATTTTGTTACTACGGGCTTGCCAGCACGGTGCGAATTCAACATCTGTAGTACCCATCTGCTAAAGAAAAGAAAAGTACCAAAAAAACCGATTACCTCCCACAGTGTTATTGGAGCGCTTTGCATACAACTACTATACCAAGGATATGCACTTATCCCACGCATTTTCCCGTGATATACTTATCGCATACCTTTATGGAAAAGAAGAACGTCAAAGTCTTCATAGTGGACGACGATAAGTTTCTCTTGGGGATGTACTCCCTCAAATTTGCCAACAACGGCTACGATGTCGAGACCACCGTTGGCTCAGTCGCGGCTCTTGAAAAACTTCGAGCGGGGCATACGCCGAATATTATTCTTCTCGACATCGTCATGCCATACATGACAGGTCTTGAACTTTTAAAAGTAATCCGCGACGAAAATTTGGCAAAAGATGCAGCGGTGGTCATGCTTACTAATCAGACTCAGACTTCCGATATCGAAATGGCAAAAGAGCTTCATGTGGACGGATACATCGTAAAGGCAGCAACAATTCCATCAGAAGTCCTTCATGAGGTAGAAAAAATATATGCGGCAAAGAAGAAGGTTGGCAAGAAATAGCACTTAAACATAAAACAATGGCACTCGATTACAAAAAAGAGTTCGAAGACTTGGTGGAGACCGTGATGAAGGAGTCTGCGTCAGACCTACATCTCTCTGAAGGCCGCTATCCTACGATACGCGTAGCTGGCTTCCTCGTACCTCTTATGAATCGTAAAGTGCTTACCAAGGAAGATACAGCTGGTTTTATGGGTGTTGTCCTTAACGCCGAGAACAAAGAGCTTTTCCTGCGGGACAAGGAGATAGATTTTTCATACGAGTATAAAGACAAGGGGCGATTCCGCGGGAACGGTTTCTTTCAGCGTGGTGCAGTATCGTTCGCGTTCAGACTTATTCCAAAGAAGATAAAAACGTTTGCTGAGCTCAACCTCCCACCAATACTGGAGACTTTCTGTGAAAGGCAGCAGGGATTCTTTTTGGTCGTGGGCCCCGTAGGACATGGTAAAACCACAACGTTGGCGGCCATGCTTGAATCTATTAATGAAAAGAGGGCAGAGCATATCGTGACCATTGAGGATCCTATCGAATATTTGTATGAGCAGAAAAAGTCTGTCATCGACCAGCGTGAGGTGCGTGTCGATACGGTCGACTTTACAACAGCTCTGCGCAGTATATTCCGCCAGGACGTTGATGTGATCCTTATTGGTGAGATGCGTGGTATTGAAACCATGGCCACTGCAGTGACCGCCGCGGAAACAGGCCATTTGGTGCTGTCGACCCTCCATACTAACAATGCTGCTCAGACTATCAACCGAATTATCGATTCATTCCCAGGTAACCAGCAGGATCAGATTCGCATACAGCTAGCATCAACTCTTACGGGCATATTCTCGCAGCGCCTTATCCCTCGCATCTCCGGCGGACTAGTTCCTGCATACGAACTGTTGATAGCAAACGCTGCTGTGGCGAACCTCATCCGCGAAAAGCGCGTTCACGAGATCAATACTGTCATTGAAACCGGCCTCGAGAATGGCATGATCGATATGAACAGGTCTCTTGCTGACTTGGTGCGCCGGGGCGAGATTACCGCAGAGAATGCATATCTGTATTCACCAAATCCAAAGGTTCTCGAAAGGCTAATTTAATAAAACGTTATGCTATTTAATTACAGTGCAACAGATGACAAGGGTGTAGATGCAAAGGGTACGATCGATGCGATCACAATCGATGTCGCTATTTCGTCTCTTCAAAGGCGAGGTCTTGTTATCAAAGACATACAACCAGCTGGTAGAAAAGGACTCTTCGATAAAGACTTTTCCTTTTTCTCGGGTGTTTCAACAAAGGATGTTGTGGTGTTGTCGCGCCAGCTCGCTACGTTGTTTGAAGCTCAGGTCTCGGCATTGCGCGTCTTTAGACTCCTTGCCTCTGAGGTCGAGAATGCAAGCCTGGGAAAGGCTCTCACAGAAATAGCTGACGATCTTCAGGCAGGAAGCTCGATCTCGAAAGCTCTTGCAAAGCATCCAAAGATTTTTTCCGAATTTTATTCGAACATGGTCAAGTCAGGAGAAGAGTCAGGAAAGCTCGACGAAGTGTTCGTATTCCTTGCGGATTATCTCGACCGTACCTATGAAGTAAACACCAAGGCACGTAATGCTCTTATCTATCCTGCTTTCGTCGTATTTACATTCGTAACGGTTATGGTGCTGATGCTCACCGTTGTTATTCCAAAAATTAGCTCCATCCTCACTGAATCAGGGCAGGAGGTTCCTTTGTACACAAAAGTCGTTATCGCTGCTTCGAATTTGATGGTTGATTATGGACTTTTCGTACTTGTCGGCGTGATTGTTGCTGCATTCTTCTTTTGGCGCTTTCTTCAGACTCCTACAGGCAAGCTTTCACTCGATGATGCCAAACTAAAGATACCTTTCGTAAAGAACCTGTATCAAAAACTGTATCTTTCGCGTATCTCTGACAACATGAATACTATGCTTGTCTCTGGTATTCCTATGATTCGTGCTTTGGAGCTCACTTCCGGCGTTGTGGGTAGTGCAGTGTATAAAAAGGTGCTCGATGACGCTACCGAGGCTGTAAAGGGCGGCAGGTCAGTATCTGATGCACTTGCAGAGAAGAAGATTATCCCCGGAATCATGATCCAAATGATTAAAGTGGGCGAGGAATCTGGTGAATTAGGCAAGATTTTGAAGACATTGTCGGCCTTTTATAGTCGTGAGGTGGTAAATGCCGTGGATACATTGGTTGATATGATTGAACCAGCTATGATCGTGCTCCTCGGCCTTGGTGTCGGTTTCCTCCTTGCTTCGGTGCTTATTCCGATCTACAACATCTCGTCAAACATCTCCTAAGTAGGCGAGATTGTCTGAGCTATCCACACACACGGATTAGCCATTAAAAATTACGTTCTGTATAATGTGTGTACCGATTCTCGTCGGTCGCATTCTCGGCCCGCCCAAGAGCTTGATCCAGAGGATCCTCGAGCCTTTGAGCGGAACGGGAATCGGTCCGTGGTTTTTATTAAAAGTTATCACTATTAGAAGTATTACTATGAAGTACACAAAAGGTTTCACACTCATCGAACTCCTCGTCGTTATCGCAATCATCGGTATCTTGTCATCTGTCGTCCTCGCTTCGCTCAACACAGCACGAGCAAAGGGTGCAGACGCATCTATCAAGGCTAGCTTGAACAACATGCGAGCTCAGGCGGAGAATGTATACGACACAGCTAACGGTCTATATGCTACTGTTTGCGCAGACACTACTATTTTGAATGCTATCGCTCAGGCTAAGTCAGCGGCTGGCATTACAGCGGCTACAGGTGCTTATGGTACCGTTCAGGTATTGGGAGCGAGCGCAACAGCTGTTTGTCACTCAAGCGACGCGTCTACTCCAAAGGGATGGGCTATTGCGGTCCCTCTTAAGTCTGACCCACTTCTTTCAGCTTGCGTTGATGGAACAGGTCAGTCAACAACAACACGTATTGTTCTCGGAGCGAACAGCGTTGTCTGTAATCTCTAGTTCTTTAGAGACTACTTAGTAATAAAAACACCCGCTCTGGCGGGTGTTTTTGTGTCTACACTTGGGGATTTCTTGTTATCTGGTATAATCTAAGTATAGTTTTTATTTAATCTTCTTTATGAAATCAACTAAAGGTTTTACCCTCATCGAGCTCCTGGTGGTGATATCGATCATCGCACTGCTCTCGTCGGTCGTGCTTTCATCCCTTAACTCTGCTCGTTCAAAGGGTGCTGACGGCGCCGTAAAGGCAGCGATGAAGCAGGCATATTCCCAGGCGGAGCTCTATCGAAATGAGTTGGGGGGCTATGGTTCTGGAAATGCAGGCGCTACACAGGCCACGGACTGTACTACTGGAGTGTTCGCCGATTCTCGTTTTGCGGTCATAAAAGCAAATATTATTCAGAATGCAGCGGCGACTCCGGGCCTTACCTGCAATACCAGTGCTACTCCAGCCCAGTTGTGGGCAATGTCAGTCACACTCAAGGGTGGTGGCACATGGTGCGTCGACAATGCGGGAGACTATAAAGGTGGTGTTACAGCAGCTTCAGGAAATTGTCCGTAATACTTCTTTTCAAAAACCGCATGGCAAGCCATGCGGTTTTTGTTTTGTACGCTATACTATACGTATATGAAAAAAGGCTTTTCCCTTATCGAGCTCCTTACAGTCATCGCCATTATTGGTATTTTGAGCACAATTGTTATTGGCTCTACCAGTGCTAGCCGCGCACGTGCTCGTGATGATAAACGTTTCTCCGATATAAAGTCGATCCAATTGGCTTTGGCCTTGTACTACGATGTAAATAAAATATATCCACAAGGAAGCACTGTGACAGCTCTCCGTAATACCTTAGTAACTGACAAATATATGGCCGAAATTCCAAAGGACCCGAGTGGGGTAGACTATGAATATAACGGGGTGACTAGTCCGTTAAAGGCATATTGCCTTGGAGCAAAGCTTGAAATCGCACCACTGCCAAATGACAATTCGGCCTGCACGAATATATCGACAACAGGGTGGACCGCAACATATAAGGTAAGCCGCTAATATGGAACTCTATATTTATATCGCTCTCGCAATATTTGGAATCCTTATTGGTAGCTTTCTTAATGTCGTTATTTTACGATTTGATACGGGTGCAAGCATATCCAAAGGCAGATCTAAATGCTTTTCATGTGAAAAAGCTCTGTCGTGGTACGAGCTGCTTCCTGTAGTCAGCTTTTTTATACAAAAGGGCCGATGCCGAGGATGTCTTTCAAAGATTTCCTGGCAGTACCCACTCGTAGAGTTGTTGGGGGCCGTTGCTTTTCCTTTGGCATACCGTTCTGTCCCAGGGGCTTTCGTGGATCTTTCGGGGTTTGTTATGTTTTTGCTTACCGCAAAGCTCCTCTGTTTGTATATTGTGATTTGCATATATGATATGCGTCACAAGATCATTCCAGACCTGTTTTCGTATAGTGCCGCCGGCGTCGCGCTGGCGGCGGTGGCTCTGGGCGCGTATGTCGCCGGCGGCATTGACCTCTTACGATTAGCGGCTGGTCCAGCACTTTTCCTCTTTTTCTTCTTTTTTTGGGCAGTGTCGCGGGGAACATGGATGGGGCTTGGCGATGCAAAGCTAGCCTTATCGATCGGCTGGTTTTTGGGCCTTACACAGGGGATTGCTGCGATATTACTATCATTTTGGATAGGAGCGGGATTATCGCTCGTCGTCATGCTTATCCAAAAGATTGTTTCGCGTAAAGGCGGTCTACGCATGAAAAGCGAGGTGCCGTTTGGGCCATATATGCTCATTGGTTTCCTTATATCTTTTGTTTGGCACATCAACATTCAGTCTATTGTTTCACTTTTGGCTGTATAATAAGAAACAGCATGTCTAAGAACCCTCGAACACAAAGTGGATTCACCCTCACGGAGCTTCTTGTCTCTATTGGTATTTTTTCGGTCATCACTGTGATGGCGGTTTTCAATAATGCACAATTCAATTCCAGTGTTTTGCTGACGAATCTTGCTTATGATGTTGGTTTATCTATTCGGCAGGCACAGGTATATGGTGTGACCGTGCGTAGAAACGCTGCCAGCGGGTTTACCTCTGGATACGGTGTCCATTTCGGTGTTGAATCACCCACAAGCTATTTTATATTTGAAGACGTCACACGTAATCATAGATATGATCCAATAACGGATCCAATTTTGGAGACTTTCACCCTTACGAAAGGCAATAGTATTGGCCGCATATGTGTGGCGGCAGGGTGCGACTTTGGGGATTTGGATATTTCCTTTGAAAGGCCAAATCCTGATGCCTTTATAAGTCTTAATAATGATGGATTTATATACAGCTCGGCACAGCTGTGCGTATCATCCCCACAGGGCACTATTCGAAGAAAGATAGTTATTGGTCAATCGGGACAGATTTCAGTTTCTGTTGATACTGCTGGTACTTGCGACACCACTACTGGGTTTTATGGTGGTTACGAAAGCAGCTATGAAGGAGGATATGAAAGTGGCTATGTGAATAGCTATGAGGGGGGTTATGAGAGTAGTTACGAAGGTGGTTATGAAAGTAGTTATGAAGGAGGATATGAAAGTAGCTACGAAGGTGGTTATGAGGGAGGTTACGGAGGAGGTGACGGTGGCGATGGTGGAAACCAAAATTAAATATGAAAACGGCACGTACACATCACAGAACAGCAGGATTTACCCTCATTGAGGTGCTTGTCTCTGTGTCCATATTTGCCATGGTCATGCTGGTTGCTACGGGCTCTGTATTTTCAATCGTTCAGGCGAATAAGAAGACGCACAGTCTGAAGTCTGTAATGACTAACCTGAATTATGTACTGGAGGCCATGATGCGTGATATTCGTCTAGGATCTGGATTCACTTGTGATTTTAATGGTGATTGTATAAACGGAGGTAATGAATTTCAATTCCTTGCAAACAGAAATGTGAATGGGGATGGAATTACCGACAATACCGATATTATTGTGTATAAGATGGCTAATAATGCCATTATTAAACAAGTGCTTGGGGGAGTCTATAATAATGCAGAAGTGTATATTACTGCGAATGAAATAATTATTACGTCACTCAAGTTCTATGTTATAGGTTCGGGTCCCGTAGATACAAAACAACCTAAAGTTGTCATCTCCATACAGGGATACTCCGGTGCTGGAGATACGAGGTCTGATTTTAGTATTCAGACAATGGTGTCACAGCGTGCTATTGATTCATAATTCATATGTATAAAAAAACATCATATGTTAAAAGGGCAGGATTCACTCTCGTAGAATCGATGGTGGCAATTTCTATACTTTCTATGGCGGTGACAGGCCCATTGCTCATTGCTCAAAAGGGAATTGGTTCGGCAATATACGCACGTGATCAGATAACCGCTTTTTACTTGGCGCAGGAGGCAGTGGAATATATTAGGAATGTGCGGGATACCAACCGTATCCAAGGTATCTGGTGGCTACGCCAGTTTTGTGGAGCTTCTTCGTGTACAACAGTGAACGGTACATACAAAATTGATACAGGGTACGCTAATTTTAATAGCACTCTTGCAGGAGCGCCGATCGAAGAAGCGATCGAGCTATGTAATGGAACCTGCCCTGTGCTTTCACTTCATACCAACCGAAAATTTTATGGGTATTCGGATGGGGCGGTGGGTCCGTGGACACCGACAATATTTACTCGTACGATCACGATAAATAACACAGGCATGGCCAATGGCGATCAGGCTGAAATCTCAGTGTCTATATCATGGAATACAAATTTATTTACCCCGGTGCGTACTTTTACCGTAAAGGAATACCTGTTCAACTTCTAGTATGAAAAACTTCTTCAAGGGGCCAAAAAAAGAGGGATTTGCAATGCTCTTTGCTGTACTTGTATCGAGTGTGCTTTTATCTATCGGTGTTTCCATATTCAACCTAACGCTTAAGGAGCTTGTATTGTCGTCATCGGGTCGCGAATCTCAATTTGCCTTTTATGCAGCTGATACAGGTATTGAGTGTGCTATTTATTGGGATTTTAAATCTGTAAATCCAGGGATTATGTTTGCTACCTCGACTGCATCTGTGGCTACGTGGAGAAATGATCTTATCGATGCGCACAGTCCTGCTCCCACATGTATAGGATTCCCCCTTGCAACAAGCTTTAAGACCGGCATTATCGCTCAAACACCAACAAGTGCAACAACCCGTTTTCAACTCACCATCCCAACAGTAGACCCTCAAGGATTACCTGCCTCATATTGCGCTATCGTCGACGTGGCAAAATCAGATGCCCTTATATCTACTGTCATCGAGTCCCGTGGATATAACACCGCTTGCGATTCAAGCGATCCAAATCGCATCGAGCGCGGCTTGAAAGTATCGTACTAAACCTATACTCTAGGAGCATGGCAGACATACCTAAAGACATTGCAAAGCGAGCTACCAAGCTCGCCGACCTTATAAACCACCACCGCAAGCTCTATCACACTGATGACAAGCCGGAGATTTCAGATACGGCCTATGACAGCCTTATAAAAGAGCTTGAAGACATCGAGGCTGCATATCCGGAACTGGCGGCACCCGATTCGCCGACGCAGCGCGTGGGAGGCGAGCCTTTACCGGAATTCGTAAAGGTTCCGCATAAAGTAGCACAGTGGTCATTCAACGACGCATTTTCCGAGGAAGACATGCGTGATTTTGACGCTCGAGTGAAAAAATTTGCTGCAGCCGAGATGGGTGGCGGCACTAAAAGTGGAGCGACTTCGGCTGCTACGCCGACATATATCTGCGAGCTCAAAATAGACGGACTGAAAGTTGTTTTGGAATATGTCCAGGGCGTTTTGGTACGTGCTGCGACCCGTGGTGACGGCGTAACGGGCGAGGATGTGACACACAATGTCCGCACCATTGCTGCTGTACCGTTACGACTCAAAAAACCTATCGACATCATTGTTGAGGGGGAAGTGTGGATGGCGAAATCAAACTTGGTTCGACTAAATGAAAAGCGTGCCGCAGCGGGTGAACCACTGTTTGCCAATGCTCGAAATGTAGCAGCGGGCTCTATTCGCCAGCTTGATCCAAAAGTCGCCGCATCTCGTAGATTGGATAACTTTGTATACGATATAGCAAAGATGGATAGCGTTTTTCCAAAAACACAGACTGCCGAGCTCGACCTGCTTGAATCTCTTGGTTTCAAGGTGAATGAGCACCGCAAGCATGTGAAGGATATCGAGGGAGCCATTGCATATTGGAGGGAGTGGCAAAAGAAAGCGCCGAAGCAGGATTATCTCATTGACGGAGTTGTCATAAAGGTGGATGAGCGTAATCTGCAGGAAGCAATCGGTTACACGGGCAAGGCACCGCGGTGGGGTATCGCATTTAAATTCCCAGCAGAGCAGGTGACGACGGTACTTGAGGATATTGTGTTTCAGGTTGGACGTACAGGTGTTGTTACGCCGGTTGCCGTGTTGCGACCTGTTTTGGTGGCGGGTTCTACTGTTTCTCGTGCGACTCTTCACAATGAAGATGAGATCAAGCGTCTGGATGTGCGTATCGGCGATACTGTTATTTTGCAAAAAGCCGGCGACGTCATTCCGGATATTGTCCGCGTTGTTACGGAATTGCGAACGGGCAAAGAAAAGGCTTTTGTATTTCCGACACACATTTCTGAATGCGGAGGTGATGGTAAAATAGAGCGCATCCCAGGGCAGGCAGCGCACCGTTGTGTGATAAAGGACTCTCTGACACTCCAGCGCCGTAAGTTTCATTATTTTGTATCGCGGCCGGCGCTCGATATCGATGGGTGTGGTCCAAAAATACTAGACGCCCTGCTCGACGCCGGCCTCATCTCTACGTTTCCAGATATTTTCACCCTAAAGAAGGGCGACGTATTGGCATTGCCACGTTTTGCTGAACTTTCGGCAAATAATTTGATTGAGTCTGTTGAGAAAGGTAGAAAGCAGACTTTGCCACGATTACTGACCGGACTTTCCATAGACCATGTGGGTGTAGAGACGGCACATGATTTAGCAGAGCATTTCAAGACGGTGGAGGCGCTTTCAAAGGCAACGGAGCAAGAATTGGCTGCTATAAATGGTATCGGTCCTGTTGTGGCGCTATCTGTATCCACATGGTTTGCCCAACCTGCAAATCGCAAGATGCTCGCGCGATTACTCAAAGAGCTGGAATTGGAAAACGTATCGGATGCCAAAGGGACTGGAAAGCTATCAGGGCTGACATTCGTACTGACAGGAACTTTGCCGACGTTGGAGCGTTTGGATGCCGAGGAAATGATTCGTGCAAATGGCGGCAATGTCTCATCATCCGTTTCAAAAAACACATCATATGTGTTGGCGGGCGAGTCGGCTGGATCTAAACTAGAGAAAGCTCAGAAACTAGGGGTGAAGGTGATAGGAGAGGATGAGTTTAGGAAGCTTCTGAAGTAGTGTTCTCGCCTCAAAAAGCCATATCTGCTATAGTACAAAACAATAAAACTATATGATTACCCGTGAAGAAATAGCAAAACTTGCAAACCTGTCTCGTCTCAAGCTTTCTGAGGACGAGATAACCCACATGCAAAAGGACATGGGTGCTATTTTGGCGTATGTGGACAAGCTCAAGTCTGCTCCAATCACCGAAAGTGGTCCTGTCATGTCGGTTAACAAGAATGTCCTGCGTGAGGACACTGATGCCCATGCCGGTGGCGCTTTTACAAAGAAACTTATCGACCTAGCACCAAGGAAAGAAGGCAGTTACTTCAAGGTAAAGAAGATTCTCGGCGGTTCATCCCAGTAATATGATCAATCTCAAGAATCTCACTATTCAGAAAGCGCACGATGCCCTCGTAAGGGGAGATTTTACTGCGCGCGAGCTTGCCCAGGCATACCTCGACGTTATCGCACAAAAGAACGGTGACATTAATGCGTACTTGGAAGTGTATAACGATGTGCTGGCACAGGCGGATGCGGCGCAGAAGCTTGTAAAGAAGGGTGGTAGTGTTCTTGCCGGCATTCCAATTGCCCTTAAGGACAATATTTTGATCGAAGGTAGGCGTGTTGGGTCGGCCTCAAAGATACTCGAAGGTTATGTTGCCCCATACGATGCAACAGCGATTGCGAAACTAAAAGAAGCGGGCGTAGTATTTCTGGGCCGCGCAAATATGGATGAATTTGCCATGGGAGGTTCGACTGAAAATTCGGCATATGGTGTTACCAAAAATCCCATTGATCCATCACGAGTTGCAGGGGGATCATCGGGTGGCTCTATCGCTGCGGTCGCTGGCGACATGGC
>CAYJAC010000003.1:48345-56611 GCA_964368565.1 uncultured Candidatus Saccharibacteria bacterium
GGCAAGGCTCCGAAGACCATCGGCATTCCACGTCACTTTTTGAAAGGGGATGGTATCGACGCTGCGGTCATGAAGGTATTTGAAGAGTCGATTGCTCGATTCAAGTCTCTCGGCTATGAAATTAAGGATATTGAGCTTCCTAATATCGAGTACTCTCTCGCGGTCTATTATGTTTTGATGCCTGCAGAGGTTTCAACTAACCTTTCCCGCTTTGATGGCGTGAAATACGGTCTACACAAGGACGGCAAGGACCTTATCGAGGACTATTTCCTTTCACGTGGTGAGGGGTTCGGTCGCGAGGCGCGTCGCCGCATAATGCTGGGTGCATACGTGCTCTCATCTGGCTATTACGATGCGTATTACAACAAAGCCACCACTGTACGCGAGCTATTAAAAGCAGACTTTGCCAAAGCATTTTCGCCCGAAGGCTATGGGGTTGACGCTATTCTCACACCAACCGCTCCAGCTCCGGCATTCAAAATAGGGGAGAAGGTTTCTGATCCCGTGGCTATGTACCTAGAGGATATCTTTACTGTCACAGCAAACCTTGTTGGTGTCCCTGCTATGTCTATTCCGGCTGGTGTAAAGGAGGTTGATGAAGCGGGTGCTAAAAAGTCTCTTCCAATCGGTATACAGCTCACTTCGGCCCACGGTCGTGAAGATATCCTCTTTACTCTCGGAAAAAAATTCCTAAACGAGGTACAATAGTCTGAGCCATGGACAGCGTAAATTTTCTCAACCTCGAATACGTATTTCTTCGTATCTTCGAATTTTTCAAGGGCTTTGACCCTGTGCGCGTCCTTAATTCTCTGATCCATCTTATCGAACAGATACAGCCGTATGCCATCGTCCTTTCGCTTATTTTGATGTACATCATCATCTATTCTGCTGTACGGTTAAAGCAGATTGAGAAGGAAGAAGAAGCAAGGTTTCATAGTCTTCGGGTCAAGGATGTGTCTGATACGCCGGCTAACGACCCTGTGCTTAATGCAAAGTGGGTTAAAGTGCAGGCGCACATTAATTCACCAAATCCAGCAGATTGGAGGTTGGCCATATTGGAGGCAGACATCATGCTCGACACTATTCTCGATAAAATGGGCTATCAGGGCGACTCTATTGGTGACAAGCTGAAAGGCATTGAAAAGAGTGATTTCGTTTCGCTGGATGCCGCCTGGGAGGCTCACAAGGTACGTAACCGCATAGCACATGATGGTAGTGACTATCCATTAAACGATCGTGAGGCTAGGCGTGTAATAGAGCTGTACCAAAAGGTTTTTGAAGAGTTTTATTACATATAGCCCTTGCATGCAACAATCAGACGTTGTATACTATGCAGGTCAGTGGATGCGTATATACATCGCGGGGTAGAGCAGCCCGGTAGCTCGTCAGGCTCATAACCTGAAGGTCGTTGGTTCAAATCCAACCCCCGCAACAAGAACGGACGGGTCAATCAAAAATGACTCGTTTAGCCTGAATACAGGCGACAAAACAGCGGTTCCAAAAGTTCCGGCTGTTTTGCTATATGTAATACCACTCGGTAGCACCAGTTTTTGGAGCTTCTCTTTCTGTGCAGGATTCATGAACTTCCATTGATCAGCAATGTCACTGATCAGCTTTATAGCATGTGATATTGCAATTTCTATATCGAACTCATCAATCTGTGCTTCGTTGCGGGAAATACTAAGTATGGTTACTTGATTTTCAAGGGCATCCTTCATGTCTTTGTACTCCTCTTTAGATATTTCGTGATTGATCCTCATTTCCATTAAATCTTTCTTGCGTGTCTGCAGTTTGTTCAGGGTTCGTTGATACTGGTCCTTTTCTTGTTTTACAAGAACATGTTGATTTTTGTAGGTATCAATCACAATACCTTCGAGTAATTTGAGAAATTTGTTTTGAGGGCAGGTCTTCTTTAGGAACGCATAGAAAGCATTTTCTAGTGCGTCTTTTGTAACTGTGTGGCCAAAATGTGCGCATTGTTTGCTATGACAATGATAAGAAGCGTACTTTTTAGTTCTACCAGTACTCCATGAGCCCGTATAAGGATGGCCGCATTCACAGGATACAAATCGGCGCAGGGGGAAGTCTGGGTTAGATGATGGACGTGGAGCCGTAGCATTATTTGAGAGTCTGTTCTTTACTATCTGTATCTGGTTGAATTCTTCCAAGGTAATCATTGGATTGTGAAGCCCGTTATATTCCTCTTTGGTCCAAGGATCAATAATGATGCCGGCATAGAATTTATTGGTCAGGATGGTATCCCAAAGCTGTTTTCTCATAGGCTTGTCTGTGCGTGTTTTCAGACCCCATTTATTACTCTCGTTGGTTAAGGATGTTAAAGAGTGATGCCCTTCAGCATATAGTTTTAAGCCCTTTTGAATAAGATAAAACCTATTTTCGTCAGGAACATCAGGAAAAGACTTCCTGCGATCCTTTATTTTCTTTGAATTTGTATACCCAATAGGTGGAGACCAGCACCAAACACCCTCTCGAAGCCTGGATTGCATACCGCCAGTACACCTCTGTTTCCTTACCTCGTTCTCAAATTCGGCATATCCAGCCAAAAATGTCTCCATTAGCTTGCCTATATGGTCCTGTGTGATGGGTTCGGTGACAGACTGCAGGGTTATGCCATATTGGGTCAATTTAGCGCGTACAGCGAAATGATCTGTAGTATTGCGTGCGAACCGGTCTATTTTCCAAACAATAAAGGATTCTACGTCTCCAGTGTGAATTCGGCAGTATTCGAGGGCTTTTAGAAACTCTGTACGGTTAGCGGCGGTCGCAGATTCGCCCTTCTCAATATAGGTTTTTACTACTTCAATATTGTTGTTTTGTGCGTATTCCAAGCAAGCCCTCTCTTGGTTGTCGAGACTTGTACCTTGCACCTGCTCATTCGATGAGACTCGTACGTAGATTATTCCTTTTTTCATATTTTCATTTACAAAAGTGGGGTAGCAATGGGTGCCTCAAGTTGCTACACAAGAAAGCTTTGCTACCCCGCTTTTGTAAGCGAGAAAATAAAATAACACCCCTGACCTCTTGTGTAGCCTTATTAATATAGCATGGTCTAGAGTTCATTGCGTGTGTTGTTATTAGCAGGATCCGACCTAATCACACCCTTGTTTATGCTCAATGTTTCTATTGTAAGTCCAGCGATCCCATATAAAAGATCTCTTACTTGAATGATCTCCTGATCACTCATCTCTTTCAGAGTTTGGGGGTCCAGATATTCTTTGCATTGAGAGACAGTAAGCATCTAGACTATAAAATTACCTCACAGTGCCATGCACCATATCTTCTGACTCCTTAGCTGGATGGAGTTTCTGTTCTTCTCTTATACGCTCAAGCATTTTAAGCATATTCTTCTCCGTAGCTATTCGATGCGTTAGTACTTTTTGTATATAAGATCCACCGAACGAAACCTTACGGATATTGCGAATACGCCTTCTCGAATCAGAACCCCGGCCATCCTTTATTTGGTTTTGGGTATTGAGCATATTCCGCTCTACTTCTAGTGTCCGATCGTGATTCCAGACTGCAGAAATAAATTTATCACCCAAGACCCTCTCTATTTCTGTCATAGGGCGTATCTCTTTGAGGATTCTTGCCCTTAGTTCCTCGAATTTGCGCTTGTTTTCACCCTTAACCAAAAGATTTCTACCTAAATAACTGAGTCTTATCTTTGATTTACGATTGCTTACAGTGGTCTTGGATGACATGTCAGCGTCTACGGGTTGCTTATCATCTTTCATGTTTGCTTTTAATTATTTAGTCATATCAGGGGTAACACAGATAAAATGGGCTATTTATATACAGTTATATATATTTATTCTTCTATTAACTTCCTTAAGACTTAAATTTATCTCTGTTATCTATGATTAATCAGTTTATAAGTAGTGCATCTTGTGTTAGTTCTTCTATGTCTTGGTCTTTCTTTGTGCTTATAATATTCTTGTTTTTAAACCCAACATTTCTCCATCCGGTTTTATTGTCACGTTTGCTATCAAGCATAAAGGAGGCGTACAGAGTTATTTTTCGACCAAAATCTATTGCTGTTATTAGAGGCATGTCAGTCAATTTGGCAAAGCGGGCATACTCTGCATACATATCTTCTTTACTGATCCACTCATGAGGGCATTCTTCGAGGTAATCGAATACAAACGTAGCTAGAGGGGATCCGGAGCGTAGCATTTCATGCTTTATCTCGTCAGCGTTTTTAGTGTAGCTAAAGTCATGTTTAGCGAGTAATCTGCTTAATCCATCAAGTGCGAAGTTTAGAAGTCCTGACATTTCTTCGTCGGTTGTCATTTGATCAATCAGAAACTTATTAACTGAATCAACCTGCTTGTCGAAGGGGATAATAATCCAGCGTGAAAAGTACGCATCATCGTTCGTATCTTTAACGTTAGGTATTTTGTTACAGCAGAACGTTATCTTTGCGTAGTTTTCAAACTGGAACTGATTTCCAAACTTGTATTCACCTGTGATCAACCCTCCACCTGTAGCTATTTTAAAAGCCCCGTTATCGTTAACATCCTTAAATGATAGATCGTCATAGCTATTAAGATATTTGTTATAGAAGTGGGCTATGGCAAACTTATCGTTACTAATTTTCTGTAGGTTTATCCCAGAAGTATTTTCGGTACCTATTAGTCTACACAGCAGGTTTAAGAGGGTCGTCTTTCCTGTGTTCGGTTCTCCAACAAATATTATCGCCTTCTTAATAAAGTATTTTCTATAGAGGCAATAGCCAATCCATTCTTGGATTATTGGAACATCTTCTGCGTTGAGAATTTCAGAAAGAAACTTTTTTATAATATGGCAGTCAGCACTCGGTATGTAATTAACAGGAAATTTTGTAAAAAACAAATAATCAGGATTGTGTGGAAAAAGTTCTAGGGTTTTTATGTTTAATACGCCGTTGTTAAGATTAATAAGATTTCGATCCATGTTTGTAAAATCCTGTCTTTCTGTTCTAGAGTAATCAGTGATTTTAGAAATTATTTCTCTCTTCGATTGTATTGTTACAAGCTCTTGTAGAATTTTTTGAATTTCACCACGTAAAAAGCTTTCACCTAGAATATATATCCCATCCTTATACACATATACCTCGGACGATTTTTCAAAGATTGTTTTAACGGCATATTTTTTTACGAGTGTCTGGGCAATTTTATAACCGGCCAAAATGTCTTTATCTTTGTATATTTGTTTTAATGCAGGGTAGGGAATTAAATCTGTACCAGAATGTTCATCAGTTGTTGGGGGAGATACCCTCTCTTCATATGTTTCATTACAGTCATTAATTGCTTTAGATATAGTTCTATTTCGATAATCACTCCGTTGCTGCGTTTTTTCACGAGAACCAAGTGGGGAATTGATCCATATTCGTTCCATCTGCTCAGCCTTTTTACCTGTCCAGAATGATAAATGACCACAGAGCGCCATGTCAGCACGTGATACGTCGTTTTCGTAGTCAGAAGTGTCACCATAGTAGAGTTTCCTAATAACCTCTCCCTTTTTACAGGCAAACATTTTTTCAATGATTATTGAGTCGTTTTGGATTGTATTTGTGGCCGGAAGTGCCTTATTTTGACTCACATTGGTTGTTTTACTCCAAGGGTATCCAATTGATGATAAAAGCTGAAGAGCTTGCTCTGGGGTCATGGTGCGCACATCCTTTAGTTCTCCATAAATCTGTCCTGTAAAGGTAAAATAACGTCCAGATGTATAGCATTCATAGGGTGAATGTCGGTTTGCATCGAGCTTAAGTGGTGCCGTTAGTTCAATAAAGATATGTAAACCAGTCCCAGAGGGACTAATCTCGGTATAGCTATCTGCCTGTATGATAAATTTATCAATGGTTTCTTTTTGGTCGTGTTCAACAGCTTGTGTTTCTTTGTTCAGGCAGTGATCAATATCAATACCAAGCAGGGTTTGGGTTGGTGTGAATACTATTCCTACACATGGTGATTGCTTAAATGCTTCGTCGTATGTTGACCACATTGTCGGGTCGATTGAGGAAGCTTTTATCCCATTGACTGCGTATGGAACCTTTGTAAGTCGTCCATCGATCTCAACCATTTTGTAATTCACCCACCTACTTTCATCTTTATATTTTTTTACAATTGGATTTTTCATAACTTTACTTCGAATTAATAATCTTTTTGACTGACTTTTATGGGTCACAAGGAAGTCCGCTATTTACTTGGAAGGTTCTTGAACGCCAATTCTTCGGACCTGCCAAGTAAGCAGAGGACTTAGTCATATCGGGCGTTCAAGATTAACCAAACTAAAAGAGGCTAGGTCCATATTGGCCTAGCCTCTTTCTTCGTCGTCGATTGACGACTATATAAGTAACTTTAAGACGGTTTACGACTGAGCTTCGGGAGTTTGTCCATGAAGGCATCAGTCTTCTTCAGATCAACCTCGGACTCAAGTAGTTCCTTCACTGTGACATGGCTTCTAAATTGGACAGCATCCTCAGATACATTTGGAAAAAACACATCCTTTAAATCAGGAGAGAATCTTAAATTCTCTAGAACGGTATAAAAACGCTTGACTACACGTTTTTCTCCAGAAGGTTTCGTACCCAAGCACCCCCTTGTGATTATTCCCTTTGTTTGTTTAATACAGTGATCAATAAAATAGAAGTTTTCGCTGTCGAATTGAGGTGTACTAAGAATGTATTTATCGTTGATGATAACCCTTCTTTTAATATCCATACTTAGTGAATATTTTGGGATTCTTGACGTAGACACACGAAAATTCCTTAGCTCCTTTTGGTTGAGAATAAAGCTTGGTTCATAAAATAGCATCTCATGTTCTATCGAATCATCGTCTTCAATGTATCCACCTTCGTTTTTATTCTTAACTCCTTTAGTGATCCCTTTTTGCTCCAGAAATTTCATCACATGCTCGTATTCTCTGATTTTACCAGCATCATCCACTTCGCAAGCCAGAGCAATATTGATTCTTTTGTCTGAAGTTCCCTCTATTGCCACTTGGGAAATATTTTTTAAGACTACATCAAGCGTGAAGTCACTAAAATTATGTTTGGCGTTCATGTAGGTATACTATGCCAAGCACACTTTATATTCAAGTGGAAGTGTTGTACTATATTTACACAACTGAATAGTAGGTGTAGCCTAAACCACCGAGCAATCGTTGGCATGGCAAAAGGTCGAGTTAAGCATAAAGAACCCATCATAGGGTCGCTTAACTCGCCATATCAGGAAACTGGTATGAGTGGCTTCGGCCACTACCTGTGGTGGGCTTTTTGTATAAAAATACATGAAAAATAAAATAACAATCTTGTTACTACTGATCGCTATTACAATACCTCAAGCGGTCTCTGCTGCTTGGTGGAATCCTACTACTTGGTTTAGAAAATCAGACACCAAAACTGAAGTGTTGGAAAAGAGAATAAAGGAACTTGAAAACAGATTGAATGCCACTACTAGTCCAAAGGAAACTAACATAAAAGCTACTACAACTCCTGTAATAGCAACAACAACTAAACAATCTCAAGTTAAAACTCCAGCTCAGACAACACCAACACCTAAGGTGGAGATTAAAAGCCAACCGCAAGAGGCGATTATTAATAATCCGCCAAAAGGTAAGGTTGCCAGTAAAGAAGAGATTGCTCAGGCGATACCTGTTTTAAATACAAGAATCACTGAGTATCGTAAAGGTATAATAGAGAACGTGGGCTTTATCAAAAAAATAAGCTCAGATGCGGCAGAATATCCAAATGACTTCCTCGTCAAGCAAGCTGGTGATGATTTAATAGACAATATTATCAAGGAGAATCTTCTAATGGAAAAGTTGGTAGAAACTTCCACAAGAATATCTGCCCAGCTTACTTCATACTTAACATCAAATTCCATACTGTATATGAGCGATGTGGAGGCATTTTTTCTAGAACAGAAGCCAATCGCTAAAGACTATGTATCAACAACAGCGCAAACAAAACTTCTGATGAAGAGCTTTGCTGATGCCAGAGTAGGTAATTCGAATAATGAAATAAACAGACTTAACATTGAGGCCGCCAGACTTGAGGGGGCTATAGAACAAGCTAAACGGTCAAGCGCTCAATCCAGTGACAAGTCAATAAGACTTAATGAGGTCAACCAAAGGATCGCAGATCTTAATACTAAATATACGCAGGACATAGCTAGTGTTGATATTGAAAACGCTGGCCGAGGTATACCGACTTATATTTCTGATGGCCAAAAATCAGAGATTGAAAGAAAATACCTAAACG
>CAYJAC010000004.1:0-48706 GCA_964368565.1 uncultured Candidatus Saccharibacteria bacterium
GCCGAGAGGGACTCGAACCCCCGGAGGCCATAGGCCGCGACGTTTACAGCGTCGTGTAATTGCCGCTATACGATCGGCGCATAACGGTGCATGTAGTAATCTATCATATTCTTGATATCCAGCAACAATTTTTTCTCATGATAGCGGACATGGATCATGCCGTGTGGCATCCGTCCACTCTTGCCAGGGTCCGCGGCTTTTATGTAAGGTTTAGAGAATTGGCTGGTAGGAATTTCAGTTATACCTGCCCAGTACCTAATTGACTCGGAGGTACTTACGTTGGCATGACAATAAAGGTAGATGCGAAACTTACTCTCGTCTAATTCATATACTGATCTCAAAAAATTCAAAAAAACTTTAATCATGAGTGGATCACTGTTGGCAAAATCAACGAATTTGGCTGGTCTTTCAACAGATCCTTTGTATCCTTCAGCCCAATAGAGCATTGATCCAGCTACTGCAATTTCCTGAAGCTGAGTCGAATCAAGGATTTTTCTTTTAAATGATTGCTTAGATTGCGAGAATTTCAATTGCTGTACTTCCTGGTCTGTACGCCTTTTTATGCCATGCTTTCTCATAATAAAAAGCACAGCATCCGTCGATACTCTGTAATCTTTGGCTATTTTAGAGACAGTAAAACCCTGGTCTCGATAGAGCAAGGTTATTCGATCTATTTCTGTATCTGCAATTGCTTGTCTCATATCGTTTAACCATAGCAAAAAGGAGATAAAGAAATTATAAAGATTTAATTACTTCTGAGTGCAATGTGCTATATTCTCTATATGAAAAAACAGTCCCACCGATCATGGGTGGAAGTCGATTATAAAGCTATAACAAAGAATACGCGCACTATGAAGGCGCTTCTTTCAGGTGCCACGGCCATGATGACGGTGGTTAAATCAAATGCCTATGGGCACGGCATGATTTCATCCGCAAAAGCTGCTTTAGCTGGCGGTTCGTCGTGGCTTGCTGTCGATGAAATAACCGAGGCGCTAGAACTGCGCAAAGAGGGAATCAAGGCACCAATCCTTGTCCTCGGCTACACCTTGCCCGATCTGTATGCGACCGCCGCCGCAAAGAAAATCTCGCTCATGATTTCATCACTGGAATCGCTTCAGGACCTTTCGAAAATAAAGCTTTCAAAACCTCTCCATATCCACCTTAAATTCGAGACCGGCCTTCATCGTCAGGGAATTATGCCGTCACATGTCCAGCAGGTTATCCGTATCATTTGCGCCGAACAGTTTCCGGCAACAATCGAGGGTGTCTACACGCATTTCGCAACTATCGAAGATCCAATGGCTCAGGATTATTCAATCATGCAGCGCGAGGCTCTCAAGGAAATCGTCACCAAATTAAAAGCCAAGGGTTTTACACCTATCACACACGCTTCATCGAGTGCGGGTGTCCTTTTCTCAAAAGATTTCCATTTTGATATGGCTCGTACGGGTATTGCAACCTACGGACTCTGGCCTTCGCGCGAAATTCATCGCTGGGCAAAAGATACGGCGCTCGTCCCGGCTCTGACTTGGAAGACAATTGTGAGTGAAGTAAAGATGATTGAAAAAGGTGCAAAGGTTGGCTATGACCTGACGTATACCGCACCGCGTAATGCGCGCATCGCCATTATCCCCGTAGGATATTGGCATGGCTTGCCACGGTCGCTCTCGAACAAGGGTTTTGTGCTCGTCGGAGGCAAGAGGGCAAACATCATCGGCCGTGTCTCTATGGATATTACGATAATCGATGTTACTGATGTGCCCAGTGTTCGTATTGGCTCAGAGGTTGTGCTGGTCGGTACACAGGGCAAGGAGGTTGCCAGTGCCGAGGAAGTGGCTGAAAAGGCGGGTACGATCAATTACGAGCTAGTTACGCGTATAAACCCACTTTTGCCCCGTTTGGCGGTATAAAGAGGCTTTGAGGGGCTTCAGAGGGCCAAAATTTGCGGTTTTAGGGTCTTTATGATACTATCCCTCTACAACATTTTGCATTAAATCCATGTCACAGGTACAACTCATAATCCTTAGGAACAAGACCACCGGCGAGGTCTATCACACTCGCAAGAACAAGCGAAAGGTAGAACGCAAGCTTGAGCTCAAGAAATACGACAAAAAGCTCCGCAAGCGCGTCGTTTTCAAGGAAGCAAAGAAATAAAAACAAAAACCGCTCATCTTAACAGATTGGCGGTTTTTGTTTTTATACTATTTATACAAACCCATTCTTTTGTCGCTCCCACATTTCTTTAAAGAGTCCACTCTTCTTTGAAAGTAGATCCTGCGGCGCGCCATCTTCAGCAATCTGTCCGTTTTTCATTACTATTATTCTATCCATTGATCGTAGGGTAGAGAGGCGATGGGCGATAGCAACCACGGTTCGATCCTTAAACAGTTCTTGGAGACCATTTTGTACAATTTCTTCACTTTCAGTGTCGAGAGAGCTTGTCGCTTCATCAAGAATCAGTATCGGGGAGTTTTTAAGCATGGCACGGGCGAGCGCGATTCGCTGTCTTTGTCCGCCTGAGAGCTTTATGCCACGCTCGCCAACAAGTGTATCGTATGCTGCTGGATATTTTTCAATAAAATCATGAGCGTGTGCACGCTGGCTTGTCGATATAACTTCGTCTTTAGTTGCTGTTGGTTTTGCATAGAGAATATTGTCGAAGAGGGATCTATGAAATAGAGCTGTGTCCTGGGGAACAAATGAGATGTTGGATCTAAGTGTTGCGGTTTTAATCGAAGAAAGCTTCTGACCGCTGAACTCAATTGAGCCCGAGACAGGTTCATAGGATCGTAAGAGTAATTTTACGAGTGTACTTTTACCTGCGCCTGATTCGCCAACCAGACCAACACGTTCACCGGCTTTGATGACAAGGTTGAAGCCTTCTAATACAGGGCTCGTAGATTTGGTGTAAGAAAATGATACGTCTTTGAAGCGGATTTCAGGATGAGAGATAGTGAGGTCCTCGATACCATCCTCAGTATATTCCGCGTCAGATTTGAGCGCTTCGAGAGCATTTTTTAATTCACTATAGCTACGTACGACACGCGTCATCGTTTCACCGATAGACCATATGATTCCCGTGACGCTCGGTATGACAGAGGCAATAATTACAAATCCGCCTATGGTTATTTTTCCAAGGCTAAAAAGATAGATTCCTGCAATTGTGAGTGAAAGAGTGAGAATGACTACACTCCAGCCTTGTTGTATTTTGTTATAAAGAAGGACGTATCGCGCATGTTTATCTGCTTTGATAACTTCATTCATGTGTCGATCATAGTAGGAGTGTTCATGTCTGTGTGAGGCAAATGCATGTACAAGGGGTATATTTCCGAGCACATCTACAATCGTTCCACTAAGCGATGCACTCTTTTCCGAAACTATCTCTGTGGCCTTTGATTGCCAACGCAAAAGAAAATATGAGGGCACTGCAAATAAGATAAGCCATATCGCAAAAATGATAAGCAGCCACATGTTTACTGTACCTAAAAGTATAAGAGACATAATAAGGCCAATTGCCATCCAGCCCAGGTCCCAGGGGAAGAACTCGATGAAAGAGGTAACACCCCCAGATATCTGTTCAATCCTACGATTTATTTCGCCAGAAAATCTTTCTTCGAAATACGCAGCCGGTTGTTCGATAACCGTTTTATACACTTTGCTTGTTATTCGATTGTACGCATCGAGGGTAATGGATATTTCGATCCAGTGTCCTAGTCTGAATGCGAGCTCTGAGACAACAAGAACTCCTGCAGTACAAAGCATAGGAAGCATAAAGACGGAAAAGTTTGAACTCTCCGTCATACTGTCTGCTATCTGACTTATGAAATAGGCTACCGAATACGATGCGGCGTTGCCTATGATAATCATGAGGTACATGAGCAAAAGCCTGCCTCGTTGCTCTTGGGTGGCATACAAAAAGGCCTTGAAGGGGCTTTTAAGGAATGAATTGGAGTCTTTTTTGTTCATGTAGCGGATTTTAGCATAATTTTATCTTTTCTTTATCTCCTAAATGCTAGGCTACAGGCATGAAAGTCGAACTAAAGATTAAGGCAATAGAGCTGAGAAAGAAAGGCTATTCTCTCAAAGAAATAGTTGATGAATTGAACGTACCCAAAAGCTCTGTTTCAGATTGGGTCCGTAACGTTCCAATGTCTAAAAAGTCAGAGCAAAGGTTGCTTACTAAAATAAAAATAGGTCAGCTTTATTCTCAAAGAGTAAATAGAGAGAAGAGAATTGAAAAAGAAAGAAAAGCGTCAGATAGAGCGAAGGTTTTGCTTTCGAATATACCCAGTAACAATGAAATGAGACGTCTGGTATGTTCTTTGCTTTATTTGTGCGAAGGTAGAAAGTCTGTGTTTAGAGGGGTAGACTTTATGAATTCTGATCCGGGGCTTATGCGTCTGTTCTTGAAATCCTTGCGAGAATCTTTTGATCTTGATGAAAGAAGATTCAGAGTACAGGTTCATCTTCATTCATATCACAACAAAGAAACGCAGTTGGATTTCTGGTCAGGGGTAACCGCTATTCCACGGAGTCAGTTTATAAAACCTTATTTAAAAAAGACTTCCGGCATGTATAAGAAGGAGGGTTATCCTGGTTGTGCCTGCGTAAGTTATCACGACGTGACGGTCTCAAGGGAGTTGAGAGCTGTGTCGTCCGAATATATAAAACTCGACCAATAGGGCGGGCGATGAAGGAATCGAACCTTCGCCGAAGCGTTTGGAGTGCTTCGTTCTACCACTAAACTAATCGCCCGTCAAGTGCTAGCAACTGATTTGCTAAGCAGGTTTGATTCTAGCATAGTGCGAGAATTGTTTCCAAAAATGAGATAATAAAGTCATGGAACCCCTCGCATCTAAAATTCGTCCAGAAACACTCAAGGACTTCGTCGGCCAAGAGCACTTGGTTGGCCCGGGGAAGCCTTTGCGCAAAGCCATCGATGATGGACATCTTTTCTCATTCATTTTATGGGGTCCGCCTGGGGTGGGTAAAACAACGCTTGCACGTATATATGCAAAAGCCCTCGGCGCACGCTTCTATGAACTCTCGGCTGTTTCTGCAGGCAAAGAAGACATCCGTCGTATCATGGATGAATCAACTATGCTTGATCAGCGGCCAAAACTTCTGTTTCTCGACGAGATACACCGTTTTAATAAAGCACAACAGGATTATCTATTGCCATTCGTCGAATCAGGCAGGCTCACCCTTGTTGGTGCCACGACAGAAAATCCGAGTTTTGAAGTGATCTCGGCCCTCCTTTCACGCTCCCGTGTTTTTGTTTTGAAAAGCCTCACCGAAAAAGAAATCCAAACAATCATTAAACGGTCTAAGGTAAAGATTTCCAAAGACGCACTCGACTGGCTCACCAACATGGCAAATGGTGATGCTCGTATGGCTTTGACTGCTCTTGAAAATGCATCAAAACTGTATGGCTCGGTCACTCTAGAAAACCTCAAAAGCTCATTTGAACAAATATTCATCCGTTTTGATAAGAAGGGTGAGGAGCACTACGATACCATTTCTGCTTTTATAAAATCTATGCGAGCAAATGATGCGGACGCGGCGCTGTATTATCTGGCGCGTATGTTGGAGGGTGGTGAGGATCCAAAATTTATTGCAAGGCGCATGGTCATATTTGCATCCGAAGATATTGGTCTAGCACAGCCAACGGCACTAGTGGTTGCTAATGCGGCATTTAATGCTGTCGATGTAATCGGCATGCCAGAGGCCGCTATTAATCTAGCCCACGCCGTTGCATATCTGGCACAGGCAGCCAAAGACCGCTCGTCATATGATGCATATTTCGAGGCGCTTGCCGATGTGCGCAAGACAGGAAATCTACCCATACCGATGAAAATCCGTAATGCGCCGACAAAGCTTATGAAAAATCTCGGCTATCACAAAGGTTATCAAATGTATGACACAGAAAGCCTTTTGCCGGAAAAGCTGAAAGGCAAGAAGTATTTGAAGCGGGATAAAGGAGACAGGAAAAAGCCTTAGTGGCTATTGAGAAACTTTTTAATCTCACGAGAGATTTTTGTATTGTCACCAGGCGCAAACCATTTGATGTCGGTGTTCCTCTTGAACCACTGCACTTGGCGCTTTGCATAATGAACAATTTCTTGCTCTAGCTGTGCGAGCATCTCCGTCTTGCTCAATTTTTTCTGAAGATAGAGCGCAACATACCGGTATTCAAGGCCCAGTTGATGAAATCGCTTCCAGGTGACACCTTTGCGGCGCAGGGCAGACACTTCACGAATCATACCCGCGTCTATGCGTTTCAAAAGGCGTGTGCGTATCTTTTCACGCAAGGTTTCCATGTCGACGGTGAGGCCGATATACAGCGTTTCATACTGCTTTGAATGTTTCACCTTGGGCACAGACCCGAGAGCGCGTGCTATCTCAATTGCGCGGATGATGCGTACTTTATTAAAAGGATCGAGAGCTCTTGCACGACGCGGATCGAGTTTTGTGATTTCCTTCATCAGTGCTTCGGCCGATTTTTTAGCGAGTGCTGCACGCAGTTTATTGTTTGCAGGAACTTCGGGAAATATTTCACCAGACAATAGTGAATCGATATAGAATCCGGTGCCGCCGGCAATGATGGGGAGCTTGCCTTTGCCCATTATGTCGGCGATTGCTTGGGCTGCATCTTTTTTGAAAAGTTCGACGTCGTACACTTTTTTTGGTTGAGCGACATCGAGCAGGTGGTGTGGCACGCCTTTCATTTCGGCTTTTGTCACTTTACCTGAACCAATGTCCATTCCTTTGTATACCTGGCGAGAATCAGCGGAAACAACCTCGCCACCATGCAAAAGAGCCATTTCGACAGCAAGGTCGCTTTTACCCGTGGCTGTGGGGCCGACGATGGCGATTACTTTGGGTAATTGCTTCTTCATGTGAACTTATTGATATCAGTCATGACTCTCTTTTGCAACCAGGTCCATGCTTTTATTCAGATTCATTTCGAAAAGTATATGGTTTACGTGGTTTAGGTAGTAGGAGTGGGGATGAGAGGTACTCTAGGGCTTGTTTTCGCTTTCGGTCGAGTGAAGGTAAGTTGGGGGAATAATATATCTTGCGTAGCAGGTTAAGTGAATCTTTCTTACCGAATTTGACCATATGCATCACGTTTCCTGTTTTTGGATTTTTCTTGGTCGTGTGAATTTTGCCTTTAATACCTGTAATTGTTGATATTTTTTCATCGAGCCAAACCACATGTTCTTTGCTCGCCGATATAAATCTGACAACGAGTCTTTGATAGATGTAAGCTGGATTTTTGTATGTATTATAGTGATCACTAAATGTTGTGATTGATCCATCGCCGTCGAGATGACCTCTTAGAAAATCAATAAAATACTCATCTGGCACAGAGATGCGCCCAATTGTTTTCGACTTATTGGGCGTGAGTCCAATTTGCATTAGCCAGCGGTAGAATTGAACATCACCGAATTGAGCTCGGTATGCCCAGCTCTTTGGGTTCACAGTACGTCCTATTTTATTTTTAAGTCCCAGTAGGCGATAGAAGGTTTGGATTAGATCCAGATCTTTAGAGGTAAACATAATATGCCTGCCATCACCTGATAGACAGCCGTCAGTAACAATAAGCCCAACTATATAGGCTAGTTCTGGTGACCATGTGAAATTTCTTTTGGGTCTCATGCAAAAAGACTATCAAATGCATGATAAAGAAAAGATAAAAAGTGTGCCGAAGGTGGGAGTCGAACCCACATGCCTTGCGGCGGCCGATTTTGAGTCGACTGCGTATAGCCAATTTCGCCACTCCGGCAGGAAGTGATACCTCCATAACTTACACTAAAACCCCACTTTTCTCAATTTATCGCGTGGTGTGTTAAAATCTTTCCATAAACCCCACATTTTCATGGCATCTCAATTTTTTGGCGATTCGATATTTTGGATAGAGACGGAAAAGGTAAAACCTAATCCATACCAACCTCGACGAGAGTTCGATGAGGCTGCTCTGCGCGATCTCGCTGAATCTATTCGTATGTACGGCTTGCTCCAGCCCCTGGTTGTGACGCGCGCCGAAATTCAAAAGGAGGACGGGGGAATGGCTGTAGAATACGAGCTCATTTCTGGTGAGCGCCGACTGCGCGCCTCAAAGCTCCTGGGCCTCCAGCAGGTGCCGGCGATTATTCGTGCCAACACTGACGACGCTCGTGTAAAGCTCGAGCTCGCAATCATCGAAAACCTTCAACGCGAGGACCTCAACCCTGTTGAACGCGCTCGATCGTTCGACCAGCTTGTGCGGGAATTCGGCCTTAAGCACATCCAGGTTGCACAAAAAATCGGTAAATCCAGAGAATACGTTTCAAACTCTATTCGTCTATTGATGCTCCCGTCTGACATTTTGGATGCACTTTCTCAGGGCAAGATTTCTGAAGGCCATGCACGCCCACTCATGATGCTTACGGACCGTCCAGAAGAGCAGTCGACCCTTTTTAAGGAGATTATGTTCAAGCGCCTTACTGTGCGCGAGACTGAAATGATTGCCCGCAAGATCGCTGTCGAGAAGGCTCGCAAGAAGGAGCGTGCTTTTGATCCTGAAATGCTCGAGATCGAACAGAAGCTGTCTGAGACATTTGGCACTCGTGTTTCCATCGAGCAGAAGCAAAAAGGAGGCAAAATCACTATCGATTTTTTCTCGCCCGAGGATTTGAAGGCGATTATGAACATTGTTGGTAATAAGGAAAAGAAAAATCCTGCAGAACTTTTGCAAAAGCATATGGCTGCGCAGGGCGGCACTCCTGCGGTGTCGACAATAGTTACTCCTGTGACTGTTGCTGATGTGGCGGCGTCACTCGATATGACGCTTCCACCTGCACCAGCTCCCGTAGAGCTTCCAACCGAGTCCACTGTGGCGATTGACGACCGTTCGAAAGAAGAGAAGAAGGAGGATGAAAATACTGAAGATCTTTATTCGATGAAGAATTTTTCGCTCTAATAAAAAAAGCCGCTCCTAGGAGCGGCTTTTTACCCAAAGAACTGTTCCTGTGGGCAACGTATCATCGTCAACGAATGAAAAGGGTTCGCGCTTTCCGTCAAGAAAACGCCATAGCCGGGTGTGCTCACTGGAATCTTCGGTTTGAGAGTCCAATGCATAGCAACCCTGCTGGATTACATTTCTGCGGGTAGTGGATAAGGTTTGGAATTCCTCCTGTGGCACTTCGTTTTTGAGCGCGAGTATGAATCGATATCTTTCAAGATAGATTTCAAGATCGCGGCTGGAGTTTAAGGGGTGTTTGAGGGCGATGGGATGGATCATACTGGGGACTATATTGCCCTACATTGCATAAAAAAACCACCCATGTGGGCGATTTCATAATTGTGCCGGGCACTTTAGGACGCGTCGGCGAGAAAAAAGATTTGTCCCTGGGGGAGTTGCTCTTTCTCAGGAAAGAAGGGTTCGATTTCTTTGCCGATAAAGCGAAAGAGACGAGTGCCGCTGCCATGCATGCGGGCAACAAAACCTTGGGGCAGGGAGAGGAATGCCCCCGCACCAGGTCTGGGGGATTTGATCAATAGTGCCGACAGGCATTCGCTGCTTGGCGAGCCAGTTTTCGAGCTCGTCTGCCGATGTAATCGGGACAGGCGCAGCTTTTGCGACGCAAACAGGAGGGGTGAATATGGAACACATTTCAAGGTTAAGACACTCCTCTGTATCGTCTGTGTCAAAGTACTTATCCACCTTACAGCTCTCTTTTATTCCGCCTTCTTTTTTGCCCTGAATCCGCGCTTCTTTTTTTCTTCCTTCAATATGTCGAGGGCACGCTCCAGGCTGATTACATACACATCGTCAGGCTTTTTGACCGAGCGGAAATCGCCGTCATGAACGATGTAGGGACCAAAGCGACCGATGTTTGCAGTGATAACTTTTTCTGTCATTGGATGTGTACCAAGGCGGCGAGGAAGGGTTAGGAGATGCACGGCCTGAGCAAGAGTAATCTCTGCTGGATTTATTTCTTTTGGGATAGAGGCCATCTTTGCCTTCTGACCCACAATTTCGGGCTCTGTAGGGACAGTTAGGGGTGCAGGAGCTATGCCTGCAGCCATGTCGGCCGCAATTTTTGCCAACTCTTTTTTCGTCGGCTTTTTCTTTCGAGGCTTCTTCGGTGCCTTAATGGTTTCTCCCATCTGGACGTATGGGCCGAATCGTCCATTCTTTACAGTGATGTCGAGGTTGGTATCAGGATGCTTGCCAATGATCTTGTCCTTTGGCACTTCGGTACCGTCGAGCATGAGCGCGCCGGCGCAGTCAGGGTATTTTGAACACGAGAGGAATTTGCCGGCGCGCCCCAACTTTATAATCATGCTTGATCCGCAGGTAGGGCACTTGAACTTGTCATCGGCTACGCCCAGGGTGGTTGCCTTGTCGAGTTTATCCTTTTCTTTTACGTCTTTGAGGAAGGGTTTATAAAAATCAGACAGGGTTTTTTCGTACTTTGCACTGCCATCTGCTATGAGGTCGAGTTTGTCCTCCATTTCTGCAGTAAAGGTGTCGCTGATATAGTTGCCGAAATTTTCTTCGAGGAACGAGCTTACCACGTCGCCAGTGTCTGTGGGTTTGAGTGCCTTGTTTTCCTTTGTAACATATTCGCGCTCTTCAATAGTACGCAAAATAGATGCGTATGTAGACGGTCGGCCGATGCCGCGCTTTTCGAGTTCCTTGATGAGACCCGCTTCAGAATATCTGCCCGGTGGCTCGGTCTGCTTTTCAAGAGATTCCAGCGAGACAAGCTCGAGCTTTTCACCTGCCAACACTTTTGGTAGTTCGACATCCTCGCCACGAGCACCAGGGTCGACAGCGAGCCAACCAGGGGAGACAAGACGTGTTCCGTTTGCCCAGAAGTCTGGAATAAGTTTACGTACGACGTCTGTACTGCCGTTGGTTTTTACGTTTGCAACAATTTTTGTTCGCAAAACGCGCGCATCGATCATCTGTGACGCGACGGTGCGAGACCAGATCAGTTTATAGAGGGCAACCTGTTCTGGATTTGCTCCGGCCTCGGTCTTTGAAATGGTTGTTGGACGGACGGCCTCGTGTGCTTCCTGTGCATTCTTTGATTTTGCGGCGAATGTACGTGGGGTGAATGAATCTTTGCCATACGTCTTCTCTATATATGCACCTATTTGGCCTATGGCTTGCTGTGACAGGTTTGTAGAGTCTGTTCGCATATAGCTGATGAGACCCGCTTCATACAGACGCTGGGCCACTGACATGGTACGAGAAGGTGAATAGCCAAGGCGAGTAGAAGCCGCCTGCTGGAGGGTCGATGTGGTGAAAGGTGCCTTGGCCGAACGCTTGGCCTCGGTTTCGTCTACAGATATGACCTCCCATGCTTCTTTCTTGCCTGTAGCAAGGATGCGATCTACCTCGGCTTTGTCACGCGGCTCGATAGAGCAGGTGAGGGCAAGTTTTTCACTCGGCTTTGCATTTGCCCCGGTGGTTTTTGCTGTCTTTGTCTCAGCCGAAAGTACCCAGTATGTTTCCGGAATGAATGCGCGGATCTCGCGCTCGCGCTCCATGATGATGCGCAGGGCAGGCGACTGCACGCGGCCCGCGGACAATCCATAGCGAACCTTTTTCCAAATGATGCCAGATAGGTCGTACCCAACGAGCCTGTCGAGGACACGGCGGGCCTCCTGGGCCTGACGCAGATTCTGGTCAATATCACGTGGATGAGTGAGGGCTTCAAGGATGGCGTCCTTGGTGATTTCATGGAATACGACGCGGCGAACGGGCTTTTTGCCAAAGTCGATGGCCTCTGCAATGTGCCAGGCAATTGCTTCTCCTTCGCGGTCGGGGTCGGTCGCCAACAATACCTCGTCTGATTTTTTAGCAAGGCGTTCAATGTCTTCGAGGACTTTTCCCTTACCTGCGCTGATTTCATAGTGCGGGGTAAAGTGGTCCATGTCGATGGCTTTTTTGTTCGACTTTGGAAGGTCTCGTACGTGGCCGATAGACGCGACGACGGTGTACTCGCTGCCGAGATATTTTCCGATTGTCTTGGCTTTTGCCGGAGACTCTACGATAAGAAGTTTTGACATATACAGTGGCAAGTATTACACGAAGGGAAAATATTTAGCAAATAAATATGTTTCATGTCCTGCTGATTTGACCGAGCATTTCTGTAACAAGTCCTTTAAGCTCGAGCATCGATAGTGCAGCATTTATTGCACCTGGGGCAAGTGGCACGCTTTCGAATAATGCATCACGATCGAGAGGTTCTGAGAGTGCATCCCATACCGTACGTTCGTTGGTCGATAGGGAAGAAAGCACTGATGCGGGGACGGTTCGAACGCTACTAGGTGCAAAGCCGAGTGCATCGATCAGGTCGGCTACGCACGTGATAGGTGTAGCGCCCTTTTGAATGAGTTGATGTGGTCCGGCGCTCTTGCTTGAAAATATTGATCCGGGGACGGCGAGCACGTCCCTGTTGAAATCGAGTGCGAGTCGGCTTGTGATCAGGGTGCCGGAACGCAGGTCGGCCTCGATTACGAGAGTTGCATGCGACATACCGGCCATGATGCGGTTGCGTTCGGGAAAAGTCCACGGCGCAGCAGGCAGGTCATTTTCAAAGGGTGACATGAGGGTGCCACCTTTTTCTAGAATCTCGTGAGCAAGCCTGAAATTCTCTTTTGGATACAGGACATCGTCGTTGAGACCCGACCCGGGCACAGCAACAGTGAGAAGGTTTGCCCGCAGGGCTGCGCGGTGTGCAAGCGCATCAATGCCATATGCCAAACCCGATACAATGACGACGGGCAGGCCACGCAGACCCTCTATTAATGTATCGACGGCTTCCTTGCCGTACGGGCTGAATCTGCGTGATCCAACGACGGTTAGATACGTATATTCTGCCGACGGCACGTCGCCGCGGACATATATATGGCTTGGTGGGTCGTATATTTCCTTGAGAAGGGGCGGAAAGTCCTCTTTTAAAATCTTTTTGATGGAATTCATGGTCAGTTTATTGTAGTATGTGAGAGTTAAAGAAAACCTAAAATGTTAGACATTAAATTCATCAGAGACAATAAGGACCTCGTAAAGGCAGGTGCTGTCAAGAAAAAGGTTGAGATCGACATCGACCGGCTTTTGGATTTGGATGAAAAGCGTCGCGCCATTCAGACATCTATAGAAGCAAAGCGCGCCGAGCAGAATGCCGTCTCTGAGAAAATCCCAAAGGCGAGCCCTGAGGAAAAAGCGACGCTTCTTGAAGCAATGAAGAAGGTAAAGGCAGACCTCCAGGCCGAGGAAGAGAGTGTCAAAGAAGTAATGAAGGACTGGCAAGGACTCATGCTCCAGGTTCCCAACATTCCCGACATGTCGGTTCCAGAAGGAGCGAGCGACGCCGACAACAAGGAGGCACACGCATGGGGTACAAAGCCGGCTTTTGACTTTACTCCAAAAAATCACATTGAGCTTACTGAAAAGCTCGACCTTGCCGATTTTGAAAAAGGCGCAGAGGTCGCCGGTTTTCGTGGATACTATTTGAAAAATGAGGCGGTGACTATGAGTTTTGGGCTGTGGCAGTTCGTCATGGAGCATTTTATTAAAAAGGGATTTACACCAATGATGGTGCCGTCGCTTGTCCGCAAGCAGACCCTCTATGGAACAGGATATCTTCCTCAGGGTGAAGATGATTTGTACAAGACTCAGGACAATGACTATTTGTCTGGTACGGGCGAGGTTGGTGCCATGGCATATTTTGCTGACAAGGTTATAGAGAAGTCACAGTTGCCGATGAAAGTGCTTGCTTTCTCGACCTGTTATCGACGCGAGGCAGGCAGCCACAGCAAGGACACAAAAGGTCTCATCCGTGTTCATGAATTTTACAAACTAGAGCAGGTTATTATCTGCGAGGCCAGCCACGAAGAGTCGGTAAAGCATCATGAGGACCTCCGCCGAAACTCTGAAGAAGTTTTGGAGGCTTTGAATTTGCCGTATCACACCGTCGTCAACTGTTCGGGCGACCTTGGCCTGGGTCAGGTAAAAAAATACGACCTCGAGGCATGGGTTCCTTCTCAGAATACCTATCGCGAAACCCATTCGTGCTCGTATTTCCATGATTTTCAGACACGCCGCCTCAACATTCGCTATCGCGATACCGACGGCAAGCTTAAATTCGCGCACTCATTAAATAACACAGCTCTTGCGGGTCCGCGAATCCTCGTCCCTATACTTGAAAACAATCAGCAGGCTGACGGTACGATTAAAATTCCTGACATACTCAAAAAATACGTAGGCAAAGACGTAATCTCGCGATAATCGCTCCTAATTATGCGAGGACAGGTTAAGGTATATCAAAAGAAGCTTGTTGAAAAGAAGCGCAGGAGAGCGTTCTATATTACTTTGTATACCGTCGTCACCCTTGGCTTTATATGGTCGGCTCTTTCGGCGATCACACAGTTGGATTCACTTTCTTTGGACGAAGTTTCTGTGCGCGGCAATGAACGTCTGACGCGTGGCGATGTCGAGCTAGTGGTTAAAAACTATTTAGTCGGAAATTATGCAGGATTTTTTTCAAGGAGGAATGCTTTCATGTATCCAAGAGAAGCGATAGAGGATTTCTTGCGTACGGTGCCAGTGATTAAGGATGTAAAGGTTTCTCGATCGGGATTCAATACTGTTGTTGTCACGGTTGAAGAAAGAAAGGAAACGGCGCGATGGTGTCAGGATGCAGGCGAGAACATGTTGCGTCAGTGCTATTCGGTAGACGAGAACGGTCTGATTTTTTCATCAAGTCCATTGAGTGGGGCGGTGGTGGACAGTGGCATCTTTACATACAGCGGTTTGGTTCTAGGTCAGCCTTTGGGCCAACAGGTTCTTCCGCCTACAGATTTTAGGAACATGGAATTTTTTATGCAGGAGATTCATGGTCTCAACGTCGAACCTGTCGACGCACGTCTCGATCGTGTTGCTGACACTATATCAATCGGACTTGCCGGCGGCGGACGCATTATTGTCCATGCCAGCGCAGATTTGTCTGTCGTACTTGATAATATTGAAGTGGTTCTGAAGGATCGCACCATTGCCCCGTCTTTTTCACACTTTCTGGAAGAGCTCGACTATATAAAGTTTGATGCGGGGAACAAGGTTGTCTACAAACTGAAACAAGCTTCTGAAGTTGAGAATTAGAATTATTAGAATATTTTTGCTATGTCTGAGCACGAAAGCCCTCTCCTGCGGAGGGCTTTCTCTATCCTCGGCCCTCAGGCGTCAAGGAAAGACCATTGACGCCACCAAGCCTCGGGCCTGCGGAGTCTCCGCCATAGCAAAATATTCTAATAATTCTATTTTCATCATCGGTATGCTAGTTTGTATACACTATGGAATACGGATTCTGGAAAAAGCTTAAAAAGCCATTCTTTGTACTGGCACCTATGGCCGATGTTACGGACACGGCCTTTCGCCGTATCATAACCAAATATGGCAAGCCTGATGTGTTGTGGACGGAATTCGTGTCTGCTGACGGGCTATGTTCGCCTGGCAGAAAGGTTCTGATCCGAGATCTCGAATTCACTCGAAAGGAAAAACCTATTGTGGCGCAGCTTTTTTCATCCAAGCCAGAAAAAATGCGCGAGGCGGCGGCACTGTGCCAGAAGCTAGGTTTTCACGGCATCGACATTAACATGGGCTGTCCGGATAAATCCATAGAGAAGCAGGGATGCGGCGCGGCCATGATAAAATCGCCTGCCGTTGCACGCGCAATTATCCGCGCCGCAAAAGAAGGTGCACCAAAACTACCAATTTCTGTAAAGACACGTATCGGATATAACAAAAACGAAATTGCCACCTGGATCCCTGAAATTCTTTCTGAAGGTGTGGCTGCGCTTACCATTCATTGCCGTACGCGTAAAGAAATGTCGAACGTACCTGCTCGTTGGGAGCATATCCGTGAAGTAGTAGCGCTCCGTGACAGCATCGCACCCGATACATTGATCATCGGCAACGGCGATATCAAAGACATCGCTGACGGACGAGCAAAGGCTGCTGAATTCGGCGCCGACGGTGTCATGCTTGGTCGTGCAATTTTTGGTAATCCGTGGCTTTTCTCTGCTTTGCATACAAAGGATGGTAATCCGATTATTCCTACAGTCGCAGAAAAATTAAACGTCATGGTCGAGCATAGCAAGCTCTATGAAAAACTTCTGGGCGATATAAAAAGTTTTGCCATCATGAAAAAACACTACAAGGCATACGTGAATAATTTTGATAATGCAAAGGAGCTGCGCGCAAAGCTCATGGAGGCGAATACTTCCAAGGAGGTGGAAAAGACTATTAAGAAATTTCTTAAGGATGGCACAATAGACTCTTTGCTCGCGCCTGTGCATAACTATATTGCGAGGCCGTAATAGCGGGTGTACTCTTTATATGTGATTGAGTCGGTTGTGCACGACATGTGGTCGTTGCCAGGCTCAAGGAGTGGCGCTCGTGTTGCGTGGGGTGTGACACGGCGCCACTCCAAAGCTCTTTGCCCGACAGTCTTGCAGGACTTCGGTTGTTGTTGATTATTACGCCATCGGAGGACAGAGCATGCAAAGCTTTGTCCTCCTCGCGATTCTCTCCCAGCCAAGGCAGCTGGGATCAAACCACAGTGGCATGAGGTTAAAATGGACGGGCGCTCTGAAGCGCCCGTCCAATCTCGTTATATGCTTCGTATTCCGCCTTTCATGCTTTATACTTATCCCATGTCACACGAAGTACTCTATCGAAAATATCGTCCACAAGGATTCGACTCGGTCATCGGCCAGGAATCTGTGGTAAAAGCCCTGAAGGGGGCGATAAAGTCGGAGGCTATCGCGCATGCATATCTTTTTGCAGGATCGCGTGGCATAGGCAAGACCTCGATTGCGCGTATTTTCGCTTCAGAAATTGGTACCAGCGCAAACGACATCTATGAAATCGACGCTGCATCGAACCGAGGTATCGACGACATTCGTGCACTGCGGGATGCAGTCGCCACTCTGCCGTTTGAATCGAAGTTTAAAGTGTATATTATCGACGAGGTTCACATGCTCACAAAAGAGGCATTCAATGCGCTTCTTAAAACCCTTGAGGAGCCGCCAAAGCACGTTGTATTCATCCTTGCTACAACGGAATCTAACAAGCTTCCTGAAACTATCGTATCGCGCTGCCAGGTTTTTGAGTTCAAGAGGCCGACCGTCGATATTTTGAAGGACACCGTCACAGCTGTGGCTAAAAAGGAAGGTTATGCAATCGAACCTGCTGCGGCCGAACTCATCGCACTGGTTGGTGACGGATCATTCCGCGACACTCATGGCATATTGGAGCGCGTCATAGCTGGCATTGATACAAAGGCAGGTAAAAAGATCGGTCGCGATATGGTAGAGGAGGCGACCGGCTCGCCAAAGTCAGTTATGGTCCGCGATTTCGTCGGGGCGCTTGCTCAAAAGAACGCGACAAAAGCCTTTGCTGTTATCAGCTCCATCCGTGCAAAGTCTTTTGATCCAAAGCTCTTCCTTGAACTTTCGCTTTCTCTTGTGCGTCTCTCGTTGCTCCACAAGATGGCTGTGCCGAATATTCTCGCCAATTCGTCGGGCGAGGACCAGGATTTTATCGCTGCGATGCTGGCCGACAAGGCAGCTGTGGTTGATTCAAAGCTTCTGCGAGCATTCCTTGTCGCATTTGATTATGTGGGAGTATCGCCGATTAGGGAGTTGCCGTTGGAATTGTTGGTGCTTAATGTTGTTGGAGAAAGCAAATAGGGGATAACTACTAGTTTTCTTTAGAATTTCTTTATCTGTCGCATGCTATCCTGCATGTGATTTTAATTTGTGCATGAAATTAGATTTAAAGAATAGGGCAATAGCCCTGCGACGAGAAGGTAAAACATATTCAGAGATACTGAAGGATATTCCTGTTGCAAAGTCGACGCTTACGCTGTGGTTTCATGAAGTTGAATTAGCTGTGCATCAAAAGCAGAGAATAACCGAGAAAAGGATAGCTGGGCAGAAGAAAGCCGCTCAAGCAAAGCGTCATAAGAGGACTAGATCTCAAGATGCAATATGGACAGAAGCGGAAAGAGAAATTGGGACGCTTTCAAAACGGGAGCTATGGCTTATCGGAATAGCCTTGTACTGGGCAGAGGGATCAAAGGAAAAAGAATGGAAACCCGGCACGGGTATGAAGTTTTCTAATTCTGATCCCAGAATGATACGGGTATTCTTGAGATGGGTTGGAGAATTTTTCCATACAAAACCGAATGACATTAGTTTTGAGATATTTATTCATGAACACAAAAGGAATCAGATTTCAGAGGTTGTTAATTTTTGGTCGAGACAGGTCTTTTTTCCAAAAGAATCTTTTAATAAAATTTACTATAAAAGACATAATGTTTTGACCAAAAGAAAAAATGTCGGTTTCTTGTACAACGGTCAATTACGCGTTACTATAGCCAAAAGTTCAACTTTAGTTAGGAAGGTAGAGGGTTGGACAAGAGGAATAGATACATATTGCCAGATCGTCTAACGGCAGGACGCGGGACTTTGAATCCTGAAATTTTGGTTCGACTCCAAGTCTGGCAACAACAAGATTTGATACAATAGCTTACATGAAAATAACACGCAGGAAATTTCTTCTTATAGTTTGGGCGTTATCGATCATAATCGCGGGCTGTCTTGTCGCTCGAGTGTCAGGTATCCCTCAGTATGGTTGGGCGCTAAGCCTGTCATTACTCTCGATTTCGCTTGGAGTTCCGCTTATGCGAGCTCTCACGGAATTCTCGAAATAGGTTCCAACATCGTCCCACACTGCCAACCAAGTTGAGATTAGTTTCCAACGCTCAAGTCGCTTATAATTAACTTATGGAATATCAATTAGTCATACAATTTCCTGCCGCTGATTTAAAGGATTTTGACAAATTAGTTAGTATAGAAGATATGCTCATCGCAGGTCTTGGTGATTTAGCTTTGGTTGATGGACATGATATGGGAAGCGGTGAGGCAAATTTGTTTATACTGGGCAATGATCCACAAGCTATCTTCAAGAAAGTGAAAGAGATTCTTGATTCAAAAAAGAAGACTTCAAAGATGAAAGCTGGCTTCCGTAAAATTACAGAAGAGAATTATAAGCCAATTTGGCCAGTCGGGTTAGCATCGTTCTCAGTGAAGTAATTTTGTCGGGAATATAGTTGCTCAAGTCCCGTCGATTTGGTTAAGAAAAATCTACCATACTGACCTTACAGGTCTTGCCCAAGGCTGGTTTTAACTCGAGTCGGCCAACAAAATAGTTTGGTATAATAAAGCAATAATGGAAGCAAAAAAAGCCTGGAAAAATATTCATGCCGATTATTCGAAGCAGGATTGGGTGAACAAACCATCAATCTTTGCTGAAGAAACAGCTTCATATTTACCCCATACTGGCTCCTTTCTTGAAATTGGTGGAGGTCTTGGACAGGACTCTATTTTCTTTGCAAGAAAAGGATACAGTGTAACGCTCACTGACCACTCAGAGGATGCAATTGCAAAGGCGGTGCCCAAAATTTTAGAAGCGAAATTATCTAACTCAATAAACACTCAAGTTGTCGACGCGGCACAACCTCTTCCGTTTGAGGATTCAAGCTTTGATATCGTGTATGCACACCTTTCACTTCATTACTTCGACGCCAAAACAACTATTAAAATTTTTTCTGAAATAAGGAGAGTGCTCAAACCAGGTGGGGTGGTTGCAGCATTTTTTAATTCAGTATCTGATCCGGAATGTGGCACAGGTATAAAATTAGAAGAGGGTTACTTCCTCATTCAAGGAGTAAAGAAAAGATTCTTCAGTGTTGACTCGCTCGAAGTGTTTATAAAGGAATTCAAAACTGTTGTTCTTGATAACAATGGTGAGACATATAAAGATAGTGCTAAAGGTATACATAACCTGATTAGGTTTATTGGAAAAAAGAGTTAAGACAGGTTCCAACATTATTCCACACTGCTAACAAGCAAGTGATATAATTTGTATATGAAATCTCTGAAGTTTGAGTCACAGTACGTTTCCCAAATACTCTCAGGTGAAAAGACCAGCACCTGGAGACTTTTTGACGATAAAGATTTGAAAATACACGATTCGCTCGCCTTGGTAGATAGAGACAGTGGTGAGGTTTTCGCCAAAGCGGTGATAGTCAGAATCAGAGAGATGGAGCTCCAAAATGTTCGAGATAGCGATTATGACAACACTCATCATAAACCCGCATCGAAAGAGGAACTCTATGAGTCATACAGAAAGAGCTACGGTCTCAAAGTTGCGCCCGATAGCATTCTAAAAATTATCGATTTTGACCTTCTTAAGGCCTAGAAGGATTCCAACATCGTCCCACACCACCATCACTTCTATTCCTAAATGGGTCAAAATGACCAAAGATGATAAAATCAAGACATGTTAAAAATCTATTTAGCACGACATGGCCAAAACATCGATAATATCGCGGGTATTCTTAATGGTCACCGCGATGAGCCTTTGACTAAAAAGGGTATTGAACAAGCGCATGAAGTTGCTGAAAAAATAAAAGAAATCAAAGTGTATTTTGATGCTGTCTATAGCTCACCGCTCATGAGAGCCTTCGATACTGCAAAAATAATCTCAGAAACCACAAAATCTCCTGAACCTGAAAAAGAGTTACTTCTAATAGAACGTGATTTCGGGATTATGACAGGAAAGAATATATCTGATATTGAAAAGCTATGTGCGCCAAGTATAATTAAAGCGGAAATTATTACTTATTTTCTTGATCCGGAGGGCGCTGAAACATTCCCTGATCTTATGGTACGAGCAAGAATTTTACTTGATAAAATCGAGGCGAAACAAAAAGATGGAAACATTCTACTGGTAACACATGGTGATATCGGAAAAATGATCTATGCCGAGTACTATAAACTGGATTGGAAGAAGATTTTGACACAGTTCCATTTCGGTAATTGCGATTTACTCCTTATGTCAAAGGATTCAACACATGATAATGCCCATGTGTTTAAACTACTTCAACATAATCACTAACAAAAACAAAAATCTCGGGCATTAGGTTCCTGAAACTTTTGTTATACTTCAACATATGAAAATAGGAGTAATCGGGAGTATGCAGTACATAGAGAGGATGCTTGAGACGCGGGACAAACTCAATGCCTTGGGCCACCAGGCATTTGTGACAGGCTTACACCAGGCATTTGTCGGTAAGACTGACGAGGAGAAGGAGGCTATTAAGATTGAGCAGAAGAACAATCAGGATGCCATAAGGGAATTTTGGAATATGATGCAGGGTGCGGATGCTGTATTGGTGCTTAATCTCGACAAGCATGGTATCAAAAACTATATCGGCGGTAATACCCTCATGGAGATAGGTTTCGCTCATGTCCTAAACCAGAAGATATTTCTCCTCAATCCCATTCCCGACATCCAGTTCTACAAGACCGAAATCGAAGCGGTTAAGCCCATCATAATTAATGGAGATTTGTCTCTTATTAAAGCCTAGAACGGGTTCAGGTTTGACCACTATAATCATTGCATTATGACTCGCACTATAGATATCAGAAATTTTAAAAAGATACTCATTATTGGTGAGTCTGGCCGGGGTAAGTCTACGCTTGCGCGAAAACTTGCCGATAGGTTTTCTCTACCGCTCTATTCCACAGACGATTTCTTTTGGAAAACCAAATTCACCGAACCGAATGATCGCCAAAAAAGCATTATCGATATTAAATCGATTTATGCAACCGATATGTGGATTGTTGAGGGCAGCTCTAATCATTTGATAGTACCAGGGCTAGAAAGGGCTGATGTAATAATCAACTTGGTGTTTCGAAACATATTCGCCCAGTGGTGGTCGCTTATAAAGCGAAACCAAGTAAGGGGTGGGGAGAGAATATTTTCCCACCTGGCCTATGTCGCAAAAAAGCGCTTTGGCATTGGTAATGACAAGGAAAAAAGAAAGCGCGAGGCTTTGAAACCGTACACTTTAAAGATTGTTACGCTCCGCTCCTATGGGCAGATTGATAGATTATTGCTTTCAAAGACCATTTAAGGTCATCAGTTAGAACCTAATCAAAATCCCAATAAACCGTGATACAATCCCTCATATGACGCTTCGAAAGTTTCTTTCAGTAGCTTTGATTGCAGTTGCAGCATTCTCAGTCGCGGTATGCGCACACGCTGCTTTTGTTTCTATGGGCCATATGGAGGGCCACGCAGACATGTCTGAGGGACATGTTGCTCATGCTCAATCTCTGATACAGGCAACCGTCCCAGCAGTTATCCTATTTACGATCCTGATTGTATTTGCTCTGGCTGTCGCGTCATTTTTTGACGCAATAACGGTTCACATCCAATCGGTGTACGTCGCACTCGAGTCGCCTCCGCCGCGCAGACAGTTGTACCTGTGCCGTACGTCTAGTCCTCGTTCGCCGCCGCGATACTAGGTTTTTCCTTGTATTACAAAGTCAGCTAACTAAAACATAAAATGGAAATGACCCATTACATGGAGTTGCTTGCGAGCAATCAACCATGGAACCTTATAGTATTCATGGCGATCCCGGTGATCTTGGCCGAGGCCGTCGCAATAACTGAACTCTACCTTCTCTTTACCCGCAAGCTGAGTGGTCCAGTTAAAAAAATTAATTCAGTAGCAGGTGCGTTAGTGGGAGTATATTTTGTCGGAGTCTTCCTGTACCTCATGAATACTGCTGTAATACCTCTCACCATGAGCGGGCAGTGGAGGGGTTATGCAGATGTTATTGCTGTAGGGTTTTACCTCGCCGGAGTTTTGCCGCTCGGAGGATTGGCTCTTTTGGAGTTTGGTCTTATCAAAAGAAAAGCGGATGCCGAGGACAAACTAAAATTGCACGCAGTGTTGGTTGCGGTTTTTCTGGTTGTAGCCCACGTAGCGATGATATTTGGCATGCTTAATCCGACTGTTACGGGTTGGGTTGCTCCGAATGCAGATGCAGCAAGTTCGATGATGATGGAGCACTAGAAAGTATGAGGCTGGGCGGGATAGGTCTGTAGCAAATGCAAAACAGCGCCATCGGCGCTGTTTTGCTATCATATATACATGGATATCAAACAAAGAATCAGTGAAGCTTTGGACAAGGGGCACCTTATGAGCCTAGCCACGATCGATAGTGGTGGTGTATGGGTCGCTGACTTAGTGTATGTGTGCGATGCGGATTTCAACATATATTGGATGTCGCACGACAAGGTTCGACACTCGAAGGCGATTTCGGAAAATCCCGCAGTCGCCGGCAGTATTACTACGAATTTAAGGAATAAGGAGCCTAACCTAGGAATTCAGTTTTCAGGTATTGCTACAAAAATCGACGGGCCAAGGTTCGACTTGGCAAAACTGCAAATGAAAAAAAGAGGCAATCCCGAACCAAAGGAAGGGGATGATGTTCTGAAGGGTGCATCGTGGTATGTACTGAAGCCAAAGCGTATTGACCTCATTGATGAGGTGAATCTGGGCTTCAAGAAGATGAGTCTGGATATGTAATACGATATACTTAACATATGAAAATACTTATATATATCTACGCGCTTCTTGCCTTGGCCATCCTTGATGCAATTTGGCTTTTTAGTACAGGAGCTCAGTATAAAAAATGGCTAGGGCATTTGTTTGCGGATAAAGTCAATTTTATTCCTGCGATCATCTTTTATCTTCTCTATACATTCGGTGTAGTCTTTTTCGTGGCTTGGCCAGCAATAAAGGGAGGAACAAGTTTACCGATGGTACTCTTGTCCGGCGCTCTCTTTGGTTTGATTGCATATGCCACCTATGACCTTACCAACCATGCGACGATGCGCAGCTGGCCGCTAATAGTCACTTGTATTGATATGGTGTGGGGCGCAGTGCTGACGGGAATAGTGAGCGTAGCCGCTGTCGCTATCCATAGATACTTCAACTAATGCCGCTCGCACTTATTCAAACTCTGTCATATGTAGTGCTCGCTGTGTGGGTGTATATGACAATCTGGTTTATTGTTGGCACTATCCTTAAAAGAAACGACGTTGCAGACATTGCGTGGGGCATTGGTTTTATCATGGCCGGCATGGTACCGCTCGTCCTATATGGATTTGCTACAGGTAGGTCACTTGTGGCTATGACGCTTGTCATTATCTGGGGAGGCAGGTTGGCATACCACATAACGAGGCGCAATATTAAAAAGTCAGAGGATGGCAGATACGTTGCGTGGAGAAATGCGTGGGGGAAGTGGGCGATACCGCGCGCATACGGTCAGATATTTTTATTGCAAGGAGTCCTTCTTATTCTGGTTGCAATGCCAGTTTTAGTTATTCATACGTATCGAGGAGGCTCCATGATGGCTCTGGATATAATTGGTATAGCGGTGTGGATGATTGGATTTGTTTTTGAATCTGTAGGCGATCGACAGCTGCGCAGTTTTATAGGGAATCCCGAGAACAAGGGCAGGATTCTCGACACGGGACTATGGCGCTATACCCGCCACCCGAATTATTTTGGAGAAGTCACTCAGTGGTGGGGATTAGGCATCCTTGCCTTGTCTGTGCCGTACGGCTGGATAGGATTGATTGGACCTCTTACGATCACATTCCTTATCCTGAAGGTCTCTGGTGTGCCGATGCTAGAAAAAAACATGGAAAAGAATCCGCTTTTTGATGAGTATAGAAAAAGGACAAGTAGATTTCTTCCAATGCTGCAAAGAAAAGTAATTACCCAGTAATAATAAAAAGAATGAAAATCAAAGATATAGCGTTTACTTCGTATTCGGTTACCGATATCAAGAGATCGAAGGAATTTTATGAGGGTGTGCTCGGCCTCATACCTGCGAGTGTCTATGATGCAGAAGGTATGACATTTATCGAATATGAAATCGGTTCAGGATGCGTCACAATCGGTACGGGCAATGATAACTTCAAGCCAGGGCCAGCGGGTGGAGGCATCGTTACCTTTGAAGTAGAAAATTTTGATGAAGCGATGGGTGAGCTTAAGGCAAAGAAAGTAGCCATTGTTATGGATGCAATGGATACGGGTGTTTGTCATTTGGCTATCATCGAGGATCCAGACGGCAACAGGATAATGATTCACAAGAAGAAATAGGGCGGTGTGCTGCTTTGCATTATCGACTTCTTGCGAACGCATCTTTGGTCGGTATGTTTACCGTAAAAGTTGATCCTTTACCTGACATACTCTCGACGACGATAGTACCACCAAAATCCGTCTCTACCATGCTTTTTGTGGCGGATAATCCCAAACCCATGCCGGCGTGCTTGGGTTTTGTTGTATAAAAGTGTTCGAATATCTTTTTGAGAGACCTTTTAGGTATGCCACAACCGAAGTCCTGTACTTTGAATATCAAAGATTTAGAATTTTGTATTTCGACTGATACAAGGATTTTTCTACGAGCGGCTTTTTCCGTGTCCTCATATGAATCAATAGCATTTGAGATGAGATTGACCGCTATCTGAAAGAACTTTACCGGATTGCCTCTGATTGATATGTCGGGATCAAGGCGAGCTTTTATTTCGACTCCAGCCTTCAATGATTTATGAAGTAGAAGGTCCATTGCATCGCGTACCTCGTGTTCAACTGCAAAGCTGCGTAGTCCGTGGCTGGTATCGAGCTGTTTTCGTGCGGTCTGTATAAAGTCCTTGATTCGTTGGGATGCCCTCATAGCGCGCTCGAGCTGTGCTGCCGATTCGGTACTTTTGTCGACGAGCTCGCTTTGAATATGCTCTATGGCTAGCAGTACAGTAGTGAGTGGGTTGAGTAGGTCATGAAATACGCCGGACGACAGCCTGCCGAACTCTACGAACCTGTAAAGCTGCGCCATTTTCTCTAACTGAGCATGGGTGAGTTCGGCGGTATGTGGCATATTAGTCGATTATGTTATGTCCCGGGTCGTCTATTTTGTACCCTCGCCCAGGGACAGTCTGGATGAGTTTTCGTCTCGATGCGGCGTCAATTTTTTTTCGTAGGTTAAGAATGTGCGCCTCGATAGTGTTTGAGAATGGGTCGAGCTCGTCATTCCAAACATGTTCCATGAGTGCTGAGCGTGATACGACGTTGCCAGAATGTCTCATAAGGTATTCGATGAGGGCGAACTCCTTTCGGGTGAGGTAAATGTCTCTTGTTCCGCGCCGGACTTTCTGGCTCATCGAATCGAGGGTCAGGTCGGCGATACGTAGGGAAGGGGCAACCATCGCCTTTGGTCTGCGTAAGAGAGCTCTGATCCGAGAGGATAGTTCCTTGTATGAAAAAGGTTTTGTAACATAGTCATCTGCGCCCGCATTCAATACCGCGACCTTGTCGGATATTTCTGATTCGACTGACAGCATGATGATGGGTGTTGTTTTACCGCTGGACCGGATGTCCCTGCATACCTCGAGCCCATTCTTCTTTGCCATAATGTTGTCGAGGAGGATCAAATCGTATTCGTGTACCCGTCCCATGTACGAGCCGTCCTCGCCATTGCCGGCTGTATCGACCACAAAGGACTCCATTTGTAGGTTTTTTTTAAGGAATTCCCGTATGTCCTTATCATCATCAATGACGAGAATGCGCATGGTTGTTGGGGGGTTAGGGTTATCCTACTACACTTTAGTGTAGTGACAAGTACGGTTATTCACAAATTCAGTTTTTCTTTATCTTTTAGCCCCGATTTCTATGTATACTAGAGGTATTACTTCTTAATCTTCCTCCGCATGTTTTTTGGAAACCTCAACTACATAATCATCATTATTGCTGCCGTAGTCGGCATGGGTTTGGGTGTTGTATGGCATGCACCTTTTGTTTTCGGAAGGCTGTGGCTCAAATATGCGGGTTGGACCCCAGAACACCTTTCGTCAAAGAAGGCAAAGCAATCCATGTTAGCTGTGCATGGTGCCATGACTATCAGTATGCTTGTGCAGGCCTTCATTCTCGCAGGTCTTTTTAACTCTTTGGTCATTGTGGGATTTAATGCAATGCTTTTGGTTGGTCTGTGCGTCTGGGTCGGTTTCGTTGTACCAGCAAAGCTTGCTGATTATCTGTACGGCGGCGACTCGTGGCAGTATCTATTGATTGAGGCGGGGTATCAGTTAGCGGCGATTCTTCTCATGTCTCTCATTATTGGGATTTTTGGTTAAGAAATAGTTTTTGTACCAGAGTTTTTAATTGCATACCAACATCTATTTGGTATAGTGGCCCCATGACATACGAAATCCTTTTGTACTATAAATACGCGACCGTGCGCAATCCTGTGAAATTCATGGATGAGCAGCGCGCTTTTTGCGAGAAGCACGGCCTAAAAGGCCGCATCATCGTGGCCAAAGAAGGTATAAACGGAACTATCGAAGGGCTCACCAAGGACACTAGGGCCTACCGGAAATTTCTCAATTCAATAGTCGGATTCAAAACTATTCATTGGAAAATCAGTGAAGGGAACGGTCAGGCATTCCGCAAGCTCTCGGTGCGGGTGCGCCCAGAGATAGTTTCGCTGTCTCTAGTAAAGAGCAAGGACACTGATGTTGACCCACGCAAGGTGACGGGCAAGTATCTCAAACCAGAGATGTTAAAGAAATGGTTTGATAAGGGTGAGAAATTCACCATCATAGATATGCGCAACGACTATGAACACAAAGTGGGCGCTTTTGAAGGATCTGTGCTGCCGCCCATGGCAAATTTCCGCGATCTGCCAAAAGTAATGCCAAAGCTTAAAAAGTATGCCAAGGAACGTGTTCTTACAGTTTGCACGGGTGGTGTACGTTGTGAAAAGGCATCTGGTTATCTTATAAAAAAGGGATTCAAGGATGTGTATCAGCTCAACGGCGGCATCGTTTCGTTCATGGAAAAATACCCGAACGAGCATTTCAGGGGCTCACTCTATGTTTTTGACAAGCGTGTGACTATGGCTTTTGACAAAGCAGGTAAAGCAAAAGGGAAGGAGCGTGAGATTATCGGTATCTGTGAGTCATGCAATGCCAAGACCGAGAATTTTGCTGATTGTACGAATGTGGATTGTCGTACTCAGCTCCTAACCTGTGAGGAATGTGTTCGTGCCGACAAAGCCTATTGCTCTGTAAAATGCCAGGCAAAGGTAGCAAAACATCCGCATAAGAGGTCTGGATCGGTTTCGAAGGCACTTCGCGTTTAGTACAGCATGTTCTATACTTAGACCATGAACACAAAAAAGCTTCAGCTCTATTTCTTTATCGGCCTTTTACTGTCGGTCGTCGCTTTGACGCTCGCTCTTTTCCAGCCATTCATCGCCCCGATCGCACTGGCATTTATGGCATCTATTGCAATCCGCCCCGTTGACAGATGGTTTTTAGGAAAATTCAAGGGTCGTAGGACACTGGCTGCCGTGGCCACAGTACTATTTGCAATGATCGTAATCATGGTACCTCTTGCTGTACTGGTGCAGCAGATTACCGCTGAGGCTTTTAACTTTTACGGTGATGTACGTGCTGGTGGTGTTTCAGGTTTTGACTATATAACCAAGTACATCGTGCAGCCTGTTCAGAGCGTGTTTCCTGAGTTTAATCCAGACATTTCCGGTACTGTACAGACACTTGCAGACAGCTTAGTTTCTAATGCTTCTAAAATATTTTCTTCAACTGCCTCTATTGCACTGAGTCTCTTTGTTGCTGTTATTGCGCTCTTTTATATGTTGCGTGACGGTGGAGGTTTTCGAAAATCCATCGTCAAATTGTCGCCACTTTCTGACAAGTACGACAACGACATTATTGAGAAGATTGAAAAGGCTGTGAATTCGGTCGTGCGAGGCTCTCTCTTTACCTGTTTATTGCAGGGAACTATAGCAACAATCGGTTTTCTCATATTCGGAGTGCCGCACGCTTTGTTGTGGGGAGCACTTACCGCAGTCGTTGCACTGTTGCCGGGTATTGGAACAGCACTGACGATTGTTCCTTCGATCCTGTTCCTTTTGGCTCAGGATTCGACATGGTCAGCAATCGGTCTTGCGGCATGGGGCATTGTTGCGGTAGGCCTGGTGGATAATTTCATCATGCCGATTGTCGTGGGCAGAGGATTCACCGTGCATCCATTGCTCGTGCTTTTGTCGGTCATTGGTGGACTGGCGTTCTTTGGACCGGTGGGACTGTTCCTGGGACCGCTGGTGATTGCGCTTTTGGCGGCACTCGTCGAGATATATAAGCTCCTTATTCTCGACGATTCGGAAAAGAAGGAGACAAACATTTAATTTATTTAATAAAGAAAAGAACATGAAATCAACAGCAGATCTCGCATTGCTCCTTATCCGTGTCGGACTCGCACTTGTGTTTATGGCACACGGCTGGGACAAGATAGCCAATATGTCAGATACCATCGGGTTCTTTTCTAGCTTAGGCCTGTCAGCCATTTGGGCGTACGTAGTCGCATATGTCGAGCTCATCGGAGGCCTCCTCATGCTCTTGGGTGTCGGTACAGGCTGGGCAGGTGTGGCTCTGGCGGCAACTATGGTGGGTGCTATTGTGATGGTAAAGCTGGGCAAGGGATTTTTGGGTGGATACGAGTTCGACCTTATGCTTTTCTTGGCAGCGATTTCAATTTCATTGGCAGGTGCAGGGGCATACACGGTAAAGTATTTGTTTAAGAAAGGATAAGAGAGAGGTAGGGTTCTGCCGAAATCTTACCGAAACCCTGCGGGAACCTGTAAAAGGGGATCCTGCGGGTTTTTGTGTATCTATTTCGCTGATTCTCTAGTTGCGACTGAGTTGCAACTAGAGAATATTGGGAATAGAGGTATGTAAGTGTGAGGTATCGCAGGTGACGCGATCTCTGTAGCGGCTTTGCTTTTTGATAATGCTATAATTCTTTTCATAATGAAGACCATTTTTCAGGAGCGTTATGAAAGGCTGAACCCAGCACAAAAAAAGGCCGTCGACACCATCGACGGTCCTGTTATGGTCATTGCCGGCCCTGGAACAGGCAAGACGTCGATTTTGACGCTACGTATCGCCAATATACTGCAAACAACAGACACGCCGGCGTCGGGCATTTTAGCTATTACGTATACCGACGCCGGCGTCAAAGCCATGCGAGCAAAACTGCGCGAGGTAATTGGCGATAGGGCGCATGAGGTTCGTATTCACACATTCCACGGATTCGCTGCTTCTGTCATTCATGAATTCGATGACCACTTCCCGCATATTGCTCGGTCAAAGCAGATGACCGACATCGAGGCCGAGACACTGGTGCGCGAGATTTTGAAAGATTCTGCCTTTGCTACATTGCGTCCTACAGGCGAGCCGGATTTTTATATACAAAAAATTGTCCGAACTATCAGCGATGCAAAGAGGGAGGCGTGGACACCAGCTGTGATGCGAAATTTTGGCGCCAAGGAAGCAAAGCGTATAGAGACGGACGAATCATCACTATCTACGCGAGGTCCGACAAAGGGCAAGCTTAAGGCCGAGGCTCTAAAACGCATTGAGAAATGTGAAAAGACGGCATTGTTTGCAGATGTCTATGCGGCATACGAGGATAAAAAGCGTGAGGCAAAAAAGATAGACTTTGACGATTTAATAATCGAACTCATCATGGCTCTAAAAAATGATGAGCTGTTGTTGCGCCTTTTACAGGAAAAGTTCTTGTATCTTTTGGTGGATGAGCATCAGGACACTAATGATTCACAAAATCTTTTGATACGCATGATAGCGGACTTTTTCGAAAGCCCAAACCTGTTTATAGTGGGTGACGAAAAGCAGGCCATATACCGTTTCCAGGGCGCATCGGTCGAGAACTTCCTCAAGTTCCAGACTATTTGGAGTACCATGAAGATTATTTCACTCCAGACAAACTATAGGTCGCATCAGTCTATTTTGGATGCGAGCTATTCCCTGATTGAAAACAATTATGACGAGGGGCAGCATGAAAATTTACGTGTTAAATTGTCGGCAGGGGGCAAGACAACCGCAAAGCCAGTTGACGTGGTAGTAGCGGGGAATGTGGAGGCGGGCGAGCGGTACCTGGTAGACGAGCTTGTAAAGATACGTGTGCGCGAGCCCGCACATACCGTGGCATTGATTGCTCGTACTAATCGCGATGTGGAGCGACTGATTGCACTTTTGGAAAAAAACTCTATTCCTGCCGCATCGGAACGCGGTGCGGACATTTTCTCGCATCCACTCGGCATTCTTTTCTTTAACCTTATTCGCTACATGGCTGATCCTTCCCAGATCGAGGCTCTGGCACACACTATTGCTCATGGCCTCTGGGGACTTACTTTTACAGATCAGGCTCGGTTGGTACGTGTGGTACGCAGTGGCAACATTTCAGATATTGAAAAGGCAATTCCTGTCTTGGCTTCATTACGACGCGAAATCAGCCGTGCGGGCGCCCTGGAGTTCATTATCACTGCTGCCAACGAATCTGGCTTTACAGATATTGCAGCGCGCAGCCCTCTGTCTATAGAGGTGTGGCGTGCCATCACAGACCTTGCAGCAGATATTACAAAACGAGGCTCTATTGAAAGTGCTGAAAAGCTGATCGTAGAGTTGCTGGCGTACCAGGCATCTGCCGAAAACAAGAGCGTCAAAGTATCGTCTGGTACGCCCGATGCCCAAATTCGTATCACCACAGCCCATGGATCAAAAGGACTCGAATACGATTATGTTTTCATTCCCTATGCTGTCGAAGAGTCTTGGATCACACGAGCTCGATCCTCATATTTTGTTATGCCAAGCGAACGTGCCGACGGCGACGAGACGCGTGATGCACGCAGACTGTTCTATGTGGCAATCACACGAGCCCGATTGCATGTGACGCTCATTGCGGGCCTCGAAGAGGGCTTGGGCAAGACATTGCAGGCAGTGCGATTTATAGACGAGCTCGATCCCTCCCACGTGTCACGAAAAACAATACCTGCTATACATACCACGCCAGTAGCCGCCAAAAGCCTTGCCCAGAGGGGTCACACAGAGCTTGTTGATTATGCAAAGAGTATTCTTTTGGAGCGTGGTCTTTCGGTAACTGCCTTGAATCATTTTTGTACGTGTCCGAGCCTTTTCTTTTACAAGAGCATATTGAAAATACCTGAACCACCTGCTGCAAGCGCCGAAAAAGGAAATTCTATGCACGAAGCAATTTCGCGCGTATGGTCGCAGGAGGATAAGTCAGAAAAGGCTATAACAGAGACTCTTGTTCTAGCCCTCCGTGAATATTTTGGCAGTTCTCTCTTGCCAGCCTTTGAAAAGAAAACAGTTCTCGCCGAACTTATAGAAAATGCACCAATAGTTGCCACGGCTCTAGTCGGTCATTTCGCTCAAGAGGGAACGATTGCCACCGAAACATGGATGGAATCAGCATTCCAAGGTACGTATGACGAACAGTCTGTCACGATTAACCTGCACGGAAAACTAGACGCGGTGCTCGATCAAGAATCTGTAGTTTCTGTATATGACTACAAAACACGCGGTGCATTATCGCCAGCAGCAATAAAAGGTGAGACAAAAGACTCGACAGGTGATTATTTCAGGCAGCTTATTTTCTACAAAATCCTAATAGGTGCGAATCACAAGTTTAAGGGCAAGCGTATCGAGCCGTCTCTTGTATTCGTAAAGCCGGATGACAAGGGCCGATGTCCGACCGTCACCGTTCCTGTCGAAGACGCAGACATCGACCGTGTAAAAGGCGAGGTTCAGACGCTCATAGAATCTGTATGGTCAGGTAAGATGGTTCAAGATACATGCGATGATCCGGAGTGTGAGTGGTGTAAATTTAAAAAGAAGGATTGGTAATAAAAAATCCCGCTTATGCGGGATTTTTTAATTCAGTGTAGATAACTAATTCTTGAGAATTGTTTCTATAATTGTCTTCATATCATTATACGGTAGCGCACCCTGAGTAAGAGGGATTTTCTCACCCTTTGCAAAGATCACACTGTAAGGAGTACCACCAGCACCTGCTTTGATAACATCCTGTTGCTGTTGCTCGATTTTTGCTTTGTACTTTCCGCTGTTAAGGCATGTATTGAATTTCGTAACGTCGAGGCCGACTTCCTTTGCGATGACGGGGAGCTGAGCGAGGTCGATACCATTATTAGACTTTGTTGCTGCAAATATCTTGTCGGTATATGACCAGAATGCATCGTTACCACCGACTTCTGCAGCACATTCGATAGCCTCACCTTCCTTTATCGAGTTTTCATGTACAGGGAAATGTCGGAATGCCCATGCAAGCTGACCCTTTGCACCATAGTCATCCATAAGCATGTGCAGGGTATTGTGGAAGTTTTTACAGAAAGGACATTCAATATCTGAATACTCTACTATGACAATAGGGGCATTACGGTCACCGAGCACATGGTCAGCAGCGGTTATTGGTTCAATACCAACAACCTGCGCTGTTGGCTGCTGGTTGCGAGCAGCAGGCGCCGTCGCACTGCGATTACTCATATATATACCGCCTGCGATAAGGGCGCCTGCAATAATGATTGCTACGGGGATTGAAAGTGATTGATTTTGTGTTTCCATGAAAAAGATTATATCACACGCTATTCCGTACCATTTACAGCTTTGTCAGGGTACAGGTCGCTGGCCTGGAGGCCATCGCCTTCACTCTCGCGCCGTCGCGCTCCGAGAGCCCCTTCTAAAGCTGTAAATGGTACGGAATACAATGCTATAATCTTTTTCATGAAATCACTCACTCAGCTATCAATGATAGGAAATCCGGCGCCGGCCTTTACCCTGAAGGACGAGAGGGGAAAGCTCGTGTCTTTGGAGGACTTCAAGGGCAGCTTCGTCGTTCTTTATTTCTATCCAAAAGACATGACGGCTGGATGTACATTAGAAGCTCAGGAGTTTCGTGACCACGAATACGATCTCAGCGACGTCGAAGCCGTAGTGCTGGGTGTGAGCGCAGATAGTGTTGCTTCACATAAAGACTTTTGCGACAATCAAAATCTGAATTTTTCGCTTCTATCCGATCCTGACGCTGAAGTCTGTAAAATGTATGACGTGTGGCACGAAAAGGCTATGTTTGGTTCAAAGCACTGGGGTATCGAACGTACCACGTTTATTATCGACAAAGAGGGTAAAGTGGCTAAATTGTATACAAGTGTAAAACCGCTAGGTCACGCGGAAAAAGTTATTGCCGATATAAGGGAGTTGTGGAAAAAAAGTGATTTAAAAAACTAAAACCGCGCGATTAAATCGCGCGGCTCCTTCTAGGAAGAAGGTTATTCTTCAGATGGCATGAATCCTCCTGTGCCATAGCCTCTCCAGAGGTATTTTTTACCGGTGGTAACCAGTAAATGTACACCGTTCGAGAGAAGGTAGTATTGAACCTTTCGGCTCTTTACTTCAGCACATTGCTCTTCGAGGAGCACGTGCTGTCCTTCACTATTTTGGTATTGGCCTCGGATTCTATACTCAACGCCAACTTTTATATCCTTATAGTTTTTGGGTTGCCCCAATGCTTGCTTACGGATCTTGAAGCCAACAAGGATAATAATAACGATGCTGATGATGAGCGTTATGATGAACTGCATGGTAGGTGCGCTGAACGCTTTTCGGGGAGAGGGGTGTTTTTAAAGATTTCCGGGCATAGAGGGTTATCATGACATTTTAAGTCAGGTTTCCAATATCGCTCGGGTCAAACTCTCTTGTCCGTAAATGTTCAGCTTCATGTACAATAATACACCATTTATACGTAAATGTCAATAGTTACGAATGTGGCTATATGTAAGCTTAGAACCCTAACGTAAACGTCATAGCGCTCTCGGCTTTCTTTTCCCAGTCTTTGGTATCAAGTTTGATATCTTTCATTACCGAGCCATCCTTGTACTTCAAAATGCCGTTCTTCATAGCATAGTCATAGACGTCCTTTGTCACCTTTACGTCGTCGATGCAGTATTTGATGAGCTTATCGATCTCGCCATTTTTCCACCAGGTTACAGCCTCGAGGCCATGACCAGATTTACCTGTGCCGAGGGTCGCCATGGCGATTGAATCGAGTTTGAGTCGGAAACCGATCGATTTCTTAACCTCTTTCAACAGGTCGAGGCTTTTTATTTTTGTGAGGTCGCCCGGATAGTATTTGTCGAGGAGAGGAATGTCGAAATGGTCACCGTTAAAGGTGATGAGCATGTCTGCGTTTTCTAGAATAGGCCACAGTTTGCCAAAGTCCTCTTGGAGGAAGCTCATATATGTGTCGGTTTCGTAGTCGTAGAGGCAGACAACTGAAATGTCGAGGTCTTTTGGATCATTCGATCCGACGTCCTGGAAGAGGTTCCGTGTTTCAATATCAAATACGATTTTTTTCATGGAAAGTGTCGTTTCTTGGCGTATATTGGTTAAATATGTAAAAGCATTGTAGCATGGGGACATATGACAGATGAAACACACATAAAGCCACAGTCACAGCCAAAGCCTCAGCCACAGGTGCCTTTGGTGCCCAAGTTAAAGAGAGAGTCAAAAGTAACTCCAACCACACAAAAGGGTGCAAAGCTTTCGCCTCGCTTTAAAAAGCAAAAAAAAGTTAAAAAGCCCGTCATTGGCGAGGTTTTTAACTTGTATAAGAAAAAGAGCGATACGCCACTACAGACTATCGAGCGATTCAAGACCATGAATCCAAAATACGGCGGGGTCAAGATGACCTATGCTGGTCGCCTCGATCCTATGGCCGAGGGAGTGCTGGTTGTGTTGGCAGGTGAAAAGAACAAGGAGCGTGACGCGTATACCGGATTGGATAAGGATTACACATTTGAATTTATTCTTGGCGTCGAGACCGACACATACGATGTCCTGGGCTTGATCACTAACCACACCGATCCTAAAGCGCCGATAAAAAACATCACCATCACCGCGATTAAAAACGCTGCCAAGAAATACACCGGCACGTTCCAGCAGTTGTATCCCGCATATTCGTCAAAGGTCATTGACGGCACACCGCTCTTTGATCTAGCTCGCCAGGGCAAGGTCGGTGGTACAGAAAGCGCAATTGCTTTGCCTACACATCCAGTGACAGCTACAAGGCTAGAAATTGTTGGTTCGCGCACAATGTCGCGGGAAGATTTTAAAAAAGAGATCACTCGTGCGATAGGTTTTGTAAAAGGAGACTTTAGGCAAGAAGAGACGATTGCGCTGTGGAACAAATACCTCGAGGGCGATGCGCCAGAGATGCTGACTATATTTAAAGGTGAGCTTTCATGCGGTAGCGGATTTTATGTAAGGCAGCTCGTCGCGGATATAGGCAAAGACCTCGGCATGGGTGCTGTAACTACAGCTATTGTACGTACGAGGGTAGGTGAGTACAGGATTCAAAAGTAACAAACAAAAGAGCTCCGTACGTCCAAGTCGGGGAAGGACGTACGGAGCTCTTTTGTTTGTTATTAGATCCTTCTCGATAGCCCTGAATCCTCAACGAATGTCCTCATCGCCGGCTGTCGTGCTGCCCAGCGCGCAGTACCGTCCGCGAGAATGATGAGGATGATACCACCGATGATCATGGATGTTGTTATGGCCCATTTGATATACGTTGCCCACTGTGGCTTGTCCCACACTTTGTGGAGGACGAATATGGAATAGAAGGAAAGGAGGAAGGGTGCAGCCATAGATACGATAAAGGCCATTCCTACAAAGAGGTGCCCGATGCCCTGGAGTGCGCTCTGGCCAAAGGTGACATAAACAAGGTATTGGATAGCAATGAGAGCACTGCTCACGTAATAGAGACTGAAATAGCTGAAAATGCCCAGAAAGAGCAGGGTAACCACAGAACGCAGTTCAGGGGCAAAGTAGAACTTTACCAGCTCCTGATAATAAGAAGGTTTTGCTTGTTTTTCTGCTGCCATAGTCCCCATATTCCATATATTTAGCCATTTTGTCAACATGCCGATTGACTGCTGGATGCGGTCATGTATACTAACAAAGTCGTTAGATTCTCAGAGGACGAACGTTAGTTTCGAGCCAAAGAAGAAGTTCGGCGATAGTTATAAGTTATAAGTATCTAGTACAACAATGGCAAAGAAACTCTACGTAGGAAACCTTTCTTACGGAACAACGTCAGAAAGCCTCAAGGCAGGCTTCGCTGCAGCAGGTTCAGTTATCAAGGCAGACGTCCTTATGGACAAGATGACAGGACGCTCACGAGGCTTCGGTTTCGTTGAGATGGAAGATGCCGATGCAGACAAGGCGATCTCGATGTTCGACGGTAAGGACTTCGAAGGACGCGCAATCAAGGTCAACGAAGCTCGACCAATGGAAGAGCGACCACGACGTGATTTCGGTGGCGCACCACGAGGTGGCAACGAACGCCGAAGCTTCTAGCTAAGGCTGAGCATTGTCTCTCGACAGTCTCAAGCAAAAGCCGCTCCTTACGGAGCGGTTTTTGCTTTATCCACATGTCCCGTATAATCTTTATGATTCCTTTATCTCCCAATTGCTATCGTGTGGGTATACAAAATAATAAAAATTAGTATGAATCAATCACTAACCCTTGAAAGCCTGGACAAGAAGATAGATGGCTATGCAGAATCCACTATCAAACGGTTCAATGTCATGGAAGAAAAAATGAATGAGGAGTTTCTATACATGCATGCAGGTTTTGATCGTATGGAAAAGGGATTTGAGAGAATGGATAGGGGGTTTGAAAAGATGGACGAGAGAATGGCTCTTATAGATGAAAGAATGGCTCGTGCGGACGAAAGAATGGCTCGTGTAGACGAGAGAATGGCTCGTGCGGACGAGAGAATGATACGTATGGATGATAGGCAAGACTCCCTTGAGGCAAAGCTCGACGACTTCATGCTTATGATCCAGCGTATCTTTATGGCCAAGGGACAGAATCCGTTTGCAGAGGGTTCTGATATAAGCGAATAAGCATTCGTACTATATTTATGAACGAATCAACAACATTGGAGAGTGTGGATAAGAAAGTCGATTTTCTAGATAGGAAAATTGAGAACTATAGAGAATCAATCGTCACTCGGTTCAATTCCATTGAAGAAGGGATGGATGAGGGATTTCTTTATATGAAAGCGGGTTTTTCCCGTATAGACGATAGATTTGAAGCTATGGACGGTAAATTCGATAGTATACAGAGCGAGATACGTGAGGGGTTCGCACGTTTAATTCCCGCGGGTCTATTGCAGAAAAAATCGTAATAAAAAAAGACCGTTTGTTAGTCCTTCCCCGACTTGGACGTGCAAACGGTCTTTTTTTATTATGATTTCTTCGTCGATTTATCGCGGTCGCCCTTCTTCAACATCTGCTTGCGCAAGCGGACACTTTCAGGAGTGATTTCGAGGTAGTCATCGTTGTGCATGATTTCAAGTCCGCGCTCGATAGAGAGTGTAAATGGGGGAATGAGGGTGATTGATTCGTCCTTTCCAGATGATCGATAGTTCGAAAGAACCTTTCCACGGCACGGGTTGACCTCGAGGTCGTCGCCCTTTGATGTGTTTCCGAGGACCATGCCTTCATATACAGGCACACCAGCACCAATATAGAGCACGCCGCGTTCCTGGAGGTTCCAGAGGGCGAATCCTACCGCGTCTCCGTTTTCCATAGAGATCATAGAACCGAATTCATGCTTTTCGATCAAACCTACGTGCGGACGGAATCCGACGAATCGAGCCGAAAGGATACCTTCACCGCGGGTATCAACAACGAATTCACCACGGTAGCCAAGGAGGCCACGAGTAGGGATTTCGAAGGTGAGGCGAGTAATACCCTCGCGCTCGACCATGTTGGTCATGAGACCCTTTCGCATAGAGAGCTTGCGGATAACTTCACCGGAAACGTCTGTGCGAACGTCTGCTGTTACTTCCTCGAACGGCTCGTTTTTGACGCCGTCGATTTCCTTGATAATTACCTGTGGCTGGGAAACCTGGAGTTCGAATCCTTCGCGTCGCATAGTTTCGAGCAAGATAGATACGTGGAGTTCGCCGCGTCCGAATACCTTGAAGGTATCTGGCTGGCCAGGGAGGACTTCAGGGTTGAAGTCGATACGGAGACCCACGTTTACTTCGAGTTCCTTTTCGAGTCGCTCGCGGATTTGGCGGGTAGTAACGAACTTTCCTTCGCGTCCTGCGAAAGGAGAGTTGTTAACGAGGAAGTTGAGGGCGATGGTCGGTTCGTCGACATTGATAGCATGAAGAGGTTCCTGAGATGCATTTTCGCAGATAGTCTCGCCAATGAAAATATCAGGAAGACCGGCAAGCATAACGATGTCGCCTGCGATTGCTTCGTTCACTTCTTCACGGTCGAGGCCCTTGAATGTATAGAGCTTGGTAACCTTGCCTGTGCGAGCTTCGCCTGTAGGCTTTTTGATAGTGACAACCTGGCCGACGCGAACCCTGCCTTCATAGATGCGTCCGAGGCCGAGGCGTCCGGTGTACGAGTCATACGCGAGGTTGAAAGGCTGCATGCGGAGAGGTGCCGCTACGTCAGACTTTGCAGCAGGAACAAGCTCGAGAATGGTGTCGAGAAGGGGATCGAGGTTCGCTGACTCGTCTTCGAGCTTTCGCTTTGCGATACCCTGACGTCCAATAGAATAAATTGTCGTAAAGTCGAGCTGCTCGTCAGTCGCGCCCAATTCGATAAAGAGTTCGAGGATTTCGTCGAGGACTTCCTTTGGCCTTGATGCTGGCTTGTCGATCTTGTTGATGAGAACAATTGGCTTCATTCCGAGCTCGAGGGATTTCTTGAGCACGAAGCGAGTCTGGGGCATAGGGCCTTCCTGTGCGTCGACAAGGAGGAGAACAGTGTCGATTGATCGGAGTACGCGTTCTACCTCAGAACCGAAGTCGGCGTGACCAGGGGTGTCTACGATATTGATCTTGGTGCCTTTGTAGTTGATCGAGGCATTTTTTGCATAAATGGTGATGCCACGCTCCTGTTCAAGGGCGTTCGAGTCCATAGAGAAGCCCTCCTTGGCTACGCCGGATTGCTTCATGATGCCGTCCATAAGCGTGGTCTTTCCGTGGTCCACGTGGGCGATAATCGCTATGTTTCGAATCTCCATAAAATCTATAAAATGTTAATAAAAATAAAAGAGAGCCCAGGGCTCAAATGAGGCTCTATTTAAACAAAAAACCGGCAAAAAGTCAAAGTATAGGGTAAAAAAGGCCGCTGCCACCCAAAAAAAGGTGCAGCGGCCTGTGTTTATCGAAGCTTTCGGTCAGGATTAATCTCCCGGAGTGCTCTGAAACGATGGCTTGGTGCGATAGCCTCGTATTTCCAGCCTGTTTTCAGGAGGGGGTGCGGGGGCATAGGGTCTTTGGTGCAGACATTTCGATCGTGGTCGAAATCAAACAGCATTTCGCAGTAAAGCACAGAGATTCCCTTTATTGTATCGTCTCCGATGTCTCTCACAATGAGGTCGACATCTTCTAGATAGATATGGGCATCGATACCCCGAATATCATCAAACAAGAAGGTTTTCGTGAGCGGATTATTGCTTCGTGCATAGAATCCGTGATTGAAGGCAAAGATCTGGGTCGTGCGGGGCATATTCAGATGTGGTTGAAGGGAGGAGTGGCGGTGCAGAGTACCGAGAGAATATAGCATAAAAGGCCATCAATTCAACTAATGCTCCATGGTATGATGGTTGCCATGTCCTCAAAACAAAAAGAGCTGTGGAGGGTTGCCCTAAGTTGGGGAATAGAGTTTGGGCCTATCATATCGTTCTTTCTTACCTCTGATACGCTGGGATTTATGCCGGCAACTGTCATATTCGTAAGCCTGACCGCCGCCGCACTCATAATCGCCTATGTCAAAGACCGTAGAATCGCCTTGTTTCCTTTGGTGGCAGGACTTTCTGTTATAGGTTTCGGTGCTCTGACGATTCTTCTCGATAATCCTTTCTTCCTTATCATTAAAGATACTGTGTATAACGGTGGTTTCGCTCTTGCTATCGCGATCGGTCTCGTTTTCTTCAATGAACCGATCCTTAAAGACCTTTTCTCGTCCCTTTTCTGCATGACTGATAAGGGTTGGAAAACACTTTCAATACGCTGGATGATTATGTTCATCATCCTAACGATAGGAAATGTCGTAGCTCGACATTTCCTGGCGCCCCATATCTGGGTTGTGTATAAAATGGGTGCGACGCTCGTGACGATTGTTTTCGGATTCTACCAGCTGACTCTTTCAAAAAGAGAACGTTTGCCACACTCAAATGCGTGGGGGATGAATGTAGAGTAAACAAAAGCCGCTCGTACATCCAGGTCAGGGAAGGATGTACGAGCGGCTTTTTATTTGTGTCAGAGGACTACTTGCGCAGGTAGATCAAAAACTCCTTGTTACCCTTTTCGCCTTCGATAGGGGAGACGGTCTCGCTAACAACTTTGAAGCCGATATCCTTTGCCACTGACTTTACATGCTCGAGGACTTGTCGGTGCTCACCCTCGCTTGTGATCACTCCGCGATGCTTCTTGGCGGTCTCCATACCAACTTCGAACTGAGGTTTTACAAGAGCGACGACTATGCCGCCTTTTTTTAGAATGCTTCCATCCTTCAAAAACTCATATGCTTTTGGGAGTACGAGTGTAAGTGAGATGAAGGAAACATCGATGACAGCGATATCGACAGGTGCAGCGATAGAGAATGATCGGACATTTGTACCTTCGTGAACCTCGACTCGAGGATCATTACGAAGCTCAGAGACGAGTTGATCAGTGCCAACATCGATTGCAATAACTTTTTTTGCACCGCGCTGTAGGAGGCAGTCGGTGAATCCTCCGGTAGATGATCCTATGTCTACTGCTTCCATATCCTTTACATCAACTTTGAATGCGTCGAGTGCGTGGGATAGTTTTTCACCAGCACGTGATACGAATCGCTCAGGTGAGTCGATTGAAAGAGTGTCCTGGGCAGTGACTTCGACACTACCTTTAGTAACGGTTTTTCCGTTTACTTTTACTTTTCCTCTTTTAATAAGATCGACAGCAGCTGACCTAGAGCGAGCCAGACCCCTCTGGTGCATCTCGACATCTAGGCGATTCTTATGTTCTAACGATGTTGGGTTTTCCATGTGTTTACTCTACCTGCAAACGTCCGGAAATGATAGTCATACCAGATAAACGGTCTCTCCGGCCTCCTGTAGGTAGTAGGTAGGAAGCATGACGAACAGCAGGGCGGAGGGGCTTTATCAATACTACTAGTCTTTTTTAAACATTACTAAACATTGATAGGTATATTTCGAATCTAAGCCATTTAGTGGGACGACAGTTCGATCGCGGTATCTAGCATGTAGGAGACTATTTTTAGGTAACAGGGTCAATCCGACTGATTTGCTGTCTTAGGTGACCTTTGATGGTTAAGGAGAGAAGGTTCCAAACTTGGTCGAACGCAAGATAAAGAAAAGTTAAAAAGGGGCTTGTCCACAGGGCTATTGCTGACGATAAAAACTATAATGTCTGTAATGAGCCAGGATCTTCATTTTGAAGGAAAAAAATACATCTCGTCTAGGCGAGCTGCGGAAACCTGTGGCTATACTCAAGACTATATCGGCCAGCTGATCCGCGGGAAGAAAATTGACGCCCGTATGGTGGGACGTAGCTGGTTTGTGTCAGAAGAGTCCATACTTGGCTACAAAAAAATCCTCGATAATGCCCCTGTTTCTCCGGCAGCGGCAGTGACCCGTTTCCAGCCTAAGGCAGAGTCTGATTTAAAGTATAGTCCTGACGCTCGACCGAGCCTTCCTGAGCTATCAAAGGAGAAAGTACCGGTATCTACCTACTCTGAGCCACAGGTCCTGCAGCCCAGCCCACGTCTCTCTGTACGATCAAATAGGGTAAAGGCACCTAGTATTCAAGGTCTATCGAGCCTGAGTAAGAAAGTACTGGCTGGAGTTTTTTCGCTTTCTATTATTACTGGTAGTTTCTGGATGAGCGAAGTCGACAATGCTCGATCAGCCCTTACTGCAGTACAGAGTGTGGGTGAAAAAATGCAGGCCATGCTTTCAGATTCGAACGACGGATTGGCTGCTGTCGCCGCACCATCACTAGAGATTGATCAAGAACCTTCACGAGGATTTTTTGCGTCAGCTGCAGTAGGTGTCTATGAGACGTTCCATTCTTTCTTTGTTAAGACTGCCGACTCTATTGCATCTCTCTTTGTTGATGAACCGACCCATATCACCGAGGTGGCAATCATTACTCCAGAGCCCGCACCTGTTTTAGTTCAAGATGTTTCGAAAGCAAATACATCTGAACAAACGATTGTTGTTAGGGAAGTAGTGCAGGATGCTGGCGATTCTGCGCCGACGACTGTAAACAACTACTATGAGACAGCTGTTGCACAGGGTGCAAGTGAGGCAGAGCTTGCGGCGCTACAATCCCAGATAAACACTCTGCGAAGTGCTTCCACTATTAATATACAGAATGTTCGTAACACTCGTGAGTCGAGCGGGACAAGGGACATAACTGGCTCTGACATAACCGAAGCAGATATTACAAGGTCTACCATTAGGAGCTCTTCTGTGAGTGCAACAGATCTTTCAGCGTCAGGAAGTTCAAACCTTGCGGGCCTTACTTTCGGAAATGCCACAGGGGGAAGCGCTACGACAACAAGCTTCTTCACAGATATATTGAGTGCGGCAATAGGCTCCATAACAGATCTCTTTGCTACAAACGTGAGTATTGTTAATTCAACAACTACGAACGCGACTTCAACAAATCTGTATTCTGATTTGGTAACTGTGTCGGGAACAATTAGTCTGCAGAGCGCGACACCGCTCATAACAACTAACAAACTGTATGCAAATGGTACCGATCTGTATTGGGCGGGAAATGTGATCGGAGGCTCGTCTACGGGAAACTGGACGACAAACGGTACTGATGCGTGGAGAGCGACAGGAAATGTAGGGGTGGGAACATCATCTCCTTTTGCAAGGCTTTCCGTTACATCTTTTAATGGAGGTTCGGTTCCACTCTTTGCGGTGAGTACATCAACGGGTGCTGGAGCTACATCAACAGCATTTATTGTTGATGCATACGGCAGTGTCGGAATAAACACTGACAATCCTAATCAACTCGATTTCGGAGGAGGAGTTCTGGCATTTAAAGGCAGGTCAAATGCAACGACGGGTTCCATAGTAGCTATTGGTAACAATGTCATTGGTACCAATCCAATCGGACGATTCGCTTTCATACAGGAAGCTGTGGGAGTTCAGACGCATGTTGCATTGGTACAAGCTCTTCGATCTGGTGGAGATGATGGTGCGGATTTAAACTTTATGACAAAGCAGTCTGGTGGATCCCTCACTGAAAAAATGAGGATAACAAGTGATGGTAAGGTGGGGATCGGAACGTCATCACCTGTGGCACTTTTCACCATTGCGTCTTCGACTGCGAATTCTACCCATCTGGAAGCTATAAGGATTTCTAATTCAAATCCGAATGGATGGGGCTCATATATGTTCTTTGAAAGACCAGGGGATTCTAGTCGTGGTTTAGCAATCGGAGAGCAGTATGTACCTCAATCGGGCCTCATTCCTTTTATAAGAACAGCTGGAGCTATTTCGGAAGAGTTGCAAATCGAAACTGCTATCAACAATAGTGGTGTTAAAGGAAATCTTTATATCGGTTCTCGAAATTTTAGTGCCACTGCTGGCAAGATTGGTGTGGCAACAACCACTCCGTGGGCATCACTTTCTGTTGCTGGTTTGGCGGGCCAGACAAATCCACTCTTTGTTATTTCTTCGTCGACCGTGTCTTTTTCGACATCCACTGCGTTTATAGTAGATTCAAATGGTAATACAGGAATCGGCACTACGAGCCCTCTAGCGCGTCTCGACGTGCGTGACTCCGCACAGGTGGTTGCGGCATTTCGTGGAACAAATGCGCATAATACAGTTGTTATCGATAATCTAGGAGGAGCTAGTTTTAAGAGCCAGGTATCTTTTCAGGCGCAGGGCACAGAAAAATGGGCGATTGGGAGTGATATAAATGCTGCGGGTTCAGATAACTTTTATATATGGAATGCGACAGGTGGTCGAACTCCTCTTGCTATCGATGGTACCGCTAATACTATTGTATTGTCGCAGACTGGTTCGTATAAAGTGGGTGTGGGGACCACTACTCCTTCGCAAACTCTTTCCGTAGCTGGAAATGGATATTTTGCAGGTTCAAATGGAAGTGCAAATGCGTTTGTTGGGCTAAGGGCACAAAACACTGATTCAAATGGCACTACCCAGATCACGGCAATGAATAATGCGGGTGCGACTGTTTCTTTAGGTGTAGCAGGTTCAACTCAAGGTGGAGGATTTGCAAATATTGGTCAACTTGGTGCGTCGAACGCCCTGGCCCTCTTTACTAATAGTGCAGAGAGGATTCGTATTGATACATCAGGAAATGTGGGAATTGGTACGACAACTCCGGCAGCCTTTCTTGATCTGTATCAAAATGCGAATTCTGCAACAGAGCTAAGGGTGACAAATGCAAATTCAGGCACTTCTGTGCGAACTCGACTTGCGTTTTATTCAAATGCGGGTCTCGGTACCGTCAATTCTGCTTTGCTTCAGTTGAACAACCAGACGAATAATCTTGAATTGACAGCTTTGGGCGGAGGAGGTGTCACGGACAGGCATATTGTTTTTACTCCTGCTGGATCGGGCAATGTTGGGATTGGTACAACAACTCCTGTTAGCAAACTTTCTGTCGTAACTGCTGGAAGCGCCGTAACAGAAAATGGCCTCAGCATGTATCACGGCCGCGGAAGCATCGGAGACAATGTTCGCCTAGCTTTTTATCCTCGAGGAGGAACAAGTCAGAACGTGTATGCGGCGATCGACGGTCTTGGTCAAAGCGGTCCAAGCACGGCTTTGTCATTTATCACTTCAGCTATTGCTGGAAGCCCAACAGAAAAGATGCGCCTTGATGCTAGTGGTAATTTGGGAATTGGTACAACCAGTCCATCTGCAAAACTTGCGGTTCAGGGTTCTGGCACAGGCAGCGTGCTTATCGGAGAGTACGGCGGAAGCAATGCGTATGGCGCTATAGGATTGGGAGGATCAATATCAGCGACCGGCTATAACTTTGCGAGCAGCCCTTCTGACTCTACGTTGTATGTGAATCGTCCGACGGGAGGCGGAATAAGGTTCCAGGAGAATGGCACGCCTCAGATGACAATTGTTACGGGTGGTAATGTTGGTATAGGTACCACAACGCCAGCCAACTTGCTACACATTGGTAGTGGCTCTGGAACAAAGAGTGTTGACCCAGGGGTAAACTTAAACAGAATAATATCAACAGGCACTGGTAACGCTCATGGATTTTCAGACTCATCAACAATAAGCAGAAGTGGGGGGATTGGATACAATTCGTTTGACGGAAGATACACCATAAACGGCACAGCAGATTTTGACCACACTGTACCATTTCAATCAGCTCCAACATATTCGTCATCAGGAACTATAACTAATATCTACGGACTGTTTTCTTCGCCAGCCATAACCGCAGGAACAGTAACAAACAACTACGGAGCATGGTTTAACGACCCTCAAAAGTCAGGAGGCACTCTTACAAATAACTATGGAATATATGTCGCCCCACAAACAGCAGGTACAAACAATTATGCCGCTGCATTAATGGGTAAGGTTGGTATAGGAACTGCTACTCCAGGACAACTTCTTGAAATCACAGGTGCTTCTCCTCGTTTTTATATGAACGACTCTGGCACAAGTTATCTCATGATGAAGATGACAAGTAACACAACTCAAACTGGTTATATTGGTCTTGAGGGTTCAGCGGGTGGTGCTGTACTTACAGGGTCATCACCTTACGCCCAAGTATTCACGACAGGGGGAGGGGCTAATCCTATTCAATTTGGAACTAACGGCGTTCTCCGCGCAACGATAAGTGGGACTGGCAACGTCGGCATAGGCATAACTTCGCCTCATGTGCGCCTCCACATCGCAAGCACGACAGTATCCTCGACCGCCGGCAAGGTTTCGGAGTATCTGCAGATCGGAGGCACTGAGAATGGGCTCAACTCGTATCGTCTCATCGGTTTCGGCTACACGACGGCGACGGATTTAAATTCGCCTGCATATATCGGATATCAGGAAACTGCGAACAACGGTGAGACATCCGGAGATTTGGTTTTTGGAACGCGATCCGTACAGACTGATACCGCCCCGAGCGAACGCTTGAGGATCACCTCTGCAGGCAACCTCGGAATTGGAACGACTACTCCGGGTTTCCTGCTTTCCCTCGCTGGAGCAACAGGAGCAAATCAGGTCGGCATCAATAATACGAGCACGACAGTGGTTACGGGAGATGTCGTCGGCAAATTAAGCTGGTATACCTCAGATGCATCGACTATCAATCAGCGCGAAGTATCTTCGATTCTTACCATTGCCGATAGCGATTATGTTGGAACGGACAACGCTCAAACTTCGATGACATTCTCGACTCATGGCGCGGGCGTAGGTCTCGGGAGCATCGAACGCATGCGAATCACAGGCGCGGGCAACGTCGGTATTGGAACGACGACTCCTTCAAGTAAGCTTACGATTTCTGATACTAATCGCGACATGACGAGCTCCTTGGCGAATGTTGAAATAAATTCCACATCCGCACGAGGAGCTGGAGTTGGCGGTTCGCTTATGTTCGGCGGTCTCTATACTACGAATCAAACCGTAGACAGTTTCGCTGGCCTCAAAGGCTTCAAAGAAAATGCCACTGATGCCAACACAGCTGGTGCTTTCTCCATTTCTACCCGTGCGGCAGGCGGAGCATTGCTCGAAAAAGTGAGGGTTGATAGTACGGGTAATATGGGCATCGGTACGACGACCCCACTCCATATGTTGAGTGTGACTAATCCGTCGGGGGCTGGAACAAATGTCTATGTTGCACAGTTTGCTTCTGCAGCAGGAGTGAATGTTCCACTTGTAATGTATTCTGATCCAAGTGGTTCTGCTATTGTAAACCAGACAGGAAGTCTCACGGGAGCTGAGTATATTTACATGACCCAGAGCGGTAACATGACATTTAATACCGCTGGCTCGGAATGGATGAGAATTAATTCAACAGGCAATGTTGGAATTGGAACGACGTCTCCGATGAGCACACTGTCAGTTAACTCTTCGTCAGCTACAGCTGAAGATGTGCTCAATATCAGGAGTGGTGCTGATAATCAAAGTGAATACACAGGTATCAAGATATGGAACAATGTCGGTCTCAACAGTGTTGCGCTTCGCAATATCCTCGGTGTTGGTGGTGCGAATAGATTTGGGGTATTCGTCAAGGATAACGCAGGTAACCCAGAGACGGAGAGACTTTCCGTACTATCATCTGGAAACGTCGGTATTGGAACGACGAGCCCAACGGTAAAATTAGAAGTCACAAACACTTCTGGCGACGCTATCATGCGACTCGACAGTGCATCAGGAAGCGGATCAGCAATAAGACTTGCTCGTGCTGGTACAAACAAGTGGGGTATTTTCAACAACCTCGATACCACTGATAAGTTCTCAATTTATAATTACACCACCTCTGCGAGCGCGCTCGTCATAGATACTTCAAGCAACGTCGGCATCGGTACAACATCACCTCGAGCAAAACTTCAAGTAACTGAAGGTGCATCAGGTGCACAGCTTTCGAACAATTACGATACTCTTTTTGTTGAAAATGGTGCAACGGGAGGTATTACTATAGGTACACCTAGTTCTGCGTCAGGTATGTTGTCGTTTGCGGATCCCGGCAGCTCGATTGCAGGATATGTAAATTATGATCATACGAATGATGCTATGTCATTTGGTACTGC
>CAYJAC010000005.1:0-45295 GCA_964368565.1 uncultured Candidatus Saccharibacteria bacterium
AACCAAAATTTTCGCTTTCAGAGAGCGACGTCCTACCTTTAGACGATCCGGCAATATATGGCGCGGCGGCCGAGGAGTCTCGTGCCCGCCGCGACGTCATTAGAAATTAGCATATTTGAGCCAAAAAATGAAGCTGATGTGCTGGGTGACTGAGTTCAGTGTCCTGTCAGCAACTATGGAAACTTTGTACGTGATTTCGTAAATCAATGGGAAGGGTAGTATACCGAAGTGTAGTGGTTATACACAGTGCAGGCTGGTGTTATGGACATAATCAGATTATTGTTGTTCTTTAACATAATAATCCTATCAGCACATGCTAGCCATCATCGCTTCGATTGTTTTTGTCATCGGCTACATTCTGATTACGCTTGAAACAAAGCTTAAGATTCATAAATCAGCACTTGCACTGTCTATGGGTGGAGCGCTTTGGATTCTCCTTGGCGTGGCAGACCCGCTCATGGTCGAGGAACACATGCTTCATACAGGGTCTGAGATATTCAGCCTCATAGCATTTCTTCTTGCAGCGATGTCACTGGTTGAAATCGCGGCTCACTATCGATTGTTCGACTATATTAGGGAAAAGCTCTGCTCGTGGAACATGTCTTTGGTGGGGCAGTTCTGTTCGATTGTGGTCATTACATTTTTCCTCTCTGCTGTTTTGGATAACCTTACGACAACGATTGTCATGATTCAGATTGCTCGCAAGTTTTTCTGGGGTAGGAACCTTCTGGTGGCCGCCGTGGGAATTGTTCTATCAGCGAATGCCGGCGGAGCATTTTCGCCAATAGGCGACGTGACGACTATTATGCTCTGGCTTGCTGAAAAGTTTGCTGCTGCAGACATTCTTATGTACGGTTTCATTCCAAGTGCCTTGAGCATCGTCGTTGCTCTTGTATTTCTCGTTCGAAAACTGGTACCCGAGGAACGAGTGGAGATGGTCAAAGACAATGCTACACCCATGACCTACAGTGAGAAAATGGTTTTGTGTTTGGTCTTGGGATCATTCATGTTGCCGATTGTGGTGAAGGCAGTTCATTTGCCACCGGCGCTCGGTATATTGCTGGGTCTTGGCATTACCTGGTTGGCAATCGATGTGTTCAAGAGGTCTGCTCCGTCAGAGACGCACCTTTCAGCAACGATTGAGCACCTTATTCAAAAGGCTGACCTGGGTTCGATTAAATTTTTCATAGGTATTCTTTTGGCTGTGTCTGCCCTCGGATCTCTCGGGGTGCTTTCACAGGTATCTGATGTGGTATACGGCGCACAACCTTCGGATACGCGGGTCATTGTGGGCAACATTGGTTTGGGTATGGTTTCGTCAGTCCTCGACAACATTCCTTTGACTGCTATTGCTATAAAGATTTTGGTAATTGAAAACACACAGCTCTGGGTACTGCTTGCCCTCATGGTTGGTATTGGCGGATCTCTGTTGTCGCTGGGTTCTGCTGCAGGTGTCGTCGCCATGGGTATGGTAAAGGAGCTGACATTCGGAGCCTATTTCAAAATCGGTTTTGTGCCGGCCCTTCTTGGATTTTTTGCCTGCGCCGCGGCGTGGTACGTTCAGTATCTGATTTTCTTCTAGGGAGTCTTCTTTAGTATCTTTCCTGTAAAACGCTAAACGCCCCGTGCAGGGCGTTTAGGAGGGCTTACATTCGAGTTGATCGAAAGAAGTATGCTCCTTCACGGAGTACTTCGTAAGCTCTTATGGCGAGTATATCATGGGGAGATAAAATATAAATAAAGATTTCCTGCCCGTACCTTTGACGATGCCTTGCGCAGGCTGACGAGCCGAGCAGAGCAAAAAGCCTTCTGGCTTTTATGCGTGCAGAGGCAAAGGTACGGGCAGGGAACTTTATCTTCTCTTTATCTCCCGCATGCTATCATCACAGCATGACTCAAAAGGAAGCACTCGAAATCCTTAAGACAGGAAAGAATGTATTTGTCACCGGTCCAGCCGGGTCGGGAAAGACGCATCTCATCAATTCATATATAAAATATTTGCGTGAGCACGAGATCGACATTGGCATCACAGCATCCACAGGTATTGCTGCGACGCACATGGGCGGCATGACTATTCATTCATGGGCGGGCATCGGCATTGCCGCAACCATGAACCAGTCCGACCTTGAATCAATGGCCGAGAAAACATATCTTTCAAAACGTTTTGACCGTGTAAAGGTCCTGATCATCGACGAAGTATCAATGTTGCACCATTTCCGTTTCGATTTGGTAAACAAAGTCCTGCAAGCCATGAAGGGCAAGGCTGCGCCTTTTGGTGGGGTGCAGGTGGTATTGTGCGGGGACTTCTTCCAGTTGCCGCCTGTATCGCGTCAAGGCGAACCACCGACACAGTTCATTTACACGTCCGAATCTTGGAAAGAGGCAGACCTCACTATTTGTTATCTATCGGAACAGTTCCGTCAAAAGGACGACAATGTGCTCTCTATTTTGAATGAAATCCGACGCGGCGATGTGTCTGAGGGTTCTCGTGACATGCTTATGTCCCGCTTCAACAAAAGGGCGGAATTTGATATAGAGCCGACGCGCCTTTTCACGCATAATGCCGATGTCGATACGCTCAACAGTGCAGAATTGGAAAAACTCCAGAGCGACGAAGAGACCGACTATTATATGGACAGTAAAGGCCGCGACCTCCTGGCAGCAACCTTGAAAAAGTCCTGCCTGGCACCCGAAGTACTGCGCCTCAAGGTCGGCGCCCGCGTCATGTGCGTAAAAAACAATTTTGAAGAGGGGTATGTGAACGGCACGCTCGGCGTCGTCATTTCATGCAAGGAAAACCAGGACCCGGTTATCCGCACTGCCATGGGCAAAGTCATAAAAATGGAAAAAGCCTCATGGAAGATCGAAGAAGACGGCAAGGTAAAGGCTGAGATCAATCAGTACCCGCTGCGCCTAGCCTGGGCTATCACGGTACACAAAAGCCAGGGCATGTCTCTCGACGCTGTCGAGGTGGACCTATCACGCGCATTCGAGCCCGGCATGGGATATGTGGCGCTGTCTCGCGTGCGCACACTTGAAGGGTTGTCGATTCTGGGTATGAATGAGGCGGCCCTGGGTGTCCACAACGAAGTTCTTGAATTCGACGCTGAACTGCAGAACCAATCAGCCGAGGCCGAGTCTGACTTGCTCGAAATGACTCCTGCCAAGCTGAAAAAAGCCCAGGAGGATTTCCTTAACACCATCCGACCTCTACCAAAGGAGAAAAAAATCTCGACATTCGAGGAAACAAAAGAACTGCTCGACGAAAAAAAGAGCCTGGAGGAAATTGCCAAGGAAAGGGGAGTCACACAGGAGACCGTCATAGCCCATATTGAAAAGCTGGTTGAAATGGGCATACCGGTCGATATTTCGTACCTTAAATACGAAATCTCTGCGGCTCACTGGAAAAAGATAGAGGAAGCAATCACCTCGCTCACTACGGATTCCGACGATGTTATGCTCACTCCGATCAAAAATAAGGTCGGTGCCAACGTATCTTTTCTGCATATTCGCCTCGCGAGGGCCATTTTAGGATTTGCTCCAAAAAAGAAAGCGGAATAAAATAGAGATATATGAATAAAGACCGTAAAATTTTCGTGGTGGTGGGTATTGTAGCCGTCGTATTGATCAGTTTCCTTATCTGGAGGAGCAACAGCCACGAGACCGACCCGAAAGTTTTCTTTGCGTGTGCTAATGACAAGGGAATTAGGGCAAGCTTTAAACCTCAGGTTGTAACACTAGTTTTGTCGAATGGTAGGGAGATCAACCTTGCTCAGACTGTATCGGCGTCCGGTGCGCGCTATGCGAATCTTGATCAGAGCTTTGTTTTCTGGAACAAGGGCAATACGGCATATATAGAAGAGAACGGTAAGGCCACCTACACAGATTGTTTGGTGACGCCGTAAAGAGCTTGGGTACATAGATATTGACTTTTGATACTTTTATTGTAGTTTGAGCTTATATGCTCATTGCTACTCATCGTCGGGATATTGTCGTTAATTACGACGCCCATCTCGTCATGGCTATCAGGATCGGTTGTTTTTCTTGGGCTCGGATGTTGCCACTCATCGCAAACACGCGCGAATTTGCACCCAGATTTCGAGGCACTGCCAGACTGACCGCCTGCTTCTCAAAAATTGTGGGCAGCCCAGATATTTCGGAAGTTAACCAGCAGGTGGCTCGGAATTTGGCACATGCAGGCAGGGCACGTCCAGCAAAGGACATCCGTGAGATTTTGGCCCTTGGCCCCATGATCTATGAGGGGATAGAGCGCCATCTGGCGTTTATTGCTCCAGACATTGTGCCGCTTGGGGACAATAATATGATCCTCAAGTTGGACCGTTTTCCTGAATGGATGGGGGTTTTCCGTAATACATGGGAGCCACCGCATGATTCGTTTGCAGAAACGGAGATTGTCACCTTTATGGATCATGACGAGTAAACGACACCATATACGTAAAGCAGAGCACGAGGCTCTGCTTTTTTATGGAATCCTTGCATTTTTGCATAAGACGTGCTATAATAGTCCGTACAGCTTAATTCTCCTCCTTTATAGAGGCGAAACCGCGCTCTATCTCTTGTCATTTGTTGTGACCATTAGGGGACTAGATCGCACAACAATATGACCACACATAAAACACCGGAAACGGCTCATGCTGCCGTTCCAGTAACGGAAGCCGCAGCTTCATTTAGTACTCTTGGTATTAGCGAGAAAGTTCTCGCCGTCCTCGAAAAGAACTCATTTATCACACCTACGCCTATCCAGGGCAAGGTTATTCCTCTTGGCATCCAGGGCAAGGACATCATCGGCATCGCGCAGACCGGAACGGGCAAGACCCTCGGCTTTGGCATCCCTATGATCGAACGCCTTTTGGCTAATCCAGACGGACGCGGACTCGTCCTTCTTCCTACGCGAGAGCTCGCACTTCAGGTTGACGAGACTATCCGCAAGATCGGATATGCTCTCGGCATCCGTTCAACCGTTCTCATTGGTGGCGATTCTATGTACCGACAGGTCAAGGAGCTTCGAAGCGGTCCTTCTATCGTCATCGCGACGCCAGGACGCCTCATCGACCACCTCAAACAGGGAAATATTAAACTCGACCGCGTATCTGTTCTCGTTTTGGACGAGGCTGACCACATGTTCGATATTGGATTCGCTCCACAGATTAAGGAAATCATGGGCAAGGTGCCAAAGACGCGCCAGACGCTTCTTTTCTCTGCGACTATGCCAAACGAAATCGCAAAGCTCGCCGTCGAGCACATGCAGCTTCCGCTCCGCATTGAAATGGCGGCTCCGGGAACTTCATCTGCTAATGTCGAGCAGGAGATCATCGTCGTAAACCGACACTCGAAGTTCAACCTTCTGGTAAAGATCCTTGGTGAGACAGCTCCTGGAACTCCGGTTCTTGTCTTTTCTCGTACTAAACACGGTGCAAAGGACATCGCCGCTGACCTCCGAAATATCGGCACGACTGCGACGGAAATCCACTCGAACCGAACTTTGGCCCAGCGAAAGCAGGCCCTCGACGGATTCAAGAAGCATACATACCAGGTGCTCGTAGCGACCGACATTGCGGCTCGTGGTATCGACGTGAAGGACATCGGACTTGTCGTAAACTACGACCTTCCCGAGCAGTCTGAAGACTATGTTCACCGCATCGGCCGAACTGGTCGTGCAGGCAAGACAGGTAAGGCAGTTTCATTCGCAACCCCAGATCAGAAATACGACATCACATCAATTGAGCGATTGATCAAGAAGCCTTTGGCCATGAAGAGCCACGAAGGTGCGGCTATGGGATTCTCTCAGGGTCCACGATCGTTCCGTGGTGGATACAGCAGGGGAGCAGGTGGCAGGCCAGCTCCACGCAGCGCTTTCAAGACTCATACTAATCAGGCATACAAGGGCGGCGCTCCTCGAGCGACATACACATCGACTCCAGGCGCATCGGCAGGTCCTCGCGCTAGTGCGGCACCTCGCACTGGTGGCATGGGAGGCTCGTCATATTCAGCGCGACCATCATACGGATCTTCGCGTCCTGCATACGGCGCTTCGGCAGGCGGCGCAGCTCGCGCTCCATACCGCAGCTTCTCGTCTTCGCCTACGTCGCGACCATACGCTCCTCGAACTGGCTCTAGCACTGGTCCCGGCTTCGGCGCTCGCGCTCCATACCGTGGCGGTTCAGCAGCACGATCTAGTACTGGTGGCGCAGGCAGCGCAGGCGGTTCGTCATACTCGGCTCGACCATCGTTTGGTGGCGCATCACGCGCTCCTCGCACTGGCGGAGCTTTCGGACGCAAGCCAAACCTCGGCGCATACACTGGTCGCAGCTCTGGCCCACGGTCAGCTGGCCCTCGAACGGGAGGCTTCAAAGGCCCTCGATCATCAGGACCTCGCACAGGCGGCGCGCCACGAACTGGCGGCAGCTCGTATCGCCCTCGCTAGCTTCGGCTAGTCTCATCAAAAAGCCCTACGGGTTTTTTGCTTTATACGGTAAACTAGTAACCTCATGGCCCAAGGAGACGTCGTCGTCAGATTTGATGAAGTGTCGTTCGAATACGGACACAACAAGCCCATCCTCGATGAGGTGGACTTTTCGGTGCGCCGCGGGACAAAGATCACTATCATGGGACAGAACGGCGCCGGCAAGTCGACGATATTTGGCCTGATCACCAAGGTGCTGAAGCCCGAGTCGGGCACCATCACCATCGTGAACGGCCTTTCGATCGCTATTTCGCGCCAGGTTATTCCGCGACCGGACCTTGAACTGACTGTTCGGGCCTTTTTCGAGAAATCATTCAAGGAAAAAGTCTATGATATCGACCCGCGCATCGACGAGATCCTTGAGGCGGTCAATTTCAAGGCTCCTCACGACAGGATTGTAAAGTCATTCTCGGGCGGCCAGCAGGCGCGCCTCCTTCTTGCATCGGCTCTTATACAAAAGCCGGACATCCTTTTGCTCGACGAGCCGACAAACAATCTGGACAAGGCGGGCATCGAGCATCTCACGCACTTCCTGAAAAACTATGACAAGACAGTCATCGTCATTTCCCACGATGCGGAATTTTTGAATGCATTTTCTGACGGCGTTCTATACCTCGATGTCCATACGCGAAAAGTAGAGCAGTACGTCGGCGACTATTACGACGTGTTGAAGGACATCACCGCGCGCGTGGACAGGGAGAATCGCGCCAACGCGCTTCTACAGAAGGAAATCCAGGAAAAGAAGGACCAGGCGAATGCGTTCGCCAACAAGGGAGGTCAGATGCGCCTCGTGGCAAAGCGCATGCGCGAAAAGGCCGAGGAGCTGGAGGAAGACATTGTCGAGGTACGTAAGGAAGACAAGACCATCCGTCCTTTCACCATCCCATCACAGCCTGACTTTACGGGCGTCATTTTGAATATCACTGGCTACCAGGTCATCAGGGATCACAAGGCTACAAAGCGCACCTGTGCCATAAAGCTCAAGCGCAAGCAGCACCTGCTTTTGCGCGGTCCAAACGGTATCGGCAAGTCTACGCTCCTCGAATCGCTCGCTCTGGGCAAGAATCCTGCTGCGGTTATTTCTGAGGGTATCCGCGTCGGCTATTACCGACAGGACTTCTCGACGCTCAATTTCGAGGACACGGTATATGAGTCTTTGCTGTCGGCGTCGGCCACCCATATCGAACAGCACATCCGCGGCACGGCTGCCGGATTTCTCATACATGCTGACATGCTCGAGACAAAGATCGGCAGCCTGTCAGAAGGGCAGAAGGGACTCGTGGCTTTTGCCCGACTCGTTTTGCAGAAGCCAGGCCTTCTTATTTTGGACGAGCCGACTAACCACATAAACTTCCGCCACCTGCCGATTATCGCCAAGGCCCTTGACCAGTACGAAGGCGCCATGATCCTGGTATCTCACGTGCCGGAATTCGTAAGCCAGATCAGGATAGACGAGACGCTGGATTTGGATAAGTAAAAAGCCTCGCCAGGTTGCAAAAATGCAGCGGTCGGGTAGGGTAAGGGTTGAGTCCTCAACCACAACCCTTGTTCCTTTATTTATGTCCGAGATACTGCCTCGCTTTACGCAGGAAGATCTGTTTTGCGTCACTAACGCGGTGACTGTCGCCGAAGTATACAATGGCAGAGATTTCAAAAAGCTGGGTGGCTACTTCGCCCTCTATTCGATCGCTGATGAGTCTCTGGTTTTGGCAAGCGTGATCGGAACCGCTCAGCGCATCAAGAATCCGAAGCGATGCCTTGATACCGCCATCCGCCAATGCGAGTATCTGTCCATTTACCCTAAAGGGGGTCCCTTTCATTTGGGCAGCCAACGAACCAAGCAGCCGCATTTGCAAGGCGCTTCATTCAGGACGAAGCACTATATCCTTTCGCTAGCTGGATTCCCGCCCGATGTGTCTGAAGCTGTTTTGATTTTTGTCGCAAGCAATCTCGGCTGGCTTTCTTTCGGAGCCGCTGCGGATATGTTCCGCCACAACAAGAATCAGCTCGTGAAGAAGATGTTCAATATTAAGGATTAGCACGGAGGGCCAGATGGCTCTCTTTTTTATGATTATTTTATAAAACAAAAACTCGAGGCATTGCTCGAGTTTTTTCATAATCACCAGGTGGCTGTCCCCGGATCGGTGGGTTACCCCAAACATACTGCTGATAGTAACAATTCTCCTAGCTAAGTCAAAACCCCTCCTATCCCCATTTTTATCTTTTCTTTATCTCGGTTTTGTTAGGATTCAGTAATGAATCGTTGTCTCTATATTTTTATTGATGAGTCAGGAAATCTTGATTTTAGTCCAAGGGCTACTAAGTATTTTATACTGACTGGTTTTGCGACTTTTGATCCTGTGGTCGGAAGAGAGAAGTTTATCGACCTCAAATATAGGCTGTTGGCCAAAGGGTTCGATCAAGAGGAATTCCATGCTACCGAGGATAGACAGGTGGTGAGAGACGAAGTCTATAAAAATCTAGCCCTATTAAGGGACTCTTTTGAGATTCACTCTGTGGTAGCTCAAAAGAATAGGGCGAATCCAGCACTTTATAGAGAAGTTTATCAAAAGGGGTCTCAGACGATTGTAAGGAACACCGGCGTGCTATTTTATCAAAAGGTGTGTGAAGTGCTTTTGAAATATATCTTTATAGGTAAGCAGGGGAAAGTGGATACTATCGTCATTGTGCTTGGCGCGTTATTTACGGGAGACAAAAAGAAGGCGGCCCTGAAAACCCTTAAGCAATATCTAAAGGAAAATTTTCCCGGCATCCCTTTCGAGATCTATTGTCACAGGTCACTATCCGACATAAATTGCCAGCTTGCTGATTATTGTTCCTGGGCGATTGGGATAAAGAGAGAAAGGGGTGAGGGAAGGCCGTATGAGATCATACGGCCGATGATAAAAAATGAGTTTGAGATATTTCGTAACGGGACGAATCAATACTATACATACTCCCCATAAACGACCAACCCCCCTATCCTTGCGGAAGAGCCCGGGGGCTCGTGTTGGGGGGTTGGAACCTTTATCTAAAGTCTAGCAGTGGCTAGTAGGTAAGTCAAAACCCCTCCTATCCCCATTTTTATCTTTTCTTTATCTCGCCAAAACGCAGGCTAAATCGCCCCCTTTATGGCATACTATGCCCAATGAAATACCGCATCTTTAGCAGCTCTGAAAAGGCGTGGGAAGGCATGTTGGCAGCTATACACAGCGCCTGCACGAGCATATACCTCGAGATGTACATTCTCGACGACGATGCACGTGGCCGCGAGTTCTTTGACGCGCTTCAGTCGGCGGCACAGCGCGGCGTGCGCACCATCGTCATCCTTGACGTGGTAGGGAGCTATGACATCTGGAGCGGGGCAGTGGCCCGCATCCGTGCGGCAGGTGGTGAGGTGCTCTTTTGCAGCTTCCTCCTCTCGCGCCTCCATCGCAAGGTCCTCGTCGTCGACGAAAAGGTCGCCTTTATTGGCGGTGTGAACGTCGGCGCAAAGTACGCCACCTGGCGCGACCTTCAGGTCCAGGTCAGCGGGGCAGTCGTCGAATCCATCGTCAGGTCGTTTGCCCGCGTATACAAGAAGATCGGCGGCAAGTCCGTATTCGTCGGCACGGTCATCCCGGAAAATCCCCTGAAGCGCGCGAGCCTCTGGTTCGTGGACCACGGCATCGGCCGTCGCAGGCACCTCATGCGCAAATACTACGAAGAGCGCCTCGACCGCGCCCGCCATTCCATCATATTCGTCACGCCGTACCTCTTTCCGCCGCGTTGGTTCCTTGCCCGCATCCATCAGGCCATTCTGCGCGGGGTAAAGGTAGAGATCCTCTTGCCCGAGGCCACTGACTACGCATTTGTAAGCGGCATCAACAGGTCATATGCCGCCAGCCTCGCTGCATCCGGCGCGACTATCCTAGAGACCCCTGGCATGAACCACTCAAAGGCCATGCTCGTCGACGGCCGCGAGGGCATCATCGGCTCGCAGAATCTCGACCTTCTCTCGTTCAATTTCAATATAGAAGCAGGCCTTTTCTTTCACGATCCCGAGATGGTAAAGGACTTAAGCGAGATCATCGCCGGCTGGCGCGCCGAGGGCGTGGCCTTTGAAAGCTCTAAAACGGCGGGCAATCGCGGCGGCAAGCTACGCTGGTATGACTATCCTATGGCCTTTTTCCTGCGATTGTTCGGTTTTGTGCCGTTGCAGTAGGGCTTATTTTTTCTCGGCTCCCTCATACACAAAACTTTCTGAGATCTTCCACACTCCTTTTTCTCGAAACGCAGGGATTTTCTGGCGACGAGCAGCATTTGCTAGGGCAGGGCCCGACTTTTTGTTCGTCCTCACATAGTCCGAAAGAGCGATGATTTTGTCGCCCCTAAGGTATGTAATGCGCTTATGCAGTGATTCCATAAGGGAAAGAGCGAGTATTTTTTCCATCTTTTTTGCCGTTTTTTTGTCTCGATATTCGGCAAAAGTACCGTAATAGTCCTTTTTTTCTTTGTCGCGAATAATAATTCCGGGAAAACCCAGTCGCTGGAACTGGTAATTAATAAGGACACGACCGATGCGGCCATTACCATCGTTGAATGGGTGAATTGTTTCAAATTCGAGATGAAATTGGGAGATCTTGTCTATAAAGTAATCATCAAGATGTGCAGTGTATTCAAGAAGTGCCGTCCCGATCATTCGTTCTATATGTTCGGGTGCTGGGGCGACATGCGTACCTACTCGGACATATTCACCAGTCCTCCTAAAACGTCCAGCGATGTCGTCGTCGATGCCGCCAATAAGCATTTTGTGAAGAAGCAGTATCATTTCTTTATCTATTTCAGATTCCTGGGACTTGCTTCGAATATAGGCGACGACTCGAGCGAGGTTCTTTGCCTCGAATACCTCACGAACAGAAACATCTCGGGAAACTTCCATTTCGAGAAGGATCTTCTCTGTTTCTTTGAGGGTAAGGGTAGAGTTCTCGATCGCATTAGAGTTATAGACCGCCTCAGCCACTTCTGTCTCGTCTACAAGCGCCAAAAGGGCATCCTTGCCTCGGCGAAGGGTGTCGTACTCCTTTTTTAGGTCCTGAAGCCTTTCTTTTGTTGGGTTAGTTGTAGCCATGTATTGGTATTAAAACTTACTGGCCATTATACACTTTTTCACTGCTTTTTGTCAAATATCAGTGAAAACTAGTATAAAAAAGCCTTTTTTCACCATATTTTGAATCTGGTGGGTATGAGGAATTTTTGCCAATGCTATACTGGACGCATGAATAAAAAAATATTGTGTGGGTTGGGCGCAATCGCCCTTGCTTTCCTTGTCGTGTGGTGCGCTACGGCTCAGTCGAATCGTATGGTCACGGACTATGTGGATGATACGACTGCCGGCGCGCAGTCGACCTCTACGGCACCTATCGCCGAAAATCCAGAAGGCGAGGCGGATCCTAATCGCATGACGCTCGACATGACTCCATGGAAGTGGATAGACGCGCGCAATGCCGACGGCAAGTTCGTGCTCACGCTCGGCAAGGACGGCCGATTCTCTGCAAAGACGGACTGTAACGGAGTAGGGGGCCAGTACGAGTCTTCAAAGGCCGACGGCACTATCTTCTTTAGCCAGATGATATCGACGCTCATGTTCTGCGAAGGATCGCACGAGAGCGAGTTCACGGGCATGCTTTCGACTGCAGAAACGTACAAGTTCACAAGCCGCGGCCAGCTCATCCTTACGCTCAAGGACGGCAAGACGATGACGTTCAACTAACATAATCCAGTGCCCCTCAACGACAAGCACGATCCGGTCTACAGGCTCGAAGAGATGGTGAAGAAGCTCCACGACAAGGCTGGCACGTTCACGTCGCCGGTTCTGTCGCGCTATCCGATCACGTTCGCGCTGTTGCTAGCATTCAGCGGTGCCGCTATTCTGCACGGCTTCGAGCTCTTTGCCGACCAGATTCCACTTTTTGTGGAGCATCCGACGATTTTGATGGGAGTTGGGGTACTGGCTTTGATCTTGACGGGCGCACTGTATAGGGTGTTGGGGAGGATGGGGTAATGGCTTCTTTAGTCCGAGTCCAAGCTGTGGAGCCAATGATTCTGGTGAAAGCGACCTGTCTGCGTCCAGATAGGTCGCTTTATGTTAGAATTTTGTTATTAAAATGCAAAAAGATAGAAAAGAATATTTAATAGAAACACTCAAAGGAAGTAATGCATTGAGAAAGGAATATTCAGATTTTCAAATAAATGCATCTCTTCAATTATCATTGAGTTACATTCAATTTTTTCAGTCGCTGGGCGCAATATCTCTAGCTATTATTGGGATTGGGATAAGTATAGATGCAATTCTAATTAATCTTTGGACGGTTATTGCTCTTATTCTTGCGCTCATTTTGGTAGTTTATGCATCTTCATTCTCACGTGAAATAATGGATGACCAACTAAATGGGTTGATAGAGGGTGCAAAGGAGATTAATATAAAAACAAGAGAAATAGATTCCAGGGTTGTAAGGGCCTTCGAGGAGGACAACATTAATTTATTTTTGGATTATGCTAAATCAAATATCAAGGAAGACAGTTCCTCTAGTTCAAAAAAGGAATTAATAGACTTTAAGGGAGAAATAGCATTACTGGTCTTATTCAATTTGTTGGGTTTTGGTGTATTGGGTGTTGTTAATCCTGGTTTTGCTGAGTTGTATGCAGTTGGAATTCTGATTATTTCTTATGTGTTAGCATTCAAAAACCGGACTACTATTTTTATTAATTGTTTATCCTCAGATCCTTTTAAAAGTTATAAGGGCAAGTGACCTGTTTGCCTCCAAATTCCACCCGGAATGTAGCTCAAAGACCCTTACAAGATCTTGATCGACGATATTCTGAACCTGTCTAGGGAGGCGAGTAATATAATCAAATCGTTTCAGAGATGGTTATGTGCAGCATCAATGGCGGGGTTCCTACGGACTTCGTCCCTTTTTTGATGTTTATTGCAATTAACACTTTGTTAATTTATAGTAAGTGATGTATATGAAGGATGAATCAGAGATTCTGACACTAGAGCAAGCATGCAAGCTCCTGAATTGTCACCCAAACACACTCCGTAATTGGGACAACAAGGGGATCTTGAAAGCTATTCGTTTTGGGATACGTAGAGATAGACGTTATCGAAAGACCGACATCTTGAAACTGCTAAAGCAAAAATAATATGGGCCCCACAAAAAATAAAACTCAAGTTATTTCAAAACAACGGGTTGCTGACCACGGCGAGGTGCTTACGGCTGAGCGAGAGGTTAATTCTATGCTCGACTTGGTTCATCATGAATTAGCGCGCATTGACTCACGCTTCCTTGAACCTGCGTGCGGTACTGGCAACTTCCTTGTACCTGTATACGAAAAAAAGCTCGCGATTATAAAGAAACGCTACGGAAGGAGTCAGTTAGAGTTCGAGCGTTATGTTGCGATGGCTACGGGGTCTATCTACGGTATCGATATACTTGAGGACAACGTGAAGCTCTGTCGAGAACGACTTTTTGCAGTATTCGATGATCTTTATACGTCTCTCTATAAGAAAAAGGGTAATGATGCTTTGCGTAACGTAGTTCGATTTATATTTGAGCGTAATATTCTTTTAGGTGACGCTCTTTCGCTCAAGACAGTAGCCAAACAACCGAAGCCTATCATCTTTTCCGAGTGGTCTCTCGTGCGCGGGAGTATGATAAAGAGACGTGATTTCTCGTTTGAAGAGCTTATGCCGAGCAACCACTTAAATGTGGACCTGTTTCGTCGTGCAGAAATATCTGACCTGGGCACGCCTGCGTTCATACCTACGCCGGTGAAAGAGTACCCACTGGCTCATTTCCTATCACTCGTATGAAAACTCAAACCAACTATAACCCAGACGTCCTATCGTGTCTCGCCAATCTCAGCAATGACGAGGTCTTTACACCCCCATCTCTCGTGAATCAGATGCTGGACACTTTGCCGAGCGAGCTGTGGAAGGATAAGGACGCAAAGTTCCTCGACCCTGTGAGTAAGTCGGGTGTATTCCTGCGTGAGATTGCCCGCCGCCTCGTCGAAGGACTCGAGAAAGAGATACCGGATCTGCAAGAGCGCATCGACCACATCTATAAGAATCAGCTTTACGGTATTTGCATCACCGAGCTTACTGCACTCTTGTCTCGTAGAAGTGTCTACTGTTCCAAGACCGCGAACGGCAAGTATGCGATCGGGCGTGTCTTTAAGAATGAGCAAGGAAATATCATCTTTAATCGTACACAGCACAAATGGGAAGGTGGTAAGTGCGTGTACTGCAACGCCAATCAGTCGGAGTACGATCGTGGCGATTTATTAGAAACTCATGCGTATGAATTTATTCATACGGATAAGCCGAATAACCTATTTAATGCTATGAAATTTGATGTAATCGTAGGAAATCCGCCCTATCAATTGAGTGACGGTGGATTTGGTACTAGCGCAACACCCATCTATCACAAGTTCGTGGAACAAGCGAAGAAACTCAACCCGCGCTATATGACAATGATCATTCCTGCGCGTTGGTACTCTGGTGGCAAAGGGCTCGACGATTTTCGAGACGGTATGCTCAAAGACAACAGCATCAGGCAGATTGTCGACTTTCCAGAAGCAAGTGACTGCTTCCCGGGAGTTCAAATCAAAGGAGGTGTCTGTTTCTTCTTGTGGGACAGAGACAGCAAGGGTGACTGCAAAGTATTTACCTCTCGAAAAGGGGAGCTTGTGTCAGAGATGACGCGCCCACTACTTGAGGAAGGATGCGAAACTTTCATTCGATACAACGAAGCAATCTCTATTCTGAAAAAAATACAGAAGCAAAAAGAGCCATCCCTAGCAAAACAGATTAGTTCATCTAAACCTTTTGGGCTTCGAACTTTCATCAAGGGTAAAAGTAAACCATTCAAAGACTCGGTCACTCTGTATCAAAATGGCGGTATTGGCTACGTGAAGATGAGTGAACTCGAGACAGGAAAAGAAATGCTTAGTAAATACAAGGTTTTAATTCCTGCTCTCGGGAGCGGGAGCGATAGTTTTCCTCATCAAATCTTAGGTAAGCCTTTTGTGGTGGGACCAAATACGGCATGTACCGAAACCTATATAGTGGCAGGAGTTTTCAGTAATGCGAAGCAAGCACAGAACCTTATGAAATACCTCACCTCTCGCTTCCTCCGATTTCTAGTGCTGTTAAAGAAGAATACGCAACACGCCACAAGTAAGGTTTACCAATTTGTTCCAACACAAAACTTTAATGAGGAATGGACTGATGAAAAGTTGTATAAGAAATACGGAATAAATAAGGAGGAGATTGCCTTCATTGATTCTTTAATTCGCCCAATGGATATATGAGTGACTTCTTCCCACAACGTCCAGAGGCAAACCCAACCATATATGCCTACAAATTAAATGGAGTGTCTACGCATGCCGGGATGCTGAAGGTTGGATATACAACAAGGAACTCACGTGATCGTGTGTCTGAGCAACTAAAAACGAGCCGTGTTCAATACGAGATTGTTTTTGAGACTCTTGCGATGCGTAATGACGGAACGACGTTCAGTGACTTTGAGGTTCATGCGTATCTTAAGGGGCGAGGCTTTAAGAATGTTGATGGCGAATGGTTTAAGTGCACCAAGCGTGACCTTGAGGCGGCAATGGTGTCTATAAAAAATGGAATCCGGAATGAAGATAACCGGGTACTCGATTTTCCTATGCGTCCAGAGCAGGCAGCAGCAGTTGAAAAGACTCAACAGTATTTTGAGAGCTTTAGAAAGGAAAATAAGAACAAAACCCCTCATTTCCTCTGGAACGCGAAGATGCGATTCGGTAAGACATTTGCTTCCTACCAACTCGCTAAAAAGATGGGGTGGAAGAAGATTCTTGTGCTTACGTTCAAGCCTGCGGTGCAAAATGCGTGGGATGAAGATCTAAAAACCCATGTCGACTTTGAGGGATGGCAGTTCATCGCGCGGAACAGCCTCACCTTTGAGAAGGCGGATAAAAAGAAGCCTTTTGTCTGCTTCGGTTCATTTCAGGATTACCTCGGCAAAAATACATCGACTGGCGGCATAAAGACTAAAAATAAATGGGTGCACGACACCAAGTGGGATTGTGTCATTCTCGACGAGTATCACTATGGCGCGTGGCGTGAGAATGCAAAGGACCTCTTTGAGGCAGAGAGTAAGCGAGAGGAAGAGTTTGGAGAGGGCGAAGGCATCGAGTATTTCAATGAGAACGAAATGCCCATTACCACGAATGCGTATTTGTATCTGTCTGGTACACCTTTCCGCGCCATAGCATCCGGAGAGTTCATCGAAGAACAGATTTTCAATTGGACCTACTCCGATGAACAGAGAGCCAAGGAAGGGTGGAAGGACGATCCTAATCCATATGCCGCACTGCCGCGCATGGTAATGCTCACATACCAACTTCCTGATTCTATACGCGAGATTGCGATGAAGGGTGAGTTTAATGAGTTCGACCTCAATCTCTTCTTTTCTGCCGAGGGCGAAAACGGTCGAGCTAAATTCAAATATGACGACGAAGTACAGAAGTGGTTAGATCTGATTCGTGGATCCTTTTCTGAGACTACAATCGATAACCTAAAATTAGGCGCTAGGAAGCCACCTCTTCCATTTTCTCATGCACCGTTGCTCAACGTGCTGTCACATACATTCTGGTTCTTGCCTAGTGTCGCATCCTGTCACGCGATGAAGAATTTACTCAAGCAAAAGCAGAACATTTTTTATCACGATTATGACGTTGTGGTGGCGGCAGGAACTGCAGCGGGAATTGGTGTAGCGGCGCTTGGGCCGGTACACGACGCTATGGAAGACCCTCTGCATTCTAAATCAATCACTTTATCGTGCGGAAAATTGACAACAGGAGTCTCGGTAAAGCCATGGACTGGGATTTTTATGCTTCGCAACTCATCGAGCCCGGAGACATATTTCCAAGCAGCATTCCGTGTGCAAACACCATGGACAGTGATGAACCCTGATAGTAAATCCCCAAATAAGGAGGAGATTATCAAACAAGAGTGCTATATATTTGACTTCGCCCCTGACCGCGCCCTCAGGCAGATTGCTGACTATAGCTGTCGACTGAATGTGAACGACTCTAATCCCGAAAAGAAGGTTGAGGAGTTTATCCACTTCCTCCCCGTTCTCGCTTATGACGGCAGTGCCATGAAGCAGATAGATGCGGCTGGCATTCTTGATATGGCAATGAGCGGTACAACCGCAACCCTGCTCGCACGACGCTGGGAGAGTGCTTTATTAGTCAATGTTGATAATAGTACTTTGCAGCGCCTCATGAATAGTCAAGAGGCTATGGATGCTCTTATGGGTATCGAGGGTTTCCGAAGCTTAAATCAAGATATAGAGACGATCATCAATAAATCCGAAGCGGTTCAAAAGACGAGGAAGGAAGCGAACGATCGAATGCTCACCGCCAAAGAAAAGAAAGAATTATCTGAAGACGAGAAAGAATTAAAGGGAAAGCGAAAACAAATACAGGAGAAGCTCATTAAGTTTGCAACAAGAATTCCAGTTTTTATGTATCTTACCGATTATCGGGAACAAGCTCTTAAAGATGTCATCACACAACTTGAACCCGGACTTTTTAAAAAAGTGACGGGTCTCAACGTTAAGGATTTCGAACTATTGGTTAGTCTCAATCTTTTCAATAGTTCGCTTATGGATGATGCTGTTTATAAATTTAGGCGCTATGAGGATGCTAGTCTTGAATACACAGGTATCAACCGCCACGAAGGGGAGAATGTGGGTCTGTATAGTACTGTTATTAGTTCAAAAGAGTATAAAGAAAGTTTTGAGGATAGCTCCATACAATAAATATCATGAAAGCCAGCGAAACAAAACTTCTCGATTTCCTTCACAGCTCGCGACAGTTCGCTATTCCCATCTACCAACGTACCTATTCGTGGACGGATACGGAGTGCCGCCAACTTTGGGACGACGTTGTTCGCGCCGGCTCCGATGATACTATCTCAGTCCATTTCGTTGGCTCCATTGTCTACATTGACAAGGCTGATGCCAATCTCACTTCATGGGAACCCCTACTGGTGATTGACGGGCAGCAGCGGCTAACCTCCGTGTCTCTTTTACTTGCCGCTCTTGCTCGTGCGGTAGCTGAGGCAGAACCATTTGATGGCTTTTCTCGTCGCAAGATTGAGAATTATTATCTGTTGAACCCGGAAGAGACAGGAGAAAGGCACTTCAAACTGTTACTTTCGCAAACAGATAAAGACTCTCTGACAGCTGTTGTGGGCAAACAAGAAATGCCTACAGAGTACTCTCTGCGTATTGATCAGAACTTCAAGCTCTTTCAAGAGTTGGTCGCAGGTCATGCAGACGATCTTGTCGCGGTATGCAAAGGGCTCAAAAAGCTCCTTATGGTGGATATAAAGCTCAAGCGAGGAGAGGACAACCCGCAGCTTATTTTCGAGAGCATGAACTCACTCGGCAAAGAGTTGAGTCAGGCAGACCTCATTCGCAACTTCATCCTCATGGGGCTTGAACAAGGACAGCAGACACGTCTCTACGAGAAGTACTGGCGTCCAATGGAAAAAGACTTTGGGCAAGAGGCATACGGGACCCACTTTGATGCATTTATGCGTCACTATCTTACGGTTAAGACAGGTGATATTCCTCGCCTAGACGATGTCTACGAGGCATTCAAAGAATACTTCCGTTCGTCGGGTGTTGAGGGTATCGATGCAGTGGTAAAAGATATTCGCGACTATGCCAAACACTTCTGTGCGATGGCGCTCAATGCTGAATCTGATACAGATCTCAACATGGCCTTTGACGACTTGCGCCAATTAAAAGTGGATGTGGCGTATCCGTTTCTCTTGGAGCTTTACGACGACTATAAGGCGGGGCTACTATCGAAAGATGATCTATTGAACGCTGTCCGACTGATCGAGGCGTATGTATTCCGCCGTGCCATTTGTGCCATTCCAACCAACTCGATGAACAAGACCTTTGCAACGTTTGCTAAAACACTCAAGAAAGCTAAGTATCTCGAAAGTATCAAGGCTCATTTTCTCAGTCTGCCATCGTATCGCCGGTTTCCATCTGATGAAGAATTCAATCGTGATCTACAAACACGCGATCTCTACAATTTCCGCAGCCGAAGTTACTGGCTTCGCCGTCTTGAAAATTATGACCGCAAGGAGCGTGTGATGGTGGATGAGTTTACGATTGAGCACCTCCTTCCGCAGAACGAAAACCTTTCACAAGAGTGGCGTGAGGCACTTGGTGCTGACTGGAAACGTATTCAAGAAACATGGCTTCACACACTTGGTAACCTTACGCTTACCGCGTATAACTCCGAGTTCAGTGATCACCCCTTTGCCTATAAGCGCGACATGCCGGAGGCACCAGAAAAAGGGTTGAAACAGAGTCCACTCAAGCTCAATCAAGGGCTCGCTGTATTAGATGCATGGAACGAGGAGACCATAAGAACACGTGCTGGAAAGCTCGCCACATTTGCAGTTGGTGTGTGGTCAGCACCTTCACTTTCTGTAGATATTCTTGAATCCTATCGCTCAAAAGAAAACGTTACTGTGGAATACAGCATCGATGACCATGCTCATTTGGTAAAAGGTGGCGATGGAGTGCGAGAGCTCTTTGAGGCATTTCGCAAAGTAGTTCTCGCGCTCGATCCCTGTGTTGCTGAGGAGTTCCTGAAGCTCTATGTTGCTTACAAAGCAGAGACCAACTTCGTGGACGTGGTTCCGCAAGCAAAACGTCTGTGCCTTACGCTAAATATGCGCTTCGCAGATGTGATTGATCCTAAAGGTATATGTAAAGACGTCACCGGAGTGGGTCGTTGGGGCAACGGAGATGTAGAAGTCGGTTTATCCAGTATGGACGAATTGCCGTACGTCATTGGGCTTGTCCGTCAATCGTTGGAGCTACAACTTGGTAGCGAGACCGAATAAATCGTATGACAAAGAAAGTAATTAAAAAACCAGAAATACCAGAACGACACTTTGCCTCAGACGAACCGACTGTCTGCGTGTATGAAGTTTACCCAAAGGCAAAGAAAACTATTTATTATTTGCAGGAGACAAAAGCAAAGCAGGTAGCAAGCATCACTCTCGACGGCTACCAAGGTTTGCCTTCAGGACTATACCTGAATAGAAACGGATATGGTTTTGGAAAGAAAGGAACATTTCTTCTGCTTTCTCTGAAGACTAACCTTGCTCCAAATAAAAAACTGGAGCTTACAATATCAAGCAAGCAGTCAAAGAAGATAGTAAAAGGAGCCGCGAAGGTTTCCGTCACCCTACCGTTCCAAGATATAAAGAACCTTCTCGTTAAACTCGGGCGTATCAACGAAGACAGTAATAACGAACTACGCGGCGCTGTAGCGTCGTTTTTAAGTACAAAGTTTCCAAAGCAGATCAGGATCTCCACAGAAGACTTCGATGAGTACAAGGGCGGCGAAGTCGCAGCACTCCTGAGACGAAAGAAAGTTGCACAGAAATTAAACGAAGAAGATCTAGACTCACTCAACTCATTTTTCCCAAAGATATTTGAAGGGTCGCTCAAAGGTAAGAAGCGCGGAGTTAAAGCTGGACGAGCAAGTCTGATCAAAAAGACGAAAGCGGTGACGGACAAGATATTCCTCGATGAGGTTATTAAGGAGTTCGAAATTAACCTAAAAAAGAAGACGTTTGCCGAGTCTGAATGGCAAAAGTTTCTTGGTGAAAAAGTATTTCGATTTCTGGCAAATTACGTGACGATGGTTGAGAAGCAGAACGTAAGCATCAGTGTTGGCTACCCGGACTTCGTTATGGTGGACGTGTATGGTTTCGTAGATGTATTTGAAATAAAGAGGCATGACACACCACTTATGAGTCTGGATGAGGGCCATGATAATTATTATTGGAAGCCTGATGTCGTAAAAGCCATCGCTCAGATTGAGAACTATATCGATGAAATTACGCGTAATGCCGACGATTATATTCGAGCGATTAAGAGGAAGAAGATGGTGGACATACGTGTTGTGCGTCCACGCGGATACATAATTGCGGGTACCAGCAAGCAATTTAAGAACAAAAAAGAATCCGCTGACTTCCGCAAGCTGGGTTGCTCCCTAAAGAATACAAATTTTATTTTGTACGATGAATTGCTTGAGAATTTGAAGAATCTTCGCTCAAAGCTCTAAGCTATGTGAAAGTGACTTGTTGGTATGCTAAACTCATCCCTATGAAACGAATCTGGTTCCCCGGCCTCATAGCCCTCATCATAGTCGGCGCTCTCATATGGAACTTCGCGGGCGATGGCCCGGGCCTCTTTGGCTTGAAGGACGCGCCGACGACGGCCATGGACCTCTTTAGCACCTCGACGGACCGGACATCGGGCGCAAAGGACAGCCAGTCGGGCCAGCTTCAGGGGCCGCAGCTGCCGGGACAAGAAGGCGAGGGCACAGCAGGGCAGAATAATAATCAAAACATCATGAACGCAATATTTCACACGAACATGGGCGACTTCACTATCGAGTTCTCGGGCGCAACGCCAAAGACCGTCGAGAACTTCGTAAAGCTCGCCAAGGCAGGCTTTTATAACGGCACGAAATTCCACCGCGTGATCAAGGGCTTTATGAACCAGGCCGGAGACCCATTATCAAAGGACGACTCGCAAATGGCGCGCTGGGGAACAGGCGGCCCGGGATACCAGTTCGCAGACGAGATCACCGAAGGGAACAAGAACGACCCAGGCACCGTCGCCATGGCTAATGCCGGCCCGAATACCAACGGCAGCCAGTTCTTCATCAATGTCGCGGCCAACAACTTCCTCGACGACAAGCACACCGTATTCGGCCGCGTGACCGCCGGCGCCGAAGTCGTCATGGCCATCAACGGCGTAGAGACCACAGAGCCAGGCAGGCTGGATAGGCCGGTAGAGCCGGTTGTCATAGAGTCGATCGAGCTGCGATAGGGCAGGCGGAGATAGTTTGACTTTGTCTCACAGTTGTGTTTAAATCAAAAAAGAGCCTAACTCAGGCTCCTTTTTGTTCTTTGAGTCGCATGAAATTCAGCCACCACGTCTGAAGCGTTCCAAGAACAGTCTTTCCTATGAAAACGTCTACTAAAGTCGCGGTCACTCTGTTGGCCCTGGCTATCGCAGGTATCGCGTCCGTATGGGCGCTCCGTTCGAAGGTGGCTTCGGATGTTCCGTCAGAAAAAGTAAAGATTGCAGCAAAACTTGAGCGTGATCCGTTTCACACCCTGGGCATTCTGGAGCAGCTCATTCCTGTTTTTATCGAAATGAACGATCCTGTTCTAACCAGGCACGCTCAGAATGTTCAGGCGAAATTGCCAGAGCTTAAGAAGCTGTTCGCCAGTTCATTTAGCGGCTGCAGGGGTATGAAGATCGACTTCATCCTGCAGATGCATGAGAGTAATCCGGACTTGGAAGCAGCTGTGCCAGCGGAGCTTGCGTCAAAGCGCGATCCCAAGGAGCTGGCCAGGAACAAAAAGAAATGGACCAGCCAGTCTCAGCGAGAGGTTGTCGGCCTGATCGTTAAGAACAAGTATGAGGCGACAGTACTCGAAGGCAACGTGACAGACGGTGCCGGCATAGCAGCGCTCGCCGAAGATTACTACTTGTCCCTCATGGATCCGGAGAAAAGCGAGCTTCGGGAGTCGTATGAGAAGCAGGGGGTGAATTTCACGTCATTCAAGACGGCGCGGGCGATCATCATAGATTCGCTTCGAAGGACGTCACCTGCCTGCTCGGACAATGCCTGCAAGAATCGCGAGATCGAAGGGTATTATGGCGATTATCTTGCCGGCGAAGACAGGGATCTCCTTAAGCTCACTATCCAGCTCATCAAGGTCGTCTTCGTTGCGGGCTTGACCGATAGCAAGAATGTCGAAATCGCTGTTACGTATCTGTCGATGATCAGGAGCGAGTACGCTGTCGCGAAAGCGATAGCGTTCATGCGGAAACAGGGAATAAAGAACAGTGTGGTCGTTTTTGGTGGCCATCACGCTGATGATTTCCGTCAGATAGCATCAGAGATCGGGCTAGACTCGACAATCTGGGATACGGCTCACACCAAAACTCGGATAGAGCAGCTCGGTATTAAATAGTTTGTCTCGAAGGGCGCCTTAAATCGGCGTCTTTTTTATTAATGCCGTAGAGACCGTTGAGCCAGGCAGTTTTTGGTTTAGTTGACAACTACCTATCTTGGGTGTATAATATATGCAGAATCTAAGTACGGATAAAGCAAGGCAACACGCCGAGCAGTACTTGGAGAAGCCTCTCTACTGAGGGGTCGGGATCAAAAGCCCGTTAGCTCATTGCAACATGAAAAACGTAAGCATCGAAAACAGCCCAGTCGGTCAGAAACTCGCCGCCGCTTCACTCACCCGAGCGATTCGCGGGAAGTTCAACCTCTATCCCCACGAGCAAGCAAAATCGATTATCGATTCGTGCAAGAAAGAAGGCATTGATCCCGTGGAAGCCACGGATTACCTCGCCGCCCAATTGCCGGAGATGATCACGGAGTTCCTTGTGGAAGTCCGCAAGCTCGTGGAAAAGGAGAAGGGCCGGACCGTTCGGGCGTAAGTCAATTTCGCTCGTTTCAGATCGCAATGCCGGAGTCTAACCAGACTCCGGCATTTTGTGTACTTTCTTTGAATAAGGGCGAGAGTATTTATTCCCAAATATGTTTTAATTAAGTCCCATGATGAGCGCCGCCCGACCAAAGATCGAATACACCCTTCGAAAAAGCCGCCGCTCGCGCAGCCTTCGTGTCTCCGTATACCAAGACGGCCGCTGCGTCGTCTCTGCGCCTGCTTTCATGCCGGACTTTGCCGTCAAAGCCTTCGTTGCGGCGAAATCCAGCTGGATCAGCGACAAGCTACAAAGCTTTATGCCTTTCAAGCCTCTGCTGGCAAGCCCCGCCGTGCGTCGCAAGAATTCGCGCGCGGAATACTTGAGGTACAAGGAAGCCGCCCGCGAACTCGTCATGCTCCGCTTGCCAGAGCTCAACCAGATATACGGATTCAACATAGGCAAAGTCGCCATCCGTAATCAGAAATCGCGCTGGGGATCGTGCTCGACGGCCGGCAATCTCAACTTCAATTACAAGATTGCCCTCCTGCCGCCGCACCTCGCCGACTACCTCATGGTCCACGAGCTCTGCCACTTGGGCGAGTTCAACCACTCGGTTCGCTTCTGGGCACTAGTCGCCCGCGCATGCCCAAACTACAGGGAAGCGCGCAAGGAACTGCACACGCATACAGTATAGTCAATAATTCCGACATGGTATGTTGCATTATCATACATGTATTGTTAGGATACACATATGACTAATCACTACGCACATTTCATCAAAGCCCAAAGAATGGGGAAAGGGGTTTCGCAGCTCGAAGTAGCTGAAAAGCTCGGTATGTCTAGGGTTTCTTATATCGCCTTAGAACAAGGCAAGCGCGATCTGACGCTTTCTGAAGCACAGGTTTTGGCTAACTTTTTCGGCATTTCTCTGAGGGATATAGAGAATGCGACAGTTTCTGACTATGAAAAATACAAGCAGATGATCCTTCAGTTTTTGCGTGAAGGTGCAGACAGCAGGGGCAAGGTTCCCAAGACAAAGCTGGCAAAGCTTGTCTACCTGGCTGATTTCGCCTGGTTCTACAAGAATCTCCAAAGCATGAGCGGCATGCAGTATCGCAAGATACAGTATGGTCCTGTGCCCGATGCATATTTTCGTGCTATTGATGAGCTATTTGAGGGCGGCAAGATAAACATCGAGAGTGAAGATAAGGGCATGCGCATATCTATAACAAGATCTGGAGAGAAGGACGTCCTCGGCCTATTGAATAGCGGCGAAAAAAGCCTCATCAAAGATATTGCGCACAAGTGGAAGGACAAGAGGACGCAGGAGATAGTCGCTTTTACCCATGGACAGCTGCCATACATGATCTGTACCGAGAACGAGATTATTCCGTACGGCCTCATAACCCAAGAAGATCCGAATGATGTCTACTAGGTATGCTGTTACAGTCGAGCCATTTGCCGAACGGCATTTCATCAAGAGCTTCGAAAAGAAGCATAAAAATGCGTGGGTCATTACAAGAGAGACGATAATCCGAGAGCTCGAGAGCGTTGAAGTGCTGTTTCAAAAGGCGATAGCAGAGACTATTATTGATTCTCCAGGCGTAAAGATATGTAAAATGGACTTCAGGATCGCCGGCTCGCAGGAGTCGAGGAAATCTTCGGGTAACAGAATCATCATATCTATCGACAAGGCCGCTCATTGCGTGCGGCTACTTTTTCTATACGGCAAAACCGATATACGTGGCTCGCATGAAACTGCCTGGTGGAAAGAGGTCATAAAAGAAAATTACCCAGAGTATAAAGATCTACTTTAATTTATACTGTATCCATGCCCACCCCGCATTACATCAAAGTCACCACCAAGGCCGGCGAAAAGCGTACCAGTATTGTCATGAAGGGCGATCGGTACATTGTTTCCGTCCGTGAACCTGCACAGGACGGCAGAGCCAATGTTGCAGTTCATACCGCCCTGGCCGTTCATTTGGGTATTGCAGAAAAGAATCTGGCTCTCGTTCGCGGTGCAGACAAACCTTCAAAATTATTCATCCAACACCATGCCTAAGTCTGCAAAATCCCGCTACCACCTCTACATGCTCGTCTGCGCCGATGAGACTCTCTACACCGGCATCACCACTGACCTCGATCGCAGGCTTGCCGAGCATAATCAGGGCAAGGCCGCCGCAAAATACACCCGAGCGCGCCGCCCGGTAGAGCTTGTCTATTCAAAAAAGTTTAAAGACCGATCGTCTGCATCTATCGCCGAGGCTGCAATGAAAAAGTTGTCGCGCAAACAAAAGTTAGCTTTGGCGCAGGCAACCTGCTAGTCTGTATATATGAAAAAAGAACGAGAACCACGAACGAAAGAAGGAGAGCCAGAAGCGCCGGTTTTCCCTATGCGCATCAACAAATACCTCGCCATGGAAGGTCGAGGCTCACGCCGCGACATGGACAAGCTCGTAGCAGGGGGCAAGATCCTCATCAATGACAAAGTCGCCGAATTGGGCTCGAAAGTGAACGAGGGAGACAAGGTTGAGATCCGATTCCACAAAGTAAAACAAGGCGGAAAATAGTTTTTCCTAGGTTATCCACAGGGAAGTGCTTGCAGGTGAACCATAGTTCACTTATACTGATCATATAAGTTTAACGGCTTAACCAAACGAATATGAGCAAACACGCAACGATCAAAGCAATTGAATACGAGCTCGACATTATCAACCGACAGATCGATATGAAGATCATCACCGGTCGAGCTTACAAGAAAGATTCTCTCCGCCACAAGTACCTCCTGGCACAGCTTCGCGCCATCCGCGCCCGCGAAAGTTTCAACTTCTTCGGCAAGCTCTCGCAGTCCTTCGCAACTCTGGTATTCTAATACGAGCGACGGTAACAGTGCCGCGGCACACAACACATGATCGATACCTATAAGAAAAAAATCATAGACTTCTACACACGGCATAAGCGTATGCCGGGGTATAAGGAGCTGATGGATCTCACGGGATTCAAATCAAAGAATGCGGTCTACAAGCTAATCAACAAGCTCGTCGACATGGATGTCCTCTCCAAGGACAGCCAGGGACGCATTTCATTCGTAAAAGCCCTCGACGAGATACCGATGCTCGGATTGGTAGAGGCAGGCATACCGACGGTCGCCGAGGAATCGGTGCTTGATACCATGAATATCAATGCATACTTGGTAGAGAACAGGGCGGACTCGTACTTGCTCGAGGTCAAGGGCGATTCTATGATCGAAGAAGGCATTCGTGAAGGTGACCTCGTGGTTGCGGAAAAGCGAAGCAATGCTAAAGAAAATGACATCGTCATCGCCGAAGTAGACGGTGGTTGGACTATGAAATACTACAAGACCAAAAACGGTAAAGTCTACCTTCAACCAGCCAACAAGAACTACAAGCCGATCTATCCTGAATACGATTTGAAGATTGCAGCCATTGTGAAGGGGGTCATTAGGAAGTATTAAACTCGGTGTATACTAAATGATATGACAAAAACAGTTCATATCTTGTCTTCTGTAGTTTTAAGTTACTTTTTGGCGCATATTTTGTTGCCTATAAGTATGTGCCTCTCAGGTGCTTGTGATGGGAATTATGGCGAAAACATCATAGCTTTTCTTTTTGGGATGTTTGTCATCCCTCTCGTATTCGTTATTATCTTTAGTTTTTTGATCTATAAAAGGTTTTTTAGGCCGAGTAATATAGCTGCCTCACGGGCACTCTTTTACTTTTGCCTGTTACCCCTTGTTGTAATGTTTTGCCTAAATATTGGATATGCTGATACGTATGTGGGATTTAATTTCTACTTCTTAGGGGATTTCTAGCTTATATATTCGAGGAACTTGTAATAAAAAACAGCGACCACAGGGTCGCTGTTTTGTTTTCGGGCATGGTAAGATTTTGATATGAATAGAACAACTCTTTTATTTATTGCCACTATCGTCCTCATCAGCGCGATATTCTTCTTTATGAAAAGCGGCACGGCTGAAATGCCACCCCTCGGTGACGGTCCCGTCATCGCATTCGGGGACAGTTTGGTCTATGGTGTCGGTTCAACTGCCGGCAAGGATTTTGTATCACTTTTGTCTGCGGGAATAGGCGAGCCAATCATAAACATGGGTGTTTCTGGTGATACAACTGCGGGCGGCCTTGCACGCATCGACAAGGCGATCGAGCAAAAGCCACGCGCCGTCATCCTGCTTCTCGGTGGCAACGATTTCCTGCGCAAAGTTCCGCGCGAGCAGGCTTTTGCTAATCTAAAAACTATCATCCAGAAATTCCAGGTATCCGGCGCCCGCGTACTCCTGCTCGGCGTCCGCGGCGGCCTCCTGACAGACAGCGCCGACTCTGATTTCGAAAAGCTTGCCGACGAGACGGGTGTTGAATATGTTTCAGATGTTCTCGACGGTCTCTTTGCTGATATGCGCTATATGTCAGACAGTATCCATCCAAACGATGTTGGGTATGGCAAAGTCGCGGCACGCGTCTACCCGGCTTTGACAAAGATGTTGAAAAAATAATCGCGAGCTTTATATATGCACGACACCGAACACAGAAAATTTGAAAAGATTGTGGCCGCAGCCTATGACAAGCTGCCTGAATGGGTGCGTCTGCAGATGAACAATATCGCCCTTACTATAGAGGATTTTGTGGACTCGGAAACCGTAGAAAAGATGAAGCTCGACTCATATATGGACCTACTTGGCTTGTATAAAGGCGTACCGCTCACGGACAGGGAGAATGCGGCCGGTATTTCATTCCCAGACACCATCACGCTGTATCGCATGCCGATTCTTGACGAAGCCGATGTATCGGGCAAGACCGTAGAACAGGTGGTGTTTGAAACTCTATGGCATGAGGTCGCCCACCATTTCGGCCTCACCGAATCGCAGGTGGAGGCGCGGGAGCGCGAAAAGTTCGGCGGGAAATAAGGTGTATACTTATTTCATTACTCACCTTAATAACCCATATGTACGGCATCGTATTTTTAGCCCTCTTTGTCTTCGGAGTTATCTTGTCCAATCAGAGCTCTCGAATCTCACGTCTTGAAAAAGCATTAAAGGAAGGGAAGATGGGCGCACCTGCACCTACGGCCGCTCCGGTTGCAGCATCTGCTCCCGTCACGGCATCCACTCCACGTGTCGCTCCGGTTGCAGCCCCTATGCCGGTTTCTACTTCTACCTCTGCACCAGTCGAGGATCATACGACAGAGGCTGTTACATCGGGCCGTACCCTCGCTATCCTGGGAATAGCAGCGGTCTTTATTGGTGTCGCATTCTTCCTTAAATACGCATTTGATAACAACTGGATAAGTCCTGCAGGCCGTATTATCCTGGGTATCATCGCTGGATTCGCCATGCTTGGCATCGGCCAGTCATTGCGTAAAAAATACCTCGAATATTCAGACTTCCTTATGGGAGGCGGCCTAGCACTCTTGTACCTTTCTGTTTTCTCGGCTCATTTCTTCTTCCATCTCATCGCGCCTTTCACTGCTTGGTTCTTTATGGCACTCATCACCCTTATGGGTCTCGTGATCAGCTTTGTAAATGCCACACGCGTGCTCGCCCTGGTGGCCATCATCGGAGGTTTCCTTGTACCGTTTATGGCGCGATCGGGTGGTAACGATATGCTGGCACTCTTTGGTTATCTTTCTATTCTGAACATCGGCGTGCTCACACTTTCGTTCAACAAGGACTGGAAAGAGCTCAGTTTTGCAGCATTCATGGGTACGGTAATTAACTTTGGCGTCTGGTACGCGTCGTATTACAGCTCGATGTACCTGGGTGAGGCATTGTCATTCTGTTTCCTGACATTTCTTATTTTCCTCGGCACGACAGTTGTTCGTTGTGTACATCAGAAAGTCGTCGCCGACCAGGCCGACTATGTTACTCTCGGGGGCACCGCACTTTTTATAGCGTTCTTTGGCTATATCATGCTTGATTCTGTGAATAGCGATTGGCTGGGCGCCGCATCGCTCCTTATTGCTGCGATCTATCTCGCTGCTGCATTTTGGGTCAACAAAGCACATCGCGAAGACGCCGCCCTCAACATATTCCTCCCAGGCCTTGCGGTGACGTTCCTGTCTCTCTTTATACCTTTGCAATTCGAAGGATCATGGATCGCTGTGGGCTGGTTGGTCGAGGCATTCTCCCTCTATGTGATCGCGTGCTTCATCGGTAACCGCGGATTCCAGGTTATGGGGGCAGTTACGTACGTGCTCGGCATTATAAGTATGTTTGCTAATGCAGACTACTATGGCTATGGCCGATCATTCTCACCGATTTTCAACAATGACTTTGGTGTGCTGGTCCTTGCCGTTGTCATTGCATACGCCATCGCGTATATGTACAAGAAGTACGGCAGCGTGACGCTCGACACACAGGCTCGCGGAATCTCTGTCTATGTGGTCGCAGCTAATATTTTGACGATATATGCTGTCACAACGCAGATCATGTTCTATGGAAAATCTCTGGGCACAGAAACAGCAGAGAACTATACCAATACAGTCGTATCACTGTTTTGGGCAGCCTATGCCGCTCTTCTCACCGCTATCGGTTTTGTACAGAAAATCTCGGGTATCCGACGCCTCGGACTTATTCTCTTTATCATTACGGCCTTCAAAGTCCTGATCGACGTATGGTCTCTGGGTCAGATCTACAGGATTGTATCGCTCATTGTGTTCGGCATCATCGCATTGTGTGCATCGTTTGCGTATGCAAAATACAAGGATCGATTAAAGGACGTTATTTAACCTCTTCAATATATGAACATTCATCCAGTCTTTGTACATTTTCCCATAGCCTTTCTGACGATATATGCAATCGCAGAGCTGTTTCGGTTTAAGAAGTTGAAGGAACTATCTTGGTTTTTTCCAGCAAAATTCGTGCTGCTCCTTGTGGGTACTATTGGTGCTTTCTTTGCTCTGGGTACGGGTGAATTTGGTGAAGCGGAATTCTCGTCTGCCCGAGCGATAATCCATGTTCATGAGGACGCTGCAACCGTGGCTACTACGATCTTCTGTATACTCCTTTCCTCATACCTAATTGCGGGCATTGATTCGAAATGGGGAACGCGCATCGCTTCAGCTCCTTATGGAAAGGTATGGTCCGCGGTATCGGGCATATTCCGCACGGTTTTTTCAGCACCGATTGTTGTTGCCTTGGCACTGGCCGGATTGGTGGCCATAACTGTTACGGGTGCGCTCGGCGGGGCAATAGTATACGGACCTGACGCAGATCCTGTGGTGAGTTTTGTGTACTCTCTCTTCTTTTAGCCCGCGCTCTAGTTCTCTTTTATTTCTTTCTTTATATTCTTGATACTCTTTCCGTTTTTTGCTGCATGAGTTCCTGCTACCCATCCTGTAGTCCAACAGAGCTGTAGGCTGTATCCGCCTGATGGTCGGTCTATGTCGAGCACGTCGCCGGTGAGGAATAGATTGGGAAAAAGGCGAGACTGCATGGTTTTGAAATCTACTTCTTCAAGCTTTACACCACCTGATGCAACGATAGCTGTTTCAGAGCCAAGAAATCCGGTCGGCGTCATGCGTAGGTCTTTGAGGAGTTTGGTGATTGTCAGGCGTTCTTCGCGCGTGACGATGTTGATTTCTTTTTCAGGGTCGAGTCGGGTGCGCTCAAATACCATAGGACACATTGCGGGCGCAATGAGATCCTTTAGGGCATTCTTGAGCTTCTTGTTTGAATTAGCCATGAAGACCTCCTGGACCTTCAGGTCGAGGTCATCGATAGTATTGAAATCAGGCATGATGTCGAGCGAGAGCTCTATCTTGTCCGTAGGTTGTGCATACTGCATGGCTTCGCGGATTTCTTTTGAAAAGCTGAGCACGAGCGGGCCGGATAGTCCGTAGTGGGCAAATACCATGCGGCCGATGCGTGAATCTGCGCGCTTGCCATTTTTCATAATAGAGAGCTTTGCATGCTGGTGTGATATGCCTGACAGGTCGCGTACCCATTTTTCGGCGATCTTTACAGGGACGAGTGCTGCATCAGCAGGGATTACGGTGTGGCCGATCTTTTCGAGCCAGCGGAATCCGTCGCCAGTCGAGCCAGTTTCTGGCATAGACGAGCCGCCAGTCGCTAATATGTATGACTTTGCCACAATAGTTTCCTTTTCTGTATTGAGGCCGACGATTATACCGTCGCGGGCATGAAAGCCTTTTGCCGGGTACGCGGTGACAATGTCGACTTTATTGTCCTTCATATATTTGACGAGGACGTCGTAGACTGTGCGTGCAGAATCCGAGACGGGGAAGATGCGGCCTTCATTCTCTACCTTTGTCGCCATGCCACGTGAGTTAAAGAATTCGAGGCTTTCCTTTACTGCATGCTGGGCGAAGGTTGAAAAGAGGAACTTGCCCTTGCCCTTGAGCTCGCCAAGGAATTCCCGCGGTTCAAGCTTCTCATTTGTGACATTGCAGCGGCCACCACCAGTGATGAGGAGTTTTTTGCCCAGACCTTCATTTTTCTCTATAAGCACGACAGAGGCGCCTAGTTCGGCGGCCCGGCCCGCGGCCATCATCCCTGCCGGGCCGCCTCCGATAACCGCCACGTCGTATTCACTCTTTTTTGGATACCTCATATGTATCCCACAGGCTACCACGCACAGGCCATTACACAAAATAAGATACAGGTGATGATATTCATAGTACTATAGAGAGACATGAAAAATAATAAAATTATTGTGACAGTTTTCGTCTTTATCGCTTTCGTAGTTTTTGGTTTTTTCCTTTTTGGATCAAATAACAAGACTGTGTTGCAGGCGCCAGGCAACAATCCGGTGACTTCGACAACGGACGGTGCGCCTGGCGCCTATACAAATACTGTATTTGGGTTCACCATACAGCCGGCTGCCGGATTTACGGTGAGCGAGGCATACCTTAATCAGAACCTCGGTCCAGGCCGAGAGATCCCAGGCATCGCATTCATCATTCCCGCATCTCTTTCCACAGGCACAAACCTCTCGTCAGACTCGTATCTGGCCGTCGAAAGGCTTTTGGATGTCGACTGCACGCCCGCTACGTTCATCGATGCCGAGGGCGACATAGAGACAGTTACTATAAACAGCAGCTCTTTTCAAAAGGCGTCAGCTAGCGATGCGGCCGCCGGTAATCGCTACGATCAGACAGTCTATGTGACTGAAAAGGGTGATGTATGTTATGCGATTCGCGAATTCGTCCATACTACCCAGATTGCCAACTATCCTGCAGGAACCGTAATGGAATACGACAAAACAAAGCTCTCAGCCGCTTTCGATGCGATGCTCTCGTCGTTTAAGGTCGACTAGAATAAGCGCTGATCAGGACCGATCGTTTACTATGCCGAGACTCCAAAAGCAAAACAGGATCCGCGGCTGTTCAAGTGGTAGAATTGGAAGGACTAACTTATAATCAGTTCATGAAATACCGATCACCGTGGATATATCAGATGAATCAGGAGCGGCAGACGGTCTCGCTACCAGGCGATACGGAGACTGACATAGTTATTGTAGGCGCGGGCATAGCCGGTATATCGACTGCTTTTTTCTTGCTCAAGAATACGGACAAAAAGGTTGTGGTTGTAGAAAAGGGCAAGCTTGCCCATGGCGCCACGGGACACAATGCGGGTCAGATCGCCAGCTATTTTGAGAGGCCTTTTTATGAGCTTGCCGAGGAATTCGGCCTAGAACAGGCTGCAAATGCCCAAAAATCTATTGAAGGTGCGTGGGAGCTTCTCGATCGTATGTTTACCGAGGCAGGACTTTCTATACCTTTAGCGCGCTTTATGGGCCATGCTGGCTTTTCTACCTATGAGCAGGTTGTACGCCACCTCAAAGACAATGTATGTCGAAGGAAGGCTGGTCTACGCAACGAAGAAATGCGTATAGCGGACGATGCTCTATTTTTGGCGGGCATACCTGCGGAATTCAAAGATTTTTACGAAGTCGTGCCACGCAAGGAAGTCCTGTCACGACTTCAGACGGATAATTCATCCTATGTAGCAGCGCTTTCATATCAAAAGGGCTGTCTCAACTCGGCCCTATTTTGCCAGGAGATAGCTGTATACCTACTAAAGGAATTTGCTGATCGGTTTTCTCTCTACGAGCATACTGGTATCCAAAAAATCGCCCTGCACGAGGACAAAGCCATCCTTGATGCTGGGAAATGCACCATAACGACCCAGCGTGTTATTTTGTGTACTAACGGGTTTGAGGGTTTTACGATCATAAATAAAGGAGGCCTCGCCATCGACACCAAGTTTCATCATTTGGTCCGTGGCATGGTTGGTTATATGTCGGCATATATAGAGCCTATGAACAAGCAGCCTACCGCTATCAGCTATTTTGAGCCCGCCAACACCAATTCGAGCGACCCGTACGCCGAGGATCCTTATTTTTACCTTACACGCCGCCCATTTGATCTGGAAGGTAACACTAATTCAAACCTGATTAGTGTAGGAGGTCCAGAATTCTCCCTTGAAAAGCGCATGGAGTACGATTCCGAACTCGATTACCCCGAAGAAGAGAAGCGACGTATTCAGGAATTCGTCAGATCAACCTACGATACTGATCCGAACAAGAAGATTGACTATCAGTTCACATGGCATGGACTCATGGGGTACACGCCGTCGGGGGTCCGTGTTGTTGGCGAAGAGCCGAAGAATCACGCGCTTTTGTATAATCTCGGCTGCAACGGTGTGGGGATACTACCCTCGATATTTGGAGCAGAGCGCATTGCGCGGATTATAGTCGGGGAGAAGGTGGAACCCTCTATATTTGATCCGAGAGGATAGTTGGTTAAAAAAACGGCGCCTCTGAGGGCGCCGTTTGCGTGTATGAATCTATGAAGCGTTCTGTGCTAATTCGTATGCATGCCCCGCAACACCTTCGATTATGTTGATTGGCAGGGCAAGGATGTTTTTGAGCCTGTCTGTCGCGATGACAAATCCTTGTGGATGGGGCTGCGAAAAGTCCACGTCGAAGGTATCAAACCGTAGATAAGAACCAAAGTTCTCGGTTATGGTGATAATACGGGGGAAAGGGCTCACCTGACCTGTGGTGAGTTCAAGTAGGGGGTGAAGGTCATCAACTTGAAAGGTTAATAACGTTCGCTCTAGCTCATCTCTTTTGGGAGGGAGAAGAACGGGTATGAGGAGTGTCCAGGGTTTATGAGTGACCCTTTTGCCACCTGGAAGCACCTGTTCGAACGCACTGACGAGCCGCAAAGGGCGTGGAGTATTCATGGGGAAGCCTTGATATTGGTTACTAAAAGATCTTTTCCGGGACTCATATTGTGCCCGTTCTCAGTTTTTGCGTCAAACGCCCAAAAAGGACCACATCACACTTAATATATATAGCAAGAGTGATTTGACATATTCATATATCTATCTTCTAATAATTAAGCAAAAACAGCACTTATTTTAATTAATTTCGTCAATCCCTACCCATTTGTCCTTTATGTGTCAGGAGAGCTAGGGTAGACAACTACTTCCTAAAGGACATTGAGTGATAAGGCTATTTCCTAATGTCCTTTATATGTCCCTTATAACTAGCTTTGACAGCAATCGCGCAAAGTGTTGTCATTTTCTTTGACTTTGTTCCGTCTTTGCTTAGTGTTAGGGATATAGAGATTCTTCAGCAAATGAACCAGGCAAACCCAAATAAACGTTCAAATTTCCGAAAAGCGCTCACTGTAGCGCTCCTTTCTGCGTTTATCATCCAGCCATTCACACCTATCATTGCTCTCGCTAATGAGACTGACAACACTACTGTTGGCCAGTCATGGTCATATTCGAACCCTGGACAAGACACATATACGGTCCCAGCTAACGTAACTTCTATTAAGGTGAAGGTTTGGGGTGCAGGAGGCTCGGCTGGATCTGGTGAGAAAATCACTGACGCACATCGATCTGGCCAGGGAGGTGGTGCAGGTGGCTATACAGAGAAGACCATCACGGTTACTCCAGGTGATACATACGCATTAACTGTTGGTGCTGGTGGACAGGGAATTAAGGGTGTGTTCGAAGGCCGCGTAGGAAACGAGGGAACTGATAGCCGCTTTGAGGGTACCGGTGCATCGCTTACTGCTACTGGCGGACGCGGAGGAGCAAGCTACATGGGTCATGGTAACAGCACAGGCGACCTCGGATTCGGCGGTACGGGCCAGGGAGGTGACATAAACATGAACGGAGCGCAGGGCGCACCTTACATCGAATACGACAGCAATCCTTATGCTTCTAACGGTGGATCTGCACATGACGGCGGAAACGGTGGATCACGCGGACGCTGTGGACGAGACGGAACATGCCCGGGCAGTGAGCCAGGCAGCACATGGGCAGCCGACGGTGGATTCCCAGGAGGCGGCGGAGGCGGATCTGATGTAGGAACTGGCGGATATGGTGCAAACGGCCGCGTCACTGTCGAGGTTGTTTCGATTACTGAAACAGTAGTCGAAGTTTCTCCTGTTGGTTTTATTGACGGCGCTTCATGCGACGTTATCACCGGTTGGACATATGATGCTGATAATTCATCTCTATCGAACGGGGTCCATTTCTATACTGATAATGATGTATTTATTGGCAACACAGAGGCTAATCAGCCACGTCAGGACGTGAATGATGCTATGGGTGTTTCTGGTGATCACGGTTTTACATTTGTGACCCCAGCATCCCTGAAGGATGGTCAGACTCATAACATATACGCCTACGGTATCAATACCAACAGTACTGGCGAAAACACACTCCTCTCTGGCTCTCCAAAGCAGATTTCTGGTTGTACGACTGGTACTGGTAACAACGGCGGCGGAACTGGAACCGGAACCGGCATCACGCTCAACACCGCACCTGTTGCCCCTACTGTTACCCCTGCGACAGGATCTGGTGCTGTAAACGTTACTCACACCTTTACGGCAGTTACGACTGATCCACAGGGCGATTCTATCGATTACGGCTTTGACTGGGACAATAACGGAGATGTAGATGTATATTCTGGCCTCGTTCCTTCAGGAACATCGGTCCAGATGGCACATACATGGAATACAACTGGCACATTCCCAGTTCGTGTAATCGCTCGCGATTCATACCTTCCTTCTAACACTTCAACAGAAACAGTTGTTCAGTTCACTGTTACTGCCGGTGGTGGCAACGGAGGTCCTGTAAATACTGCCCCTAATCTCCCTAGCTTCCTCACCGCACCAACAACAGGTACGGTTAACGTTCCTGTACAGTTCTCTGTAGTTGCTACAGACCCTCAGAATGACAATATTTCATACGGCTTTGATTGGAATAACGACGGCGTAGGTATCGAGTACACAGCTGCTACGGTATCAGGCATATCAGCCGAGATTTCTCATCCATGGACAGCTACTGGTAGCTATACATTCACTGTTCGTGCTCGCGATGCTCAGGGATTGATCTCTGCGCCTGCTACCCACACTATCAATATTTCTGCTGCGGGTGGCAACAATGGTGGTGGAAACAACCCTGTTGCTAATATCACCTCGTTCTACGTTACCCCAACTGCAATCACGAGCGGTGACATGGCAGTGATTAATTGGGCATCGGTTAATGCAACTCTGTGTGTGGCTTCTGGCGACTGGACAGGTAACCAGGCAACATCGGGTAATTTCCCTTTGGGAGCACAGACGACCGGCAATACTGCAACTTTCAAAACTTTTATCCTTGATTGTGGAAACCAGTTCGGTACAACCACTCTTACTGCCAGCCTTACCATAAACCCTACAACTTCTGGACCAGTAAATAATACAACTCCAACTATTTCACTCTTTCAGGTCACCCCGGGCACTATTGTGAGCGGAAATGGTGCAAGCATTGCATGGGCATCTACTAACACCACTTCTTGTGTGGCTTCAAATGCATGGACTGGAACCTATGGAGCTTCCGGCACTGCCCCTATCGCACCTATAACCGTAACTACTGCAACAAACTTTGTATACGTATTGAGCTGTGGAAACGGTATTAGCACAACTACTCAGTCACAGACCCTTACGGTAAATCCTGCTACTAGCGGACCAGGCACCACCCCTACTATTGATTTCACTGTATCTCCTACAACCGGCCTCATTACGACTGAATCAGGCAACACAGCATCATTTGAAGTGGCTCTTTCCTCTGCTCCTACAGCAAACGTCACGTTGCCTATTATGAGCTCGAACTTTGCTGAAGGAACTACTTCGGTCACAAGCCTCGTCTTTACGTCAACTGACTGGAACCTACCAAAGAGTGTCACCGTTACAGGTCAAAATGAAGCAATCGTGGACGGAAACGTCGCATATATGGTCACGGTTGGCGCTTCAGTAAGCTCTGCTCCTGCATGGAATGGTCTTGCTGCAAAGACTGTATCTATCACCAATACCGATAACGATGTTGCGTCAGGTGGCGGTGGTGGAGGCGGTACTACCGTCGTCACACCTCCACGACGAGGGGGCGGTGGTGGAGGCAACAGTGGTCCTTGCGTAGGTTTCGGCTGCCCGACTGGCGGCAACAATGGAGGCTCTACTACAACGATCCCAAATCTAATCATTACTTTTGATACTACAACGACTACTACAGGCGGGGGTTCTACCATATCTCGACCTGAATTGGTCTGCCCATCGGTCAATTTTATATCTGTCTTCATGAGGAAGGGCATAGACAACAACCCTAATGAGGTTCGAAAGCTCCAGTACTTCCTTAATTCATATGAGGGTGCAAATCTCACGGTAAACGGCCAGTTTGATGACGCTACGGAGGCAGCTGTTAGTGTCCTCCAGGCAGGCCATAGCCGAGAAATACTCGCTCCTTGGGGTGTTACAGCTCCTACGGGCATCGTATATATAACAACCGCACGCTATATCAACACAGTATTCTGTGCTGATAACCCAGGCTACACCGGCAACGAAGATATAAAGGACATCCTCGATACAAATGTCCTTGAGACACCTGTGGATAATTCAGGCGAGTTCGATGGGGCAATAGGCCAGGCTACAAGCACCTCTACCAACATCGCGGGAGCCTTCGGGGCCTTCACGCAAAGGGTGTGGGACTTCCTAAAGGACATTCCTTGGTACCAGATATTAATACTTCTCCTTCTTCTTATAGGCACAGCCTTCATGGTGAATGGCATCTTCCGCAAGGATATTGGATCGCATGACTACTACATGTCCTTTATACAGGGGGCCTCAGCTCTCGCAATAGGCAGTGTACTAAATGTCCTTAATGCAATGTCCTTTATACTCAACCCTGATTGGTTTATGGATAAAGCAGGTTTTGGCCTCGGCTGGCTCTTGGCTCTAGGTATCGCAAACCTCCTTGCCTTTGTCATCATCTGCATCGCCATCCTCCTTGCTCTGTACAGCCGAGTCGCAGCTAAAGGCACTGTTCGACCTCTCTAATTACAAATACAAACAAAAAGACCCTTTGTGTGTCCAAGTCGGGGAAGGACACATAAAGGGCCTTTTTGTTTGGTATCATAAGAGGATATGAAAGATTACACATCATGGATAGTTACCGGCGCATTAGTTGTCTTGATACTTAGCGGTATGGTTTGGTATGCCACCCGACCGGGACAGTATGATACGTTCGCAAACTGCATTAAAGATAGCGGGGCAAAATTTTATGGAGCATGGTGGTGTCCACACTGTTCAGATCAAAAGGCACTCTTTGGAAAGTCGGCCAAGCATCTTCCATATATTGAGTGCTCAAATGCTGACAAATCACAGAATGCTCTGTGTGATGAGGCAAAGATAACCAACTATCCTACATGGGAGTTTAAAAGTGGCGTACGGGCAAATTTACAGTCTCTCACTGAACTGGCGGCCATGACATCGTGTCCTCTTATTAAAGATACTGATAACAACTAATATGGAATCTTTCTCAATCTTCATCGGGCTCTTTTGGGGGACACTGACCGTAGTCGCACAGGTCCTAGCGCTGGGGCTGATCATCGCGCTTGTTGTGCCTTCGATTAGCAAGACTTCATTTGCCAGATTCTTTGCTGACAAGGCACTCCTTGTTGGATTTATTATTTCTCTCTTGGCTACAGTGGGTAGTCTGATCTATTCAGATATTCTTGGATACCAACCATGTAAATTCTGTTGGTATCAACGCGTCTTTATGTACCCACAGGTCATACTTATGGGAATAGCTCTTGTGCGTAAGGATATGGGTATGAAACTCTATGGATTTGTGCTCTCGGTAATCGGCGGAGTAATTGCTCTCTACCACTACCTCGGTCAGTTTAGTTTGGCACCCCTCCCATGTTCGGCTGTGGGACAGTCGATATCATGTTCTGAAAGGTTCTCCACTGAGTTTGGATATATCACCATTCCTCTTATGGCCTTTTCAGCCTTTCTTTTGAGCGCGCTTTCATTCTGGATATCAATGCGAAAGGACCGAATTAACACAGCCGAGGCAGTTGTTTCAAAAAACTAATGTCCGACATTATTATTCTTGTCATAGCGGCTCTCTTGATCGCTCCTGGAATTCTCATGGCCTTTATACCGATGCTGCCAGCTCTCTCGTACATGTTTGTGATTGCTTTGGTATATGCGATCTATGGCGGATTTACAATCGTGACGGGTACAGAGATAGCTGTACTGCTTGCCATCGTGGTTGTGTCGATAGTCATTGATCATTCAGCGGGCATATTGGGTGCCAAGTACGGGGGAGCGCACACCAAATCGCTTTTGTGGGGCATGCTTTGCGCAGTTATTGGTACTTTTATCTTGCCTCCATTTGGCACGTTTATTGGACTCTTTGTTGGCGTTTTGGGAGCCGAGCTGTACTACAAAAAGTCCCATGACCAGGCTCTAAAGGCGGCGGGAAGCGCATTATTAGGCACTGCCGTGGGCGTAATAGTGAACGTTGCTCTAGCGGCTACGTTTACGGGGCTATTCCTTTATTTCGCTCTCGCATAAACCTGTATATGTCTTCAAGTTCGAATAAAATCATTCTCGCCGTCTTGGCTCTTGCCGTAATCCTGTATGTGGCGTTTGTTTTCGACGGGCCACAGGGTGAATCTGCCGACAGCTTCGAGACCTGTGTGGCGATGGGAAATCTCATCATGGAGTCCTATCCAAGGCAGTGTCGCGACGCAGACGGCAATCTTTTTGTGGAGACAATAGATCAAATACCTAGTGGCACTGAGACTGATGGCCTAAGGAATGACATGGTGAATGTGGTTATGCCGGCCGCGGGCGCCACGGTTGTATCGCCGCTTCAGATGTCCGGGACCGCCCGCGGCCAGTGGTTCTTTGAGGCAAGCTTTCCGGTAGAAGTCTATGGTGCCGATGGAAAGGTCCTTGGCTCGGGCATAGCCACCGCAGAGGGTGACTGGATGACCGAAAATTTCGTGCCATTTAAAGCGACGATCAGCTTTATCCCTGGCACTAATGTCTCTGGTTATGTAAGATTACATAAAGACAATCCTTCAGGCCTTCCGCAACACGATGCTCATGTAGATGTGCCGGTGTCATTTAAGTAACTTTCATGCCTAACGAATCCCTCATCCACGCAGATATATTCTTCTTTATTTCAACCATAGCACTTGTGCTGATTTCGATTGGTATCGTAATTGCACTCTTTTACGTGATTAGAATACTACGTAATGTGCGTGAAGTGTCAGAAAAGATAAAGACCGAAAGCGGAGAGATCGTAAGTGATCTCAGAAAACTCCGTGCGAATCTGCGTGATGAAGGCGTTAAATGGAAGCATGTTGTCGACCTTGTACGTACATTTTTTATGAGGAAGGCAAAGAGGGCAAAGAAGGCAGCAGACAAAGTGGTGGATAAGGTTGAAAAGGTTGCGGATACTATTACTCATACAAAATAAAAATATATGACACAAAAGAAATCAGGAGTAGGAGCAACATCAGTGGTTCTTGGATTGGCCAGCCTTACAGCAGCAGCTGTCGGCGCATATTACCTCTACGGCCACAAGGATGCCTCAAAGAATCGCGGAAAGGTAAAGAGCTGGATGCTTAAAGCAAAAGGTGAAGTTCTCGAACAGCTTGAAAACGTCCAAGATGTTAGCGAGTCAACATACATGTCTGCAGTAGACGCCGTCGCAAAGAAGTATAACGAACTAAAAACCATTGATCCGGCAGAGCTTGGCTCGTTTATCGAAGAGATGAGGGGACACTGGACAGGTATACGATCAACCCTTAAGAATGCCCCAAAGCCAAAGAAAGTTTCAAAGGCCAAGTCAGGCGGTAAGGCGAAGACAGCCAAGAAGTCTTCGAAGAAATAGTAATAGAAACAAAAAGGTCCTTTGTACGTCCTTCCCCGACTTGGACGTACAAAGGACCTTTTTGTTTGCTATTATGTAGGTATGAAGACTTCCTGGGGAAATGTAGCTGGCTGGTATGATACGGTAGTTAATGATAAGGACTCGTATCAGGTAAATGTCATCCTGCCTAATATTGTACGCATCCTAGGGCCCGAGAAAGGCCAGAGGATTCTTGACCTTGCTTGTGGACAAGGGTTCTTTACGCATGCATTGGCTGCCAAGGGACCTCACGTGACCGGTGTGGATATATCACCTGAGCTCATCGACATAGCCCGCAAGCATGCCGGCCATAACGAGGAGTTCTATGTCGCACCATCAGACCAGCTTTCAAAATTTAGGGATAAGAGTTTTGATTCGGCATTGTGCGTACTCGCTATTCAAAATATCGAGCGTATGGCCCTCACATTTAAGGAGGTCGGACGACTTCTTGGGGATAAGGGCAGATTTATTCTTGTACTTAATCATCCCGCTTTCAGGATCCCAGGACAAACTTCGTGGGACTTTGACTTAAAGAAGAATGCCCAGTACAGACGAGTGGATGAATATCTGTCTGAATCTCGCGCAGCTATCGATATGAATCCCGGTTCAAAAAACCCCAATGACAAGAAGGAGATGACCTATTCGTTCCATCGCTCACTCCAGACGTATTCAAAGACCCTGGCCAATGCAGGTTTTGCTATAGCACGCATCGAAGAGTGGGTGTCGCACAAAGAGAGCGAAAAGGGTCCACGAAAAGCTGCCGAGGACAAGGCACGTCGCGAGATCCCTCTGTTTATGTGTCTGGAGTGCGTAAAGCGCTAAGCTGAGCCATATTTATTGTCCCCATTTTTATCTTTTCTTTATCTCTGTTTTGTTATGCTGTGGTCGTTATACTCAACGACCATGAACACCTACCAGATAAAAAACCAAGACAGTATCCTTGCTGTCGAGGGAAGCCGCCAATATATCTACAAACTTCGCGACATGCCCGAGGCGGACAAGCCACGTGAAAAATTGATCGCACATGGTCCAGGCATGCTTTCAATTGTTGAGTTGCTCGCCATCATCCTTAATACTGGCACAGTGAAAGAGGACGTACTCATGATGGCCTCGCGTGTTATTCGAGAATACGGTGAAAAAAGTTTTGCCTCGTTTGACGATGCACTAAAAATCTCAGAAGAACTCAATATTCCGATTGGTAAAGCATGCCAGATTGTAGCGTCGAGCGAGCTCGGTCGACGCTTCTTTAAAAAAACCGGTGGCCGAAACGTCTGTGTACGTAATGCAAAGGACGTTTCGGCCTATGTCCGCGATATGCACGACCTACCAAAAGAATATCTGCGCGGCATATACGTCAATAATCATCACCAGGTTGTCCATGATGAAGTTCTGTCCATGGGAACCATTGACGCCAATATTATTCACCCGCGCGAGGTTTTTAAACCCGCTGTGGAGTATGGGGCATCGGCCGTAATATTAGTACATAACCATCCGTCTGGAATCGTGACGCCCTCGGCAGCAGATATACATGTCACCAAACAACTGATAGATGCAGGAAAGATCATGGGTATATCTCTTGTCGACCACGTAATAGTCGGAAAGGGCAAATTTACGAGCGTGCCAGTCATTTATGAATAAAAACCATGAGTACATATCTACTTTCATCTCGGGCTATCATATCCTCGCTTGGACAGGATGCCTGTATTCAAATACTTCGAGACGTTCCTGAGGGTGTTCGCCAGCCAGTTCAGACCCAATATCTGAATGAAGTTATGGGTTTTTTATTGCGGACGTTAGTAAAAGTATATTCAAAAGAGGAGCTTGCCGATACAGACAAGACCAATCTACGACGCTATCTAGAAAAGGTTATCGAGGCCAAAAATTTTATTGACGGCAAGGATGACACTCCGGGCTATAAGTTCTAGCTTTTGTACACGCTTATGCGCGGGGTTTTATGTCTTCTATAGAGAGGCTGTATCGTACACCGTAGAGCATAAGAAGGCTGAGGAATATAAAGAGACCCTTCATATCAAATACGGTAAATAGGATGGTTGCAATGATAGGGCCAACAACATAGGCAAGGGGGCGAGCGGTTCTAAAGAAGCTAATGATGTGGGTTTTAGATGCATCGATTTTCTTGAAGAAATACGTGTCGGTCATTACTTCTACGGTTGCTGCACCAACACGTGTCATAAAGAGCACGATGGTCCAGATAACAGCATTATGGTCTGTTACAAACGCTATAAGGGCCGTAGAGACCGCCATAATCAGAAATCCTATAGTGAGCATTCGTTTCTCACCCGCCTTGTCAGCAAGCCTACCTAGGGGCGCCTCAAGGAATACGAAAGGCAGGAGCATGATAGTAAAAATCACACCAATTGTCTGCCAGTCAAAGCCCACTGTTTGGTGGAGATAGATTGGTGTATAGATGATCATCCAGGCAAAGAAGAATTGGAGCAAGAACTGGATTAAAAGCACGCCTTTTATATTCCTATCCGCCCAGATTTCACCAAAGCTTTTCCAGAAAGGTGCTCGGGTGTACTCAGGCTCTTTTATCTTGCGCAGGTTGAGGAGCACAAGGGCTATGACCGGCACGATGAGGGCCGCACTCACTACATATATACGATGGAATGCCTCATCGCCCAATATGTATGAACCAAGAAGTGGGGATATGAGCCATGCAGCATTTCCTATGGTCAAAAAAGTACCGCGGATCTTGCCGGTCGTTGTATTTGACGAGAATGCTTCTAAGAATACGTCGAGGGTGAAGTTTATAAGTGAGATGCAGACGAAGTTGAGTATGAAGGCGGAAATGATGGCGAGCGTACCTGTACTAGAAATAAGGCCTGCGAGCGAAAGGAGTTCGAGTAAAAGAAGGGCAATGGTGATGCGGAAATTGCCGAACCGCTTTACCAATGTGGGCATTTCGATAAAGGCTGCGAT
>CAYJAC010000006.1:0-4489 GCA_964368565.1 uncultured Candidatus Saccharibacteria bacterium
CATTCCGCACAGCTTCTACAGATCGAATGGTCATCGATACCAGTGGAAATGTCGGTATCGGCACGACATCTCCTTCTGCAAAACTTTCTGTAACTGGTTCTGGTACAGGTACAGGGCGCGCATTTACGATTGCAAACTCATCAAATGTTGAAAAGTTCACGGTTCTTGATAATGGAAACGTGGGAATCGGATCAGTAAATCCAGGTTCAGCACTTGAAGTGGCGGGAGATATTGTTTCTGGAGGTATTACTTGGACTACTCGTACTGCAGCAGAGGCAAATCCTTGGAGAGCGGTTGTGTATGGAAACCGACAATTTGTTGCAATTGCTAGCGGTGGAACAAATCGGGTAATGACATCTGTTGACGGTATGAGCTGGACACCGCGAGCAGCAGCACAAGCAAATACATGGTACTCACTTACATATGGTGACGGTCTCTTTGTTGCTGTTTCATACGATGGAACACATCGCGTCATGACATCTCCTGATGGTATTACATGGACACCACGTCTAGCAGCAGAGGCAAATACCTGGCAGTCAGTCACATACGGTAATGGTACGTTTGTTGCTGTAGCGAGTGATGGAACACATCGCGTCATGACATCTCCTGATGGTATTACATGGACACCACGTCTAGCAGCAGAGGCAAATACATGGAATTCTGTAGTGTACGGTAACGGTCTCTTTGTTGCTGTCACTGATGTGGGAACAAATCGGGTAATGACATCTCCTGATGGTATTACATGGAGCCCCCAAGCTGGACAAACAGGAGGATGGCAAAAGGTTGCGTACGGTAACGGAACATTTGTTGCGGTTTCATACACAGGTAACAAGATAATGACTTCCGCAAATGGAACATCATGGACTGTGCGTACGGCACCTGTTGTTAACGGTTGGTATTCAGTTGCATATGGTGATGGTTTGTTTGTTGCAGGATCACAAGAAGGAAATATTATCACGTCTCCTGATGGTATTAACTGGAAACTGCGAACTTCGGCAGAGGCAAATCCATGGCAGGGTATGGCGTATGGTAATGGTGTATTTGTTGCTGTTTCATTCAGTGGTACTAATCAGGTTATGACATCAGGTAAGTCACAGCTCTCGCTTGTGCCAGCAAATAATGCCTATCAAGGTGGAATGAATATTTATGGTAACGTCGGCATTGGAACGACAACTCCGTCACAAGTGCTCTCGGTCCAAGGTAATACTCTGGTTTCAGGAAATCTCTCAGTTGCAAATCTCACAGCAACAGGAACACTTATGCTTGGTAATCTTCCAATCTCAAATCCTGTAACAAACAGTTTGTTTGTTGGGGTGGGTGCAGGTATTCTTGCTACCGCTGCGTCTGATTCAAATTTCTTTGGTGATAACGCTGGTGCGAATGCAACAAATGCTGAGAGTTCAAACTTTTTTGGCGCTTACGCAGGTGAAGGTGCAACAAACGCCCACTCCTCAAACTTCCTCGGTGGTTATGCAGGTAGTGGTGCAACACATGCGGATAGATCAAACTTTATCGGTAACAATGCAGGTAATGGAGCAACACACGCATCTTATTCAAACTTCCTTGGTGGTTATTCTGGTAATGTTGCAACACACGCATCTTATTCAAACTTTTTTGGTTATGCGACAGGTGAAGGCGCTACTTCAGCATCACATTCAAACTTTTTTGGCTTGAGTGCGGGTAATGGTGCAACAGATGCTCCGTACTCAAACTTTTTTGGTCGGACTGCAGGTAATTTGGCACTAAACGCATCATCATCAAACTTCTTTGGTTTCAGTGCGGGTAATGGCGCGACAGACGCAAAAAGTTCAAACTTCCTTGGTTATTACGCAGGTTATAATGCAGCAAACGCTTCTAACTCAAATTTCCTTGGTGATAGTTCTGGTTTTGGTTCAACTAACGCTTCGTATTCAAACTTTCTGGGTCAAAATGCTGGTCGAGGTGCGATTGATGCTGCATACTCAAACTTTCTCGGTGCAAGTGCTGGTAATAACGCCGTTGGTGCAACTTACTCAAACTTTTTTGGCGCAAGTGCCGGCGAAAATGCTACAAATGCTGGAAACTCAAACTTTACAGGTAATCTAGCTGGATATAATGCTACAAATGCAGATGTCTCAAACTTTATTGGTTATCATGCGGGCCGCAATGCATCGGCGGCAAATAATTCAAATTTCACAGGTCAATTTGCGGGTTATAACGCCACGAACGCTTCATACTCAAATTTTATCGGTAACAACGCAGGTAACGGGGCAACAAATGCCGCAAAATCAATTTTCATTGGAGCCGATGCGGGATTTAATGATACTGTTAACAATCTGACAAATGACCGATCTTCAATCCTCATCGGAAACTACACTTCGACTGGCGGATTCTCTAATTCAATTTCTATCGGTCAGGGTACTGCAAACAGTGCCGCTGATCAGCTCAACATGGGTCGTGTTCTTTATGCTACAGGTATCGGATCGTCTACGACTGCGCTATCAAGTGCAATCTCTGGAGGTAAAATAGGAATCGGGACTTCAACACCTCAATCAAAACTTCATGTAGACAGCAGTGGTGTTGATTCAAGAATTTCAGTCAGCGCTGGCTCTGGTGCGGTTATGACTCAGCTCATTGCAAATTCATCTACAAACACGGGCTACGTTGGCACCGCAAATAACTTTCCTTTTGTAATTCGTGTAAATGATACTAATGCAGGAACTTTTGACACAAGTGGAACATTTACGTTGAATGGTTTGGGAAGTAATCCGCGTCTGAATTTTGGTGGTGGAACACTGGGTGTTATAAATCGTGGAGGATCAGGTGGAACTGCATACGATCTTTATATTGGTGAGACAGCAGATACAGGAAAACTTGTGATGAGGGGTAGTGGTTTTACAACAATTGAGAGTAAGGTTGGAATTGGTACCACGACGCCAGTATCAACTCTCTCTGTTCAAGGATCACTCTGTGTACGCGACACGGGATCATGTGGAACTACAGCAGGAACAATATACGCAACCACAGCAGCAATCACAGACATCGACCTTGCGGAAAACTATCCAACGCTTGACGCTACTCTGTCTGCGGGAGAAATTGTTGCCGTAGACACTACAGCATCGAGTACCATAAAGCGAGCACATCGAGGCGATAAGGTTCTCGGTATCATCTCGACTGCTCCGGGACTCCTCCTAGGTAAGGAGATCACAAATTCAAAACCTGTTGCATTGTCTGGACGTGTGCCGGTAAAGGTTAATGATGAGGCGGGAAATATCACTATCGGTGACAAGATTGCTCTTTCATCTACTGATGGTGTTGGACGGAAGGCTCGTGGATCAGAGGAGGTGGTGGGAACAGCGCTCGAGGCATGGTCAGCGACCGGCAGCAGCACGACGGGCCTCATAACGGTATTCGTGTCGACTAAACAGCATTTTGACGCAGATAAATTCTCGATCGATGAGAACGGAAATGTTGGTGTAGGTATGACGGGTACAACAACTCCTGGATACAAACTGCAGGTTATGGGTGACATCGCGGCGACATCATTTGTAAACATATCGACACGCGATTCGAAAAACAGCATTTCGTACCTTAATTATGATGACAAGGTCGGCATGCTTGAAAAAATAAAGACCATCGGTATAGCTACCTATCGTTACAATACCGAGTCCGATACTTCGCCGTTGCGACTGGGTTTGATTGCTGAAGAGGCCCCTGCGGAGATCCTTGCTGTAGGTGGAAAGGGAGTTGATGTGTACAAACTGTCGACATTCATACTCGCCGGCGTACAGGAGATGGCACAGAGACTCGATGACGTCACGGCTCGTGTGGCAGCAGCAGAGGAACGCATCGCATCGCTCGAGGCATTTGCATCGTCAACTAATATACTTGCTCTGATTGCTTCATCTACAACGGCTACAACAACCGCATCGTCTACCATAGACATGGTGTCGGGTTGGCTTGTATCAGTTGGTGCTACCATCGAAAATAACGTTGCACGATTTGTATCCGTCGTCGCTGACTTGGTAACTACAAAGAAATTGACCGTAGGGGACAGCACTAATCTGGCAGCGGCTGGAATTACTATCCTTGACCGAGTGACGGGCCAGCCAGCATGTGTGTTTGTCGAGAACGGCGTCCTTAGGAGCGAATTAGGCACCTGTGGAACGGCTGCGGGCATCCCAGCTGTCGATCAGACCCAGCCTGGCCAAGGAAGCATCGATACAATCACTCCACCGATAAGCACAGGTGGCGATATCAATGGAGGTGCGGGTACGACAACTCCAGACGTAACTAGCGAAGATAGCGGCACGACAACCCCTGATGTTATAGGTGACATGGGTGGCGAGACTGCTGGCGATACAGGTACAACAACGCCAGATGGTACGGGTGATGTAGTGATTAGTACACCTGATCCAGAAGTAGTCCCGGAGCAGATTCCGGAACCAGTTACTGAGCCCTCCAATTCACAATCTCTATAGCTGTAAATTCGTCACCTTCGTGGGCGGTT
>CAYJAC010000006.1:4589-43720 GCA_964368565.1 uncultured Candidatus Saccharibacteria bacterium
AGCCCTCCAATTCACAATCTCTATAGCTGTAAATTCGTCACCTTCGTGGGCGGTTCCAATGATGCGTATTCGGTCTCCGGCATTAAAGGTAAAGTCTTCTGGTTGCACTATATTGCCGGTCACATGCCACAGGACAGAATCAGGGTCACGTAGAGTGAAGTCATCGTCGCTTTCCTTGCTACGAACGACTCCGGAGAGAAGTCCTCGTTCCGGATCAAACCAACTATTGGTGTTGAGGGGCACGATGGCGTTATACAGAGGAATGTTATGCGAAGCTACATTGTCTACGTATTCGCTGAGGCGTGATGCATAGGCGATAGAGCCGAGACCTGCCGCAACCACTGCCGCCATAAGTATGAACTGTCGAACGCTGATGCGATAGCCCATGCGTGTTGTTCTGAAATTGAGGTATGCAATGGTCGCCACAACAATGGTTGCCGCTATCCAAAAGAAAGGAATAGTGTAGAGAATCTTTTCAGTTGCAGTGAGTCCGAGTTTTGTAAAGAGGGACATGTCTGCACCTTTTACCATAAACACGATCATGCCAAAGCCTACTGACAGTGCTGCCACGAGCATTCCAAGGAATCCCCAAAGCAGGTATTCGCGTGCCTTAAAGTAGCCGCGAGGCATTGGCTTTAGTCCTTGTGCCTTTATGCGCTCGAGTATTTGCTTTTGTAATGTGAGAGATGTTTTCATGGTGTTTATATTCCTCCTAGGTGCATTCCTTTTTCTTCTGCTAGTCGCCGGAACTCTTTTTTTGCTCTGTGGATTAGGGTGGCTACTGTCCCTGGTGGTTTTCGGAGGATGTCGGATATCTCGCCATAGTCCTTTTCTTCCAAAAATTTCAGGACGAGGACCGATCGATATTTAGGTTCAAGGTCGTCGAGTACTGCCTCGATGCATTTTTTTATATATGCTTTATCAGTGTCACCAACGATGTCGGTATCAGCCGCGAGCGTCTCGCCGATAGTCGCTGATTCCTCGTCGCCGGACGTTTCATCGAGGGAAGTGCCGTACCGCTTCTTTCTCCTCAAAAAATCTATCGATTCGTTATGGGCGATGCGATATATCCATGATGAGAACTGTAGGCCCTGGTCGAAGTCGTTGAGGTTCTCATACACCTTTATAAAGACATCCTGAAGGAGGATATCTAGATCGTCTTGTCCTGGCCTCGCCACGCGCCGTATATAGCGCTTGAGGGGCTCTTGGTATTTGTCGATGATATGCGCAAATTCATCGCCATGAGCAAGAGCCTTCTGGACGAGAATCGCGTCAGTTTCGCCTGATTGGGCCGCGGTACGCGGGGTATCTGTAGTATTGTCGGCCATATGCTCTATTATAGTACGTTTCAGGAGGGTAGTATCTTTCGAGGCGGGGTGGTCGGGTGGGGCAGGTGGGTAAGCAGGCGAGCAGGGGCTTGGTAGGTAAAGGGGCGGCGTGGATACATCTTTTCCGCCCTGTGCATTTTTTTGTATTTTTTACAAAAAAATGCACAGGGTAGAAACAGCATATCCCGGCTCTCCGATGTGGGTGATTGCTTAGTCAAAAAAATCTGCTAAGATGGTAAACATTCCGCGGTAGCTGTTTTGGTAGATAACGAAGAGGGAACGGCTTTGGTGGAAAATATGGGTGTCGGTAAATAACATTCCGCGGTAGCTCAGCTGGTAGAGCGATCCCCTGTTAAGGGATGGGTCCTTGGTTCGAGTCCAAGCCGCGGAGCACGATTTGTAGAAGCTAGTTGTAGAACGAGATTAAACGGAGAAGCTATTGAAAAATATAGCTTCTTTTCGTTTACCACTGGGTTCTGAAGTATGTAGCTCAAAAAAGCTCGTTTTCCTGCAATGTCAGAACTATTCTCAAAAATAGTCTTTGCCCTGCGTGCTAGAGAAACAACAACAGCAACGGTTGTCTGGTATTCATAGTCTGCTTTTGTGTGTTCAGCAAGTTCAATTTCCAAAAGCTGTATCTGGTCCTGATACTCTGTATGTTTCTTGTCATAGATGTCCTTAGTAATACTCTGGTCCAAAAAGGCTTCAAGCAAGCGATTCTTTTTTGCCATTAGGTTGTCGTGGTCAGTTCGTATGCGGTTTACCTGTGCTCTATGAAATACCACTTCGGCTTCAGTGGTTTTTCGCAGTTCTTCAACGAGTTCATTCTGGGTTTCTTCTGTTATGCTCTCAAATCGCTCCAAAACCTCATATACAGGCTTAAGCAGGTCCTTTTCAGGTATATATACTCGTTTACAGATACCCTTAGCATTGGTGCAAGAGTAGTAAGTAAACGTGAGACCGCTCTTCTTTGTCTTTACCTCTGCTGTCATTGAACAACCGCAGTTCTGGCACTTGAGCAACCCTTTGAATATAAAGTCCCTAGATTGAGCCTTGTAAGGGCTTACATTGCGTTTGGTACGTACTTCCTTGCACCTCTCAAAGAGTTCTTTGGTTATCAAACAGGCGTATTTGTGAGGGTATGAACCGTGCTTTTTTGACATAGCAATACCACAATAAAAGCTATCTTTTAGGATATTCTCAATACCACTTTTTGATAGCTTTTTTCCTTGAAGGCTTCTTAGTCCAAGCTCTGTGATTTTCGTTCGTATTGTTTCAAGCGAACACTGGTTTGTTGCATACAAATCAAACATCTTTTGAATAAGGTGTGCTCGTTCAGGGTCAGTGATTATGTCCTTGCGTAATCTTTTCTCTTCATCCAAAGCAACGTTGAGGTAGCCTAAACGAACAGCTCCGGTCCACTGTCCATTCCTTCGTTTTTGTTCAAAGGCCCGCTTTACGTTGTCACTGATTGCATCAGAGTAATACTTAGATAGTCCAAGTTTCATTCCGAATGCAAACTTATCTCCCGCATTCATTCTGTCGTTTATTACCTGACTATCCGAAACAAAGTGAAGCTCTATTTCGTTGCTTACAGCTTTTTCATAGAGTAGGGCAACACGCTTATCAAAGATGTTCCTTGAAAGACGGTCCACTTTGTCAAAACAGACTGCAACTTTCTCTTTCTTACTTACTTGTTCAATAACTTCAAGCAATTTATCAAAAGCATCTCGTTTGGTTCCATATGCACTTTCCGTGAAATTGAACTCCTCTATTATTTCAAAGCGATTTTTTTCACTTTGACAATAACTTTTCATCCTGAAGAGCTGCGCCTCTGGGGAAGTCTCTGTTTGTTCATCTGTTGATACTCTTGCTACGATGATTGCTTTCATGCATTTTTCTTTGGTCTAAGGGTTCCAAGTAAAATGTAGTAAAAAATCCTTCTCAAAATTTCAGCAACAGTTAATATTATAGCGATTGATAGTAGAGACCAGCCGAATGCGTTCGCGGTTGTAAAAATATTAACTTTAATCTGATTTATGCTAAATAATCCTTCTGTAAATCCTAATTTCATTAAAAGGCTGTCTTGAACAAATTGTTCTTCTTTTGCTATATCACAAGCATTTTGTAGAGCATTAATAGAATTTGCAGTTAACACCTCCGGGGTAAATCCCTTGTAAGGTGGTGTTTTACGTTCCCAGTCATAGGAAATATAGATACCTTTATCTTTGTAAGCTAGAAAAGTAGATTTGTTTCCTTTATTGCATGTTACCAAATAGTCTGTTTGATGACTTCCAATATCTTGAAAAATGGAAATCACACTAGATGTGCTGACCAATAGTATCAGTGTGACGTAAATAACTTTCAAGAATCTATACCACGCTTTACCATTCAGTTCAGTTATTGTTCTCATTATTTTGTTTTAACGCTGTTAAGGAATCTATTAAACTCACTTTTATCAATCCGAAACTCACGGCCAATTTTATATGCCTTCAAACGACCAGCTTTTATGTAGCGGTAAATGGTCATGATGTTTACCTCTAGTAACTCAGCTAAATCTTCTGCTTTGTAGAACTCTTTTTCTTTCATTTTTTGTTTTTAAGTTTTTGTATTTCTTCTGGTTTAATCATGTGTAAGATACTGTTTTCATCTTTAAGGTAGATTATGTCAGCTTCGCCATTTTCAAACTTCTTATACAATGAAATTTGTCCGTATATATCAAGCAGGCGCTCTTTGAGTAAAAATTCTTCTTTTATTAGAGTTAATACTTCAGTGCTTAGACTTTGTTTGAAATCAGTTTGCGCTTTTTTCTCCATTTTAATACGTGCTTTCTCTTTTCTCTCATTGGATGCGATGAAAGGATAAAGAATCAGATTAATAGGTAGCATTGCAAAATCTGTAAGCAGTTCACGACCTCGTTCTGTTGAGTAAAGAATTGCAACCAATATTAGTAGTAAAAGAAGTATTATCATGCTTTCAGTATACTTTACACTGCTTTACACCTCAACTATGGTCAGGGGACAACTTTTGTTTCTGTACGGCTGATAATCTTCTAGTTTTCTATCTAATTGAGTAACCCAGTCCTTTAGATTATTTTTAGTGATGAGTTCACTTGCTTGTCGCATATCTTTTGTGATGCGATACCAAGTCCTGTCATGGGACCTCTTTGTGAGAATTGTCCGTAACTGTCTCATTCCATTTTCGTCCTTTGCTAGCTGGAATAGTCCGAGAAGGTATATAGCTTGTTTAGGCTTTAATGTCTTGTCGGCTATGAACAGGTTTCGCAGTATATCTTTAATACTTACAGATAATGAGAAAAGCCCTAGGTTGCGTTCTTTGATAAGTTTTTTCCAATAGGTACCAACAACTTTTTTACTCATCTCGGTGCTGAATGCTTCTTGAAAGGTTGGGTTTTTTGTATAACCTAAATCTTCAAGTACTTTATTCATCTTTTGTTTCTGGCTTAGGCGAACCTCAAAACGTATTATTTCAGTCATTTCTCTTTTTGAAAGTTCACTGAAGAGGTCTCTTTGATAGGATGGTTGGTCTTTATCTATCGCTCGTTTTTTGTCTTTACCCAAATCGGCTACTTTGTCGTAGATAACGAGCTGGTGTGAGGTTGCGTGAGCGTAGAGGCTCTGTCCGTCATTTATGAATCTTGTCTTAGCGAAGTCAAAGCTTTTCCGTAGGTCTACCTTGTTCATTTCAGAGATTAAATGGTTTGCAGTGTAGCCGTCTTCAAGCAGGATATTCTTTGAGAAGTGAGCCGAACTTACAGAGGCGCTTTGGAGGATAGATTTTGAGACTAGAATACCCATAATCTTAAGTCTTTCTTGTAGTGTATCAATAACCCTAGAAAAATCTTTGTCCTCAAGTTCTTCTAGGTTATTCATGAATACAAGTTTTGGAGCAGAGAACTCTATACGAACATTAACATCTTGTGCTAACCCTTTTCGTCTGTAACCAGTAAGGCGAGGGAAGTATAAACCACTGTTTATATCGCTCTTGGAAGGATTTTTTACATACTTATCGTAGTGGTCCGTCTTTGAATGTAGATTCCAGTTGGGCACGCCGTGACTAGAAAGGTCTAGGACCGTGAGCTTGTCTTTCGGTATCAATAGGCACACAGTATCAATCATTTTGTTATATTTTTACGCTGATAAGGTGCAGGGTTTTGTTTCTTATCTTCTTGAAGAAGCCATATAAAAGCACCGACCAGCTTTTGTCTGTCCTCAATGGTTAGGTCTTGTATTTTGAAGCCAGTCTCTGACTTATCTTCATTGATAATTACCTGCATAAAAACAACCCGTAGGTTGTAGCTACAGGTTATCTTTTGTGTGGGTTTGGGTATAAGATTTTTGTGTATATCAGAAACAATCTGTATTACACATCTTTTCTTTTCTTCTTTTCAACTGAGATTATCTTGCCTATATAGCCATAATCAACGGTTTTGTCTGCTCCAAACGTATCGGTTATTAGCTCCATTATCTTTTTTCGGGGCAGATGTCTGTTTTGATATATAAAATCATTCCTCTCTTTAATAGAACTCTTTTTTCTTTTTATCTTTCCAACTTTAGACCCCTTATCTTTATATTCCTTGCTGTAGTGAATGAATAGGTCCCATACCTGCTGTACATACGCCACAACGTCTCTTTGGGTTGCGTCTTGGCTTATATATAAAGCAATAGGGTATTTGGCTGTAAGATTTTCTTGGTGTGCTATGTATATCTCATTAATCTCGGGGTCATCTGCACAGTATTCAATCATATCTGACCTTGCGGGAACTATCTTACAAACGTTATCAATGAACAGTGCGTCCTCAAATAGTTTTCTTAAGTACTTGTTGTAATAGAAATAGATTTCAAATGCGAAAGTGATATCCATACTGCTTACAGGAAAACTTTCTTCTATTTTTCTCAGTCTCAACTTGACCTCTTTTCTATTTTCCGTGCTTACTATTCCAATTGCAACCCTAAGAAAGCGCATTTTACTATCAAGAAGCTGAGTCAGGTCATTTTCAGATATGTTTAATCCAGTAGATGGTATTCCAATCTCTTCTCTTAATTGTAAAATCGCTTTTTGGAAAGCGTCTGATTTAATATACTCATCAAGGAAGTTAAGTATCTTTTGTTGGGGTTGAAAGTCGGACATGTTTTTACTTTACTTTAGTTTACAAAGTCTTTCAATCCTTGTTTTGCCAAAATGGGTTAAAAATGTATACTTATGTATATGAAAATTGACTTTGAAAAAGTCGGTATTATTGCATCTTATTTCGCTGAAAATACAAAAGATTTGTATGTAACTAAGTTACTAAAGCTTTTTTACTACCTTGATTTCATTTCTTACAAATCACGAGGTGCATCAGTTACAAATGATGTTTATTTTAAAATGCCATACGGTCCAGTGCCATCAAGTATAAAGAATAGTATTGACCTTCTATCTGTTGAAAATATTTTCGGAAAAGAGTTTAAGTCACAACTTTCGCCGTTTATAAAGCTACAAAAGGGTGCAGGTGGAAATGGTAATCTTGTTGTAAGTAATGGTAAGGAATATAGTTTACGCAAGTTGTCTAATTCAGAAATAGAATTAGTTAAGTGTATTGTAGAAACCTTTAAGACCACGAAAGCGAAGACTCTTTCAAATCAAACACATCGTGAAAAGCCTTGGCTTTCAACTAGTGATTTTGCTGTGATTGACTACGGTCTCGCTGAGAGTTTGGATGTTCAAAAAATCTTGCCAAATTTCTCAGGTAAGTAAATGGACTACGATTTTGGAGATATTGTTGATGCACGAAACGCTTCTGGTATTGAGCATTTTATTCTTATTGTTGGAGAAGTTACAAGAAAGGACAGATTAACAAGAGAAGATAGGGTTGAGGTGATGTATTACATTATTACATCACGTGTATATGCTGTTTTTAAAAATATACTTGATTATTTTAACGAGTGCCTTACGAGGAGGGATATTCATTTCTTGAGACACTTTAGTAAGGAAAAATCTAAAAATGTAATATCTCCTCATGGTTTGCTCTCTCAGGCTGTATTTTTAGACAAAGAGACAAATTACACTACCTGTCTTGATGTTGAAAGTATGGTTGTTGTAAATAGCGACCCACTTCTAATTGATAAGACGGTTATGGATAGGTTGAAGGCCGATAATAAGATTATTTTTAGAAATAGACTAGTAAGGCTTGATGCTTTGAATCTCATTCAGATTATTAAGCACTCTAATCAGGTCAGTATAGACCGAAAAAATAAGATTTCTTCTTGTTTTAACAAAATAAGGACTACGCTAAAATAGCTGGATTTTTGGGAAAGAGTTCTAGAATAGCACTAAATTCAAGTCTACTTTTGATATTCATCCAGTTTAAGGCTCTGAATTGCTCAACCAACGAGTTCTGAATGCGTCCACGGTATGGAGCAGGTATGAAAAAACCACCAATTGGTGGTTTTTTCATACCTGCTCCGCGGAGTAGACCCAGAGGGTCTACGCCTTGGACGAGAAAAGGTTCTCCCATATTTTCGAGCTTTCCAAGCGAGAAAATGGGAAACCGGTACTGGTCCTGTAAGGACCGAGAAGCGTACTCGCGATCCAAGCCGCGGAGCAGAGTAATTTGGTGAAAGCGACCTGTCGGCGTCATAAAATGCTAGTTTTATATGTGCCTTCTCTCGGCAAACTTAATACTTAATTTTTGCACATGCTCTGGAAAACCGTTTTTGTAGTCATTCAAAAACAAATCCCTGATTTCAAACTGATACAGTTTTAGAGTCGGTAATTTCTCGATATTAATCCACATTGGTTCATATATCTGACCGCCAGCCTGCGTCAGCTCAAACTCTTTGGAGCCGGGTCTAAGTTGCGGTTCACCAGAAATGTATTTACAGAGGTAGAAGAAATTCTCTTCACCAGTGTCCCAGATAATGTGATATATAAGTCTTTCTGTTTTAACCCTCAGGGTTGTTTCCTCGTAAATTTCACGTATCGCTGTTTGTTCGAGAGTCTCTTCATTTTCTTGACCACCTCCAGGAAATTCCCAGTATTCATTACCACTATTAATCCGACGCATCACTAAGAGTTTATTATCCTTTATGACTATTCCGGCAGAGCGATTCCTTTTCATAAAATGATTTTAACATTTTTACTTCCTCTTGAGTCAGGTGATACATCTCTGTTTGTTGATGTTCTGAACCAGTCTAGGGTGTAATATAATATTTTGATATATGAAAGAAACAGAAAAGGCATTTCTTTGGATAATAAACCTTTTAGAACAGAAGGGGATTGGTTATCGAATTTCTGGGGGCTTTGCCGCCCAGGTATACGGAGTAAAGCGTGAGCTTGCGGATATTGATATTCAAATAAAAGACGAAGATATTCCTCTTATTAAAGAAAATATAAAACCGTATATCATCTTTGGTCCAGCACGATATCAGGATGAAAATTGGGATCTCAATCTCATGACGCTGGAACATCTCGGACAGGAAATCGATATAGCGTCTACCAATGCCTTGTTTTTTAATCAAAATACAAAGTTGTGGCAAAAATGGGTAACTAGGCTCGATGACTTTGAAGCCAGGGAGGTCTACGGCAAAAAAGTACCCATAGAGCCATTTCAGTCACTCGTTGCGTATAAAACTAATCTTGCACGAGAAGTTGATTTGGAAGATGTTAGGCAGTTGAAAATTATAGCGACCGGCAATTTAAAGTAGGTACACGGGTAAGAATTCAAACACTTTAAGCCCAACAAAACCCCACAATCTGTGGGGTTTTGCCCAAACAAATGATACAGTATGTGCATATGAAAAAATTTGGAGAAATAGTAACGGGATATCAAATACCAGTATTTAATGAAAGGGAAGTGCGTGCGGCTGCCGGAATACTTTTCTTTTTTGCCACACTGTCATTTTATAACGCATATTTGGATCAGAACTTTTTGTTCTTGAAAATGTTCGTTATATTTTTCTTTATTGAATTTTGTATTAGGTTATTTATAAATCCTGAATACGCACCGGCGATGATTTTGGGAAGAATATTTGTTCAAAATCAAAAGCCTGAATATACAGGAGCACCACAAAAGTATTTTGCATGGGCACTTGGGCTCGGTATGGCTACGTGTATGGGTTTTTTACTTTTTGTTTTTAATGTAACTGGAATTGTAAATCTCATTGTATGTAGCATCTGTCTGATTCTACTTTTTTCTGAGACATCATTTGGAATTTGTATTGGATGTAAAATGTATGAATGGATCACAAAGAAAAAGCCACAGCTCTGTCCCGGCAACGTCTGTGAGGTGGCTTTTAAGGAAAAAATTCAAGAGGTACGTAAAGTACAGGTTGGAATTTTGATTTTAACTTTAATAATTCTCGTAGCGGTTCTGTTTCAAGTGCAAAGTCTAAGTTTTAATTAAACAAGTACATATACTTTTCATATCCCTGACTTTTCATCTCTTCCTTTGGCACAAACAAAAGCGATGCTGAGTTAGTGCAAAACCTTCGACCACCTTCTTCAACAGGGCCGTCATCGAATACGTGGCCGACATGACCTGCATCGCTTCGCACTTCGGTTCGGGTTGTCGACAGGGAATTGTCTGCATGAAGGGTTACTGAATCATCATCAATAGTTCTCCAAAAGCTCGGCCAGCCAGTGCCTGAATCATACTTGTGTGTACTTGAAAATAATGGCTTTTTCGTAACGATATCGACATAAATACCCTCTGCCTTATTATCCCAATACTTGTTATTGAATGGTGACTCTGTACCATTTTCTGCCACGACATGATATGCGAGAGGATCAAGGTTCTTGAGCATCTCTGCGATTTCTGCCTCTGTATAGTTGTAGTCTGTTCTCGTATTTTTCTTCATGGATTTTGTTTGTTCAGTTTCTAGAAACTTAATAGCTGCATCTTTTGCCCATGTTTCCTCGACAAAACCAGCTCTGCCTGATCCTTTCTTATATAATTCGTAATGGGCAGAAGCCTTTTTATAATAGTCTTGATGGTACTCTTCGGCCTTAAAGAAATTGGTAAACGGCAACACCTCGGTTGCCACTGGTTTAGTAAATAGTCCGCTTTGCTCTAAACGCTTTTTGGAATCGAGGACAACCTCTTTCTGTTCATCATTGTGATAAAAGATTGCTGTAGTGTATTGGAAACCCTTGTCGGCAAACTGACCTTCAGCATCTGTAGGATCAATATGGGACCAGTAGATATCTAATATCCCCTCAGTTGATATGACTTTAGGGTCATATGTTATCTGCACGGCTTCACGGTGCTTGGTTGTGCCATTTGAAACTTTTAGATACGAAGCATCCTGTTCGCTTCCGCCCACGTACCCTGAAACAGCATCTATTACTCCAGGATGCTCTTGGAAATAGCCTTCCGTGCACCAGAAACAGCCACCTGCCAAAGTTATTGTTTGGCGCTCTTCGGCACGCATAGCACTTTTCTCTGTAGGGGATTGGTTCATAGTATTTTTTATATATTTTGGAGCAAATCTTTCTATTAGTGAGTCTTCGAGTTGAATTGTCGCTCCGTAGCCTGAATCAAGTATCAATGTCTCCAATTTTTTGTCGTAGCCGGTAAGGATGAGGATACCCACAAGTATAATGAGGACGCCAAATGCTTGTTTTATCCGTCCTGTCGCCTGCATGTGCCCGCTGACTTTGTTTACGATTCTTTGTCCAAAGTACGCAATGAGGAGTAGAGCCAAAGCCAGGCCAAGTGTAAATCCTAGTAGGTAGATCAACCCAACAAATAAGCTTGCGGGTAATGTGGTAGCTATAATGAATAGGTACGTCGGGGAGCAGGTCGTGAACACGGGACCGAGAGCAAGACCCATAAGCATGTCTCCTTTGTAGTTCTTCTTTTGATATCCAGTTCCAACGGCTTTGTTGCTGAATATGTTGAGTTTGGCAACAAACGGAATCTTTGCCCAAAGTGATGGGAATACGATTGCCAAGCCAACGAGGGCTATGATTACACCTGAAAGGCTATTCCAAAATATTTGGGGAATGGATATAAAGAGGGTCGTAGCTTTCAGTAGAAGTGTAAAGATCATTACGGATACCGACAATGATCCGATAACAGTAATTGCCCGTCTCGAAATTTTTTTCTCACCTGCCTCTGATGCCCCAATAACAATCGGCAGCAAGGGCAATATACAAGGTGCTACAACCGTAAATACGCCAGCCAGGATTGATATGAGGAAGAAAATCATATTACTGTATATGTGATAGGAGATTATCGAGGCTAGATCCACCCGACCATTTTTTAATCATATTTCCATCCTTATCAACCTGCACGAGTGTGTGCTGGTACGTTACACTGTATTTTTTCTTGAGCTCTGTTTCTTTGTCGTAGTCGGTCTTTAAAATAGTCACATTTTCTGGAATAGATTTGAGGTTGCCTTCAATGCTTCCGTTAAGACCACGGCACGATGGACACCATGATGCGTGGAAAAAGAGTACGACATCACCGGTTTCTGCTCGTGCGATCTTGTCGACGCTATATGCCTCGTATGAGCCAGCTTTCATCATGGTGTCGGCCTTGTCCATCATTGCTGCCTCGTCCATTTTCATTACACTATCAGTTTTTGCGGCGCCGTTTTTATCACCCATAGATGCATATATTCCGGCAACGATCACTAGTGCTATAACTCCGATAGTAATTCCTATTTTCTTATTCATGTGATTCAAGACGGTATCAACCATTAGTTACTAATACTCATTAAGTATATAAAATGTAAAATACTATGTAAAGTCTACTTTACATAGTATTAGAGGATAACTAGTTTCAAGTCTAGGTTTAGAGATTCCTGTCGCTCCACATGCGAGTGCCAATTTTGGTTACTACCATCACAATAAGCGCGACCACAAGCCAGGGGTCTACTGCGTGCGAGTATCCCTGTACAGTAATGCCGAGTATAAGCGTTGCGGACCCTACAAGGAAGGCATTGCGACCTGCAAGTGTTCGATGTTGGGTATCTCTTTCATCAATAGATTTTTCACGGAGAATAAAGCTGGCAAATACACCAAAGAGGACCAGTGCGATGGCTAGCATACTCATCACCATCATGTCTGGCATCCAGAAATGAAAGGGGTTCAATAATAGTACTGCTATGATGATAAGACCGAGGGTGACGACGGTTTCTTTAATGTTATTTTTCATATGATATTTTGAATACTTTTTCGACAGGCATTGAAAAGAACCCAGCGATCTTTAGGGCTAGTAATATTGACGGGGTATAGTTGCCTTTTTCAAGCGCAATGATGGTCTGACGACTCACATTCACTTTTGCAGCCAAATCCTCTTGGGTTACACCGCTTTCCATACGAAGCTTACCCACTTCATTTTTGATGCGTTCCGCCATAAGTTTGAATGTTGTGATTATAGCCTTGCTTTAATATTTGGCAACCAAAACAATGCAGGACGTAACACTAAAAAAATTACTCTTGAAATTCCACTTCAAAGGGGTACATGCCCATTCCACACGAACCATCGAGTGTACCGGTTTGACCGATACCAATGTCTATTTCTGTTGTTCCTGATTGGGGCAGAGATTCGCTTATATTCAAGCTCGGAATACGAACTGATGATGAGCAATCAAAAGTTCCCGTCGTGTTGAATCGGATAATAGTTGGAAGACCCGCCTTGGCAATATTTTTTCGGGGCTGATATCCACCTTTTGCATCTATCTCTATAATCTGCTTTCCATCAACAATGCTGACATTATTAATACTTTGCACCTGCCCAGCATCATTGTCTCCAGTGAGTACAAAAACCCCTCCAATGAGGATTATGGCCGTAATGATAGAAATAATTATTGCTTTCATAAACAGGATTATACTAGAAATTGAATACCGGTGGTATGACCCCAATGACCACCAGGCTATTAATAAGATTAAAGAGAGCGAACATGATGACTATCAGTCCAGCTGTCTTGAAAAATATTCCCGTCTTTGAACTTTTTTGAATGCTGAAGGAGCTAAAGCTGATGACTGCTAAAACTGGTAATGTGCCCAGTGCAAACGCAAGCATTGTAAGTCCACCAGTGAGAAAGCTTCCTGTGGTGAGAGTATACAGCTGCATTGATTGGGTGAATCCGCAGGGCAAGAAGAATGTGGCAATACCAACAAGAAGCGGAGTAAAAGTTTGATGGTATTTCGATACTCCGTACGCGTATTTTGCGATGAACTTTGGCATCGACGGCTGCAATTTCCTTGCCCATGGAAAGGTATCAAGGAGATTAATTCCGAGAATGAGCATAATGATGCCGATAGCTAGGCCTAGTATAAATGTGGCAGAAGTAGAGAGTGTGAATGCTGATCCGGCCACCCCAATCACTCCACCTAACATAAAGAATGAAACTATTCGTCCTGCATGGAACATGAGTTGCGGTTTTACTTTATTTCCTTCTTTGGCAAATGTTGCAGACATCGATAGAACTAGTCCGCCAACGACCGCCATGCAGGTTGAAAGGGAGGCGACAATACCGATCATGAATGCTGTACCGTAGGTCACATTGCCTGCATTAACTAGGTTTACAATTCCTATTTTCTGTAACACTACAAAGAGAACAGCAAAGCCCAGGGCTATCGGTACCGCGATTTTAAAATCCTTCCATCTCTCTCCGTCAGTCGTATCAACAGAGTTTCCAGCTGAAACAGCGTAGCCATGCGGCTTGAGAGGTATGGTTAGCTCCTCGGCAATCTGTTCCTCTGTTTTATTGCCGAAATCTCCGGTGACTTCTATGGAATTAGTATTGAGATTCGCTGAGACGTGGGTTATATGAGGAAGTTCGCCGAGCTCGCTCTCTGTCAAAAGCACACAAGCGCTGCAGTGCATGCCCTGTACACGGAAGGTATGTTTTTTTGTAATCATACTAATTATATTTTTTAGCTTTAATACGAAGTGAGTTCGATACCACGGACACTGATGACATAGCCATAGCAAATCCAGCAAATATTGGATTTAACAACCAACCAAATATAGGATAGAACAAACCAGCGGCAAGGGGAATCCCAACAATATTATAGATAAAAGCCCAGAATAGATTCTGCTTGATCCCGCGCATAGTGATTTTCGAGAGTTTGATTGCTTTTACAAGCTTAGAGATATCACCATGCAGGAGTGTTATGCCGGCTGATTCGATCGCTACATCTGTTCCAGTCCCCATGGCTATACCAACATTGGCTTGGGCAAGTGCGGGCGCATCGTTCACGCCATCACCAGCCATGGCCACTATTTTTCCTTGGGCTTGAAGTGCTTTGATTTTTTCCATCTTGTCCTGTGGCAGTACATGAGCAACTACTTCATCTATACCAACAAGAGAGGCTATGTATTTTGCAGCCTTTTCGTCATCTCCCGTTAGCATGATTACTTTTATACCGAGTTTATGCAGACTCGCGACTGCATCTTTCGATTCTTTCTTCACCTCATCTGCAACCATGATAAACCCAAGAAAGTCATCCTGGGTACATAAAAGTACAGGAGTCTTTCCTTGCGAGGTGTATTGTTCTAATTGACGTTGGTCAAATGAAATTTCAAGCTCACGAAGCAATTGAGCGTTGCCAATGAAATATTCTGTACCATCGACCACCCCTTTGAGGCCTTTACCTTGAATGATTGAAAAGCTTGATGCTTTTACCAGCGATATATTTTTACTCCTCGCATACTGCACAATGGCATGTGCGATTGGATGCTCAGATTTATTTTCTAGGGAAGCGATGATGCGGATGAAATCATCATCACTCTGTTTGGATACATTATGGATATTTACCACTGTTGGTTTACCTACTGTGATAGTACCTGTTTTGTCTACCACCACTGTATCTGCTTTATGCAAGTATTCTAGAGACGCCGCGTCTTTAATGAGTATTCCGTTTCGTGCACCTTTGCCTACGCCGACAATGATTGCGGTAGGGGTTGCCAGGCCAAGTGCACAAGGACAAGCAATAACTAGCACGCTAACAAACGACAGAATTCCTAATGACACTGCCTGTGAAAATCCAATGAATTGAGAACCAACCGAGAGCCATAATGCGAGGGAGACAAAAGCAATAACGAGTACGATCGGTACGAATATGCCAGAGATTTTGTCAGCAAGTGCCTCGATAGGAGCCTTGCTACCCTGGGCCTCTTCAACCATTTTTATAATGTGAGACAACAAAGTTTCTTTTCCCACTTTTTTAGCCTCGAACACAAACGAACCGCTCGTATTGATTGTTCCAGCAACAACTGTGTCACCATTCTTTTTCTCGACAGGGATTGGCTCACCGGTAATCATTGATTCATCAACAAATGAGTTACCTTCAAGAACGAGCCCGTCGACAGGAATCTTGCTACCCGGCTTTATTACAATCTTGTCACCATGCATGACTTCATCAATCTTCACCTCAATTTCTTTTCCATCACGAACAACGATAGCGGTCTTTGCCTGGAGACGGAGCAGTTTTTCAATAGCATCGCCCGTTTTCTGCTTTGATCGGGCTTCTAGATATTTACCAAGTGTTATGAAACCAATGACAACAATAGTGACGTCAAAGTAGGTGTACTCCGGCACGCGCAATAACACACCAAGAGAAGGCAGGAGGGTGACGAGGATACTATAGGTATAGGCAACAAGCGTACCCAGACCGATAAGTGTGTCCATATTTGCAACTCTATGTTTTACGAATCTAACCACTCCTTGCAAATAAGGTTTACCAACCCAGAATAATGCAACCGTGGCCAAGACCATTGAAATGGTGTTAAAAAGTTCCATCGGGATAGGCAGATTTGGCATCCATGTAGTTGTTCGAGCAAGAATATCCCACATCATGAGACCAAAAACCGCGATTGTGATAGGGAGTATGAACTCAGTTTTATTTTTGAGTTCATCGAGCTCGCTTGCGCTTGTGGCTACATGACCGTGTTCGCTCTCGGCAGAATCCTTCTCGGGTAAAAGGGTATAGCCAAGCTTACGTATTTCATCATTCATAGAATGAACTGAAACCTGACTGTCGTCATACTCAATCTTTGCCTTTTCATTTCCATAATTCACCGAAACCGAGTGAATATGGGGCAAAACTGAAAGTTTTTTGGAAATTATGGATGCACAACTAGCACAATGCATCCCTTTTACCTTTAAAATTTGTGTAGTCATGGTCATTTATATGTTGTACCAAGTCGCCCTGAGCCCTTTGAGTGTTTGTATACCGTTTGAAAGGAAAGCCTCGACTGCATTTGCATTGTCCAGTATCTCTGCTCGGTTTGATTTTAATTTCGCTTCCTTTGTCATTACAATGCCGGCCTCGTGATGGGCGATAATGGCATTGAGGAAGCGTAAATCAAAGGTGTCGCCACGAGGGCCAAGATTTGCTACAAGAGGATCTCTCACGCTTTTTGTGTCTCGGTACCAATCCTTCTTCCACACATATAGCTCAGCAATGGCTTTTGGCTCATCGTTTAGAATACTCTGAGAAAGAGTCTTCATTTCTGGTCGAGTGGTATTTTCACTCAACTGTTCTGCGAGAAGCATTGCGCCACGGTGATGGGCGATCATGGCATTTACATATCTCAAATCAAAAGTTCTGTCCGCCTGACCTAAACTCATTGCGTTTCTCTCATACATTGAGGTCTTGTACTCGGGAGTAAGGTAATACCCATAGCCGACACCTAAAACCGCACCAACTACCACAAGGCCTGATGCTAAATATACTGATAGTTTCATCTTATTTTCTTTTTAAGCGGTACACCTTAATAATTTCTTCTGTTGCCTTGGCTGATTTACCTTCCTTGATCTGATTTACAAGACAATGACCAAGGTGATGCTCTAAAAGTTTGTCTTCAATGTTTGATATGCCTTGTTTTACAGCAGAGGCCTGGGTAATGACATCAATACAGTAGGTATCTTTTTCAATCATCTCTCGAAGACCACGGACCTGACCTTCGATAATTTTAAGGTGACGAACTATTTTTTCTTTTTCTATTTTCATGCTGAGTAGTATATACCCCCTAGGGGGTATATGTCAACGTGCATCTAAATAACACTCGCTACCGGGCAGTCGTGTGATAAAATATATGAATGAAAAACTCTTTAAAACTGATCATTGCAATTTTTGTTTCAGAGCTTGCGGGTATCATTGGTTCAGTATTTACAATGTCCGCGATTTCTACGTGGTATACCACATTGACAAAGCCTGCCCTTAATCCGCCAAGCTGGTTATTTGGTCCGGTCTGGACTACTCTCTATGCGCTCATGGGCACTGCTGTGTTTTTGGTATGGAAAAAGGGTCTCGACCGCAAGGATGTACGGAAGGCACTGTACGTTTTTGGCCTCCAACTTATCCTTAATACAACGTGGTCAATAGTATTCTTTGGATTACAAAGCCCTGCGTGGGCATTGGCGAACATTATCCTAATGTGGATTGCGATCCTCTGGACCATGATTCTTTTTTATAAGATATCAAAGCCTGCTATGTGGCTTCTGGTACCATATATTGCCTGGGTGAGCTTTGCTGCGTATCTCAACTATTCGATCTGGTCGCTCAACTAATCGTGATAAACTAAATATATGAAAGGATATGTAACTAATATAGAAAAACACTCTTTGGAGAACGATGCGTTTCGTAAAGTTCTCTATACTGACAAGAAAAGCCAGCTCGTACTGATGTCGCTTTTGCCTGGGGAGGAAATCGGCGAAGAGATTCATGATGTCGACCAATTTTTGCGCGTGGAAAAGGGTACGGGCACGACGATCTTGAATGGTATTTCGCACAACATTGCCGACGGCGGTGGTATTGTCGTCCCGGCTGGCACAAAGCACAACGTTATCAATACAGGTTCAGAGTCAATGAAGCTCTACACTATATATATGCCGCCGCATCATCGGGACGGTGTCATCCACGTCACAAAGGCGAGTGCAGAGGCCGATACCACCGACGAATTCGATGGCAAGACCACCGAGTAATAAATTAATTCATATGAAAATACTAAACATAATCTTTAGAATTGTCCTTGGCCTTTTGATCATCACTCCTATCCTTGGGGTAACCGTCATGTTTCCTGCACCGACCGCTGATATGTATAACAGCATCGAGGCATTCGCTTTTATAGAAATAATCATGGCGAGCGGCTACATCACCTGGATTATGGCACTTGTATTTGCCGCGAGCCTTGTTCTCATCATTATGAACAGAATGGCACTCGTCGCACTCCTCATATTGCCAATCACGGTCAACATTGTGGCGTTCCATGCATTCCTCGATGGGGGATTGTTTACGAGTGGTGCCATCATGGGTAATGTACTGTTTTTGCTCAACCTCTATTTCCTTTGGCAGAATAAGGCACAATATAAGGGTCTTTGGCAGAAATAAAGGTCAAAATTAATTTCATATGATAACAAAAGAATTAATCGAGTATATAAAGTCTGAGCGGGCAGTGGGCGTGAGTGATGAGACAATCAAGCAAAGTCTCGTTAGCGGAGGGTGGAATATGTCGGATGCGCAAGAGGCTTTTATTTCTTTGGGTCCAGTTTCTGGGCCGGTTTCGGCTCCTGCAGCACCGGTAACTGCACCCGTTAATGCTTTTTCTCCTGCGGCGGCTGTAGCACCGGTCACAACTATGCCACAGACATCTGTGCAACCTGCGCCAAAAAGTAAGAAGGGAGGGCTCATCATAATTACTGTACTTTTTTTGCTCGTTGTTGGAGGCGCGGTATATGCATATCTGAGCGATGCAATCCCATTCCTTTCAAAGACCACAGAACAGAAAAATCTACAGACAGATTTGAACAAGGAGACTCCGGTTCTAAATCAAAACCAGGCTTCTCCAACATCAGCCGGGACTGCCTCGGCCACTGTGCCCACAGCAGCTTCGGCCCAGTCAGTATCCGCAGACAATCTATGGCCACTTGTTGATGCATATGTAGCAGCACTACGGAATAAGGATGTCACCGCACTCAATGCAATTTCGTATCATCAGGTTTCTACTTCGACACCATCTACGACCACTGATGCTTTGCTGTCGTACATTTACGAAGATGCGTCAAAGCTGCGCTCATCTGATTTTTCTCTCCGTGTTCGGGACGACAGACAGGCAATTTACAGTAGTTCGGCCATAAAGGAGAATTCGACGACGACTGCTCGTTATTCCCGAAATACTCTTTTCTTTATCAAAGACAAAGGGGTGTGGAAGCTCCTCAAGGATTCCAGTCTTGGTTGGTCGGTATTACTGGCAGGAACCAACAAAGGTCCGGTCCAAATAGAGGCAGACCTTCAGGCAATGATGAATGACGCAGACAAGGATGGTATTACGGATATGGATGAGAATTGTGCGGGCTCAAAAATTGCTGACAAGACTTGTGTAAAGACTAATCCAAGTAAAGACGATACTGATGGCGATGGTTGGTGGGATGGCATTGACCAGATGCTTATTTAAAATAAAAAAACCGCCGAAGTGGCGGTTTTTTTATTGGATAAGATGTCGGATTACGGGAGGATGGTGATACGAAAGACTACTGATTTTGTCGTTGTGTTAATGCTGCGGATCTCACCAGTGAATCCGTAGCCTGTGTTTGGAATATTGAGTTTGTAAGTCCGATTACTTGTTGTTGGACCTTTAACAAGCTTTACGTTTGTGTCGGTCGTACCGATTGCTGTGAGGGTTACCGTGTGGCCAGCGATATTGATGCTTTCTCCAGCCTTCATCGTATAGTCGGTATACCCAGGAGTTCCTACAGATACCGCTGCGCTCGAGGTGGATGTAGGCGCTACGGATACAGTTCCAATAATAGTTGAGTTTGCGCGAGGGGTTGATGTTACTGAAGAATTAGTTGTTGTTTCAGTCACAACCGGCTCTGCTGCATCTTGTCGAGATTGATAATAGACTGCAACACCTACAAGCACGACGACGATTCCGATAATTATACCTATGGTTGTATTCTTTGACATGACTGTTGGTTACTTTTTAATTACGCTTCTTTTAATGCTGCCTTCATTGCCCCTGCCAATATTTTGTCCGTCGCTTCTTCTTCGACAAGGGTTTCCGTAAGGAGTGCCGCTGCATCCACTATCCCTAGACTCCGTGCTTCGATGACGGCGCTCTTATAGCCTGCTATCTCATAGTGCTCTACAGACCGTGCTGCCGAAGCAATCATAGAGTCTTTGAGCATAGGGGACACATTTTGAGCTATCACCCATTCGCCGTCCTCAATGATGCCGCGAATACCTTTGGATACGAGCTTTTTTGGGGCACTACCGATCATTTTGAAGATAGCTTCGAGCCTATTTGAATGGGTTATGGCTTGTAATGTGTGGCTTCAATATGAAGCCGTAAGAGTCTGATGTCGATTACGCTAATTCATGACTATTGTGGTTTGGACGTGTGGTACCATTATTGGTATATGAAATTTAATTCTAATGAAATAGGTGCAATATGGTCGTTGTCAGCACAGGACGCTGTTGTAGTACTGGATACTGATATTGAAAGTGGTTTGTCTGAGGGTGAAGCGGCGGGGCGCCTCGCCGCCCAGGGAAAAAATAGGGTCGAGGCGCCCCGCCGTGTATCGCGCGCAAATATATTTTTTCGTCAGTTTGTAAGCCCCCTCATTCTTGTCCTTATTGCGGCTACTGTTGTGACATTGGCAATTGCTCACTACAGGGATGCGATATTTATTTTCATAGCCGTAGCAGTAAATGCACTTCTGGGTTTTTATCAGGAAGACAAAGCCGAGCAGGCTCTAGCCGCTCTCGATGCATATTTAAAACAGCGATCACGCGTCGTTCGTGATGGTATTCAGCGTGAGATCGATTCAGAAGATATCGTTCCGGGCGATATCGTCAAACTGTCTCAAGGTGATCGAGTTCCCGCGGACGCACGCATACTTTTTGCCAGCGACCTTCAGATCGATGAGGCAGTCCTTACAGGGGAATCGTTACCTGCGTCCAAATCTGCCGAAGCAGTTGCGGGTACAGCCGTTCTGGGAGATCAGGAGTCTATGGCATTTGCCGGCACACTTGTTACGCAAGGAGTCTGCACTGTTGCCGTATGTCGCACAGGCAAGACGACTGAGTTTGGCAAGATTGCTGAAGCAATCGCATCGACAGAGCGCGAGGATACTCCACTTCAAAAGGCCATTAAGTCATTCAGTGTAAAGGCGAGCGTTGTTCTCGGCGGACTTACTGTCATTGTTTTTGTCGTTGGTCTGGTGGTCGGCTATTCTGTCATCGACATGTTTCTGACATCAGTTGCTATTGCGGTCGCTGCTATTCCAGAAGGCCTGCCGGTCGCCCTTACCGTCATTCTATCTGTTGGTGTGCAACGCATGGCAAAGAGAAAGGGTGTTGTACGAAAGTTGGTCGCAGCAGAGACCTTGGGCAGTACGACGGTTATCCTTACCGACAAAACAGGAACATTGACGGCGGCTCGAATGGAGCTATCAGACGTTATATCACTCGGTGGTATGACCGAGACTGATATCCTGCGCCGAGGCATGAGTTGTTCGACCGTGGTTATAGAAAATCCAAAGGACGCATCGGCGAGCTGGAGACTCACAGGAAGGATCATGGAGGTTGCGCTTGTCCGTGGAGCAGCTGTGCGTGGCGTACATGCAAGCGAAATGGATTCACGGGCGGTCATACGGTCCACACCTTTTAATGCTGTTCAAAAATATTCTGCAGCAGTTTTACGTGAGCATGGCGGCGACATTGTTGTATTCTTCGGCGCTCCGGATATTTTACTTGCCCATTCCACCTTGTCTGTGGCGGAGCGCCGAGAAATTTCTGATCGCATCCATACCCTAGCTTCTTCTGGCAAGCGCATACTCGGGGTAGCTCACGCAAAGTTTATTGATAAGGGAGGCAAGGCCGATATGGAGCCGATGCATATTGTCCTCGATGGTCTACTTTCATTTCATGATCCGGTGAGACCAGGGGTAAAGGAGGCGGTCGCCCGGGTAACGCACGCGGGTATACGCACGATAGTCATGACGGGCGACCATAGAGGCACTGCTATAGCAATTGCGCGCGAGGTCGGTCTAACTGTACCCGAAGGATCAGCACTCGATGCATCCGAACTAGCCCTCTTGTCAGAGGAAAGGCTCAAGGAGCTTTTGCCAAAGCTTCAGGTCATATCGCGGGTCACACCTTTTGATAAACTGCGCATAGTCGAGCTGTATCAAGCGGCAGGCGAGGTTGTAGCTATGACAGGTGACGGTGTAAACGATGCTCCGGCTATAAAGCGCGCCGACGTAGGTATTGCCATGGGTTCTGGCACTGAAGTATCACGCAGTGTCGCTGATTTGGTTTTACTGGATGACAATTACGAGACTATCGTTGCTGCGGTTGAAGAGGGTAGACAGATTATGGGTAATATCAGAAAAGTGCTCGTATACTTGCTTTCGAATGTCACTGATGGACTGATACTCATTGGCGGGTCACTTCTTGTCGGTCTACCTTTGCCGCTCAATGCGTTGCAGATCTTATGGGTCAATTTCTTTTCTGATAGTTTCCCGGCCATCGCCTTTGCATTTGAAAAAGAAAAAAATGTATTGTCAGCAAAACCGCGCAAGCCCGGCCAAGGATTGTTTGATCCGCTTATGAGGTTTCTTATTCTTACCATCGGCCTGTCGACGAGTGCACTCCTCTTCGTCTTGTACTGGATTCTTCTACGTTTTGGATTTGATGGTGACCTTGTGCGCACATTCATATTTGCGTCATTCGGCACCTATACGCTCTTTGTTGCTCTACCTGTACGCAGTTTGGAACGCGGTATATTATCGTATCCATTCTTCTCGAACCCATATCTCCTTGCCGGCATTGGCGGCGGGCTTGCTCTCATGGCTGTAGCGATCTATGTACCATTCCTTCAAAAACTGTTCGGTACTGTTGCATTGCCATGGCAATGGGTACTTGGCGTCATTGTACTGGGGCTTGTAAATATTGCGGTAATTGAAATGGGTAAATGGATGTATCGCGCGCGAAATTAGTAAAAAAAGTAAATTAGTGGCAAAGACTGCCCAGATGAAATAGACTGATACATATGAATCAAAGAATAACCGTAGAGGCAAAGGTAAAGGCTCCTATAGAAAAGGTATGGGAATTTTGGACGGGCACGCGCCATATAGAGAGGTGGAATAATGCATCTCCTGATTGGCATACTCCACGGGCCATCAATAACCTCAAACTTGCGGGTAGGTTTACGAGTCGTATGGAGGCAAAGGATGGCAGCACAGGTTTTGACTTTGCTGGTACCTATACGAATATCGAGGAATTTAAAAAGATTGAATACCGCCTCGATGATGGCCGCATGGTACGTATTGATTTTATCGATGAGGAGGACGGCATCGCAATCGTTGAAACATTTGAGATTGAAAAAGAAAATTCTCCCGAGATGCAGAAGATGGGCTGGCAAGCAATTTTGGACAACTTTAAAAAGTACGCGGAATCAAATAGCGGTGGACTAAAGTCCATTTTAAAATCCACTGCCGCTGTTTTTGCTGGATTTGTTACGGTAGCCGTCTTGTCCATGCTCACTGATCTTGTACTTGAAAAGACAGGGGTCTTTCCATCTGCAGGTGACGGTCTATTCGTGGCATGGATGCTTGCGCTAGCTCTGGTGTACCGATGTGTTTATACAGTATTGGGTGGGTATGTTACTGCACGACTCTCGTCACAGCATGCACAGCGTAACGTACTCGTGCTGGCATCAATCGGCACGGTTGCAGGCATCGCCGGAGTGTTCTATGGGTGGAATATGTCTGCGCACTGGTATCCAATCGCCATAGCTGTCACAGCATTTCCTTTAACGTGGTTGGGTGGCTGGTTGAGGAATAAATAATCTATTAAAAGATAGGGGCAACAAAAAGGCCCGCCTTTCGGCGGGCTTTTTGTTGACAGATGTACTGTTTATTGTAGATTGGCAAGGTTCGTTCTTCACTTTCAACCACAACCAAACGCCCCAAAAGGGCCATTTCTTGAAAACTACAAAATTGATTACCGTTTACGGGTTCTTGTTCGCAGCGGGTTTCATTGTCTTTGCAGTTCTACTTCTAGACGCATGGAGTAGGAAGCAAGAGCACATTCAGCAAGAGGCCTTAGGTCTCTATCGTGCTCCGGCTGAAATCGCCCGCCGACATGTGGAAATCAGTATGGCAGCAAAGCCAGCCAAGTCGGGCGAGGATGTTCCGGTTCACATTATGAACAGGAAGACTGCTTCGGACCCATGGCGACTCTGCGGCACGGGCACGCAGCTTGCAAGTAACCCCCGAGCCGTCCTTACTGCATATCATGTGTTTGAGGAAAGGGCTCGACAGTATGGTGTTCGGGTTATATCGCCAAAGGAGTTTAGTGGCACGGAGCCAGTGGTGCCAATCGTTAACGTGGATGCGGCTGGATCTACCGATGATGCAGTTATATGCTCGATCAATCCGGAAGGAGCGATCTATCCTGTGATTAATGTGCCACGATCAGACATGATGTTGCGTGGATACGATCCGCAAAAGAAGTATGTCATGAGGACGTATTTTACCAATGTCCGCTTGTTGACCGAGCCGGACAAACTAACTCGGACAGTCTTTCATATCGAGATGCGTCCTGGACTGTTTCATGTAGTTGTTGATCGCGAGACACTGCCTGGCGAAAGCGGCACAGGTGCGGTTATCAAAGGTGATGGTCCTGGTCGATATCTGGTTCTAATCAAGCAGTTTGAGATGCCAACAGGCACCGTCGAACAGCTTACGCCAGAGAATAGAAAGCTCCTTAATTGGCATCCAGGCAAGCAGTATACGCTCGCAAATATGATCGGTGTGGATCCGACAGGCGGGAAAGAGAATAAAAAGTAAATCCCGAGGAAGGCCTCGGGATTTTTTATTATTAGTTAGCGTCTACAACCTCTATATAGAAATCAGTATCGCCATACAGGGAATAATCGCCCTCTTCAGTAGTAGTTGCATATACGTGTACGGTGTCGCCAATGCGGGATTCAAGGTCTCCGATTGAATCGGCACCGATAATGCTGCCGACAGGCTTTTCCTGCCATGGACCACGACCACCTGTGGTTATGATGACTTTTTTGCCGTCGACCGACACACTGCACGTGGCATCGTAGAAGCAACCTGTTTCGACGGCGGTAATTTTGCCGGTAAATCGTGCGCCGTCAGTACTAATGACAACAGGGGACAGTGTCGCAGAGTTATCAAAGGAAGACTCGACGGCTATCACCGCCAAAACAATGGCTATCAAACCGCCCCAAAGGTATGTGTTTCGTTTCATATATGTAGTATAGCATGTTTGACAAATGCCATAAAAGTGGTAATTTAATTCTGCTAGTTCTTCAAATACGTTCCCAAATTTCCATTATTTTCCTATGAAATCACGTCCAGTGTGCGTCTCGGTGACGCCTAAAGGTAAGGTTCCGAGGAGTTTCCTGAAGCTACTCGTTGTTAGTGGTTTGTTGCTAGTTGGATTGATCGTGGTGAGCACTTTTGTCTTTGTGAAGGCTTTTAGCACCAATGACAAGATTCGCTACAAAGTAATCACAAACCTGCAGAAGGAGTATCTGCAGCTTCACGATTCGGATGATCAATGGCGCACAACGGCATTGCCTCGAAACACAAAACTCTTTCCGATGGCGGTAGATGTAGTGTGGAAGAGAGGCGAAGAGGTGCGCAAGCTTCTTTCAGAAAGTCAGGGTGTCTCAGAAGATACCCAGATGGTTTGGAATAACTTCAAGCACTTCGTAGCCACTTTGCAGGTCATCATGCCCGACGGTAAGGTTGCCCGCATCAGTGGCGATCCGACCGAGAGCGACAAGATTGGCCTACGCGAGAATAAGCAGATTGCATTTATGCCCAGGGAACTTCTGCAGATATCGATGCGTAGCGGTTCGCCTGTCTTTTATCTCTGTTGGCGTAACGATTATGGCATTTCTGTTGTGGACATCGAGTGGCCACCCATACTTCTGTGTGCTGCGCTGTATCATGAGCTCTATCACGGCTCAATTCATCCAGTGGGTTCGAACGGTTATTTCAAACCCGATAGTTTTGAATACGGTGTAGAGGAAATGATGGCCCATCGTATCGAAAGCCAGGTAATGAATGCCCTGACAAAGGGCAAATACTACCAGCATTTCGACAAAATTATTGCGCGCGCTGGCAGGAAGGCGGATATCAAGGATGTTGTCTCATCCATTTCGATCGACGATATGAGAGAGTTCGATCGTATGATTGGTATGGAAAAGACAGGCTTCATTTCCTGTGCGATTGCCTTTACACAGCATGTAATCGGCCTCGGGCAATACTGTCTCGAAAAGCGTGGAGCTTCAAAAGAAGAGCAAGGGGCTCTGTTCCAGTGGCTATCATCGCGAGATGCAGATATAGTCGTACCCGTCCATTGAGGACGGGTATTTTATTGTAAGGATAGACAGTTGCGAGCGGCACCCTAGAGTATGAAAGTCCATCATCATAGGAATGACGAGAATGACTGGTACGCAGTTCTTGAAAAGCCAACATGGGCACCACCTTCGTGGGTTTTTGGACCTGTCTGGGCTTTCCTCTACATCTTGATCGCTATTTCTTTTGGATGGGTGTTTTGGAAGGGTATCCAGGACCATATCCCATTTGTCGTAGTGCTGCCGTTCCTTCTCAATCTTATTTTTAATTTCATATATACGCCTATTCAGTTTTGGCTCAAAAGTAATCTACTTGCTTCAGTTGACGTTTTCTTCGTCTTAGGTACGCTTCTGTGGTCTATTTTTGTAATATATCCATTTGCTCCTTGGGTCTCATACATTCAAATACCGTACTTGCTATGGGTGGGTTTTGCGACAGTGCTTCAACTCACCATCACCTACTTAAATAACAGAAATAAATAGCGTATACTATTTAAGAAGATATAACATATCCATCATGGTACAAAAAATTGTAAAAGGAACCGGATTAGAGCTTACACCAGCAATAGATAGTGCGGTAGACAAGGTCATTGAATCGATTGCGCGATATGTCGACCCTGCTGACACGAGTGCATTAGCCGAGATTGAAGTATCAAAAACTACCAATCATCACCGATCGGGCGATATTTTTCGCGCCGAGATCAATTTTCGTTCAAGTATCGGTTCGCTTCGTGTTGAGGCAGAGCGTGACGACCTGTATGTTGCACTGACTGCGGTAAAGGACGAGCTTGGTGAGGTGCTTCGCAGCAAAAAGGCTAAGAAGATCGACTTTGTTCGAAAATCCGGTCTCAGGTTAAAAAATATGCTAAAAGGCCTACCATGGCGAAAAGGTAATTAATTTTATGAAGATTCCTGATTTAGCAAACCTCAATAAACGTTTAGTGACATTCTGTGCCGTGGCGTTACTATTCTTAGGTAGCCTCTATTATTTGGTTTCTGTTGCTTTTGATACCGAGGATTCACTCTCCGAGCGGCAGGTGGGAAGGCAGACGGTAGAGGATTATTTAAAGGATATTTAAAACAAAACCCCTCGAGTTCGAGGGGTTTTGTTTTACATAGTTTGTTTGTGTAGCTCTTTCCCGTCCATTTCTTTGCGACCTTCTGGGATGAACTTTTTTATGATGAATTCGCCGTTTTCAAAGGAGGCCTCAGTAATTATTATACGGGTTTTTGATGTGGTTCCGTCGGCATTTTTCTTTTCTACAAATAGGAATGAGCCAGGCCATCCTTTGTAGGCATTATATTTGAGAAAGTTTTTATAGTGGTCTTCAGGTAGGGTGGCCAAAGTGATTTCTCCGTCCTCCTTGGTAATCATCTTTGTATAGGTCGCTTTCGAATGGTCTTGTTCTTTAGGTAGTATGGTGCCGTTTACCTTGCCCAATATAGCATCGGCCAAAAGGTCGCCACCGTCGGCAACAAGTATGGCCGCTAGTTCATCAGCCGGCAATGGCCACACCGGAATTTTCTCGGCAGATATCGTACGCTGGGCAAGGATTGGACCATGATCCATTTTTTCGTCCATAAGGATGACGGTCGAACCAGTCGCCTTTATGTTTTGGAGGATGGCGGTTTCGATAGGGCATGAGCCACGCAGAGCAGGCAGGAGCGAGGCGTGCAGGTTTATCGAACCGTACGTAGGAATATTCAATATTTCTGATTTGAGAATCTTCCCATAAGCGACGACGGCAAAAACGTCGAAGGCTCCGTCTTTGAGGGTTTGTATAAAAGATGCGTCGGAAAGATTTTCAGGCTGAATAAAAGGGATGCCCTCCTTTTGAGCCCAGACTTTTACTGCGGGTGCAGTCATAACAAGTTTTCTCCCCTGTGGACGATCGGGCTGGGTTATTATCAGGGCAGGCTTGAGGCCGCGCTTCTGCATTGCCTCTAGGGCAATAACCGCGCGGTCTGGAGTGCCAAAAAAGGCGATTTTAGGGTGAGAAATCATAGGACTAGTATACTATGTGCTTTGCGTTCGGGCGTTATTCCTCTTTTGTCTTTGGAGGGACATCGTGCACGTCGGTGGCATTGTCGATAAAAAGTTTTCCGTCGAGATGGTCGGTTTCGTGCTGGAATATCTGTGCGAGAAGGCCGGTACCTCCAACCTCGAACATTTCTCCTTTTTCATTTATTGCTCGTACCTTTGCCTTTTTTGAGCGGATGATCTTACCGTACAAATACCGTACAGAGAGACAGCCTTCTTCCATTTCTTCCTTCTCGCGTGAGAGTTTTGTTATTTCAGGATTTATAAATACCATGTCGGGATACTTTTTTGGAATAGCATTTTCTTCCTCTGGATAGAGTATTTCGAAGACGCGGCCGGATACCACGAAAATTCGCAGGCTCACACCTATCTGAGGGGCAGCGATTGCGACGCCGTCGTCCTGTGCGGCAAGGGCCGCTTTCATGTCTTTGAGCGTTTTTTTGAGTTTCGCCGATCCAATCATGTCCGGGGTGACAGGCTGGGCTATGGCTCGTAGTACAGGGTCTTCTTTTGAGAGTATGGTTACCATTGACCTAGTCTATATAAAATGGGGAAAAATGCAAAAAACCGCACAGGAGTTCCTTGTAGGGGACTTCCGTGCGGTAGTTTAGAATCTCATTTACTCGTCGATGATAGCACTTCCTATAATCGCTTTATAAAATAGTTTCCGGATCTATATTCACTGCATAAGAAGGAGAGAGTGAGCGTAGTTTGTCGAGAAGTTCGGGTTCTGGCCACTCACCTGTATTCAGTTTTAGAAGGGCGTGCATGATGTATTGGCCATCGACGGTAGCAATGAAGGCGGGAAATATGTCTACCGTCCAGCCGGCAAGGATGACCTTGAGAGCATCCATGGCAGTCATGACGTCATCTTTTTTGCCAGCATACGAGACCTTGATAAATGTAGAGAAAGGCGGGAAACCAAACTGTTTGCGCTGTTCTATTTCCTCGCGATAGAAGTCGATGATGTTGCCTTTTACGCCGAATGAGAGGACACCTGCGTCCGGATTGCGCGTCTGTAGTATGAAATGCTTTTGGGTGACCGAACGCAGGCGCGCAATAATAAAGAATATTTTTTCATGGATGCGAAAATCAGGAATAGAGAAAAGAGCGTCGAGCGATCCGACTGCGCTGTAGTCGATAGGGCGGTCAAGGTACAGAAGGGCAAGCTCGGTGCCAATAAGTACAGAGCCTGGTGCATTGTGCCACTGATCCACAATTTCAAGAGCCTTTTTGTGGGTCGGCGCCGACGTCATGTCGAGGCGGAACACATTAGATTCCGGCAGAATACGCAGGATCTCTTCTTCGATGCGCTCCGTACCAATGCCGAGCGTCGTCAGGCGCCAGCTTTGACAGCTTTTACAGACAGTGTGCGCGTCAAAGCGTTTGCCACAGCGATTGCATAGGAAAAAGCGTTTCTCGTCCTTGCCATGGAGTATGAGCGGTGCGGTGCAGCGGTCGCAGGTAAGGATTGATTCGCAGTCAGCGCAAATAGTTTGGGGCGAGAGGCCTTTGCGTCCGGCGAATACGAACATGTGTCCGGATTCCTCACGGTTCCTTTTTATGAGCTCAATCAATTCATCAGAAATAATGCGAAAGCGGTGATCGGTAGCCTTGTACGCCTTCATATTTACTAATGTGTCGCGCGCTGTCGAGAGCGAACGCATGGCGAGTGGTGCATATTCAACGAGCTGGCCCTCTTGCTCGCGCCACAATGTTTCGATACGCAAGCAGGCGTCTCCGTATATAAGGTCTGCACCAATAGTACGTGCGAATTTTTCAGCGACGAATCGATAGTCGAGAAATGGCCGTGACTGGATTTTATAACTTCTTGAATTTTCACGTTCAACGATGACGAGGCCGAGGTCGGTACGTGGCAGGGATAGGAATGATCCGGTGGCTACAATGATTACGGGGTGCATATCCTCCAGGGCGGCTTTCCAGCGCTTTAATACCTCGCCTTTAGAGAGACCGCTGTGCAAAATATATGTGTAGGGCTCGATACCTTTTTCAAAGAATGCACAGGCTTTTTTAATGTCCTCTACGGTAGGCATGACCATGAACACGGATTCTTTGCGGGCAAATCGTTCACGAATAAGGCTTTTGTAATGGCCATAGCGGTCCTCATCGCTTTTTTGGAGGGCAAATGATTCGCGGCTTTTCTTTCTTTTTATAAAGTCTTTTGCTTCTGGAAGTTTCTCGTATTCGGAAAGGACTACTGAGGGTACCATTTCAAATAGAGCGCTACCTATGGTGCAGGCGTAGTATCGTGCGGTTTCCTCTGCCGTCTTAAAAAAGAGGGGAGAGATGACAGACCTCATGCTTGGTGTTGAAATTTTTTTTATCTCAAAGTCGAGAGATTTTATTTCTGCCTTGGAGTCTTGAATACTTTCGGACGAGATTACGAGGGCGCCGACCGTCCGCTTGCGCAATGGCACGCGGATAATAGAGCCGGTCGGCGCCGCTGCAGGACTCCAATAAGAAAGGAGGTCTACACCGACGCCACGGGCGATAGGGATTGCTTTGATTAGAAACACACTCCCAGTATCGCAGGATTGTGAAAAGTGGCAAGCGGGCTATTCCCCTGTGGTTGGAAATGGATACACATAAAAAAACCAGACCTTGTGGGTCTGGTTTGCAGCTTTTGTTGTGTCACCATCATCACGCGGGAACTGGAGTGCTTTCAGGTAGCCGATCCCTGTAGCGCGGATCTTGTTTTGCTTCCTCAATTGTCATAACCCGGGGGTTAATTACGGCCGGCACGTTTGAGGCGTTACCGGTAGGCGAGATCTGTCCAATAATGACGATTCCTAGGTCAAGATAGAATCCGAGAATTTCCCGGACTGCTCCTGCCGAGGAGAGCGCTTTCTGATTTTCTTCGGACAACCGTTCGTCGCCCCACTGGCCGTTCGAAAACATAATGAGAGCCGTTCTGGCCTCCCCAAGCTTGTGCCGAACCAAGGGGTAATACGAGCGGATCGCGTCTGTGACGGTAACTAACAGGCTTTCGCCATTATATATGTTCATGGGTAAAAGAAAGAAGCAGCCGTATAAAAGGCTTACCAGGCCTAACAACGGCCTCTTTCTTGTACCCATAACACTTAAAGAACTAAGGCTGACATTAGAGCATATTTTCATAAAATAAACAAGCTCCCCGGGTGAGGGGGAGCAAGTTGTGATAATTGCCTGTTAGGTGGCCTTTTGGAGAGTTGGTGGCTCTCTGTGGGTCTTAATCATCACGTTGATGAAGAGATTGAAGGCTCTTACCTCCTCCTTGGTCATGTCGTGACAAAGGAGTATACATATCATGGTGGCCACATAGCCATCTTCAATATGCGATAGGGGCAGTTCATTTTGGGTGAATGCCTGATTGTAAAGCGAGGTCGCCGGCTGGGAGACATCGATCACGTAATCAGGCTTGAGCCCTTTGCAGAAGTCGGGATAGATGCCCAGCATGCACATAAAGTGCTTATAGCTGGACTTCCATAGCGCTTCGAGGTTTTCAATCGTGAGGGTGGAATCATGCAAGCGAGTGCATGAGTTGAGGAACAGGGGGTCGTGACCCCCGGACGTAAAACAAGGTGTCGGGGAACTCATTTGCAAAGTATTATAGCACACTTTACATACTAATGCAAATATGGTCTAGCTTGGTCTAGAGATCCCTAAAAACCTCAATTTTTGCACCGAGGGCGTTCAGGCGCGCTGCCAAATCTTCGTATCCACGATTGATATTGTAGACGTTGCGCAAGATGGACGTTCCTTCGGCGGCGAGCATGCCAATCATGATGATGACCGATGGACGCAGTGCTGGCGGGCAGACAATTTCAGTCGCTTTTAATTTTGTCGGGCCTGTCACATAGAAGCGGTGTGGATCAGCGAGGATTGTCTCTGCGCGCATCTTGTCGAGCTCTTTGTAGTAGATTGCGCGTTCCTCATACACCCAGTCATGGATGAATGTCTGGCCTTCGGCCTGTGTGCCGATAATGGCAAAGAAAGGCAGGTTGTCCATATTAATGCCAGGATACGGCTGTGCATGAATTTTCTCGCCCAGTGCGACGAGGCGTGAAGGCTGGGTAAGGATGTCGACGAGGTTAGTCTTGCCATTAGTAGCCTTATAACGTTTGAGGATTTTGTATTTGAATCCCATTTTCTCAAGTTTGAGAAGCTCGAGCGAGAGGAAATCGATAGGGCAGCGCTCTATGGTAATGGATGATTTCGTAACGATGGCCGCGGCAAGGAGCGACATTGCTTCGATGGGATCCTCCGATACTACGTACTCGACATCTTTTTTGAGACCGTCTTTGCCGAGCTTTGTCGCATCGATTCCATGAACGGTCATTGTTGAAGTACCGATGCCGTCGATTTTTATACCAAGGAGCTCTAGGTAAAAACAGACATCCTGTACCTGATAGTTTGCCGAGGCGAACTTTATCGTTGTTGTGCCAGGTATGAGTGCGGCTGCCATAAGGACTGTTTCAGTGACCATGTCGCCGGCCTCATACATAATGATTTCACGATTCTTTTTTAGACCGTTATGCGTGACACTGTAGTATTTTGAAGTTGCTTCGATAGAGATTCCAAGGTTTTCAAGCGCATAAAAATATGGCTGGACGGTTCGTGAACCCAGGCGGCAGCCACCAGCCTGCGGAAGGTCGAATTTATTCATACGATGGACGAGTGAACCAATCATCATGATGATTGTGCGTGTCCGTGCGGCTGAATCATAGGCAATATCCTTCATGAGGAACTTTTCTGGGGGAGTGATGGAGAGGTTGGTGTTGTTTTCGCCGGTCCAAGCTACCTTTACGCCAATCGATTCAAGAACTTCGACAATGCGGTTTACTTCCTCAATCTTTGGGGCGTTTTTAATGATTGTCGTACCTTTGTTCATCAGGGCTGCGCACATGACCCCAACTGCACCGTTCTTCGAACTGCGGACCTGTATGGTTCCAGATAGTTTGCGACCACCTTCGATACGAAAGTTGACCGTTCCGCCTTTAGATAGGGAAACGATTTCGTGATTGAGGGCCTCGGAGAGCTTTGCCAGAGTTTCTGTCGATAGGTTCTGTTCACCTTTTTCGATGCGGGCAATGACCGACTGGGTGGTGCCGATCTTTTCGCCGAGGTCAGCCTGGGTCATACGCCTATCCTCGCGCAGTCGCGCTATCATGCCGCCAATAGCTGAAAGGGCCTGGGGTTTGGTTTCTTTTGCCATATATTGCGTGTATATCCGCTAATTGATATGTAAAGTATTATAGCATATATGCTATGTATATAAAAGGTGTGGATAAAAAAAGACACCACGGTGAGGTGGTGTCCAATAAGCGAGGAAATGCTATTTCTTTTCCCCTGCCGTATACGCGTGCTCGAGCACCTGGAGTTCAAAGTAGGGTTTTTTGCTCTTCAGATCGATGCTCTCGATGAGGAGTTGCCCGACGGTGCCGTTTTTAACCACGCTGCTCTTGCGGATCAATTGTGTGGTTGGCGGGTTTTCCTTGCTCGGCTCTCGGGTTGATGGGTTAAGCGGTGTAACTACGGCGGTGACGTAGTCGCCGGGGGTATCCATGCTCAGGATACCGCTTATGCGGACAAATGAGACGGCGCCCACAAGTTTCATATTTTTCTCGTAGGTTTCGAGCTTTGTCTGCTGGTAGTAGTTATAACCAGCGCTTGCGAGCAGAGCGAGGAACAGGATGGTTGCGAACGATTTCATGTATTTGTTGACTGGGTTGAGGGAAAAGTGTGGGAAGAACGAACGAGAAGACTTTAATTTTAAAAATGAGTTTTGTCAACATTATGAAATAAAAAGGCCGGCGCGTAAGCGCCGGCCTAAAATTGTTTCTCCCAAGAAATATTGAAGTGTCCGAGTTTGATCTGGGTGATACGGATACTATGTTTTCCGAATCTTAGACCGCTTTTGAGGAGCTCTTGGTGCGAGACGTTGTGAACAAACTGTTCAACGCTCATTTCTCGGACCTTTATGTCTGTCTGCCTATACTCCAGAAACTCTGGTTGTAGACGGAACTCTCCGACAAGGTATCTTTCGAAAAAGCTCTGCATACTCATTACGAGGATCGAGCGATCAGGAATTTTACGTTTGACGGGCCGCCTTGCAAGTAGGGTGGTTTGTGTGATGGTCATAGGGGGGAAATCCACGTATTACACTAAATATTTATAGAACATTGTCAACTATCGCTAATCTCTGAAAAAAGCGTATAGTTAGGGCCATATATGGCAATTTTCGCAAAAAAACTGGGTATAGACCTAGGAACAGCCAACACCTTGGTGTTTTTGCCGGGCAAAGGTATCGTCCTTAACGAGCCTTCTGTTGTTGCGGTTTCCGAGCAGGATAATAAAATCCTTGCCGTAGGAGTCGATGCAAAGAATATGATCGGCCGAACTCCGGAATCTATCATCGCGTACCGGCCTATGAAGGACGGCGTGATTGCTGACTATCGCGTGACCGAGGCTATGCTGCGTTACTTTATCGACAAGGCCCTGGGTAAGTGGAATATCTGGAAGCCTGAGGTTTTGGTTTCTGTTCCTGCGGGTATCACTTCGACCGAGAGGCGTGCCGTGGTAGAGGCAGCGGTGAAAGCCGGCGCAAAAAGCGCGTACGTTGTTAAGGAACCTATTCTCGCTGCTATCGGCGCAGGTATTCCGATTCAGGAAGCACGTGGCCATATGGTTGTCGATATTGGAGGTGGCACAACAGACGTAGCCGTGATTTCTCTTGGGGGTATTGTGGCATCAACATCGGTTAAATGCGCTGGTAACCGCATTGACGCGGCTATTGCGGATTATATAAAGAAGACTTTTAATCTGGCTATTGGAGATAAGACAGCCGAGACAATTAAAATAGAGATCGGCTCGGCTGTTCCGCTCGAGGAGGAACTTACACTGACTATCAAGGGACGCGACTTCATTTCCGGACTTCCTCGTTCGACCGAAGTTAAAACAAATGAAATTGTAAAGGCTATCAGCCGTGAGTTGCGCGACATGATCAAGGCAATAAAGGATGTGCTTCAGGAAACTCCGCCCGAGCTTGCGGCAGACATCATCGACTCCGGCATTATTATGACTGGGGGATCATCTATGCTGCGTAATCTCCCAGAACTTGTTTTCCGTCGCACTGGGGTAAAGGCAGTCCTTGCAGAAGATCCGTTGTACTGCGTTGCAAAGGGAACTGGTATTGCCCTCGAACACCTTGATGTGTACAAGAGGACGATCATATCGAAGAGGTAAAATACAAAGAGGGGTAACTTGAGTTATTAAGGGTTTGTGTTAGGGTGTTTTCAATCTCTGTTCTACTCGATTCCGACGGCGTGCTAGAGAGCATTGACGTCGACCTGAAGGCGAATGAAGGCGTATTGGGACTGTTACCATTTACGCAGCGACTTCGTACTTTAGGCCAAATGTAATTACTAGCCGAAGCGGGCCGGTAGATACGGAGCATAAATCGCCGGAAGGTGATTTCAGGGGCCAGGCTTTTCGTACAAGCGGGCCCTTTTGATTTGGTATACTAGTCCCATGTTTCCCAAGGACACTCTCCATCACGCATATTTCATAGAAGGCAACAAGGCTTTGGTTCTTGCCGATATCGAATCTTTTTTGAGCGAATCGTTCGGCATTGTTCGGCAGGGACATCCGGATGTACATTATGCGGAACATCAATCCTTTGGCATCGACGAGGGCCGTTCTCTCCAGGAAATGCAGTCACTGCGACCTGTTGTGGGAGATAAAAAAATATTCATTATTGTCCTTGATGCCATCACAAGCGAGGCTCAGAACTCTTTGCTAAAAGTTTTTGAAGAGCCGACGCCAGGCGCGCATTTTTTTGTTATATCATCGTCGTCGCGCATATTATTGCCGACACTGCGCTCGCGTATGGTGGTGGTCGTTCATCCATCTGCGGCGGATCGCACTGAATCCACCTCTGCTGACGCCACTAAATTCATACAGTCATCACACAAGGAGCGTCTCGAATATGTGGCAGAACTTATAGAAGAAAAGGATAAGGCCCGCGCCGAAGATTTTCTCCAGGCCTTGATAGGCGCTCTTGCCGGCGCGGGCCTCTCTAAAGCCACCCCAAAGAGGGCAGCCGAGATCAAGGAAATTCTTACCCTCGCCACGTACCTCAAAGACCGCGCTCCGTCCTTAAAACTGATTCTTGAACGGGTAGCGCTATTGGATTTGAAATAGTTCTAGTATCCTCCACCGCGGCACCCAGTGTAATGTGGAATTTGAGGAGATCCAAAAAGTTTTTTAGTGTTATACTTTTTATATGACAATTTACAAAGTGGTAGGAATCATAATGCTGGTATGCGTATTCTTCCTCACTGGTTACTCGGTTATATTTTTGGGTGAGATCGCATTTATTATTATCCCGATAGTAATGGGTCTTACGGGGCTTATTATAATTGTAGAGAAAAAAATCAATAATAAAGTTATTGATAAAAAAACTATGTGGTTGATTGGTAGTCTTTTAATATTCATCTGCCTATTTGGCGTCAGTAAATTGGTTGGGATGTAGGGTAGGGTGCTTTTTCCTATTCACTGAAGTTCCAACAACCTCCACAACGGCACCATTTGGGAGCGGTAGGCAGAATATGTTATTATTCACCCTATGCAATACAATTTCACCAAACTTAAATCAGACCTCACTGCAACGGAGACCTGGCTCTCAAAGGAGCTTGGCACCATTCGAACTAACCGCGCCAATCCGGCCATCCTCGACAGCGTCCGCGTAGAGGCATACGGCTCTGATTCGCCTATATCAGGCGTGGCATCAATGGCAAATGAGGACCCTCGCACCATCCGCATCACTCCATGGGACCAGTCGCTCGTAAAATCAATCGAGAAGTCTATTGTCGCTGCAAACCTTGGTGTCTCTGTATCTGTCGACGACAAGGGTATCCGCGTCTCATTCCCAGACATGACGACTGAAAAGCGAAAAGAAATCGTAAAGCTCGCCAAGGAAAAGCTCGAGCAGGCTCGCATCCAGGCACGCAAGGTCCGCGACGAGGTCAATAGCGATATCGACAAGAAGGAAAAGGAGGGTGGTATGAGCGAGGATGAAAAGTTCCGCTTCAAGGCAGACGGACAAAAGTTGATCGACGAGTCGAACAAGAAGCTCGGCGACCTTTTCGACAAGAAAGAAAAGGAGATCCTTGGCTAGTATTTTCCTGCGATCATTTTTAAAAATTAAATAAACCCGCGTGTATATAGTGATTTTTTTCGTAATTTTGGCGGTGCTCGTACTCATCCATGAGTTCGGCCATTTTTATGCTGCGAAAAAGTCCGGCGTACGCGTGGATGAGTTTGGTCTCGGCTTTCCTCCAAAACTCTGGTCCAAGAAATGGAACGGTACGGAATATTCTCTCAATGCAGTCCCGTTCGGCGGCTTTGTAAAGATATTCGGTGAGAATCCAGACGATGAATCTATTTCCGGTCCTGACAGCGCGCGCAGTTTCGTAAAAAAGCCAAAGTGGATTCAGGTCATCATCCTGGCGGCAGGCATCATAATGAATGTTGTGTTTGCGTGGCTGCTTTTCTCTATCGCATTTATGTCGGGGATGACCATGGGTGTCTCGGGTTCAGTTTCAAAGTACATTACCGAGTCACATGTGATTATTGTCGACACCTTGCCAAAGTCGCCGTCGGCAAAAGCTGGCCTTGTGTCCGGTGACGAGATCCTCTCATTCTCTACAGCCAGCTCGACAGCAGTGGGTGGTCGCGCAACAAGCACCGCATCGACTGTCGAGGCGTTCCAATCAGCAGCAAAGAATTCCGAAGGAAAGGCAATCGGCCTCGAGATCATGCGCCTCACCGGCAACAAATACATAGAAGTCGTACCTGAAAAGGGTGTGCTCGGCGACGGCTATGCAATCGGTATATCGATGGACCTAGTGGGCAAGGCGCACCTGCCATTCTTTGTCGCTCTCTGGGAGGGTGCAAAGCTTACCTATACAATGTTTGGTAAGATTGCCGTCGGTATTTGGACTCTTATTCATGACGCAGTTCTAGGGAAAGCCGATGTCTCGCAGTTGTCGGGACCTGTCGGCATTGCGCAGTTAGTAGGGGATGCGTCAAAGCTCGGCTTTGTTTACCTACTTTCCTTCACCGCTTTCATCTCACTCAACCTCGCCGTGCTCAACCTTGTGCCGTTCCCAGCCCTTGACGGTGGTCGTATTCTGTTTGTAATTATTGAAGCCATTATTCGCCGACCGATTTCTCCGAAAGTTGCTAACACTATGAATGCCATCGGCTTCTTTATCCTTATCGCTTTCATGTTGTTTGTGACGTACAAGGATATTGTGAAGCTGTTTTAGCTTGTGCGAATAGGTTTGATCTGGTTTATACAAAAAGTTAGCCCACGACTTGAAGTCGTGGGCTTTCTACT
>CAYJAC010000007.1:0-11621 GCA_964368565.1 uncultured Candidatus Saccharibacteria bacterium
AAGTATGGAAAATTCCTGAAAGACTATGTTCAATTTGAAAATAAGTACCATCACTTTTTTATCCTCTAAAAATAGATGAAGCTCGCATACATCGTAAACGCACGCATACCGACAGAGAGGGCACATGGATACCAAATATCCAAAATGTGCTCTGAATTTGCTCGTGCTGGCGCCGATGTTACACTCGTGTTTCCTGACAGGAGGAATGCTATAGAAAAGGATTTGTTTGAATACTACGGTCTTGAGAAAAATTTTAAGGTGATTCCTGTTCCATGTTTCGACGTTGTGCGTTTTGCGGCGGTTTTACGTGGTTTTGCTTTCTTTCTTCAGACGAAACTATTTTTGAGTGCCCTCAAAAATGTAGATGTTGATAAAGACACGATTGTGTATACGCGTAACCCAGAAGTAGCTTCGATGTATTGTAAGAAAGGGAACAAGGTTTTTTATGATGCCCATAACTTTCCAGAGAAGAATGCTGCGCGGCTGATTGCAGCGCTTAGGGGCGTAAACGGTATCATTGCCAATTCATCAGGAACAGCAGAAGCTTTTAGAAAAGCAGGGTTTGGCAACGTGCTGGTCGCTCATAATGGCGTCGATGTGGCCGAGTTCGATATCGCTTTTACACGCGGAGAAGCTCGGATGGCGATGGACCTCTCACAAGATACAAAGATTGCCATGTATGTTGGCCACCTCTATGCATGGAAGGGTATCGATCTGGTTGTATCAGCTGCGCAAAATCTGTCCGATATTACTTTTGTTATCGTTGGAGGTACAGAAAAGGATATTGCAAAGTACGAGGCAATAAAAAAAGAGCAAAACATCAATAATCTTGTATTCCTCGGTCACCGATCTCGTAAAGACATTCCGGTCCTTTTACGGGTTGCGGACGTACTACTGTTACCCAACGTGGCAGTTTCTGCAGAGTCAGAAAAATACACATCGCCATTAAAGATGTTCGAGTACATGGCTTCATCGACACCTATTCTTGCATCTGATCTGCCATCAATTCAGGAGATACTTGATACTGATATAGCAACATTTTTTAAGGCTGGGGATGTCGTTGGGTTTACGAGAGCTCTTGAGGGTGTGATGGAAAGAACCGCGGAAAGCGAGTCGAAGGCGGTTAAGGCGCGTGCAAAGTCCGAAAGCTATAGCTGGAGCGGCAGGGCGCAAGCTATACTTAATTTTATCAAAGGGTAAGATACCACTATGTGCGGAATCATCGGAATCAATGAGAATAACGAGGCGCTCGTCCGCAAAGCAGGCAAGGCTTTCGCATACCGCGGCCCAGATGCGTCGGCAACTTTTTCGGACAAGTCAATAACTTTTGGCCACCATAGGCTCTCTATTGTTGATGTTGACCCTCGCTCAACACAGCCTCTCTGCGATACCGACCGAAAAATCTGGATTGTTTTTAACGGTGAGATTTTTAACTTTAAAGAAGTCCGCGCTCTTCTAGAAGACAAGTACGATTTCAACACAGCATCTGACACAGAGGTTTTGGTTTATGCATATAAAGAGTGGGGCAAGGACATGACGAAATATATCGAAGGTATGTTTGCTCTGGCTATTTATGATACTGACAAGCAGACAGTGCTTTTGTTGCGAGACCATCAAGGTATTAAGCCGCTCTATTACTATGCAAAGGACGGCGTCTTTGCGTTCACTTCAGAAGTAAAAGGCCTCACAAAATTCCTGAGGGAAAAAAAGATTTCGCTCGAGCTTGATCACAAGGCTCTCGAGCTCTATATGGTCTTTGGATACATTCCATCGCCATATTCTTTATACAAAGATGTCTTAAAGCTGCCAAAGGGTTCATATTTGACGTACGACCTCAAGAATAAAAAGGTCCTAGAAACAGGCAGGAGTGTAACTGTTTCCAAGAAAGTAGTGACCGAGCAGGAGTATATCGACCTCATCGAGAAAAAAGTCCTCATGCATCTGATTGCGGACGTGCCTGTTGGTGTATTTTTCTCTGGCGGCACCGACTCGACCCTTATTGCCGCTATCCTGCATAAACATAAGGTCGACCTAGAGACTTTTTCCATAAAGCTCGACTACAAGACCGAGGATGCGAAATATTTTGGAATGATAAGCGAGCACCTGCAGCTCAAGTCCAATGTCTATGATTTTGACGTGAACACTCTCGACTCTGTGTACGAGGAGGTCATGGGCAAGCTCGATGAACCAACCTTTGATAATTCGATATTCCCGACATACTACGTTTCAAAGAAAGCTGCAGAGAAAGTAAAGGTTGTACTGTCGGGTGAGGGTGGTGACGAATTCTTTTATGGATATCCGCGCAGCTTTGAATTGAGTAAGATGAAAGAGGTTGCCGATTACTCTTTGTCTTTCTTCGACTATGTGTACTTTGCTACGCCTCCATTCAAAGCCAAGAATCATGTTTTTCAGAAGGTGTTCCGCGTGTTCAAAAAGCCAATCAGCTACTATTTGGTGCAGATGTCTGTCGCTCGAGACCGCGCCACCATTTCTTCATGGAAAGCGGTAAAAGAAGAGTGCCGTAAGCGATCAATCACGCCGATGGGATTAGATCAGGAGTTATATCTTGAGAACGATCTTTTACGAAAGACCGACTTGGCAACATCATATTCGTCTATCGAGGGCCGTGTACCTTTGCTTGATATCGACATCTTGGAAAATTCCGGAACCATCGAAGATAAAAAGCTCGAAGGCGGTGTACTCAAGGCATTTTTAAAGAAGATGCTTGCGACCTATATTCCAAAGGAGATGGTCTATCGGTCAAAGAGTGGTTTCGGTGTGAACATGGTGACGTTTTTTGAAAGCTCAAAGTATCTGCAGGCCGACCTTGCGAAGGCTTTACCGTTTTTAGCAGAGAGGGGGATTAAGACGCCTCGCATCGGCCGTATTGATGTGGCGATACGCAAATATCCGCACCTTTGTTTTGCACTTATATCGCTGTGGAGGTCTATTGTAAATAACGAGCGCTAGCATGAAAGTACTCTATTTGTTCAATGGAGCCCGTGATGGAATGGTAGAAAAGGTGAAAGCGGGCACCGAGCACGGCAATGGTTTTTGGGGCATGCTGGAGCTTTCAAAGCACGGCATACAGGCCGATTATATCGAGCTTGAGCAGACATATGGAAAAGGCGTAGCGCTCTTTCTGAGGAAGCACATAAATATCTATTTCATTCACCTGCCGATTTTTTGGAAGATATTTTCGTACGACGTTGTTTTTACCTCGGCCGCATTCGGACTGCAATTCTTTCATATGCTTTTCGGCATTCGAAAGCCGGTCTGGGTTATGCATGATTTCAGTATCAAAGGTTTTTTGGGAGAAGAAAAGACTGTCCGCCAAAAGATATTTCGTGCCATGGTTTTGCGAGCAAGAGGCGTGGTGACTCTTTCAGAAGATGAAAAGGTTTTTCTGGAGGGTCGTTTTCCTCATCTCCGAGGAAGGGTAGAATGTATTCCTTTCGGCATCGACCTTGAATTTTTTAAGCGAAAAGATATTCCACGAAAGCGACAGGTGCTGTCTGTGGGTCGCGATCCTGATCGTGATTGGAAGACATTTATTGAGGCGACAAAGGGTATCGAAGCAGATATAGTCATCACCACCTGGATATCGCGCCTCAAGAAACTGATGCCTTTACCAGCTCACCTTACAATTTTGGATCTGCCAGCTCGTGAGCTAGTGGAAAAATATGCTGAATCAGCGGTCGTGGTAATCCCCCTTAACACTTCATATAAGAATAACGACGCAATGGGCTGTTCGGCCCTTTTTGAGGCAATGTCGATGGGTAAAGCAATCGTTGCCACCCGGACCAAGGCAATGGAGTCATATGTGACCGATGGTGTGAATGGTTTGCTTGTTGAAGAAGGAAATTCACAGGCCATGAAAGAGGCTATTGAAAAAGTATTGGCTGATGAGAAACTACGGACAAGCTTAGAAAATGCGGCATATGCGTATGCTGTAGGGCATTTCGATACTACAAAATGCGGAACGCGATTGGCGAATTTCTTTAAGTCACTTAAGGGCGTATAATCTCTGGTATGACATTTTCATTCTTACACTGGCCGATAGCAATTATTTCAACGTTTTCAAGTTTTCCGTCGATATACTGGTCCAAGGTATCGAAGAATATTCCGTCGAGTCTTTCCACTTGGACCGGTTCAAAATTTAAAGTGCTGAATATAAACAGTAACCTGGGAACCATACTCGAAATCTGGCACGAGAAAGTATATGGGGATTTATCAGAACTACAAAGCGTAGAACAGCCAATCATAATCGACATAGGCGCCAATATCGGTGCTTTTACCGTGTATGCTTCGAGTAAGCTAAAGAATCCAAAGATATATGCTTATGAGCCTGAATTAAATAATTTTGGCCTGCTTCAAGCAAATATTGCTCTCAATAATCTAACAGGACAATCATTCGGTTTCAGAAAAGCAGTGTGCGGAAAGATTGGCAAGGTGTTGTTGTCGATAGTGGGAGAATCAAGCGGCAAGAACTCTGTCGCCGTCGACCAGCATTCAGGCAAGACACAGGAGGTTGAATGCGTTACGTTGGATTCGATATTTAAAGAAAACAGCCTTTCTCACTGCAACCTGCTAAAAATTGACTGTGAAGGATCTGAATACGATTTGCTTTTTAATACATCAAAGGAAACATTGGCAAAGGTGCACATGATGATTTTGGAATGGCACATTGTGCCCGGACACAGCCTTGAGGAATTGACCTCATTTCTTTTGTCTGCCGGATTTGAGGTTGAGAGATCGCAAAATCACGAAACCACTCTAGTGGCACGTAGACCGCTCTAGTTTTTAGATAAGGTCACTTTTTATAAAAAGAGATTCCTCGTATATGAGCTTTCCTGTCTCGGGGCTGTAGTGTCGACCGACGTCGCCATAGTATACAAAGCCCAGGTCTGAGAGGAGGCGATAGATATCGTCAAAGAGAGGCTGACCTTCGTACAGGGTGACGAACGCTGTTTCGATTTGAATTACTGAAGCTTGGGCAATGACTTTTGTGCCGCCTTTGATCACACGGTCTTCAAATCCCTGAACGTCCATTTTTATAAAAATGTTTTTCTTGAGGTTTGCATTACCAAGGACGTCATCGAGCCTTTCGACGCGGATTTTCTTCTGTACGGAGTCTTTGCTCTTTGGATAGAGTTTTTTATGGAGGTCACTCATTCTGAGGAGGGAGGAGCTGGGGTGGAATGAACTTTCTTCCATGACCGTTTCGCCCTTAGTCTCGCCAAGGGCAATGTTATGGGCGGTGAACAGGGTGTCGCCTTTCATATTCACCTCTAGCTTTTCAAAACATGATGGGAGAGGTTCGAATGAATGGATATATGCATTGGGAAATATGTCACGGAATTCCTTTGCCACTTTGCCTGTATTCGCACCTATATCAAGGATGGTGCCGATATTAAGGGGTACGACGACCATGTCGAAGGTTGGATGGTATTTCTTGATGTCGTAGCCAAAGCGGTTGAGGAGATGTTTTATTTTGAGAAGCATAGAAGCTATATTACCGCGGACGTATGATATATGAAAATGCCTTCTTCTCTATAATTTTGCCGTTGCGGATTTCGAGGTAGCGAACGGGTAATTTGAAAGCAAAGAAGACGGGGTAGAGGAATTTGAATAGGGATTCTAAAAAAGGGAATGCTGCTGTGACGTGCGCGCGTGTGGCAAAGAAAAGTCGAGCAAAGAAACCAGAGGGCGAGGATTCCGGGCGGATATCTTTTTGCTCGTCTTTGTAGTGTGAGATACCCTTGGATAACTGGCCTTCACGCTTGCGGAAAGAGCTTGTTGGTATGTTAAGGGAGATCATGGGCGCATGGTTAGCAAACTGCATCCACAGCCAGTAGTCAGCGGCGCGCCGGTAGTGGGCAGGCATGCTCCCAATAGCCTTCCACAGCCCGGCGCGCCAAAACACGCTGTCTTGCTCGACAAAGTAGGATTCCTGGCCGTATATGCCCTTTTTGAGCCAATCCTGGTGGTATACCTTGGCTATGCCTTTGCGGACAAGGGTACCATTTTCGTCGATGGTCGAGGTAATGCCTTTTATCCACTGCACCCCGGGATTGGATTCAAATGCAAGGTGCATTGCTTCGAATGCTCCTGGTTCGTATACGTCGTCAGAATTTATCCAAGCAAAGATGTCACCGGTAGCACGGGCGAAACCTCGATTGATGGCTTCGTACATGCCGGTATTTTTTTCTTCGATGCATGTCATAGTCACTCGTGTGCATGCGATTGGAAAAGTTTTTGATTCTATTTTCTGGGCGTACTCCTGGGCAATCTTCATGCTTTGATCGCTCGAGCCACCGTCAATTACAATATACTCAATCTCAAAATTGCCACGCTGAGATATGACGCTTTCAATAGTCGTAGACAACCATTTTTCTAGATTGTATGAAGGTGTGACGATCGATATCTTCATGCTATTTGATCAAGTATTTTTCGTACCCTGCGAATTCGGAGTTTTCGAGCTTTACATCCCAGAGGTAGAGGGGAAGTCGGAATGACCAGGCGTTTTTAGTGGCATTCGCCACACGGTATGCAAAATCACGGCCAGATCCGCGACCTGAAGGCGAGCCCCAGGTACGTGCATCGCGTGGGCGGAAATAGAGTCCGCGGTCGCGAACGCTTTTATGAAAAAACATGCTGTTGTCAGCACCTGGATATGCATTTGTATTTTTGTAGAAAAGTTTTCGTGTGTAGGGGAACCATTTTATTGTAAAAGGAATAAAACGATGCCACGGTTCACGCATGAGTACACCCTGCGCGTCTACAGTGAGTTTATATGTTTCCTCTGGTTTTATAATTGCCGCCTCGCTTTTTTCAGCTAGGATTTTTTCAACGTCGAGGCGGGTACCAATAAGCTCGGGTTTACACCTTTGCCACATGATAGTGACCATGTCGGCATTATATTTTTTGGCGAGATTATACTGGGCTTCAATACGGTTTAAGAGGGAGGCATCATCGGCATCCTGGGTAGTGATCCATTCGCCCTTGGCCATTTTGAATCCGATATTTCTTGCACCAAATCCGGCATTGATGTCATAGCCACGCCAATTCGTGCGTTTTGGTGGCATTTCTGTAGGAATGACGAATGTAACGCGCGGATCTGCTTTTACAATCGCATCCATGATTTCTTTTGTATTGTCGGTTGAGCCATCATCAACAACGATGATTTCAAGATTCTTATATGTCTGATCCTGCATCGATTTTACGCAGCGAGCGATACGGCCAGCTTCGTTGTATGTGGGGATTATGACCGAGATAAGAGGCTGCATTATTTTGTAGGATGTTTAGCAACAAGCTCACTGATAAATGCTTCGTATTCCTTTGTTACCACGGCTTTAGTGTGATTATCTTCGACATATTTCCATGCTGCAATCGAGCGCGCCTTTAGGTCAGCGGTAGGAAGGGATGAGAGGGTGCGTACCGCGTCTTGGATTTCTTTCACGCCGCTTTGCGGGATGAGTATACCGAAGTTACCTGTATGAACCGATGCTGTATATCCGGCAATTGGCAGTACACCTGCATGCATAGCATCGAGTGTGGCGGAATTACCACCCTCTGAGGCAGAGACAGATATCACTCCGAGCGATCGGGCTGCAACCTCCATAAATTCTTTGCTTCCCATATCGATGTGGCCGGCATAGCGGATATTTTTGGTTTCCTCAAGTTCCTTTTTGTACGCCTTTGCAAAATCGATGTCCTTTTTTCCATATACGGTGAGGTTGAATTCTGGCATTGCAGCAAATGCCTCAAGTACGAGATCCAGACCCTTGTGTGCCATACCTGCGCCACCAATCCAGAGAAAGTTTTTTCGAGCAGCGTCAACGTCTTTGTTGGAAGGCTGTGCACAGATGTGAGGTGTAGTTACGTGCAGGGTACGAATCGGCTTTTTTGCATATGCGTATGTGCTTGTGACAAAGTCTGTACCAATGAGTGCTGTTGCTAGGTCTGCGTATTCCATATTAAAAGAAGGTGGAACGGTTCTTTTTGGCGATAGAACGAATCCACGACGGTCCCGTATGTCGAGAAGTCTTTTATACTCTGCGTTATTTTGAAATTGCCAGTGCGCTGCAGGGATGTGATATATCTTTACACAATCAGGGTTAAGTAATGGGGCAAGGCGGTCGAGGTTGTCCTGAACATCAATGCAGTACGAATATTTTTTCTGTGGCTTAAACTTTTTGTTATCGTATTCAATAATGTCTACGGAAAATCCATGAGACAGGAAGGTATCAGCCATACATTTACAGTCAAAACGTACAGGGTGAGCATTCATCTTTTCAGGGAATCTGAAAGGTATTGTCGTATACGATATCAATACGTTACCGCGACTTTTTCCAACAGGGGGTAGTCGTACGACGCTGCCAGAGAGTTTGAAATATAAGCGTTTAAGTAAATCGGTCATAGGTTTATAGTTACTGTAATATCGCGCGGTGCGAATATGTTACATATGGTAGCACAAGGGCTTTAAATATGGACATTGTGCGAGCTACACGCTAGACTCAACTTTACATATGAAGATACTGGTAGCAGAAGCAAAAGGTTTTCTTGGGGATATGTTCCTCGATGTTCTCAGGAAAAAGAATATTCCATTTATCGAGTACGATGCTCGCTATCCAGAAAACTTTTTGTCAGGCTTTGATCAGGTTGTGCATTTTGCAGCTCTCACACCGACTTCGAGCGAAGAAGGCGATTTGTCGACAGAGAGATTTCAACGGGAAAATGTTGAAAATACAGCTGTACTTTTGCAGGCTGTTAAAAAGAATAAAAAGCTTAAGAAAATTGTTCAGGTGGGTTCGTCAGCCGAATATGGCTTCTCTTCAAAGCCCATAAAGGAGGGGGTAAAAGAAAAACCAGTCGGTCAGTATGGTGAGAGCATGCTTGCCCGAACGAATCTATTCAAGGCATTTTCACAAGAGACAGGTGTAAAAACAATTACACTAAGGGTCTTTAATGAGGCCGGTCTTCCAAAGCGAGCAAAGATGAACAAGATGCTGTCAAAAAGACCATCGCTTTTTGAGAGTTTGTATTACCAATTCACTTCTGAATATACAGGTACGGTAACACTTAGTAATAAAAATAGTGTTCGTGATTATGTAGATGCAGACGATATTATTGATTCGATTGTGGCTGCGCTCGAAACAAATAAGGGTGAAACATATGAGTTGGTAAATATTGCTTCAGGTAAGGGTATAAAACTACAGGACATTGTTACGCTTTTTAGTCAGGCATTTAATAAAAAGTATTCTCTGGCACTCTCAGAATCAAATAAGTCAGATAAGTCTATTGGAGATAGGAGTAAAGCGTTGAAAGTATTGGGTTGGAAGCCAAAAACATCGCTTGAAGATAGTGTGCACAAGATGATTGGCCCAGGTAAAAAGATTATTGTAGTAGGTGCGGGTGAGGCAGCGAGAAAAATTGTTGAGCAAATAAAGAAAGAAAATCGTCGCGACATACTGGTCGATGGATTTGTCGATGATGATGAAAAGAAGCAGGGTACCCGTATAAACGGCGCTCGGGTTATTGGTAAGATTAAAGACTTGGCTCGGATTATAAAAGAAAGGGGAATCGAACAGGTTTTGATATCAACTCCTTCTGTGGGCGGTGATTTCATAAAAAGGGTTACTGAAAGTGTGCCAGCCGGTATATCAATTACGGTTCTCCCAAGCATATCCTCGGTCATATTGGGTAAAGTTGACCTGTCTGTTATTCGTAATATCGAACCGGCCGACCTTATTGGTAGACCTTTGGTAAAGGCAGATCAGCAGTTCATTTCCAAAAAGTCTCATGGAAAAAGATTTCTTGTCACCGGTGGTGCGGGCTCGATTGGTAGCGAAATTGTGCGTCAAATATTCGACAGCGAAGCCGCCGAACTTGTCGTCATAGATGCGTGGGAAGAGGGAATTTTTAACCTCCATGAAGAATTCAACGCCCGTAGGAATGATCCTGGTAGACCAAAACTCAAAACATATGTTGCAAATATTCGTGACAGAGTGAGACTTGAGGATATTATGTCGCATCATAAAATTGATGTGATTATTCACGCTGCAGCATACAAGCATCTGCCTCTTATGGAAGAACATCCTTACGAGTCTGAGCAAACTAACAAAGAGGGTACGCGCAATATGCTTGATATGGCGATCAAATTTAATGTAAAAGATTTTGTACTGATATCTACCGACAAGGCCGTTAATCCAATCAGTGTGATGGGTAAGTCAAAACGAGATGCGGAGCTTTTGGTAAAAGAATATGCGACAAAATATCCAGATCGTCGTTTTTGTGCGGTACGTTTCGGAAATGTACTCAACTCTTCAGGCTCCATCGTTCCAAAGTTTATAAAGCAGATCAAAAGCCGATCGCCGATTACGATTACGCACATGGGAATGACGCGCTATTTCATGGCTATTCCCGAAGCTGTTTCTCTTGTTCTCTTGTCGTGGATTGTTTCAAAGAATGGACAAATTCTTATTCTTGATATGGGTGAGCCTATAAAAATAATTGATCTAGCCATGAATCTCATAAAATTTCACGGACTTGAACCATATAAGGACATAGAGATAAGGGAAATTGGTATACGGGCAGGTGAAAAAATTCACGAAGAATTGGCCTATAACAAAAGCATGCTTCGAAAGAGTCCTGCAAAGCGAGTCTATATTGCTGAGGAACTCTAATGTATTTTAGGTTGGTTTTGAGCTAGAATAGCCTCTATGAATGAGAAATGGATGAGGGATACAGGCCTGGTACTCGGATTGCTTTGTTTGATTTTAGGCTATTCCGGAAACAAAGGTTTTTTAATTGCTTCGGCTATTTTGGTTGCCTTTGCTTTGCTTATTCCGAAAGCTTTATACCCATTGGCGTGGGTATGGCTAAAGCTCGTTTTCGTTCTGGGATTAATCATGCCAAAGATATTTTTCGGTCTCGTATTCTTTTTGGTAATTTTCCCTGTAGGGGCAATACGAAAGTTTATGAAGAAAGACTCACTTTTATTGAGTAACTGGAAAGAAGCAAAAACCGCTTTTTGGGATAGGGATGTTAGATTCGAAAAGCAGCATCTAGAAAACCCTTATTAATAAAATATTTATGGACTTTATAAAAGATATCTGGGGCTTCCTAAAAGCACGAAAGAAATTCTGGCTACTGCCGGCAATTCTAGTTCTTGTTGTAGTCGGATCAATCATCGTTCTGGGTGGGGGAACAGCTTTGGCACCTTTCATTTATACACTTTTCTAATTTATGGCAAAAGGAGACGGCACTACCAGAATATTGGGCATCTCGGCATACTATCACGATAGCGCCGCCGCCTTGGTCATTGATGGCGTCATTGTCGCGGCGGCGCATGAAGAGCGCTTTTCCCGCAAAAAGCATGATGACAGATTTCCTACTGGAGCTGTTTCGTATGTGCTTTCAGAATATGGTCTTTCTCTGTCTGATCTTGATGCGATTGTGTTTTACGACAAACCGTATCTGAAGTTTGAACGTCTGCTCGAAACCTACCATGCATTTGTCCCGAGGGGTTTTAAAAGTTTCGCGCTCTCTATGCCTGTCTGGATCAAAGACAAGCTGTTCATGCGAGGAAATATTTGGAAGGGGCTTGAGAAGGTGAA
>CAYJAC010000007.1:11721-43632 GCA_964368565.1 uncultured Candidatus Saccharibacteria bacterium
AGCGGTGAATACAAGCTCATGGGTCTAGCCCCGTACGGCATAAAAGGTAGTGAACGTGTAAAGCTTTTCAAATCAAAAATTGAAGCGGAGTTGGTGAGTATAAAGGAAGATGGTTCGCTTGCCCTCAATATGGATTATTTCCTATTTGCAACGAGCGATAGAACATGTAATGACGAAAAATGGCAGAGTCTTTTTGGAATCCCTCCGCGCCCAGCAGAGAGTCTTCTTACAGAAGAGTACTGTGATATGGCGCTCGCTATCCAGGAGGTGACCGAAGAGGTAATGGTTCGTTTGGCAAAGACAGCCAAGGCCCTGACTGGCGCCGAGTATTTGGTGATGGCTGGAGGTGTTGCCCTGAACTGTGTTGCCAATGAACGCGTGCGTGAGGCAGGGATATTCAAAGACGTATGGGTGCAACCAGCATCAGGGGATGCGGGAGGGGCATTAGGCGCGGCTTTGGTTGGTTATTATATTTGGGCGGGCAAGGATCGCATCATCGGGAAGGGTGATTCTATGCAGGGATCATATTTAGGGCCTGAATACTCTGACCTTGATACCGAACGAGTTGCTCGCGAATACGGTGCACCTTTCAAAAAGTTCAATGATGCACATGAACTTGCCGACGCTGTCGCAGAACTACTTTCAAAAGAAAATGTTGTCGGCTGGATGCAGGGAAGAATGGAGTGGGGGCCACGTGCTCTGGGGAATCGCAGTATCCTGGGTGATCCACGCGTAGCCGATATGCAGAAGAAGCTCAATATTAAAATAAAACAGCGCGAGGGCTTTCGTCCTTTTGCTCCATCGGTTCTTTCAGAAGATACGCAGGAGTATTTTGATACAAAGTTCGACTCGCCTTATATGCTTTTTACTGCACCTGTCGTGAAGTCTCGTCGCAAACCGTTGGCTCCAATTAACAATCCTCTTTTTGACCGTCTTTATACGCCACGGTCAGATATTCCTTCAGTAACTCACCTTGATTACTCTGCGCGCCTGCAGACAGTTTCAAAGGATACAAATGAGCGTTATTGGAACCTCATTAATGCATTTAAAGAAAAGACTGGTTATGGTGTAATCATTAACACTAGTTTCAATGTCCGTAACGAGCCGATAGTATGCACACCAAAGGATGCATACCGATGCTTTATGTCTACAGAAATGGATTACCTGGTCGTCGGAAACATCTTGTTTGATAAGAAGCAGCAGCCGAATCATCCTAAGTCGCTCTTTGAGCTCCGATTCAATGAAATGGATTAAGATCGTCGGCATAAACCTGGCAGTATTGCTCGCTTTCGTCATCATACTTGAAGGCGCTCTTCACCTGACAAATTTTAAATATAAAATATTGCCCCCGCTTGAGCCTCGCGGATATTCTGTTGCTGATGATGTTGCGGGCTACGACATAGCAAAAAACTTTCCTACGACGACCAGCTCTTTTTACGATCTGACACATGAAGTGTCATCGAATCAGCTTGGTTGCTTCGACTATCCGTACCTGGGTGACCAGCCATACATATATTTGACCGGAGACAGCTTTGCCTGGGGCTGGACTGCTCTTGATGACAAATGGGGAAAGGTGATCGAGCGGGAGACTGGAGTACGCACCCTCACCTGTGGAGTGAACGGTTACGGCACAAAGCAGGAACTTTTAAAGGCTGAAAAGACTATCGCAGCGATCGGCAGCGCGCCTTCGACAATCATCGTGGGTTATCTCGGAGCGAATGATTTCGATGACGATGCAATGTTCCCGAACTATACCGTCCAGAACGGGTATCGTGTGCATAGTTGGGATGTACAACCAGACACTTTTTCTTTGAAAATAAAAGAAATGTTTGCGGTCCACAGTGTACTGTTTAATGTCCTCAAGGGAAAGATATATCCGGCGGTACTAAATGCCTTTAAGCCTACATCTAAAGAGAGTTCAGTGGCTACTGAGTTGCAATCTATAACACAGACGGCTGAGTATAAAAATCACATAAAGAATATTCTGGATTTCAAAGTATTGGCAGATGCCAACAAGTCAAAACTCATCTTTGTACTTATTCCTTCAAAGAATGATATTGCAACAGGCAGGGCATTTTTTAATGAAAATTTAAAAACATATCTTGAAGAGAATAAAATTTCGTACATAGACCTATATCCACACATGGAAAAAGCGGTGAAAGAGGGGAAGAAGGTGTATTGGGACTTTGATGGCCACTGGAGTACTGAGGGTAACAGGCTTGCAGGCGAAATAGTGTCTGATTATCTCATTTCAACAACATCTAAAGCTTTTTAGAGATCATATCCGCTATGAGTTTTGTTCGAGCCTCTCTACCACGATCATTGAGATGTGTTAGAGCATCATAAAAATAATTGGTGGGATAAATAAATTGTTCAGGAGTACCCAGAAATATTTTTGGATCAAAAGACTCTAACATCTCTTTTTTGCGTGACTCAACACTTTCTTTATTTACGTCGTATGTCCTATCTGATAGTGGGGCCCATGATAGAAAAACTGTAGCACCAGCCATTTCTGCTTTACTTACAAATTCTTTTAGGATAGCTAGAGAATCATGGTTTGCATGTGGGCGGACGAATTCAATTGACGCAAGTCTTACACCTTCCTCAGTAAGCACAGAACCCTGTTGCTCTAGGGCAACTAGATCACCGCTGAGTTGTATGTTGGTAAAGCGGTATATTGGATGGTCTCCTGGGTCTCCGAATAGATTGCGATACGCAACCATGGCTTTATCTTTCCACCATATGGGAAAGGCTCGTATCATGTTCACGATGCTGTGGTAATTACCCATATATTGAATCGAGGAAGGGCTTTCAAGTGCGGTTTCTAGGAATGTATAACCATCGCCCCATGGTGGCTGATGAAGAATTTCATATTCAGGAATGATGATAATGACATCGTCTGCGCGCACGTGTGGTGATACGGTTTCGTCCAGGAAACGCATACCATAGCCAGCATACATTCCTGTATTTATTGTATGAAGTTTTGTCTTTCTCTGGAGAATACTTGAATCAATACCGAATGATGAACCCGAACCGCCGACTATAATAAGCCGCGGTGAGGGTGTGTTATTGAGTAGAGATTGTTTGAGGGAAAAGCCTCGGGCATAAGAATTGCCATGGTATCCTGCAATCGAAACGGCAACGGCAACAGAGCCTAAGCAGAGCATTAGCACGAGGCATTTCCTTGCGAATATAAAAAAGTCTTTATGTTCCTGTGTCATTAGAATTGAAAGTAAATGAACTGATGTGTACCACTGAAAGACCCCACGGCAAGTATGAGAAGTACAAAAGCTCCGTACAGGGCGTAACGCCCATTCTGGGGCAATGCCGACCATTTTGCATGGAATATCCCCCTTGAACGCGACCAGTCGATTGTTTCCATAAAAATAATCGCTGTTACACCAATTACAAGAGCTGATATGTTCTGGTTCATTGCTAGGACATGCTGGATGCCCTCGATGGACGTGAGAGAAGTAAAGAATTGACTGATCTGTGATGGAATATGTGCAAGCATCCCTATCGCCTTGGAAACAGTTTCTGCTCTAAAGAATACCCAGGTAATCGATATCAGTATGAAAGTAAGAGGGACTGAGAGCCATGGTTTGTTACGGAGGTTTTGTATGCCCAGTTTATTTTCAATGACGAGATATATACCGTTGAGTCCACCCCAAATAACATAGGTCCAATTTGCTCCATGCCATAGGCCGCTGAGCAAGAACGTGACAAGAAGATTTTTTTGAGTTTGCGAGAGTCCGTTTCTGCTACCTCCCAATGGAATATATACGTAATCACGGAACCAGTGGGAAAGGGAAATGTGCCATCTGCGCCAGAATTCTCCAATAGACCGCGATGCATAAGGTCTATTGAAGTTGAGTGCCAAGTCGTATCCGAGTATGTTCGCTGCACCTCGCGCTATGTCCGTATAACCTGAGAAGTCACAATAAATTTGGTATGCAAAGAGCGCGGTGGCAAGAGCGATAGTTGGACCTGGAAAATCAAGAGGTGCAGCATAGGCGGCATTTACGAGTGGGGCGATATTATCTGCAATAACAAGCTTCTTAAAAAAACCCCAGGCCATGAGTTTAACACCCTTGCTTGCAAGTACCGGATCAAACTTTCGCTCTTGGAAAAATTGGGGAAGGAGGGTTGTTGGACGTTCGATCGGACCTGCAACAAGTTGAGGAAAGAATGCTACGTAGAGGGCAAATTTTCCGAAATGATGCACTGGTTCTACACGTCGTGTATAGACATCGATTGTATAGCTGATGCTCTGGAATACATGAAAAGAAATACCGATGGGCAAGAGGAGGCTGAGGAGTGGTAGCGATACTTCGCTTCCGATTGATTGAAAAACAGATGATATTGAATCAAAAACAAAATTGAAATATTTAAATACAACAAGAAGGCCGATGTTTCCCGTAAGGCTCGCTATGAGCCAAAATTTTCTTTTGCGCGCATCTTCAGTTTTGCCCATCATAAGGCCCGCAATGAAATCTAGGGCTGTTATAGCAAGCAATATAAGCCCGTATTCTGGCTTCCATGCCATGTAAAAGGCATAGCTTGCGACAAGAAGAACTATCCAACGATACCGTGTAGGCGTGAGAAAATTGGCTATGAGAACGGCTGGGAAGAAAAGGATAAAACGCAGGTCTACAAAGCTCATGTGGAGATGTTATTTCTTGGCAACCATTGATCGGATGAGCGAATAGTAGCCACTTTTTTCAGAAAGGAGCATAGATGATCCGGGGATAAGCTCGTCGAGGTATATCTGATATTCGCGACCTTCTTTTTCAAAAGTTGAAAGCATTTTACCGAGGTAATTTTCAGTATTTGAAGGGTAGTAATGGTATTCCATGACAATGGTTTGTATCTTTCCGAGGACTTTTGCTTCGGTTAATTCCTCAATAACGAGACCTTCAGCACCTTCAATGTCGAGTTTGAGGAGATCGACATTGTTCTTTATATATGTGGAAAGCCGTCGGGTCTGCACGGTGTGGGTCATCTGATCTTTCTTATCTGAGCCCTTTTGTCGAGTATTGTCAAAGACTGTTTCCATGAGCGTGTTGCCACAGGATCCTGTCCCGCGATCATAGAAAGAAGCCGTGCCGTCGGTTTTTGATACGGCATAAGGCTCTAGGGTTACGTTTTCGAGTTTGTTGCGAGAAATATTTTCCCGAATGACTGGCTGGATAGCTTCGGATGGTTCGAATACGGTTATTTTTGAATGTGGAAAAAGGTATTTAAAGTAGAGCACTGAAAGGCCCGCATTGCCACCACAGTCTATTATCGAAGGTGTGGTTGATTTTGTTTCAAAATAATATGAATGGCGAATAAAGACTTGGCGGAAGGTTTCGAAAAAAAGAGAGTAGTTTGCGAATACAACAGTAAAACCGAGGAAATGTTCAGTCTTGAAATAAATCCAGCGATTTAGGAAGACCTTGAAACGAAGTCGGAGGTAGTCGCACAGGAGCTGTCCGCGGCGAGAAACCTTGTATTCTGGAGAAAGAATGTATGAAATATCGGCAATAATCGAACTCAGGCGGAAAAAGAAATGACGCATATGTTTTTGCTTATATTGAGCTGTATGGTAGCACGATTAAAGCTTTTTGTACGCTCGATAATAGATACCTGCTGATATTATTTCTGATGCAGTAATGGCTATTGCACCACCAATAAAGCCGTACAAAGGAATGAGGACAGCCAAAAGAATCACACGGGATAGGGAGGTAAGGAGTGAAGTTGTGTACTTTTTCTTTATATCTCCATGAGCGGTGATGAGTGTTTCTACGAGACCTTTTGCCTGAAAAGGTAATGCGAGGGCAAGGATCTGGCTTGCAAAAACCGATGCAAGATATTTAGGAAAGAGGATTTTGAAAATGAATGGTGCGGCAACTATGTATGCAATACAGGCAAGTGATGAGACCACAAACATTTGCCGTACACGCAATCCCATGCTCTTTTTAATATCTTCTATACTTTTTGTGGCATAGCGCGGGAAAATGATAGGAAAAAAGTTTTCTGAGAAGTTTTTTATTTCACGGACCGGCGCTTGGGCAAATGAATAAACGGCGAGTTGGACTGGACCAACGAAATGCCAGAGAATAAGTTGGTCTGCGTAGGATATAACCTGTAACACTACACCAAGGATGCTCAAATGTTTGCCGTACTGAACGGTTTCTCCAACTTTTGCTTTTGTTTCTTCGTTTATGTCGGCCTGTGCGGCTACAGAATATTTTCTAAGGGAAACTGCATACATCCACCACGAGAGTGCGAGGTTTGTAGCGAAGTAGGTGAGAAGGATGGTAAATATGTCTGTTCTTATAAAGAGGACGGCCAAGAAGACGGCGACTGATACCAGGTTGCCTGGGATGCTGTAGGTCGCCATTGATTTAAAGTCACCCTTTCCAACAAAGAGCGATTTCCAAATCACAAAACTATTAAAGAAAGGATTGGCCAGGGCGATGAGTAAAAGTCCAAACCCTAGCTGACTGTTATCGTTAGCGTAATAGTAGAGGGATCCGATTGCTGCCGCGGCTGTAGCGGGAAGGCTCCAGACAATGCTTTTTAAAAAGAGGGGGCGTATGACATCCTTGTTTCCTTGGGCTACTGTGCGAACAACAGATGTACCGAGGCTATTGAGTGAGAAGGCACCGAAAATACCTACGAGGGCAATGATGTATTTGTAAGTACCGAATATGACCGGGTCAACTTTGTTTGCAAAAGTTATGGTAAGCAGCATGCCACAGGCAACAGCAGCCATTCGTGTAGTTGTGAGCCAAAAATTTCCACTGGCAAAGCGAACCATGTCTGTTTTCGCGTATTGCTCCGACCACCGCAGTATGTGTATGATTTTCTGTTTCATTTCGGTTAGGATGTATCGTCGGTCTATATAATACACGGCTGGGTGAAAAAAGTGTCATTGCTAGCCCGTATCCTGTGATATAGTTTTACCCATATGACTTTAAACACATTTTTACGCGGGACGGCTATTGCTTCGGTATTTGCTGCATTACTGACTCCTTTTATAGTATTTGGTGAGTTTTTCTTTCCCTTTATCGTGGGAAAGGGCTTTTATTTCAGAATCATAGTCGAGATCGGATTTGCGGCATGGCTTCTCCTCGCATTCCGTGATGTTGCATCGCGCCCGCGCGCATCCATGATCCTCTGGTCATTTGTGGCATTCCTTGGCATCATTGCGCTCGCTGACGTATTCGGTATGAATCCGTGGAAGAGCTTTTGGTCTAACTTTGAGCGCATGGAAGGATTCATAACACTCGCACATCTTTTTCTGTACTTCGTTATGGCGGGTAGTGTTTTGGCTACGGAAAAGTTGTGGAAATATTTTCTTGAATCTTCGGTGGGTGCTGCATTCATAATGGCGATATATTCGTTTTTTCAGCTTGCGGGCGCGCTGGTCATCAATCAGGGAGGTGTGCGCGTGGATGGAAAGTTTGGCAATGCGACATATCTGGCAATCTTCCTTGTATTCAACATCTTTTTTGCTCTCATACTTGCTTTCCGTGTCCGCAAAGAAAAGCTCGGGTCGGCATACGCTATTGGTATCTATTCAGGATTAGGCTTTCTTGCTATTTATATTTGGGGTTTTCTGGCCCAGTCAGATGTGTTCACTAAAGGCATACCCCATATTGGCACCAGTGTCTTTTGGATTTATATGGTTTTGGCTTTTGGTGCCCTTATTACTTGGTTGTCTCAGAAATACACCGCATCACTGGTATACCTCTATGCGCTGCCTGTTCTCGGATATGTGCTGTACTTTACGGCGACTCGAGGTGCCATCCTTGGTATCATCGGCGGCGTGGTGCTTTCGGCGCTTTTGATCGCTCTTTTTGATAAAGGAGAAAAGCGGCTGCGAATTATTGCCGCGTCGGTTATTGGCGTAGTCATCCTTCTTATTGGCACCTTTATTGCCATCAAAGACACGCAGTTCGTTGCACATAGCCCGGTCCTCGGTCGTTTTGTTTCTATATCATGGAGCGAGACAAAGACGCAGGCTCGTGCATATATCTGGCCAATGGCCATCGAAGGATGGAAGGAGCGTCCGATTCTGGGTTGGGGACAGGAAAATTTCAACTATATCTTCAACAAGAATTATGACCCTCGAATGTATGCGCAGGAGCAGTGGTTTGATCATACGCACAATATAGTTCTTGACTGGCTTGTAGCAGGTGGAGTACTCGGACTTCTTGCGTACCTTTCGATGTTCTTTGCAGCGGTCTATCTGTTATGGAAAAAAGCAACAAATCTGTCGTTTACGGAAAAGGCCCTGTTAACTGGTTTGGGTGCGGCGTATTTCTTCCATAATTTGTTTGTATTCGACAACCTGGTGAGCTATACCTTGTTCGTTTCGGTTCTTGCATATATTCATTTTTCGTCAACACGGCTTGAAAAATCAATCGGTGCGGATGCTGCGGAGGTCGAGGATTCAGAAGTCTGGGTGGCTGGTGGATTGATCGTTGCTATTCTTCTCTTCAGTTTCTATTTCTTTAATTGGCGCGCACTCTCTACCAACACCAATCTTATTGACGGTCTGCGTGCGATGACTGCTAGCCCTATTCAGACCGATGCGGTTATTAGCTCTTTTACCAAGGCTTTGTCATACGACACTATGGGACGTCCGGAGGTTGTCGAAAGAATGGTTGAAGCAGCTCGCAATATGAATACTGCAAGTGTACCGCTCGACAAGCGCACAAAATTCTTTGAACTTACACAGAAGGCAGTCGAGACCCAGGTGACCCGTTATCCTGGCGATGCCCGCTATGAAGTGTTCGCCGCAAATTTTTATGTGCAGTACGCGCTGCCCGAGGAGGCTCTCAAACACCTTAAAAAGGCCGTGGAGCTTTCGCCAAACAAACAGACTATTTTATTCCAGCTTGGATCGTTCCATGTTCTACAAAGGCAGTATGATGAAGCACTCGCAGTGTTCAAGAGGGCATATGAACTGGAACCTTCATATGACCAGGCTTTGCGATATTACCTAGGGGCGCTGATATATGCAGGCAAGGGTCCTGAAGCCACGGCCTTGCTAACAAAGCTGGGTCTCAATGAGGTGAATTACACTGATGATCTCGTCGGCGCATATGCCCAAATGGGGCAGTGGGACAAGGCGATTGCAGCAATAAAGGCAAAGATTGCAGCTGAACCAACAAATCCTCAGACTCGTATGAATCTTGTGGCTGCGTATTTCCAATCAGGTAACAAAACAATGGCCATCGCAACTCTGCGCGAAATGATTGCCCTGGATCCTGTATTCAAACCTCAGGGCGAGCAGTACATAAAGGAAGTCGAGGCTGCGAAATAGCCAATAGTGTTGGGCGGTATTTTTGATTCACAATGACTATTTCTGAACATGTTTCTTTGGCCGAATACACTACCTTTAAAATAGGCGGCCCTGCGCGCTATTTTTGCGTAGTCAAAAGTATCGAAGAGTTGCGAGAGGCTTTGGAATTCGCAAAGTCTAAAAGTCAGCAGGTATTTGTTTTGGGAGGAGGATCAAATATATTAGCGGGCGATGCTGGTTTTGATGGCTTGGTTATAAAGATGGAGATGAAAGGCGTCGTGCGCGAAGGATCGCTCGTGACCGCATGGGCGGGCGAGGGATGGGATGACCTGGTTGCAAAAACCGTGGAATGGAATATGTGGGGTTTGGAAAACCTCTCGCTTATTCCTGGTACTGTTGGTGCATCCCCCGTGCAAAACATCGGCGCGTATGGCGTGGAAGTCATGGATGTAATTGAATCGGTGCGAACCATCGACATTGAAACCGGTGCAGAAAAGGTTTTTTCCAATGCGGAGTGCGGGTTTTCATACCGCGACAGTTTTTTTAAGAAGCCTGAGGCAAAAAAGTACATAATCGTGTCCGTGACTTTCAGTTTGCGGCTCGGCGGGCAGGGCGATGGCATGGCAAATCTTTCATACAAGGATATCAAGGCATATTTTGCTACAACGGGTGTCGTGGCGCCGAGCCAGGCACAGGTTCGGGGTGCTGTCATCTCCATCCGCACGGGAAAATTTCCTAATCTTTCGACTACAGGGACTGCTGGCTCGTTTTGGAAGAATCCAATCATTTCGAAAGAGCAGTTTGCAAGGATATCGGCGGCGTATCCGTTAATTCCGAGTTTTCCGGTCGACGGAGAGGGCACCTCTGCCCATGTGAAAGTGCCGTTGGCATGGGTGCTCGACAATGTGTGCGGGCTAAAGGGCTTCAAGATGGGTCTGGCTGGCCTTTTTGAAAAGCAGCCGCTGGTGCTCGTGGCGGAAAAAGGCGCTAGTTCAAAAGATGTCAATCGGTTGGCGGATTTTGTCGCAAGGACAGTGAAAGACAAGACGGGAATTGAAATTGAAAGGGAGGTGGGGGTTCTATATTCTTTTGTGGCAATTTTCTAGTTGCTATTCATTCGCAATTAGCAAAGTGACGAAATAGTATATATGGAGCGCCTTAGCCGGGGATGTAGTTAAGGGTAAACCGTCCAGAGCACGAGCTGACTTCCCGGGCTGTTCAGACCCCGTTTTTATGCTAAAATACCCAGTCTATGGCCACATTCCTTACCAAAATCTTCGGAGACCAGAATAAGCGTGATTTAAAGCCTTTTGAAGCATTAGTACCCAAAATAAACGCATTTGAACCGGCAATTGCAGCCCTTTCAAACGAGGCATTGAAGGCAAAGACTGCCGAATTCAAAGAGCGCATCGCAAAAGGTGGCGCTGAGGGAACCCTCGATGCTCTTTTGCCTGAAGCCTTTGCAGTCGTCCGTGAGGCATCAAAGCGCACCTTAAACCAGCGCCATTTCGACGTACAGATGATAGGAGGAGCAATTCTTCATCATTCAGGCATTGCTGAGATGCGAACCGGCGAGGGAAAGACTCTTGTGGCGACTCTTCCTGCGTATTTGAACGCGCTTTCTGGAAAGGGTGTGCATGTTGTTACTGTTAACGATTACCTCTCACGACGTGACGCTGCATGGATGGGTCAGATTTATGATTTTCTTGGCCTCACGTGTGCCGTCATCAATCATGATACTGCGTATCTCTACGATCCAAAGCATACTGAAGCCGATGCCAATCGTGATGAAAGCGGTTCGTTCAAAGTCGCCTACGAATTTTTGAAACCATGCTCGCGAAAGGAGGCATATGTCGCCGACATCACGTATGGAACGAACCAGGAATTTGGTTTCGACTATTTGCGTGACAATCTAGAGTATTCCCCTGAGAATCTCCGCCAGCGCGAATGGAATTTCGCCATCGTTGACGAAGTTGACTCTATTTTGATCGACGAGGCTCGCACGCCTTTGATTATCTCTGCCGCCACATCGGATTCCGAGGATTTTTATAGAATGTTCGCAAAACTCGCATCGACCCTTATTCCTGAAGAGGACTACAAGATAGACGAGAAGCGAAAGGCTATTACTCTCACCGCCGAGGGCATCACAAAGGCTGAGAAATCCCTGGGCGTCGACAATATTTATACTGACCGTGGCGTGAAGTACGTCCACCATCTAGAAACCGCAGTGCGCGCCAAGGCCCTTTTCCATAAGGACAAGGAATACGTTGTACGCGACAATGAGGTAGTTATCGTTGATGAGTTCACTGGACGACTCCAGCCAGGGCGACGATGGTCAGAGGGTCTCCATCAAGCCGTCGAGGCAAAGGAGAATGCAACTATTCAGAAGGAAAGCCGTACATTCGCATCTATCACGTACCAGAATTTCTTCCGACTTTATAAAAAGTTGTCGGGTATGACTGGAACCGCTCTCACATCACGCGAAGAGTTTTTCAAGGTATACCAGCTCAATACAATCGCCATTCCGACGAACCGCGAGATTGCGCGTGTGGACCGAGATGATCAGATTTTCCAAACAGAGGTAGGTAAGTTCAAGGCCATCGCTAAGAAGGTGAAGGAGGTGAACAAGAAAGGCCAGCCTGTTTTGATTGGTACGGTTTCGATCGAGAAGAACGAGCTTCTTTCGCAGTACCTAAAGCGCGAGGGTGTTGTCCATGAGGTGTTGAACGCAAAAAACCACGAGCGTGAAGGAGAGATTGTTGCTCAGGCGGGACGATTCGGCGCAGTGACGATTGCCACCAACATGGCAGGACGCGGAGTCGACATCAAGCTTGGCGGTATTCCTGTATCTACAGAGGAATCAGAGAAGGTAAAGGCGGCGGGCGGACTATTTGTGCTCGGCACCGAACGCCATGAGGCCCGCCGCATCGACAATCAGCTGCGCGGCCGCGCCGGACGACAAGGAGATCCAGGTGAGACGCAGTTTTTCGTATCACTCGAGGACAGCCTTATGCGCGTCTTTGCGACCGATATGGTCAAGAAAATGATGGGCCGATTCGGCATTGCCGAGGATGAGCCAATTGAAAATGGCATGATTACACGGTCACTTGAGACTGCTCAGACCCGCATCGAAGGCTTTAACTTTGACGCCCGCAAGCAAGTCCTGGAGTACGATGACGTTATGAACCTGCACAGGAAAACTGTGTATGATAGACGTCGCAAGATGCTGGTTGGCTCGGACGCAGAAGTTGTTTCGGATTTCATGTCCATCATTGATACTACTGACACAGCTATCATGGCCGTGATCGAGTCAAAGAAGCAGCAGCTGGGTGTTAACTTTCCAAAGGCACTCCGACACCTCTTCCTTCAAACTATCGACATGTTCTGGGTTGAGCACCTCGAAGCCATGGACTATCTGCGCTCCTCAGTCAATCTACGCGCATACGGTCAACGTGATCCTTTTGTTGAGTACAAGAGGGAAGGCCTTCAGCTGTTTAAGACCATGCTCATGTCTATCAATGCCCAGGTAGTGAGTCTCTTGCCCAATATGGGCGGTGCACCGACAGCTGATATGAAGCCCCTCAACACTATCGAAGCAGATGCAAAAGGAATCCTTGGGTCCGAGACCGTTGCATCATCAGGGGACAAGATGGGCAGGAATGAAAAGGTGGTGATGATTCGCGACGGTGTTGAAAAAGAGGTAAAATCAAAGAAAGTGGCCGACCATATGAAGGACGGCTGGAAACTCAAATAATATGCTCGAAGTCCTCCTTGCACAGTACGGTCTCATAGCTGTCTTCATCGGTACGTTCTTTGAAGGCGAAATCGTGGTCATTGCAGGAGGGCTTTTGGCTCGGCTGGAATTTCTCTCGTTAACGATGGTGCTCATCACCGCATTTGTCGCCACCTTCCTTGGTGATCAGTTTTTCTTTTATCTTGGCCGCAAGAAGGGAATCGCATTCTTGGAAAAGCGTGGCAGATTGCACTGGCGCAAGCGCGCTGAAAAGGTTCATGACCTCATCCATAACCACCAGTACAAGATTCTTTTCGGATACCGTTTTTTATATGGCCTACGCATACCAACACTGTTCGCCCTCGGTACATCCGAGCTTTCGACAAAAAAGTTTGTCCTTCTTAATTTTATAAACTCAATCGTCTGGTCAGTGCTTTTCGTTCTCGGTGGCTATTTTTTTGGCGACCTATTTACACTGATTATCGACAACATAAAGATGTATGAAAAGAATATCTTGATAGGAATCGCTATTGTGGCGATTATTGTATGGGTGTGGTCGCTTATTAGAAATAGGGAGGAGTATAATTAATCACATATGATGCCAAAAAAGATCGTACGTTTCTTTGACCTTTGGGAGGACTCTATTCGCGCGAGGTTCAGCCAACATCCTATAGCGTATTCTATCTTTGGCGGCATTGGAGTGGTACTGTTTTGGCGCGGCGTATGGGAGACGGCCGACCTTTTGTCACGCTCTCATATTTATTTTGAATATTTTTTCTACCCTCCTTTTCAGATTATCATTTCCGCTATCGGGTTACTTATGTCAGGACTCATGGTATCGGCATTTATTGGACACAGAATATTGCTGTCGGGACTTCGACATGAGAAAAAGCTGGAAGAGGATACTGATCAGCTGGTAAAGGAAGAGGTAATTACCTTAGCTCATATTAGGCAGGATATTAGGGAGCTTCGAAAGGATCTGGAGGCAATGAAGGTGGGGAAGTAGGGAACAAAAAACCGCATGTGTGCGGTTTTTTTGTTGGAGCCAGGAGATTTTATTGTATCAGTACTTTACCCGTCATACCTTTTGGTTTTTGTATGTTGAGGAGAGCAAGGATTGTTGGAGCTATGTCGGCGAGGCCTCCTACACCAGGAGCCAAATTAAATTCAACGGCCTTTGATGTGACTACTGCTGGCACGGGATTGATAGTGTGTGCAGTGTGCTTTTCGCCTGTAATAGGGTCTACGTTTACTTCTGCGTTTCCATGGTCGGCTGTGACGAATGCCACGCCCCCACGTGCTTCTAGGGCCTCTAGAACACGACGTAGGTTGGTGTCGACGGTTTCAACGGCACGTACGATGGCCGGAACATTGGCCGTATGTCCAACCATGTCGGGATTGGCGAAGTTTATAAAGATAAAGTTGGTACCGGCATTGATTTCCTTAATGGCTTTGTCTGCGATGGCTTCGGCACGCATTTCTGGAGCCTGGTCGTGAGTTTTAACATCCTTGCGTGAATCCAAAAGAATATGCTTTTCGCCTGGGTAGAGCGTCTCAATTCCGCCGTTGAGAAAGTATGTTGCGTGTGGGAACTTTTCTGTCTCAGCAATATGGGCTTGGGTAAGACCGGCTGCCGACACCTCTTTTGCGATAGTTGTCTCGATCACGCGGGGAGGAAAGGCAATATCGCATTTAAAGGCTTTATCGTATTCGGTAAGTGTAACGAATACTATGTTTTCTTTTTCTGCTTTTTCGAGCATCTTTTTTGAAATCATGCGAGCGCGGTCTGCACGGAAATTAAAGAAAAAGACAGCATCGTTGGGCTTTATCGAATAGGACATGCCTTTCTTATCAAGAAAGATGATGGGTTCGAGATGCTCGTCCATAACACCATTTCGGTGCATTTCAGAAATAACTTCTGATGGGATATCACCGGGTTTTCGGACGTGACCTTTGCTTTCAAATAGGGCTTGTTCGGCGCGCTGTACGCGATCCCAGTTATTGTCCCTATCCATTGCATAGAATCGGCCGGTAGCGGTTGCGATAAATCCACCACCGATTTTTTCGAGGTCTGATTCGAGTTCACGCAAAAACTGTGCGGATGATTGCGGGGCAGTGTCGCGACCGTCGGTATAGACATGGATAGCTATGGTCCTGATGCCTGCGTCTTTGGCGGCCTTTACGAATGCAATGAGGTGGTCCTGGTGCGCATGTACGCCACCGTTACCCAGCAAGCCTTTTACGTGAAGGACTGAGCCGTGCTTTTTTACATGATCAAATGCCTTTGTAAAAGCAGGGATTTTACCGAACTCGCCGTCTTTGATCGACTTAGCAATACGTACAAGGTCGGTATCGATGACAGTTCCCGCACCAATGGTAGTGTGCCCGATTTCACTGTTGCCCATCTGGCCCAGAGGAAGGCCTACATCGAGTCCAGAAGCCTGGAGAAGAGTATGAGGATAGTCACGCCATATTTGGTCAAAGAAAGGCTTCTTGGCGGCTGCTACGGCATTGTGGCTGTTGTCTTCCCGATGGCCCCAACCGTCGAGAACTATGAGTACTGTTTGTTTAAAGGTTTTCATATGTATATTTGGAGAGCCCTTATTGTATTGTATGATGTACACATGTCAAAACTAATCATCGCGCGGCATCATGAATCGGAATGGAATCATTTGGGTCTCTGGACAGGCAAGCGTGACCGACATCTGACAGAATATGGTTTTGCCAAATCGACCGAGATGGGCAAGCTTGTGAAAGGCATACAGATTGACCGGGCTTTTGCTTCTATGCAGGTGAGGTCCATAGAGACCCTTTCGTGTATTCTCGAAGCCCTCGAGCTGTATAGCGTGCCTACAGAGCACTCTGCGGCCCTCAATGAACGCGATTATGGAGATTATACCGGCAAGAGCAAATGGGACATGGAAAAGGCGGTGGGTGATGAGATATGGAACAAGATCCGTCGCGAGTGGGATTATCCTGTGCCGAATGGCGAGACCCTAAAGGATGTTTATAATCGCGCGGTACCTTTTTTCATGCAATCGATAGTGCCGCACCTAAACCAGGGTGAAAATGTACTGGTAGTGTCCCACGGAAACGCTATCAGGGCGCTCGTAAAATATATTGAAAACATCCCGGACGAAAAAGTAAAAGATGTCGAGATGTTGTTCGGAGGGATTCTTATCTATGAATTGGACGCGCAGGGCAAGATGATTTCAAAGGAGGTGCGCAAAGTCGAGTCGAAAGTAAACGCCTAGAGGGTATTTACTTTTGGGTGGCGTGCATGAGCCTCGGCCTCGATGAGGATTTTTTCCATCATAGCCACTGTTTCAACAGGGTAGGCGCCTAGACTGGTTTCTTCGGAGAGCATGACCGCATCCGATCCTAGAAGTATGGCGGCTGTTACGTCTGTAACTTCCGCACGTGTCGGTACAGGATTTTTGACCATTGAGGGCATCATTTGTGTGGCTGTTATGACCGGTTTGCCCGCGGCGTTACACTTTTTTATGATGTCGGCTTCGACAAAGGGGATTTTTTCGAGGGGGATCTCACTGCCCAGATCGCCGCGGGCCACCATCACGCCGTCGGCAGCTGCCACTATTTCATCAAGACGCTCCACAGCGACGGCGCGCTCTACCTTTGCGACCACTTTCTGATTTCCGCCATATTTTTTGATTGCCTCGCGGCAGTTTTGTACGTCATCTGCACTACCCACAAACGAAAGGGCAATCCAGTCTACTCTGTGCTTTACGCCGAACTGTATGTGTTCGATATCCTTGTCAGTGAGAGCAGATATAACATCTTTTGAGTACGAATGGTCCTTGCCCTCCTGTACGCGAGGGCCCGGGAGGTCAATCATGATTGGTATCTTCCTGTTATGTACTGCTTCAGCCTCTCGAACAGTTTCAATCTGTGCAGATTTTTCGGCATAGCTGCCCCAGGAGAAATTAAGACGGACGACGTCGGCACCTTTTTCAACCATCTTGAATAGGACCTCTTTGCTTGAAGAGGCAGGACCGATAGTTGCCACGATCTGAGCTCGGGACGACATGGGTTTAGAGTGTACAGCCACTTATTTCTGCCAGTTTTTCGAGGCCTTGTTCGCCAGGGTATTTGGCACCGTCCGCATCGATCCAAGTTGGATAGCCGTCCATCCCTTTATCAAGACAGAGCTTCTGATTCTCAGGGCATTCAACATAGGGAACGAATTGAAAGGCTGCACCAAAGAGAGCTTTTTCCTTTTGGCAGTGTGAACACCACGCAGCGCCGTACATGGTCAGGTCTTTTGAGGCGATGCACTGGGCAAAGGCCTCGAGCTGTTCCTGGGGGACACTGCTGGTTCCGCGCCTTCCGGCAACGTAAATGCCTGCGATGAGGAGGATTATGATGGCGATGAATATGAGTGTGTTCTTCATAGATTATTCTTTACAGCAATTAATAAGTCCCTTCATTATATCGTCATACGACATTGGCTTTTCGCTTCTCAGGGCGTTTATAACTTCGGGTGCATTGATTATCTTTAGTCGGAGGCCAAAAAACATATTGAAGGCCTTGTAGGCGAGGGAAAATATCTCCTTGGCCTCATCTTTCTTGCCATCAGACTGCAATTTTGTTCCCACCTCCATCAGTCGCATGGTTGTCGACAGCAAATGTTTTGAAATGCACCAGCTTTCGCCCTCGGTTTTTGGAATCATGCGGGCGAGCAGGACTTTGCGCATCTCTCGTACTTCGTGCAGGAGGTCATAATATTCGCCCTTGCCGGTTTTTGCTCCGGTAAAGAAAAAATGCTCCTCTAGGCTGATGAGGTTCATGACTGCAATGGAGAGGTCCTCCTCTGTTGAGAGGTCAATACCACTTTTTTTAGCTGCCGCTACCTTCTTTTCGAGCTCTTCAAAGCTCATAACAGTATTGTTCATGGTTTTATATGATTAATAGGAATATACCTACAGCAAGGAGGGCAAGGTCAAGAATAATTCTTGATTTTTTTGACTCGAGCTTGCGCAGAAGGTCCACCTTGTCGAGGACTGTTCTGTTGGTCGAGACGAGCAATATGACAATGAGTGGGAGGACGAATATAAAATTATATATGAGCAGATAGCCGAGTCCGCCCCAGTAGGTTGCCTGATCATGAAGGAGAGAAAGAACAAAGAGATATGGTCCACCCGTGCAAGGGAATTCAAAAAGGCCGACAAGTATACCAAGGATAAATGCCGCAGGGATTGTGGCTTTGTGTATTCTTTTGCCGAGGGTCTCGTGGCTACTTGTCGGAATCTTTAGTTTTATAGGGAAAGAAGGGAAGAGCTCGTTTACGATGCCTATAACGCTGTAAATCACCAGTATCCAGGCGCCAATTGTTCCGATGACATTTGGGATTGAAAAGAACGACAAGACTTTCAAAAGACCCACGCCAATAAGGGTGTATACCAAGGCGATGCCGAATATATAGAGGCCACCAGCAGCAAGGATGAATTTCCTGTCTTTGCCGAGTGACATGAGAAAGGCAACAGAAAGGAATAGTATGGAAAAGGCGCAAGGGTTGAGACTATCAGCAATGGCGGCACCTGCAATGACGGGCAAGAACCAATTTCCGAAGGCGGCAGTGGTGAGTGGATCCATCTTTCTATAATATCAGTGAAGCCGACTTTTTCATAAGACGTACGCTTTTTACTCGTAAATAGAGTGCACATACGCCTTCATATGCTCCAAAAAGGATGGCTGTGTATGCTACATCGCCAATGAGCGAATTTCTAAAGAAAGGGAGGGCCATGGTATAGGAATCAAGAAGTCCTTGAAGATTGTGGCTATAGAGTGGGCTCCACTGCCATACAGCCCAATTTGTGACGAGATAGAATAGTGTCGACAGGAGGACGGGTGCGGCGACGATGGTCGCTAGGCTCTTGTGCTTTTGAATAAAGTTCCCGGCGAGGATTGCCGGCGCCAGACACACGTATACTGTCGCCATGACTTGCCATTGGTAGGTTCCCAGGATCAGGTCAGATACAGCCATCACTACGACAAGGGTCCATGCAGAATAAGATTTTCCTAAGTATGCGGCAGAAAACAGGATGACTGCCAACACTGGTGTTGTGTTCCAGGCATGTGGCAACATTCTGCCAAGTATGCCAATGGTGACGAGAGCGAGAAAGAATGGCAGTTTTTGTTTCATATTATATTTTAAATACTAAATAACTGATGCCCGAAAGTGCTATGACACCAAGGACAGAGTTGAGCACGATGTTTTCATGAGGCAGAGGAATGTCAGAAGCAGCTACAGATGCAAGTAGTTCTGTGTCAGAGCCGGTTGTGTCTATAGTTTTTTCAGATTGTGATGGGGACGGTACTGTTGCTGTACGTGCTATTTCGGGTGACGGGGCGGATATTTGGATTGTGGTAGGGACTGTTTCTGTATAGTGGGGTGTTGTTGCGGTTATGATTATTTCCGCTGGCGCGCTCGTGGCGGTTGCTACAGTTATTGTCGTCGAGCTGGCTGTGGCCGCACCCTCGCGCACCACCGAAATTGTAGGTGCCGATTGCTGAGGTTTTGGGAAAGACGAAAGGAGAGACATCCACGACCTGCCTGATATGGCAGGTATTACGTATGACGTAGCCCATGCGCGCGTACCTTCGGACGCGCCTTGTTCAAAGCCACCGTCATCGGTCTGTGCCTCTGCTAAGTAATCTATGATACTTTTGCCCGCTGAGCCTTTCCATGATGACGCGTCTTCTCCGAGGGACGCCACTGCCTGCGCCACCCAAGCTGTTGAGAATACTGATCCAAAGCCGCCGTCAGGAGCCTGTTTGCCGACAAGGTATGCCCGAGCATTGCTGATGGCTGCGTCTGCACCTGAAATGGTGCGCACATTCGAGAGTGCGGCCACAGCTGCAGAAGTCATATCTATACTACTATTCCACGACCCATCATTCATTTGTGCTGCGACGATGGCGAGGCCAGCCTTGTATACAATATCGTCGCTCTCAGAATATCCGGCCTTAAGAAGAGGGAAGATGGCAAAGACATCATCGTTGATGAGGTTTTTGTCGCCGATCTGACTTCCATCAAATGATTCTGTGATACGTGCAATGCAGTTGAGGGGCGATCCTGAATATGGGTCGATACCGAGCGACATAAGAGCCATAGCGTGGCGCTCGCAGTCGGTGACAGACGAGATGTCGGGCGAATATGAGCGCATAAATGACGTCAGAGCACTTTTACGGTTATCGCTGTAGGGCGAGAGGGCAATGGCTGCCCAGTCTGTATACATACTGGCAGGAAACGAGCCATCGGATTGTTGTTTTGAATAAAGAAAGGATACGGCGGCCGAAATATTTGGTATTTTGGCTGCCGCAGGAGCGACGTTTGCGGGTGATCCACCTGATCCCGAAGATGCTGCCGGTTGAGTGGTTGGGACATCTGTCGGATACAGTATTTGAGGCGAGCTTGTCGCAAAGCCGGTCTTTGTTGCATAGACAGACATTGTTGATGTGGCCAATACATCACATATACCGGCGGAAATGTTAGTGCAGAGAGCTTCCTGTCCACTGTATACGGTGCTCGAGGCAGATGGAGTCCACACTCCATTCCATGACGAATCAAAACCGAATTCATAGACTGATACGGTGGTAGTTGATCCTATTTCAGGTGTCGAAGTGGCCAGCACAATTTTAAGAGGCATGATGCCTAGCGCAAGGAGAAGTCGTTCTCCGTTTACAACCGTATGGCTGGTAAGGGCAGTCTGACCATATACGTCGTCAGCGAACCATCCCCAATATGCTCCTGTCGCAGGGTTGTTTGCGGCCCCGCCGGCACTTTCCAGAAAATAATCGCTGCCAAACGACGACCATGTTGTTGGAATTCCTGTTGCTTCGACTGCACAATAGCCGTTTGCCGTCGATGTGCCGAGTCCACTTGGCGAACAGGGTAAAAATTCTACTGATCCGTTCCAGAGCGTTGTCGTGGCAGTCTCTATGCGCACAGACATTGATGTCGTAGCTCCTGCATTGGTAGCTCGGACAAGACCGGGAAGCGCGGACAGGAAAGCAAGACCGATGATGAACGGGATGTGTATTTTCATAGCTTATAGTTTTATAAATTTCCATTCGACTACGTCGCCAGGCGTGACCGTCTCACCCGATGCACCTTTTGACGAGTAAGTGCTGTTGACGTACAGCGTCCAATAGAACCCCTTTTCGTTGGGCTGGCCACCTATTTCTTCTACAAAAAAACCTAAGCCGTCGTACAGTGTGCCTTTAAAGGAGAAAGAATCAGACGTAGAGGCAAAGGCCCGCATCGCATCATATACAGAACCGGTGTTTACCACTGGCACCGAGTATATGGAGGTGGTTGATGCCACAGCATCTCCCTTTGGAGAAGGGGGGACTGCGTCTATTTCGGGTCCGGCCCATTTCATGCCAACCATAATGAGCGCTAGAACAATGATGGCACCGATCGTTAATATTTTTTTTAGAGTTTCGGTGCGCATAGATATTCTGATTGTATATCTCACAAGACTTAATTTCAATATTTCGCAACGATTAAACTATACATACAAAAGATGCGCAAGAAAGATTCTTGCGCATCGGTTTGATATATATCTATACTACCAGCTGCTTGTGACGTAGTTCGTGGAGAATTTTACACGGATCAACGATTCTAGGATCAACGATTCTGTAAAAGATGTTCAGTCCATGACGGCGGGGCACAATGAGGCCGTTGTGACGCATGAGTGCCAGGTGCTGCGACAGGTTAGCCTTTGGAAATTTGGTCATTTTGAGGAGCTGTTCCACGGAAGTCTCGCTCTTCTTAAGGATATTGAGTATTTCGAGGCGCTTTGGATTGGCCAAGATTTTATAGATCAAGGCGTTCTTTTCGTAGGCCTCTTTTGGCAGGGGGGATTTCATGGTGTATGAAGTTAATATTGTCTTCTCAGTATACCTATCTCATTGCGCTTTACAAATTGACAGAGCGCAAACTCATTGTCGCAGAATTGGATTTATCCGCAGATTTTCTTTGAACTTCGAGTGTGTGCGCTATAATAGTTTCAATATTATGAAACAACGAAACAAAAAAACACCGACAGCAGTGCAGAGCAGGGGCATGGTCAAGGGAATATACAAGCGTGACGGCAGTGTGACACCATTTGATCCTGAAAAAATATTTCAGGCAGTGGGCAAGGCCATGGTATCGGCTCGTGAGGGGGACGAAGCACAAGCTCGTGAGGTGTCTGCAAGAGTTCTCGCTACCATACAGAAGGAACATGCTGCCCGAAAGGGTTATATGCCTACTGTTGAGGGTGTACAGGATATGGTTGAAAGGGAGCTCATCCTTGCTAAATACGTCGTATCGGCAAAGAATTTCATTCTCTACAGAAACAATAGGGCAAAGTTGCGTGCGGTGGGAGGTGAGGTTTCGGAACGTGTAAAGAAGCTTGCTCATGATAGCAAAGCCTATTTCAGAAACTCGCTCGGAGAGTTTATTTACTATCGAAGCTATTCCCGATGGATCGCCGAAGAAAATAGGCGCGAGACCTGGATCGAGACCGTTGATCGTTATATGTCATTTATGAAGGGCAAGCTCGGAGGCAAGCTCAAGGACCCTGAATATGCGGAGATCCGAGAAGCCATCCTCAGCCATGAGGTTATGCCATCTATGCGTCTTTTACAATTTGCCGGAACTGCTGCCGAAAAAACTAATGTGTGCGCATACAATTGTTCATTCATTGCACCAGAGAGCTTTCAGGATTTGGCAGAGATCATGTACATATCAATGTGCGGTACTGGTGCGGGATGGTCGGTTGAGAGCCAAAACGTCCAGAAGTTTAAGCAAATAGGCCTCCAGAAGGGGAAGAAGCCAATACCGTACGTGGTACCAGATACGAAAGAAGGCTGGGCGGATTCGTTATCGTTCGGTATGACTGCTTGGGCAAAAGGGGACGATGTGTCGTTTGATTTCTCACTTATACGTCCATCTGGCGCTCGCCTTAAAACTATGGGAGGAAAAGCATCCGGACCCGAGCCGTTGCGCAGGCTTTTGAGTTTTGCTCGAGAAAAGATGCTCTCACGACAGGGCAGGAGACTGCGTAATATCGATGTGCATGACATCATTTGTATGATTGGTGACTGTGTCGTATCAGGTGGTGTGCGCCGAAGCGCCATGATATCGCTCTCTGATCTTGATGATGCCGACATCAGAGATTCAAAAATGGGAGCATTTTATACAGCAGAGCCACAAAGAATGCTTGCCAATAATTCGGCCGTGTACATGACAAAGCCGACTAACGTACAGTTTCTAGAGGAATGGACAGCGCTTATGAAATCAGGGTCAGGCGAGCGAGGTATATTTAACCGTGGATCTTTGGCAAAAACACTGCCCGAGAGAAGGATTAAAGTTTTGAAGGGGTACAAGGGATATTTCGATGCTAGCGGAAACATCATTGGACCAATCGGTACCAATCCCTGCGGCGAAATTATCCTCCAGTCAAAGCAGTTCTGTAATCTTTCCGAAGTTGTGGCGCGACGTGAAGATACAAAGGAATCTTTGCTAAGGAAGGTCCGCTTGGCTACTGCCCTGGGTACATACCAGGCAAGCCTTACGCATTTCCCTTATCTTTCAAAGGAATGGAAAGATCGATGTGAGCACGAGAGACTCCTTGGAGTATCCGTCACAGGACAGTGGGATTCAAAGGTTATGAGAACAAAGGAGGTGCTTGTCGCCATGAAGGAGGAGGCAATTCGCGCAAACAAGGAATATTCAAAACGCTTAGGAGTAAATGCATCTACTTGCATTACCTGCGTAAAGCCGTCCGGTACAGTTTCGCAGACCGTCGACTGTTCATCGGGCATGCATCCGCGCCACTCTCAATATTACATACGTCGCGTGCGCATATCGGCCACAGACGCGCTTTTCAAAATGTTGAAGGACCAAGGGGTGCCGTATTGTCCCGAAGTTGGTCAGCCACCAGAGAATGCGACAACCTATGTGCTGGAATTCCCGGTCAAAGCGCCTGAAGGATCGGTATATCGTGATGATATAACCGCCATAGATCAACTCGAGCACTGGAAGCTTGTAAAAGAGAATTATACCGAGCATAACCCTTCTGTAACTATCTCTATCGGCGAGGATGAGTGGATCGAAGTGGGTAACTGGGTATACAAAAATTGGGATATCGTTGGTGGTCTGTCATTTCTGCCTCGTGACAACCATGTGTATCAGCTCGCACCATATGAGGCTATAGACAAAGAAAGATATGAGGAGTTGGCGGCAAAGCTGGGGCATATAGATTATTCAAAGATAATCTCGTACGAAAAGACTGATGAGCTCGATGTTAAAAAAGAGCTTGCCTGTACATCAGGAGTTTGTGAAATAGCCTAACGTGTATGCTCATCATATTCACAGGGAATGGCAAAGGAAAGACCACGGCGGCAATAGGCCAGGCGGTCCGTGCGGTAGGAAACGGCAGCAAGGTACTTATGGTCGAGATGATTAAGGGTCCCTGGGAATCTGGTGAAGATATAGCATCTAAAAAGTTGGCTCCGGCTTTTAAGCTGATAAAAAAAGGTAGGGGTAGCGTGCCACCAGGCGCGAAAGGTGTCGACCTTATCGAGTATATTGCGGCATCACGCGAGGCCCTTGCATATGCACTACGCGAAGTTGAGGCCAAGAAATGGAATGTCCTCATACTGGCCGAGATATGGAAGGCTCGTCACCTAGGGCTTTTGTCTTCAGATGAGATCAATCATTTTATAGACAAGGCTTCTTCGTGCGTAGACCATGTGATATGCACGGGTCAGGACTGTCCTCAGCAATTCATTGCAAAGGCCGACCTCGTCACCGAGATGAAAGAGATAAAGCGCGGGTAGTTGTGCGCCGCAAGGAATTGATCTGACAAACAAAAGTCCGTTCGTTGTCCTTCCGTGGCCTGGACAAAAGAACGGACTTTTGTTTGCTGTTATTACGCCTTGAATGCGTCTTTTCCTGGATAGATTGCCTTGTCACCGAGTGCTTCTTCAATGCGCAAGAGCTGGTTGTATTTTGCAACGCGGTCAGTTCGAGATGCAGAACCTGTCTTTATTTGGCCTGTTGAAAGTCCGACTACGAGGTCAGCGATAGTGGTGTCTTCTGTCTCGCCCGAGCGGTGAGAGATGATAGATGTGTATCCTGCTTTCTTTGCCATCTTTACAGCATCAATGGTTTCAGTAATTGTGCCAATCTGGTTTACCTTGATGAGAATAGAGTTTCCAACGCTCCTTTTGATGCCCTGTGCGAGGCGGTCAACGTTCGTAACAAACAAGTCGTCGCCGACGATTTGGGTTTTGCTACCGAGTTTTTTAGTCATCAACTCATAACCGGTCCAGTCGTCCTCGGCAAGGCCGTCCTCGATAGATACGATAGGGTATTTCTTGACCCAGTTTGCGTAGTACTCGACCATTTCCTTTGAGGTGAGTTTTTTACCTTCAGTTTTGAGATTGTAGACGCCTGGTTTTCCGTTTGCGCCCGCTTCATAGATTTCTGTTGCTGCTGCGTCAATCGCAATACCAATGTCGACACCTGGGGTGTAGCCCGCTTTCTGGATAGCTTCAATAATAGTTTCGATTGCCGCTTCGTTGTTAGGAAGCGATGGAGCATAGCCACCTTCGTCTCCAACAGAGGTGTTGAACTTCTTTGCTGAGAGGATTTTCTTTAGTGCGTGGAAAACTTCAGCACCATAGCGAAGTCCTTCTTTAAAGGTTGGAGCACCGACAGGGACGAGCATGAATTCCTGGAGGTCGGTCGAGTTGTCGGCGTGCTTGCCGCCGTTTAATACGTTCATGAGAGGGACAGGGAGGCGCATCTTTTCCTTTGTTCCACTGATGTTTTTAAAGTATTGGTAGAGGGGAATCTTTTCAGATTTTGCCTTTGCATGGGCAAAAGCCATCGATACGCCGAGGATGGCGTTTGCGCCGAGAGCGCCCTTGTTAGGAGTACCATCGAGAGCAATGAGAGCCTTGTCGAGGGTAGACTGGTCGAACTTCTTGCCCACGATTGCGGCAGAGATTTTTGTGTTGACGTTTGCGACGGCGTTGAGCACACCTTTGCCGCCATAGCGCTCTTTGTCGCCGTCGCGGAGCTCAACAGCCTCGTGGCTACCCGTTGATGCGCCTGATGGCACAGCTGATCGGCCAAAAGAGCCGTCCTTGAGCGTTACGTCAACTTCAATTGTCGGATTACCGCGTGAATCCAGGATTTCTCGTGCTCGTACCTCTTTAATGACTCCCATGTGTGTATATAAATGATTAATAATTGAGACTGCATTATATATGTTTTGAGAATATAAGGAATATGGACATGATATACTTTTTCATATGAAAATTGTCCTTAAAATAGTCATCGTGGCCCTCGCTATTATGGGCTTACCAAAGTTTATTCCAGGTATTGATGTGTCTGGTTTTTACTATGCCTTGCTTGCAGCAGTGGTTATTGGATTGGTAAACCTTTTGATCAAACCTCTGATTACACTTATTACCTTGCCGGTCAATATTTTTACCCTCGGTCTCTTCGGGCTCCTCGTCAATGGGGGATTACTGTGGCTCGTCGCCCTCTATGTCCCTGGTTTTACCATCACTACATTAACCGGTGCATTCCTCGGCGCTCTTGTTATGGCTGTGGTGCATTGGATTGTGGCGAAGTTTTAAAGGGGCTTTTTTGGTGAAAAAGCTATAAAATGAGGGCTATGTTTAGTGTTTCAAAGTACTATTGACAGTAGTGATTTTTAGGTGTATAATTCTAATGTAATAAGATCTTTGATATTTTCTTGCGATTTGCGGCGTTCTTTGAGGGTTTTGGCCAGTTGGCTACGAATCCTGAAAGAACGCCGCAACATCAAAACATACCGGCGTGCATCTCGGGTAATCTCACAGATGTGGGACCCTGACGTGCAAGACAGACAAAGGAAACCATGAGCACATTCATGTATTCAGAAGCTGCTGGCACTCTCGCTGACCTTCATCAGAAGCTCGGCGGTGAAAATGGCAGTGAGGTCCTCGAAGGCCTCAAGAAGTTTCTCCGCGGGGAGAATCCGTTCAAGCCAAAAGTTAAGACGGAGACTGTCAGTCAGCCGATCGTGGCCGGCGAGTCTTCGAATAGTAAGTGGGAAGTCCGCGATGGTGTTATTTACATCACACTTCCTGCGTCCGAAGGTGTTACCGGCCCTCAGTGGATCAAGCGTCTGGTTGAGAAGGATTTCCAGGTCTCGAAGCACGCTTGTGGTCTGCTGAAGTCCAAGTATTTCAAGCCGACCACAGGCGTCGTCTACAAGCTCGCCATCCTCACCGCCAAGTTTTGGTCCGATTCGGAACGCATCACGCGCAACATCCGGGCCGAGGGACAGACGCAGGAATGGGTTGAGCTCAACCCGGAAGCAATCTGCATCCTTCGGGAGAACTTCTCCGACGAGGATCTCGAGAAGATGGGTTTCCTGTATATTGTGGGAGTCCACGAACTCGTCGGGGCCATCGACGATCTGCCCTACCTCAGCATCAGTCGCCACAGTAGTTTAAGCTGGCTCAATACGACGCATGAGACCTGCCGTGCTTTCAACTGGGGCGACTGCGGAGCGTTCGCATGGTCCCTCTCGCAAGAAAATCATTCCTAAGATCTTGGGTATCTGTGCTTCGGCTCTTGAACCTTAGAACTTAGTTCTTTTGCAAAAAAATATGATGGTATTTCCATCAAAAAACCGCATCTCGATCGATGCGGTTTTCCTATGGCAAAAAGTTGTAGTTTAGAGTTAATAATCCTCATTTCTGTGCTTTTGTCATTGTTGAGACTCCGCAGGCGCGAGCCTCGGAGGCGTCAAGGCTTCCTTTGACGCCTGAGCGCCGAGGACAGAGCGAGATCTCCGGAGGAGAGATTGAGCGTGCTCAACAATGACAAAAGCACAGAAATGAGGTAGATTACAGCTCTAACACTACAACTATGGCATTTATTGACGAAGTATCATTTCATGTAAAAGCAGGTCGCGGCGGCGATGGCGTGGTGCGCTGGCTGCATGAAAAGGGCAAGGAGTTCATGGGACCTGCCGGCGGAAACGGTGGAAAGGGCGCCGATGTTATCATCGAGGCTGTTCGCGATATCAGCGCCCTTGTAAACTACAAGAACATCAAGGAGCTCGAGGCTCCAAACGGTGGTAACGGTGACAAAAAGTCGATGAACGGTGCGGATGGTGAGGACCTCATCCTCAAGCTTCCGATTGGCTCTATTGTCTATAACCACGATACGCAGCAACAGCACGAGCTTCTCACTGAGGGGCAGCGCATCACTATATTGAAGGGAGGTCGCTATGGCCTAGGCAACGAGCATTTCAAAGGCTCGACCAATCAGCGTCCAAAGCAGACTACCGATGGTCGCGACGGCGAAGAGGCAAATATCACTGTTGAGCTACGTCTCGTTGTTGATGCGGGATTCGTAGGATTCCCTAATGCCGGCAAGTCGTCGCTCCTCAACGCACTCACTAATGCAAAATCAAAAGTAGCATCGTATCAGTTCACCACGCTTGAACCATCGCTCGGTGATATGTATGGATTCATCCTTGCGGACATTCCAGGACTGATCGAAGGCGCATCAGAAGGCAAGGGCCTTGGAGACAAATTCCTTCGCCACATTGAGCGAACAAAGATGCTCATCCACTGCATCTCGCTTGAAAGCGAGAACATCACGAGCGATTACAAGACTATTCGCAAAGAGCTCGAGGCTTTCGACCCGAGCCTCATCACAAAAAAGGAGATTCTTCTCTTGACCAAGACCGACCTTATCGACGAAAAAACCCTCAAATTGAAGATGAAAGAGGCAAAGAAGCTTAATCCAGATATCTATGTTGTTTCAGTTCTCGATGATGTACAGGTAAAGGCACTCAAGGATGATTTGGTAAAGATGCTACGCGGTATATAATCTTACACATATGATCAATAAAAGGGGCTTTATAATCTCTTTTGCGATAGTGTTGGCCCTTATTGCAATATTGGTTGCAGGCATTTTCTATTTTGGTGCGGCAAAGGTAGAGGCACCTGAACTGTGGGCGACATATTCAAATAGGGCATACGGTTTTTCTTTTCAATACCCTACAGGATGGAAAGCGGTTGAAAGCCCTGACGGTTTGAGTGTCTCTGTTACATCTGGAATCAAGGGCGAGGGTGGTCGAGGATCCATGGAGGCATTGTCGATTAATTTTACCGCTCAAAAGAATGCAGACTTCAAACCCATCGGCACAAAGGTGGGCGACATAGAGTATGACGATACATTCCAGGCTCTTGTTGATACGATTGATACGCCAGCTCGCTGTCTGCCTTCGGAAAACCTGATGGGTATAAGCGAGATGTTGCCTGCAGTGGTGTACGGTTCGAGCAATATGTCAGATCCAGCCTATGTGTGGTCGGCGATTCTCACCGACGAGGATTATATGATTCTGGTCCATGAGACCAATGCCTATGTAGCTGATAGAAAAGAAGCAGCAGCGTTGTCTGCAGGGAAGATTAAAATCTATTCTACGTTTGCTCTGGCGACTACGGTAAAGGCACGTTCTCCGAAATGCACTGCCTCATTGCCAAAGCCTTCTGATCTGACCGATGCGGGTAATGCCGTTTTGCACGCGCTGAAATCAGCTGATTATAAAAAGCTAGAAGCACTGACGAGTGCTAGTGGTTTGTCGCTTAATCTGTATCCGAATCTTAATCTAGAAAAGAGCACGCTAGCCAAAGACGCCGTATCTGATATTTCTATTGATTCGACTCAGCATATGTGGGGCTATACTGACGGAAAAGGCGACGAGATTGTCATGACAACAGCACAATTCATCCGCCGCTATATCTATACCGCTGATTACCTCAATGCAGAGCAGGTTGCGACAGGAAAAACTCTGGGTAGTGGTAATAGTATGAATACGATTCTTGTCGATGCGGGCGATAGGGCGGTAATCGCATATCACTTTAGTGGCTTTGACCCAAAATATGTGGGAATTGATTGGACGACACTCTATTTAATATTTGAAAACGAAAATGGCAGTTACAAACTGCGCGGCATAGCCAAGGATAATTGGACTATTTAGTCGAGCGTGGATGGCCTAAATCGTGATTTTTTGCTATAAAGAAGCGTCAGTAAAACTCTATGTCAACATACAAAACAACCATCGGGCTTGAAATTCATGCCGAGCTCAAGACGCAGACAAAGATGTTCTGTGATTCAAAGAACGATCCATTCAACAGCGCTCCAAACGCCAATATATGCCCGATTTGTATGGGCCATCCAGGAACATTACCTGTTATAAACAAAAAGGCGGTTGAATCGGTTCTTCGTGTTGGTGTTGCTGTACATGGCGAACTAGCCGACTTTACCGAATTTGATCGCAAAAACTATTTTTATCCAGATATTCCAAAGGGCTATCAGCTTTCTCAGTATAAATATCCATTGGTAAAGGGTGGGGAATTGGCGGGAGTAAAGCTTACCCGTATCCACCTTGAGGAAGACACCGCATCATCGAGCCATGATACCGGCGACTACTCCCTTGTTGATTTTAATCGCGCCGGTGTGCCCCTTATGGAACTTGTGACCGAGCCTGTGATTCATACAGCCGAAGAGGCGGGGAATTTCGGACGTGAGTTACAGCTCTTGCTGCGTACCCTTGGTGTGTCTGAGGCGAATATGGAAAAGGGTGAGATGCGCCTGGAGGTTAACATCTCGCTATCCGCTACAGAAAAGCTCGGAACCAAAGTCGAGGTCAAGAATATTGGCTCGTTCAAGGCGGCTGAAAAGGCCATCGCTTATGAAATCGCGCGCCACACACAGGCTTTAGAAGCCGGTGAAAAGATTGTGCAAGAAACACGCGGCTGGGATGATGAAAAGGGCAAGACCTTTTCACAGCGCAAGAAGGAGGACTCGCATGATTACCGCTATTTCCCGGATCCTGACCTACCAAAGCTCAAAATCTCTGAAATCCCTGAATTTTCAAAGGAAAACCTGGCTAAGACGCTGCCCGAATTGCCGTGGGAAAAGCGCGCTCGCTATACGGCTCTGGGCCTGAAAACGACAGATGTGTACATTTATGTGACCATTCCTGAGGTTGGTGCATTTTTTGAAGCGACTGCAAAGGCACTGGGAGATAAAAAGGATTCAGTGCTACTTGCCTCAAACTATATCTCTACAGACATCCTTGGCTTGATCAAGAAAAAGCACGGTGAGGGACATGAGGGCGAGATGGCGCGCCTCGCATTTACTCCGGCACAGTTTGCAGAGCTCGTAGGCATGATTGAAAAGAAGGATGTATCGTCACGTGGCGCAAAGGACATCCTCGGATTTATGTTTGAGTCAGGAGGCGAACCAATGAAAATCGCCACAGATAAGCAGCTCATTCAAAAGAGCGATGAAGGCGCAGTGAAAAAGATTGCCGAAGAGGTCCTGAAGGAAAATCCAAAAGTTGTCGAGGAGTATAAGAGCGGAAAGGTCGCACTTCTCCAATTCCTCATAGGGCAGGGCATGAAGAAGTCGAAGGGTTCTGCAAATCCCGAGGTGCTGAAGACGGCGTTCCTGGCATTGCTCTCGTAATGCATAAGTCGCTCTGGATTATTGTTGCCGTCATTGCTTGCCTTGCAGGGTTCTTTTTGATAATGAATGCGGTATCGGACGATCGACCCACAATAACCCTCAATAAGGCCGTATTTAATACAGTTGTCGTCGACACGCCCGCATTGCGCGAGCGTGGATTGAGCGGATCAAAACCTCTCGCTGTCGATGAATCAATGTTGTTTGTATTTGATGCCCCTGACAATATCGGCATCTGGATGAAGGACATGAACTATTCAATCGATATTGCATGGCTCGATTCCGAGTACCATATCGTTCACGTAGAAAAAAATGTCT
>CAYJAC010000008.1:0-40379 GCA_964368565.1 uncultured Candidatus Saccharibacteria bacterium
GAACTACTCCTTCTATCATCGCTCAGACTAAAACAGGTGAGCGTGTTGGAGGTATCATTGCAAAGCGACAGTCGGTCACGAACCCTCGCAACACTATTTTCCAGATCAAACGCTTCATCGGTCATAGCTTTGACGAGCAAGCTGTTCAGAAAGACATCAAAACCGTTCCGTTCGAATCTCGTAAGTCTGAAAACGGTGGCGTAGAGGTAAAAATGGGCGACAAATGGTATCGACCAGAGGAAGTTTCGGCCATGATCCTGACCAAGCTCAAAACAGACGCTGAAGCGCGCCTTGGCGAGCCTGTAACAGAAGCGGTCATCACCGTGCCTGCGTACTTTAATGATTCACAGCGCCAGGCAACAAAGGATGCCGGCAAGATTGCAGGCCTCAACGTGCTTCGCATCATAAACGAGCCGACTGCAGCAGCTCTCGCATACGGATTCAACAAGAAGAAAGACGAAAAGATTGTTGTATTCGACTTTGGAGGAGGAACATTCGATATCTCTGTACTCGAAGTGGGTGATGATGTTATCGAAGTAAAGTCTACTGACGGAGACGCACACCTCGGAGGAAAGGATATTGACCAGAAGATCATCAACTGGCTCGCAGAGGAGTTCCAGAAGGAAAACGGCATCGACCTGCGCAAAGACGCTCTCGCAAAGCAGCGCCTCGATGACGGTGCAGAAAAGGCAAAGATCGAACTTTCTACAGCTGTAGAGACGGAGATCAACATTCCATTCATTTCTGTTGGATCTGACGGCCCTCTTCACCTTGTAAAGAAACTCACACGCGCAAAGCTCGAGGAGCTGACCAACGAATTCGTCACCCGTGCTATGGAAATCACACGCCGTGCAATGGATGCGTCGCCATTCAAGATCGCTGATATCAACGAAGTTATCCTCGTCGGAGGTCAGACTCGTATGCCAGCTATGCAGAAGGCTGTAGAGGATTACTTCAAGAAAAAGCCGCACATGGGTGTAAATCCCGACGAAGTGGTCGCTATCGGTGCCGCTATTCAAGGAGGCGTGCTCAAGGGAGACGTTAAGGATGTGCTTCTCCTCGACGTTATTCCACTTTCATTCGGTATTGAAACTATGGGAGGTGTCGCAACAAAACTCATTGAAAAGAACACCACTATTCCTGCTTCAAAGTCGCAAATCTTCTCGACCGCAGCGGACAATCAGCCATCAGTAGAAATCAACGTGGTACAAGGAGATCGTGCTATGGCAAAGGACAACAAATCTCTGGGTAAATTTGTTCTTGACGGTATTCCACCAGCACCTCGTGGATTGCCACAGGTTGAAGTTACCTTTGACATCGATGCAAACGGTATTCTTTCGGTAAAGGCAAAAGAAAAGTCTACCGGCAAGGAACAGTCGATCAAGATCCAGGGTTCTTCAGGTCTTTCAAAAGACGATATTGAGCGCATGAAGAAGGACGCCGAGATGAACGCTGCTGACGACGAAAAGAAGCGCGCAGAAGTAGAAGCTCGCAATATTGCAGAGCAGATGATGTATTCTGCAGAAAAAGCGTTGAAGGACGGAGGTGACAAGGTTCCTGCTGATGTAAAAACAGAGGTAGAGGCAAAGATTGCTGATCTCAAGAAGGCAAAGGAGGGAACTGATATTGATGCAGTAAAGAAAGCATCAGAAGCATTGTCAGGCTCTATGTCTAAGATCGGCGAAGCAATGATGAAAGCGCAGCAGGCTGCGGGTGCAAATGGTGGTGCGAATGGCGCACAGCCAGGCGCAGATGCGGGCAAGAAAGATGGTGGGGATGGAAAGGATGGAAATGTTAGGGATGCGGAGTTTACTGAGAAGAAGTAACTCGCAATTGAAATAAAAAAGCAGGCACTTATCTCTCGTAACCACGGGGTTGCGGGGGAGATGGTGCCTGGTTTAGACTTCTACGCGTGACCCTTGAGTTTTGACTTTGTAACTCTGTTAACTCGGATGATATGTTCATACCGATATATGGTAGGAGTCGGTCTCCAACCCCGGATTTGAGCCTCTTGCACAGTCTGAGAAACACAGAGATAGTCATCACCAATTTCGCTCAGTGTGCCGACGATACCTTGGCCATCAACACAACTGACAGAAACTTTTTTACCCTTTAGTCTTGCAATACGCTTAATAAACGTCATGATACAACTGATTTGGTGTAGTTGTTGAGGGACACCAGTGCTTCCTTTTAAAGCGAACCCCTTTGTGAAAGAGCTAAAATACCATAACAACTTTAGATAAGTAAGTCAATACAAAGTCATTTATGTCAAAAGATTACTACAAAACCCTCGGTGTGCAGAAAACTGCTACTGCCGATGAAATAAAAAAGGCTTTCCGTAAACTTGCCCACGAACATCACCCAGACAAGCAGTCGGGTAATGCGGACAAGTTCAAGGAGGCAAACGAGGCATACTCGGTGCTTTCAGATGAGAAAAAGCGTGCGCAATACGATCAGTTTGGATCAGCTGGTCCTGGAATGGGTGGCTTCGGTGGAGCTGGCGGCTTTAACGGGCAGGGCTTCAACCCAAACGATTTTGGCTTTGATTTTTCTGGTTTCAGTCAGGGCGGATTCGGTGGGCAGGGAGGTAATGTTGAGTTCGATATCAATGACATTTTAGGTGGTATATTTGGCGGTCGACCACGACAGAAGCGTGGACGAAATATTGCCGTCGACGTAGAACTCACATTTGAAGAATCAATTTTCGGAACCGAGCGCACAGTCAATGTCGACAAGAAGCTCACGGTTAAAATTCCGCCAGGTATCGAGAGTGGTGAGACATTGCGTGTCCCAGGAGCGGGCGAGGCGATTGCCGGCGGAATCCAGGGCGACCTCCATATTCGCATTCATGTTCGCGAGCATGCGATTTGGCAAAAGGAGGGCCACAACCTTGTCACTGATTTAGATATAAAACTTACCGATGCTCTCATGGGTACTCAGCATGTACTAAAGACTCTCGACGGTGATGTCACCCTCAAAATCCCTGAGGGTATCGGTTTTGGTGAGATTTTGCGCGTAAAAGGCAAAGGTGTACCCACTACCTCGCGTGGCAAAGATGGTCATCGTGGCGATATACTCGTCCGTATTAACATAGTCATGCCTCGCCGTCTTTCAAAGGACTCAAAGAAGGCTATAGAAGAGCTTAAAAAGCAGGGTTTGTAAAGTTATCCACCGAAAAAACTTGCCAGCCTTAGTTGTGCATGTTACTGTCCACAAGCAATGAAAACCAACAACACATATATCAATATCTCTCGCAACGCGCTTTTTGGCGCGGGTGTGTCTGTTGGAGTATTCAATACAGGGCCAGGTGGCACTATGTCGTAAAAATTTGATCACTCGATCGAATATTTGAAACATCGTGTCACACCGACACGATGTTTTCGTTAGTTTCAGAACCAGTTCTTCAACAATCAAATACTCAGAAGGCTTTATCCCATGAATGACAAAACAACTAGTCAGACAAACTCAGTCAAGGAGTATGTATCGAGCTTGAAAGAAGTCGGTAAGATCTTTCAATGGCTCTGGAAAGAGGCAACGACAAAAGAAAGCAGAAGGTATCTATATTGGATGCTTTTCTGGCTCTCGGTGGCGTTCTTACTTCAAACCCTTGTCCCTGCGACGGTAATCTACCTGCTCAAGGGACTAGATACGAGAAACTCCTTTATGATCCAGGCATCGCTCGGGGCGTTTCTTGTGATCTCTCTTGCGGTGAAATACCTCGAGATGAAGCAGGAACAGTCACGCGAATACTCAATAGGCATAGTGCTGAGAACGCTCGAAGACAGGATAACGGAACTTTTCCTAGAAAAGTCCCTTGCTCAGCACGCGCATGAGGGCAGAACACTTTCCGCATCGGCGATCGATAAAGGAAAGTGGAAAATGTTCGACATGGAGATTCAGGTTTTGTTCCACGGAGTACCGCTGGTCATCCAGTGGCTCTTCGCCCTCATAGCACTCATCGTTATGGATTGGGTTTCCGGCCTGATCATGCTTGCCCTTGTGGTAGCCAGCGCACGTATAAGCCTCTTCCTCAACTTTATGGTTGAAAAAGAGTGCACCCCGATCGAGAAAGATTTCAAGACGCTGGGTAGGATGCGCTTTGAGCGCTCCGAACACAACACTCGTGTAAAAACCAACGGTCATGAGAAGCAGGAAAAGTCCGTTATGTCAGAAACGCTAAGGGAAATCTTAATTCGTGATAGGAATTTCTGGCTGTGGTTTATAGGTAGGTCTGCTGTCCGATCGGGTTGCAATGTTCTCGCCCTCACAGCAGTTATGTCGTGGGGGGCTTGGAAAGTCTGGTCGGGTGATTGGAATATTGGACTCCTCTATCCCTTGTTTGCGTGGGCTAACCGCGTGAGCGAGAACATGACGAGGTTCGGCGAGCTACAGCTGCAGATAAGCAAAAACGTGACGACGGTAAAATCAACACTTGATGCTCTGTCTATTCCACCCGCAATCATAGACAAACCGGACGCCATTACGCTCGATCATACAGTCCCTCATAGAATCGAGTTCCAGGATGTATCGCACACCTATCCAGCAGGAGTGGAGGCGACAGCAGAAATGTTACCAACACTCATTAAGGTCAGTCTCGTCATAGAGAAAGGCGAAAAGGTTGCCGTCATGGGTGAGTCTGGCGCAGGCAAGACGACGCTTATGAAAAAGCTCCTTAGGTTTGGCGACCCCACGTCGGGTAGAATCCTCTTTGGTGGAACCGACGCGCGTGACATTAAGCTTTCCTCACTCATGCGTGGGATAGGCTATGCTGCGCAACAGGCAGAAGCGTTCGATGGTACTATCAGAGACAACCTCCTCTACGGCCTCACGGTCGAAGAAAGGTCTCTGGTGACGGACGAGAGTCTGCTTCGCATCATGAAGCTACTGAAGGTCGACTTCAAGAGCCTTGATACGGTGGTTGGGACTCGTGGCTTAAAGCTGTCGGGAGGCCAGGCTCAGCGCCTCCTTCTGGCAGCAGCGGTCGTAAAGAACCCATGGCTCTTGGTTATTGACGAGGGAACTGCAAGTCTTGATTCGTCGACGGAAAAGGCTGTCCAAGAAGGCTTGGCGGCTGCGTTGTCGGGCAATATTAGTGCGCTTATCATCACACACCGTCTCAATACTGTCCGGAATCTCTGCGATAAGTTCGTGGTGCTCCGGTCAGCATCCGAGGTAAAGGATGGTGAAAGCCAGATAGAGGCGGTCGCTGATTCGTTTGAGGAGCTCTATAGGATCTCCCCGACGTTCCGCCGTCTTGCCGACGATCAACGCGTAATCATCGAACAAAAAGCCGCTTGAGTATTGAAAACTAAGCCAAGGTGTCCCATAAAGGGGCACTTTTTTATACCTAAATTATGCCCAAGCCCTCACTACTTCAATCACTTTATTAGGTTCAATTTTTTCTAGAAAATAGCGATCGTGACTTACCACAATGATCGTTCCCTCAAAGGTACGCAGAGCTTGCTCGAGTGCCTCGAGTGCCTCGATGTCGAGATGATTTGAAGGTTCGTCCAAAATGATACAGTTGGGTCGAGTGACGACCAGTTGGGCAAGTATAAGGCGGGATCGCTCACCAGGTGAGAGGAGTGAGATGGGCTTTGTAACCTGATGCTCAGTAAAGCCAAAGCGAGACAGGATGTGGCGGGTACGAGTAATTTCTTCGCGCGTAGAATTTGGCATGGAGTCGACAACTGTCTATTCCTCAACCAGAGGCTTTTGACGCAAGTAACCCAGTGAAAGATTCTTTGCTTTTGATAGTGTGCCAGATTCGGCAGTGATGTGACCCAAAAGCATTTCAATAAAAGTACTTTTGCCGGCGCCGTTTCTACCTGTAATAGCTACAGTGTCACCATATTCGATGTGGGCACTGATGGGGCCGATTGTTACCAGGGCGCCGGCTGTATTTGTAAATGTTTTAACCAGGTTGCGGGCCTCGAATACTATGGTGCCAGATCTTTCCGTAGGCAAAAATTCAAATGAAAGGGGAATAGGGGTGTGACGATCTAAAGGGGCTTCCTCATGGACTTTTGCCAATCTGCGTTCCAGGTTTTTAGCCAAACTAAAGATATGTACAGAACGATCCATGCGTACTCCTGCTCCCATTTTTTCTGTATCCGTCATAACTGTTTCTGTAGACCCTGTTTTTGCCCAGTCTTTCTTTTGCTTTATTGAATCAGAAATCGCACCAACTTTTTTTTCATAGGCCTCGCGTGCTTTTACTTCATTATCGCGCTCGGCCTGCTTCTTCTCTCTAAAGTACGAATAATTCCCGCCGTACGATACTAGTTTTTTAGTGAATGAATCAATTTCAATGATTTTGGTCACCGTATTGTCGAGGAATTTTCGGTCATGCGAGACTATGACAAAGCCAGCGGGGGACTTTCTAATCAGATTTTCAAGCCATTCAAGGGCGACAGTGTCGAGATTGTTTGTCGGCTCATCCAAAAGGTATATATCGTGATCGCTTGCATCAAAACCTAAGGCCTTTTCTAGTGCAGCTCGACTTTTCTCTCCACCCGACATTTCATCTGCGCCGATCACGACTGGTTCCTGGGCCAAGTATCCGATGTCATGTGCGCCCTTGTTGTCGATGCGGCCAGATTCAGGTTCAATAAAGCCAGCCATTGCCTTTAGTAGTGTGGACTTGCCAGAACCATTCTCGCCAATGAGGCCCACGCGCTCGCCTCGAGAGATTTTAAAACTGACCTCCTTTAGAAGTTCTTGATTGTGAAAACCGAGGGATAGGTTTTTGAAGGAAATCATTAAGAAATGTTGATAATCTAATTGTAGCATTATGCTACAATAGCAACATATATGGGTAATTGGTTTTTTATCGCTCTTATTGCGCCGTTTCTTTGGGCAATCGTAAATCATGCGGATAAGTATCTGCTCTCGAAGTATTTCAAAGCAGACGGCGTAGGACCGCTGATGATTTTTTCTACGTTTTTCGGAGTTTTTGTGATGCCGATAGCAGCACTCATCGACCCAGATCTTTTGGCACTACCTTTTCGTGAAATCGGTATACTCGTCGTAGCTGGTTTTTGCAGTGCGTTATTTGTTCTTATGTACTTGCATGCTCTTCAGGACGATGAAACTTCCGTAGTTGTGCCATTTTGGCAGACCATTCCTATTTTCGGTTATATACTTGGTTTTTTTGTATTCAAAGAGACGTTGACTGCTCATCAGCTATGGGCAGGAGCACTCATTCTTATCGGTGCTTCCATATTGAGCTTGGATCTCGGCTCTCAACTAAAAGTAAAGTGGAAAATTGCTTTCCTCATGCTTGGTTCCTCTTTCGTGTATGCGTTATATGAGGCTCTCTTTAGATTCGTTGCCCTTGATTACAGCTTTTGGGCCTCAGTGTTCTGGGAACATGTAGGTCTCTTCCTTTTCGGTCTCGTGCTTTTCATATGCTCAAGGAAGACAAGGGATGGTTTTATGACAGTTATCAGGAGCAATAGTGCGCCAATAATCTCACTTAACCTCGGCAGTGAGTTTCTGACTATTGTTGGGAATCTTATAACTAACTACGCGGTGCTCATAGCGCCACTGGCACTCGTTTTGCTCGTAAGTTCATATCAACCTGTCTTTGTATTTGCCATCGGCATTGCTCTAACCGCGTTCTTGCCTCGGATCGCAGAGGAAAGCATGAAGCCTCGAGAGCTCATTCAAAAATGCCTTGCTATTGCAGTCATATTCTTGGGCAGTTACTTCCTTAACTAGTATACTTATCTCAATACTATGAATATTCCACCCGTAGACCTCAAATCAAAAATATTATTTATATTTTTTACCCTCTTAGTTTTAGGCTCTCTTGGAGCAATCTATGTTCGATATATGGTAAACCGTGACTATTTAATATACGCACAGATTCCGTGTGACCCTGTTACAGAGGCATGTTTTACGGGAGAAGATGAGTATTACTACAAAATATCACTCAAAAAAGCATATGACTTTCCTCCCGGTGAGTGTGTTGAGGGTGATTATAAGTGTCAAATATTCCACTGCTCGGAGGTATCGCAGACCCATTTTGAGATAGAGGACGACTGTATTGGACCAACACAATAGCATGCTTGCAAAGGATATTCAGGGAATGTACAGCTCGTTTGATGAAATATTAAGCGAGATGAAGGCAAGAAGAGAGGACAAAGTTCTCAGACAGAAAGTTACAGACTTTCTGGGGTCACATGGCTTTCCATTTGAAATAGGCAAGATGCACTCATTTTTTTCGCGTAGCATCATTACGCCTAATTTCGAGCTAGCGTATTTTATGGATCTATCCCGTGATCTTAGTCTTGACCCCATACTTCTTGAATATCCAGACAAGTTTGTCGCTATGAATCCTGCGAAATACTGTCTTACAAGGTTTCATTTTCATAAGGGGGTCAGCAGGCTTGCCCTAGAGTCGGGTGTTTGGGTTGGTGACATTGCTGCCATGGAAGGGAAACGAATGCACGAATTAACCACTTCAACGGGTGAAAGTTTGATGGATTTCCACCACCGTCTCCTGTATAAGTCTTATCCTGAGCTTCAAGGCAAAGTAGTAGATTTTTATAAGTGGTTTAATGGCTCGCGCGGACAGGGAGATTCGTACTACCTGTGCTATCTTGCGTTATTTATCTGCGACGGCGTTCTTTTTGAGAACTTTTTGCATGATGACAAGGAAGAGACAGCATTTGTTATGGAAAAGATCCTTCCAAGTTTCAATAGGGCATGTGAGGTATTCGGTGTACGCCCGCTGATATTCCCACTTTTACCAATAGAATTTGAAAGACAAAAGGACTGGCTCGCATATCCACTTTCTGTGAAAGATGAAATCAGGATATACTTAGACAAATAAACACATGGACTATAATCTACTCGAGAATGTTGCTTATTGCAAAGAGTTCGTAGAGCACTACTCTACACTTCTATATTATTCGCACATACCTGCTGCAATTATTGCTCTTCTTGTGGGTGTATATATTTATTTCAAAAGCCGTACCTTGCTGAGCAAGATACTACTCTTCATCACAGTTTGTTTTGCTGTATGGTCGGCGCTCGACCTGACAATATGGATGAATTACGACCATGCAAGCATTGTCATGGCTGCATGGGCACCAATCGAGATTTTCAGTTCACTCATATTCTTGTTGTGTCTTTATTTCGTTGAGGTATTTTGTGACAAGAGGGACATTTCTTTTAGTCGCAAGTTTTTCTTTGGCTCTCTTCTTTTGCCACTCATTGCCTTTGCACCGACCGCGTTCTATCTGACTGCTTTTGATATACAAGAGTGTACCGCACTTGAAAGTGCATCCTACATTCAATACTCTTTTTACTTAAAGGTAATACTTTCAGTTTATCTGGTGGTCGTCACCTTCATGAAGTATCGAAAGGCTGACAGATCTATGAAAAAGCAGATTGCTGTTCTGGGTGTGGGTGTAATATGTTTTATACTTTTCTTCTTCGTTGCAGGACGTATTTCTGAGTACACATTAAACTATTCCTACGAAATCTACGGTCTCTTTGGAATGCCTATTTTTATTGGTTTCTTGGCTTATCTAATTGTCCGTTTCAAAACCTTTCAGATCAAGCTTCTGGGTGCACAAGCACTAGTATTTGCCCTCGTGGCTCTCGTAGGGTCGCAATTCTTTTTTATCGTGAGCCCTATAAACCGAGGCCTTAACGCAGCTACTCTTGCACTTGTTGCTTTTTTTGGGTATGGGCTTGTTCGCAGCGTAAGAAGAGAAATTCAATCACGAGAGAGAATTGAAAAGCTTGCCCTTGAACTTGAAAAGGCAAACGTTCGCCTCCAAGAACTCGATATCCAAAAAACAGAATTCGTATCGTTTGCTACACATCAACTACGCAGCCCGCTAGCGTCTATCAAAGGAAATACGTCACTCATCCTTGAAGGCGATTTGGGACCAGTTTCTGAACCTGTTACAGGTATTCTTCAGACAATTTATACGTCTATTCGAACTATGGGTAATATTGTCGAGGACTATCTCAATGTCTCACGAATCGAGCTTGGTACGATGAAGTACGCTCTTATTGATATGGATTTTAAGGATCTACTAAAGGATGTGATGGTTGAGCAAAAGGTAAACATTGAAGCGAAGGGGCTCACGTACACCGTAGCGATAGATGATTCACAGACCTACAGAATAAAGGCTGATCCAGACAAATTTAAACAAGTGGTCATGAATCTTGTTGATAATTCGACGAAATACACGCCATCGGGATCAATTCATGTTTCGCTAGAAAAGGTGGTAGCACAGGATTCAAAGACTAATGCTATTCGTCTAAAAATTACCGATACTGGTGTGGGTATACGTAAAGATGTCATTCCAAAGCTCTTCCGTAAGTTCTCGAGGGCACCGGACGCATCTGTATCAAACATCCATGGCACTGGGCTAGGACTCTTTATTGCTAAGGAAATTATGAATGCACACAGTGGTCGCATCTGGGCGGAATCTGAAGGTGAGGGCAAGGGAAGTCAGTTCTATGTGGAGTTGCCGGAGGTTAAGTAACAATAAGTCCAAATAAAAGCCCGGCAGTAATGCCGGGCTTGTTCGTAACTTAGGACCTTTTAGACTTGAGTTCCTTCTTGTACTTGTTCCAAAAGGGCAGCCATCCATCCTTGAACACTGCGAGCTGCACCACATCGTGATACTCGCCACTTCTGAAGACATGCTTTTTCTGTATGCCATCATCCACGTAACCGCAGCCTTTGCTGTAGGCTATGCTGCGCTTGTTAAACGCATAGACTCGCGAACAGATCTTGCGGAGATTGAGCGTATTGAAGGCAAAGTTGAGAAGGACCATTTTTGCATCCTTTCCGTAGCCCTTGCTCCAATAGCTTTTTTCTCCGATGAATGCGCCGGTTGTCGCAGTTCCATCAATGTGGTTGATGTGATGGATTCCCATGACGCCAATTGGCTTACCAGCATTTGTGACGATCATAAGGACCGCATCTGTCTTGCTGTTAGCAAGACTTTCAACCCATTTGGCTTCAGCGACTTGCATCATCGGCATTGTTCTCTCGAGGAATTGCGTCACCTCGGGATCATTCACCCATTTAGTCAGTAAGGGAACGTCGGTTAGCTCGAGTGGCCGAAGAAAGCATTTCTTGGTGCGCAGGAATACAACTACATCATTTTTGATATCAGTTTTCATGACTTTGTCTATCGATTATTGTTAACGAACTCTCTAGCGAGTAGGGCTTTCTCCAAAGGAGAAATAATAAACCCGGCTTGCGTAGAGCCGGGATCAGTCCATCTATCTATGCAGAGAAGAGATTATGAACACATATCGGCCATACACAAAAAAGAAGCAGAATAATCGGAGACGGCGAAAAGCCCGCACTCCTGGCGGTTCTGCATGTTCTTTGTATATGCGATGCAATATGTGTGTTTCATTGCCTATTTAGGTTACATATTGGCGAAAATGTTGTCAAGTTGCTCCCTTTCTAACCTAATTGAACCCTATGGAATAGTTGACACCGATCGGAACTTCTATTACCATAATTCCCATGAATACATTCGTATCCATAAAAGCAATCGCCAGCAATTTCGCGTGGCACTATCATACAACCCCAGGAAAAGGGCTTGTATCTGCTTTTATGTCGCGCGAATAATACTCCGCAGCATCGATGAAATCAGGAACCAGCCCTTTTCGGGGCTGGTTTTGCTTTGGCACTTCCGCTAGGCAGAACGTTCTTCACAACTAAATACCCAGTACTATGCAAAAAATACCGCTAGCACTAGAGCACGCAGTATCGCCAGCCACTCGAGTCATCGACTGGCAGCGTATACAATCGTCCATTAAGCAGCGATTCAGAAGAGAGCCTTCGGTCCGGGCAAATATTGTTCCGACCATGGATATCCTTCGCAAGATTGTGCCGCATGTTGGAGATCAGTCGACCAATAGACGTGCGCTACGGAATATTGGCACGAGTCTGATTTCGCAGCCTAAACAGCTCACTATCATCAGTCCGATATGTTTGTCGATTCCTGCAGACAAGCTCGAAAAAGCAGTGCCGTCGACTCTCGTGCAAAAGCACGTTGCTTTTCTCGACTCGTTTGGCGCTGATCTTCCGTCATGGAAGCTCGTCTGTCTGTTTCCACCGCCAGAAAGAGAGGATCCTGAGGCAGAGGGTTATATCCGTGATGTCTGTCAGGTCACAAGCGCATTCTATGCTAATCGGCCTGACATCGATGCCAAGATGATGGTTGATTATGCACCAGGCATCATTGCTATGGAAGAGTCAGTAATCGAAGAGATCATAGGTTCACCCTTCCTAGCAGGCATGTCCGGTAGGATCACGGGTCATCGTTCAGATTACTACAACGAGATCCGTATCCCACGCGAGTTGTGGGATCGTCGCACCAGAAGGACAATGGCCCAATACATCATCCTGGGCCGGCTTGCGGCGTTTCAGGGCGCACTTATGTGTAATCACACGAGTGCCAATATTCGCTGCGCGCTGTATGGCGGTGGTGGAGTGTTGCATAACCCTGTGGGATTTAAGTAGTGGAGAGCATGTTCTTTGGAGTTGGACAGACGGGCTGGTATCAGCAGCCCTTTTATTCCGGTTCCGAGGATATTATTAAAATATGTTAAAATACAAACACAAATATATGTCACAGATTGAACCACGAACCCTTAAAGGCTTCCGCGACTTCTTACCAGAAAAGCAGATTGCCCGACAGAAAATGATTGAAACTATCAAAGCGTCGTATGAAACGTTCGCTTTTGAGCCGCTTGAAACCCCAGTTCTTGAGTATGCGGATATTCTTACCGGAAAATACGGCGATGAGGGAGATAAACTGATGTATAGGTTCAAGGACAACGGCGACCGTGATGTTGCTATGCGCTATGACCTGACCATTCCTCTTGCACGAGTGGTTGCTATGAACAGAGAGCTTAAAAAACCCTTCAAACGCTATCAGGTGAGCCCTGTGTGGCGCGCAGACAATACCCAAAAGGGCCGCTACCGCGAGTTTTATCAGTGTGACGCAGACATTGTTGGCTCGACGAGCCTTTTGGCAGATGCAGAGATTCTTGCCCTTGCTGCAGGCACCCTGAGGAAGCTTGGTGTTACAGAATTTATTGTTCGTGTGAACTCTCGCGAGATTATCACTGCCTTTTATCAGTCGCTCGGCCTTTCTGATGAGCAGAAACTTTCTGCAATTCGCGCTGTAGACAAGATGGATAAGATTGGCGCCACAGGAGTAAAGGAGGAGCTCAAGAAGTATGGATTTACCGAGGATATTGCAGGTAGTATCATTACTTTTGCCGAAACATCGATCGACAGTGTGCAAAATTCTGCAGACGTAGCAAAAATTAGTGAAGCTTTTCCGGCAATAAAGGTCCAGCTCGCAAAATTGGCCTCAATCATTGAGTATGCCTATGCGCAGACCCCTGATACTCAGTTCGTCATCGATCTTTCGATCGCGCGCGGGCTTGATTACTACACAGGACTCATATTTGAGACAAAACTTTTGAAGGCACCGGAATTTGGATCAGTCATGTCGGGTGGTCGCTACGACAATCTTGTTGGCATGTTCGCAGGTAAAACCGTTCCCGCAGTCGGCGCATCTATCGGTCTGGACCGACTCTATGCTGCTCTCGAAGAATTGAAGCTTATTAAAGAGGAGAAGACTACTGCAAGGGCTCTGATTGTGAACTTTGACGAAACGCTGACTGATGAGTATCTAAAACTTGCATCTGATCTACGTGCCGCAGGTATAAACACCATGCTGTACCTTGATTCTGCAGATATGAAAAAACAGTTGTCATATGCGAGCGACAAAGGGATTAAGTACGCACTAATCTATGGAGCAAATGAAGCAAGAGAGGGAATGATCGTGGTGAAAGATCTGGAAAAGGGGATTCAGGAGAAAGTCAGCCTTAAAGACGTTATTAAATTTTGTAAATAGTATGACAAAGAAAATCCTTCTCTCGGGAGTAAAGCCGACCGGTCGACCTCACATCGGAAACTATTTTGGTGCCATGAAGCAGTTCGTGGACATGCTCAACACGGGCGAGTACCAGTGCTATATCATGATCGCGGACTATCACGGCCTTAACTTTATTCAGAATAAGGCAGAGATGCAGTCGAATATTATCGACTTGGCGCTCGATTACATTGCGATTGGCCTTGATCCAAAAAAATGTGTCTTGTTCAAACAGTCTGATGTTGCCGCACATACTGAGCTTGCTTGGATATTCGACACGATCACGACCATGCCGTACCTGATGCGCGCTCATGCCTTTAAAGATGCTGAAGCAAAGGACAAGGAGATTTCTGTCGGCACTTTTAACTATCCTATGCTCATGGCTGCGGACATCCTCCTGTATCAGCCCGATGTAGTGCCTGTTGGATCAGATCAAAAACAGCATGTTGAATACGCTCGTGACACAGCACAAAAGTTTAATAATACTTTCGAGCCTGTATTTAAACTACCCAAAGAAGTTATTGTTGAGAATGTTGGCACTGTTCCGGGAACTGATGGTCGCAAGATGTCGAAGTCATACGGCAATATAATCTCTCTCTTTGCCACAGATGAGGAAATAAAAAAAGCAGTCATGTCCATCGTCACCGACTCGGGGGTTAAAAATCCTGATGGCACAGGAGGTGTACCAGTAAACGTCCGCGCTATCCACGAATTGTTCCGAGACAAGGCATACCTCGACGCACTTTATACAGAAAAAGCTGGCAAGTATAAGGATTTGAAAGAAGCTCTGGCAGCCGATGTGCAGGCATTTATCCGTCCTATGCGCGAACGCCGCGAAAAACTGGCAAAGAATCGTAACAAAATCATAAAAATTCTTGCAAAGGGCGGAAAAAAAGCCAATAAGAAAGCAGACGATACGATGGAAAGTGTGAAGAGGGCTGTTGGAGTCACGCTATAAAAAGAAAAAACCACCGCCTAGTGGTTTTTTCTTCTCTTATGTAATAAGTATAGCAAAACAGTTGACGCTTGCGCAAGTATGTTGTTATTTGCTTTACTGTCAGTGCCCGCCATAATTATTTTTTTATGCAACAGCAACCAAAATTGCCGGCATATTCGTTCCGCAAGCTCGTATCTGCGCTTTGGATATTTGTTAGACCGTATAAATGGGGTTTCTTTGCTTCTTCGGTTTTGCGCACCCTTAGCGAGACAGCTTGGCTCTACCCAGCATTCGCTTTGGCATCGATCGCCTCATTTTTCGCAGACTACAGTACAGGAGAGTCTCTCGACCCCTTTTGGGCAATAATGGTCAAGCTCGCTTTAGCTAATCTAGCGTATTTTGGATTTGCATACATTGCGAGCAATATTGGTTTTCGCCTCGCAAAGCGTGCGGCCGTCGATTCTGAGCTGCATGCCATCAAACATATACTCTCCCTCGATATTGACTGGCATGAGAGGGAGAATACGGGCAACAAGGTAAAGAGGATTGATCGAGGTGCAGAGGGAGTCAATCAGATTCTGCGCATGTGGTACAGCTCGGCAATTGAAATAAGCGTTGCCCTGATCGGAGTCTTTTTCGTCATGTCCCGATTCGATAGAACTATTGCTCTGGTAACAATAGTTTTCTTTGTCGCATACTTTGGTCTATCCTTCTTCTTCACTCGCAAAGCAGTTCTAGTGCAGCGTCAGGAAAATCTGAAGGATGAGGAGCTCTCAGGCATTACCTTTGAGGCCGTCAACAATGTCCGTAGTGCAAAGGTCATGTCCATGGTCGCACCTCTTACAAAAATTGTTTCTAAGGCCTGTGGCGAAATGCTTAGCCTGGCCCACAAGCGCATATTCTGGTACCAGACGAGCGGCGCCATAAAGAGCATTACGGCCCAGAGCTTCCGCTTGCTTATGCTCTGTTATATCGGCTACGGCATTATGCATGGTCGCTACGATGTCGGCTTTATTGTCCTCTTTTACTCATACTTTTCTACTGTAAACAATGCTGTTTCAAAGCTTTCTGATACCGCACAAGATTTCGCGGTTCGCAGACAGGCAGTGGGACGTATGATGGAGCTGTTGGAGGAAAAACCGAACACGGATATCGAGGCGGGGAAAGTACCATTTCCTGATAATTGGAAAAAGATAGAACTCAAGGATGTATCTTTTTCATACGGTGACAAATCTGCCCTTGATCGCATCTCGCTTACCATATCGCGAGGAGAGAAGATTGGCGTCATCGGGCTATCTGGATCCGGCAAATCAACCCTTTTTAAGCTCTTGCTCAAGGAGAGAGAAAACTATACAGGAGAGATACTGGTAGACGGCATACCTTTGCGATCGATTAGCAAATTAGACTATTTCAAGCACGCCGCGGTGGTACTTCAGGAGACAGAGGTGTTTAACCTGCCACTGAAGCGTAATATAACCATATCGAATGATGACAGGACCAGCGACGAAGCCCTCCTTCACAAAGCCCTTGAGGTAGCGCATGTTACAGAATTTGCCCAGAAATTGCCTCTGGGCATCGAGACTCTCATTGGTGAAAAGGGCGTAAAGCTGTCAGGCGGAGAAAAACAGCGCGTAGGTATGGCCCGTGCGGTATTTAAGGATCCAGAACTGCTCTTGCTTGATGAAGCCACATCACACCTTGACGTGGAGTCCGAAGAAAAGATCCAGGATTCGCTCCATCAGTTCTTTAAAACGGTCACAGCGGTCGTAATTGCGCACCGTCTGACTACCATAAAGGAAATGGACAAGATTCTGGTTATCGAAGGAGGCAAGATACTCGAGCAGGGAAGCTTTGCCGAGCTTTACGGCAAAAAAGGCCGATTCTTTGAGTTATGGGAAAAGCAGAAGTTGTAGGGGAGAGGGGATATTGATTTTATATCAAGTTTATGTTGATATGATGAAGTAAACCCTCAACTATCCCGCTGTCCTTTCTATGAAAAAATATAGCTTCCCCTATGAAGAAGGCTCCCAAGGCTTGGCCGTGGTGAGCTCACGAAAACAACTGCCTGCTGGATTATTGATCCAGAAAAGGCCAAATTTAAGCCAACTGCTACTTCTTACCAGCTTTTTGGTGCGCCTAGAGAGCCTTGAAAAGAATGACCTGTTGGAGGTAATCGAGACCGAACTGAACATCAGCAGGCGTGAAGTAAAGCAGTTGCTCAAGCAGGTTGTCACGTTTCTTTGGCTTTCGACGATTAAACCAGCAAATACGTTTGTTACGCCCGCCAAAGCAATCGATGATGCCTGGAAGCTGTTTATTCTGCAAACGCAGACATATCGAACCTTTCAGCAGTGCACAGGCTATGTGTTTGACCGCATCGAGCGAACATCTGCGACTAACGCAAACCTGGCACAGTCACAACCCTGGATGTCGAATCGTTTGGATGTTTGCCGTTTTCTCGGCCGACGTTGCAATGAACGTTGGTGGTATACGGATTTAGATATCTAAATAGAGCCCATTACGGGCTCTATTTTTATTTGCCCAAAAGCCTATTTTCCGCTACAGTACATGTATCCAACGACCCGGCTGACAATCGGCGAGGAGTAATAGAAGATGGTTAAAGATATAAAACAGGGTGGCACCGCGATGAAATCGCCCCTGCGAATGCAATAGCTTGTATTCGGAGGGGCGCTTTTGCTACCTAAAAATCAGCCGAGCACTCCCTTTATTCAATAGCAAATTATTATGGAACGAACATACATCAAAGACATTGAGTCGAAAAAAGGTGAGACCGTAGTCATCAAAGGCTGGGTGGATATTCGTCGCGACCAGGGAAAGCTTATCTTTCTTGATTTCCGTGACATGACAGGATACGTCCAGGGCGTCGTGCTTCCTTCTAAAACTGAAGAAGGCATTGCGACCATGGCAGAGGCCTCACGCCTGCGCCCTGAATGGGTGGTAGAGATCACAGGCAAGGTAAACCCTCGCCCTGAAAAGAATGTCCAGAAAGACAAGCAAAACGGTACTATCGAACTTGAAGTCATCGGTATTAAGGTGGTAAACGAGGCGGTCACGCCACCTATCGACGTGCGTGGTGATGGCAAGGAGATCGGTGAGGAATCACGCCTTACGTATCGCTATTTGGACCTACGCCGCCCTCGCATCCAAAAAAACATACGCACACGCCATGCTGTGAATATGTTTGTACGAAACTGGCTTACCAAAGAAGGCTTCACCGAGATCGAGACACCTTTGCTGACCAAGTTCACACACGATGGTGCACGAGGCTTTTTGGTGCCTTCTCGTCTTGAAAATGGCAAGTTCTATGCGCTGCCACAGTCTCCACAGCAGTACAAGCAACTTTTGATGGTATCTGGCTTTGAAAAGTACTTTCAGATTGCACGCTGTCTTCGTGATGAAGATTCTCGCGGTGACCGACAGCCTGAATTTACCCAGCTCGACATGGAAATGAGCTTTGTAGAGAGGGAAGACGTCATGGCCCTCAACGAAAAGCTTTTCATTGACCTTGTAAAGACAGTCGCCCCAGAAAAGCGCATTCAGGAAATTCCATTCCCTCGCTTTACCTACAAGGAAGCTATGGAGAAATACAATAGCGACAAGCCAGACATCCGAACCGACAAGAATGATCCAAACCTCCTCGCGTTCTGCTGGGTCACTGATTTCCCATTCTTTGAAAAGACTGATGCGGGCGCATGGACGTTCAGTCACAACCCATTTTCTGCTCCAAAGCCAGAGCATATGGACATGTTTATGAAAAAGGAAAACGTTGGGGATATTCTCACAACCCAGTACGACATTGCACTAAACGGCTTTGAAGTCGGTGGCGGATCAGTTCGAAATCACAATCCTGCAGCATTGCGAAAAGTACTCGAAATCATGGGATATGACGAAGCTAAAATCCAATCAGGATTCGGCCATATGTTGGAGGCCTTGGGATACGGTGCGCCGTCCCACGGAGGTATCGCGTGGGGTATGGATCGACTGATGGCCATCCTCCAGAACGAGCCAAACATCCGTGAAGTCATCGCATTCGCAAAGACCGGAGAAGGTCGCGACTTGATGATGCAGTCACCGTCAGAAGTGACGAATGAGCAGCTTTTGGAGCTCGGTATCTCAGTCAAAAAGAAGATTTCGTAGGTTTGTAGTAAAAGAGCCGCGCCCCTCAAGGGCGCGGCTCTTCATATCTAGACCTGGATGGCATTTTGAAAGAAATGGCTTTGTTCGAGCGTACTACTAGTGGAGAAGGGGATAGATTCTCTCCTCCTCCACCGCTCTTTATATCGAGCAACGCAGGGTGAAAAGACTTCTTTTCGCACGACACTGCAGTTCCTCAATCTGGCGTAGCTATAATGCACCATTCGACACTTCGGTCGACGCCAACAGCTCTTTCTTTCCCCACATTCATTCGGCGCTGTCACATCCCTCGACACGCCATTCCTCACATACCCATCCACACAACCGCACTCATCTGAGCGCGGTTATTATATTGGCTATTTTATATCTACGATAAAGTCAGAGGTAAAGAGGCCGGTTGTTGGTTGAAATTGTGCAAAAATCCTGTATGTGCCCGGCGTAACAGAAACACTACCGAGGGCAAGGGGCTGAAACTTAACTTCGGGACCTGTCATGCCTGTGCTAAAGTCCTGGGCGAGAGGATGGACATGAATATATGAAAACGTATCTACATTAATCATGACCATATGGCCAAATGATCCCAAATACGGACGAAGATCAGTAACTGGCTTGTCATTCTGGGCATTTTTAATACTGAATATAAAAGGGGCTGTCCCACTCACGATATCTGCAACCTTAAATGAACCATTCAAAGTCACGTTATACTCTGCAAAGTCCTTTGAAAGGGAAGTGTTGAAAACATTTCTGTTAAATTTTGTCGCTGCGGTATCTGGTGTACCCACAGGAATCTTGAATGCAACCTGTGTTTCGTCTGCGCCTGTAGGTTGGAAATCTGTATAGAGACGATACGACTCGTTTTTTGGAAAGGTGTGTGAAATTGTAAATTTCTTGCCATCGAATATTGGATGGACGTGCTCGAAATAGGTGAGAGCATCATTAACGATAATCAGATGCATCAGCTTTTCGCTTATGATATCGAACTTGGTAACCTGGTTGCCGGTCGTAGCATCGTACACTGTAAAATCTATTTTTACGGGCGTGTCGGGCATAACCATATCAGGCTTGCTTAGCGATACATTAAATTTTGGGACTGATGGCATCACAGAAGCTGGATTACGAGCCAACTCCTGTGCCTGCTTTAAGTGTTGCGTATGCTCACCAAGCGACATATTCATGGCCGCTGCGTCCGACTCCATTTTTTCATGCATTTCTGAGTTGTGAGGAGAAACTGCATAAACGGCAAGGACTAAAACAAGGACACAAAAAACGGCCAAGGACATCCGATGGGTTTGTATAAAGGTTTTCATTGGTCTAAGTATAAACTATTGGCTATACTTATGTGAATATGGCATTTACTGTAAAGCACGAACAGTTCGAGGGGCCACTGGATCTTTTGCTTGACCTCATTGAAAAGAGGAAGCTTTTTGTTAACGATGTATCACTCGCCAAGGTGGCCGACGACTATATTGCATATGTTCAAAATACGGGCGAATTTCCCGTTGCTGACAGTGCTCACTTTATACTTGTGGCATCAACACTACTTTTAATAAAGTCTAAGTCACTTTTGCCAACTCTCAATCTAACTGTAGAAGAGCAGGCATCTATTCATGACCTTGAGGCCCGTTTGAAAATATATGAACGCATGCGTGACTTGGCACAGAAAATAAAGCCACTTTTTGGCCAAAGCATCATGTATCCACGTGGTGATCGTAAACAGGAGCCTGTTTTTTCTCCTGATATAGACATGACTGTTACAAATATTTTTGCTGCAGCAGGTCGGGTGCTTTCAAATCTCCCAAAGAAGGAATTCCTGCCAAAGGTAGTAGTAGACAAGGTCATCAGCCTTGAAGTGATGATCGAAAGCCTCACAAAGCGTGTGTCCGAGAGTCTTAAAATGAGTTTTCGTGAGTTTTCGAGCGCCCACAAGGCTGAAAAAGTAAATGTCATCGTCTCATTCCTGGCTATGCTTGAGCTGGTCAAACAGGGTGTAATCGATGTAACACAGGAAAAGCACTTTGACGATATTCATATGGCAACAGAGCAGGTTGGAGTGCCACGGTATTAAAAGATTTCGTAATGAATTATACTGTTTCCATGAATCCTGAGACTAATCCCGTAGCCAACTTAGAGGCTAAACTTGAAGCCTTTCTCTTTTGGAAGGGAGAGCCTCTATCAAAGAAAAAGATAGAAGTGGCATTGGGTTGCACTAAAGACGAGCTAGAGACAGCTTTAACTGCACTAGAGACCACTCTTTCGAGTCGTGGTATCCGCCTCATGCGTCTAGACGATGAGGTCGAATTACGGACTTCACCAGAGACAAGCGACATGATAATGAAGCTCGCCAAGGAAGAGCTCGTACGCGACCTGGGTAAAGCTGGTCTTGAAACTCTTGCCATCATTCTCTACAAGGGTCCAATCAAGCGTTCAGAGATCGACTATATCCGCGGTGTGAATTCATCGTTTATTGTGCGCAATCTTTTGATTCGTGGCTTGATAGAGCGAGTGACAGAAAGGGAGGGAGGTGGGCGAGGATATCTGTATAAGCCAACCATCGATCTGTTGGCGCATCTGGGTGTGGCAAAGCTCGATGAATTACCTGATTTTGCAAAAGTAAAAGCAGAAATGGATGCATTTGCAGCTGAATCGTCAGAACCTAAAGCAGAAAATGTTTAAATAGTATGAATCCTCGCGTAACAGTTATAGTACACCTGTGTCTTCTTGCATTTGCAGCCGGCTTTGTGTTTTGGATATTTTTACCTCGTTCAGAGGTTGCTCAAGCCCCTTCTGACAAGGCAACTACCACTCAGGTTGCACTTTTTCCCGTAGTCGATATAGAGGCGAGGTCGGCGATGGTCTATGATGTGCTTACCGGCAAAGCGCTCTATGAAAAAGACGCAGAACTTCAGTGGCCTCTGGCGTCGCTTACAAAAATCATGTCGGCGCTCACCGCATCTCAAATCGTACCGAACTATATACTGGTTAAAATTACATCCGATGACTTACGCGAAGAAGGTGATAGTGGTTTGTATCGTGACGAAGAGTGGAACATAAATAAACTAATCGATTACAGCCTCATTGTCTCGTCCAATGACGGTATGCGTGCCATCGCAGCGGTAGCCGGATCACAGATTGGTGTAAGTGCGACGAGTACCGCACAAGAGTCTTTTATTCGAAAGATGAATGAAAATGCTGTGAGACTCGGCATGAAGGAGAGCTATTACCTCAATCCGTCTGGCCTCGATGTCTCAAAAACCCTTGCTGGAGGCTACGGATCAGCTCGTGACATGGCTCTTTTGGTTCAGCATATTTTAAAAACGGATCCACACCTATTGGAGGCAACTTCCTACCGACAGAGCACCGTCTCATCAAAAAGCGAGGATCATGGAGCAATAAACACCAATAGGGCCATTAACAGCATACCCAATGTTATTGCTTCAAAGACGGGCTACACTGTGCTATCTGGAGGAAACGTAGTGGTAGCCCTTAATGCTGGCATCGATCATCCAATTATTATTTCTGTACTTGGATCATCCTACGATGGACGCTTCGACGACCTAACGAAATTGGCAGATGCCACGCTTGAATACCTATCAAATACTTCTGCAGCAGTACCCAACATTCCCGAAGCAGCTCGATAGGTGATATATTTATGTGATGAAGAAAGAGCGAATGGACACACAGCTCCTTGTCTCGATCCTTGCCCTCATCGGAGCAGGATTTTTAATTTTCATGTCTGCCTCGCTCGGTCTATTGGCTCGTGATGCCTCACATGCCAGCTCGATTGCCCTCAAACAGGTTTTTCTCGGCCTTGTTCCTGGATTAGTGGCTATGTATATTGCCTCTAGGATTCCGTATACCTATTGGAAAAAGGTATCTTTCTGGATTTTTGGTTTTGCATTGCTGTTAAACCTCAGTATTTTCATTCCAGGACTCGGGCTTACTCATGGTGGTGCCACGCGCTGGCTTTTGATAGGTGATTTTTCATTTCAAGTATCTGAAGTACTGAAAATTGCCGCCGTAATCTATTTTGCGGCCTGGCTTTCCTTTATTAAAGACAAAATCCATGACTTCAAGCACGGATTCATGCCGCTCGTTATCATGCTCTGTATCGTCGGGTTTGTACTTTTAATGGAGCCTGATACTGATACTTTTTTCATCATTTCTACAGCATTGGTTGCCATGTATATAACTGCAGGAGGGAAGTGGAAGCATCTGGGCGTACTGGTCCTGGCTGGTGCTATTGGTCTCACACTCCTGGCCTTTAGCCGTCCGTACGTTATGGCACGCATCCAGACATTCCTTGACCCTGCGGCGTCCAGTCAGGGATCGGGTTACCAGATCCAGCAGTCACTTATAGCTATTGGATCGGGCGGAATTACCGGCCGCGGCTTTGGCCAGAGCATCCAAAAGTTCAATTACCTACCTGAGCCTGTGGGAGACTCTATTTTTGCAGTTGCTGCAGAAGAATTCGGTCTTCTGGGCTGCCTTTCACTCATTGCATTGTATGTATTTTTTGCCATGCGATCACTAAAGGTTGCTACGGGTGCTAGGGACATGTTTGGCGCTCTCTTGGCTGTCGGCATAACAACTTTTATCATCATACAGTCGTTTGTAAACATGGCAGCAATGGTGGGTGTCTTGCCACTGTCGGGTATTCCTTTGCTTTTTGTGTCACAAGGTGGAACAGCGCTCTTCTTTGTACTGGCTGAGTGCGGCATACTGCTCAATATTTCACGACATGCGAGAATAGTTAGGCATAATGTTTAACGAATGGAAAAGAAAGTAACAAAAAAGAGCATAAAAACTAGTCTGCGAGTTCTTTTTGAACTTATCAACCTACATAAAAAGCAACTTTTATGGCTTGCCTGTCTTTCACTTGTGACTGCTGTTGCTCATGGATTTGGTCCCTATATCATCGGTCAATTTTTTGATGCACTTTCAAATCCTTCTATCTATTCGTTCGGCACGCTCATAGTCCCGTGGACAATCATTCTTTTAGGGGTATGGTTTTTAATCCAGGCGATTTCGCACGTTCTCGATTGGAGGATTAGCACCAAGAGCGAGTTTCTTGCCAATCTTATCTGGCTCGACTATATAGCAAATGGTTTTGGCAGAGTATTGGAACTACCAATGAGCTTTCATAAGAAGCACAAAATTGGCGAGGTGGGGGATAGAATAAATAAATCAGCACAGGCATTGTATGAAATCGTTGGAAAAATAGTTATAAACTTGACTCCACAGTTTCTTTCAATACTTATTGCTCTTGGCATAGCGTTTGTGGTCAAGCCCCTGCTTGCCTGGTTCCTCCTTGCAGGAACAGCCGTCTATATTGCCATTATAGTATTTAGCGTCCGGCCTTTGGGCAACCTCCGAGAGGAGTATTGGACCAAAATCAACGCATCCTTCGGGGATGCGTATGATGCCCTCAACAATGCATTACCGATAAAACAATCTGGTGCCGAAAAGCATGAAGTAGACAAAATTTCGAGCGGCTTTAAAGCCTCGTTGCCCCTATGGTACAGAATGAACGGACTCTGGGAGAGTCTGACCTTATTCCAGCGCCTAGCAGTGCTTACTACACAGACAGTAATACTGGTAACTGCACTGGGGTTCGTGGCAAGCGGTGAAATGACAGTTGGAGATCTCATTGCTTTTTTTGCTTACACGACAATGATATTTGAGCCTTTTGCAGTCATCGCGCAAAACTGGCAGTCAGTTCATAACGGGATAATAAATATCCAGGAAATAGAGTCGCTCATGTCGATTGGACCCGAAAAGTACGAACCTAAAGAATCATACTCGAGCACTATCCGTGGCGATATTTCTTTCAAGGGTGTTTCTTTTCACTATGATGAGTCCAAACCCGTTATCCAGGATGTATCGTTTGAAGTAAAAGCGGGCGACATTGTGGCACTGGTGGGGGAATCAGGTGTTGGTAAGTCCACACTTATCGATCTAATTGGCGGCTATCATTTTCCAGTTTCCGGATCAGTCTTAATCGACGGGATTGAGACACGCAAGTTTAATCTCAGATCGTTGCGCGCACAAACGGCGATCGTGCCTCAGGAGGTCGTACTTTTTAACGACACAATTATAAAAAATATTAAGTACGGAAACTTTGCGGCAACAGACGAGATGATAAAAGAGGCTGCGCGCAAGGCTCACGCTCTTGATTTTATTGAAAAATTTGCTGACAAATGGGAGCAAACAGTTGGTGAGCGTGGTGTAAAACTGTCTGTAGGTCAAAAGCAACGTGTCGCCATAGCCAGGGCCATACTACGTGACCCCAGGATCCTTATCCTAGACGAGCCCACTTCAGCACTCGATGCCGGATCGGAAAAAATCATTACAGAATCACTCGAAAAACTTATGGAGGGCAAGACAACTTTCATAATAGCGCACAGGCTCTCGACAGTACGAAAAGCAAACAAAATCCTGGTATTCAAGGAGGGAAGGATTATTGAGTCCGGCACACATCAAGAGCTTTTAACTCTAAAGAGTGGAGAGTACAAGCGGCTATACGAGCTACAAATCGGGCTACATGACTAGCGTGGTATACTATTTCCAATGAAAATCCTACTTACTGGCGGGGGTACTGGCGGCCACTTCTATCCGTTGATCGCGGTCGCGGAGTCTATCCGAAAAATTTCAAAAGAGGACAAACTCATTGATCCAGAGCTTTTTTACATGGCGCCGACAAAACACGACGAGCGAGCCCTTTTTGAAAACGGCATACAGTTCGAACAGTCGTATGCAGGTAAACTACGTCGTTATTTTTCCTTTTTGAATGCTACCGACCTCTTCAAAACAGGCTACGGGCTTATAAACGCGGTCATTTCAGTCTGGCGCATATATCCAGATGTGGTGTTTAGTAAGGGTGGCTACGTTGCATTTCCCGTACTGTTTGCTGCACGCCTTCTGCGTATTCCTATCGTCATTCATGAGTCGGATTCACATCCAGGCCGTGTCAGTATGTGGTCGAGCAAGTTTGCAGAGCGTATTGCTGTTTCCTATAAGCAGGCAGCCTCATATTTTCCTACGGACAAGGTGGCTTTTACAGGAAATCCTGTACGAAAGGAGGTGTCGACCGTTATCACCGAGGGTGCTCGCGAGTATTTGAAACTCGATGACACCATTCCAACTATTTTAATTTTAGGCGGTTCGCAAGGTTCACAAAAAATAAATGACGCAGTCATCGACATTCTTCCAGACTTGGTAAAGAAGTATTACATCATCCACCAGACAGGCAAGAATAATATCGAGGAAATGACTAACACCGCGAAGGTCATTTTGAATGAAAGCATCCATCGTGACCGCTACAAGCCATTTGCATACCTGAACTCGCTCGCATTACGTATGGGTGCGGGGGCAGCGTCCTTGGTCATATCACGTGCAGGTTCACAAATATTCGAGCTCGCCCTATGGAAAGTACCTTCAATAATCATTCCGATTCCACCCGAGGTGAGTCATGATCAGACGTCAAATGCTTTTGCATATGCAGCTAGTGGCGCTTGTTCAGTAATAGAAGAGATTAACCTATCACCCCATGTTCTAGCCGCAGAAATTGAACGAATCATAGAAAAGCCGGGCGTCGCAGACCGTATGAAGGAGGGTGCTGGAGCATTTGCACACAAAGATGCTGCGGACACCATTGCACGCGAGATTTTGAGGATTGCATTGACACACATAGGTTAAATTATGTCAAAAAAATTTTGTTGATTATAGGTGCCGCAATTCTACTCATAGTGGTTTTTTACCCTTTGTATAATGGCCAAGTCTATTGTGGTATTAACCCGGATGCGCCTACGCCCTGTATCCATAAAAAGCTGAATCTAATCGATTATATAAAATTCAAAATTCATATTGCAGAAGTTTCCTAAAAAGTGAGAGAGGTTGCGAATAACATATATTTACGCTGGTAACATTCTACGATCTTTTGTACTTCTTTCTCAAAACCACTAGAAAGTGTATAATTTAGGCATGATTTCACGGATAAAAGGCCTTTTAACGAAGCTTAGCGGCAACAACGCCGCAAAGGTTGTCACGCGTTTTGCACCGTCACCAACCGGCTTTATGCATATTGGAGGTGCTCGAACGGCATTGTATGCCTATATGTGGGCACTCAAAAACAAAGGTACTTTTATCCTCCGTATCGAGGATACAGATAACGAGCGCAAGGTAGAGGGTTCAATCGAACACATTCAAAAGACGCTTTCATGGCTGGGTATAGAGTGGAAATATGGTCCAGATAAGCCAGGTCCTTTTGGTTCGTGTATTCAGTCTGAGCGTCTCCATACTTACAAAGAGTACGCTCAGAAACTGATCGACAAGAGTTTGGCATATCCTGATCCTTACACTACGGAAGAACTCGAGGCATTCCGTAAAATAGCCGAGGAAGAAAAGCGCCCATTTTTGTACCGAAAGCATCGTCCAACCACGTTTGGAAAATGGGATGGTTCGCAAGCTTTGCGATTCAAGGTAGAGAATCCACGACGTATGAAATGGCATGACGTAGTACGAGGCGACCTTGAAGCAGGTGAAGAAGCTGTCGACGACTTTATCTTGATCAAAAAAGACGGCTATCCAACATATAATTTTGCCCACATCATCGACGACCTTATGATGGGTGTGACGCATATTATGCGTGCCGACGAATTCATTTCGAGCACACCAAAGTTCCTATCGCTCTACGAGGGCCTGGGAATAGTTCCGCCGGTGTTTGTAACTCTGCCTCCTATATTGCGTAATGACAAGACCAAGAAGCTCGGCAAGAGAGATGGTGCAAAAGATATTTTGGACTATCAAAAGGAGGGCTTTCTGCCTGACACAATGATCAACTTCCTTGCGCTTGTGGGCTGGAATCCAGGTACGGAAAAGGAGGTTTTCAGCCGTGCAGAGCTTATCGAGGCCTTTGATCTTACCCAGATCCAGAAATCTGGAGGCGTATTCAATGAAGAAAAACTACGCTGGATGAACAAAGAACACCTTAAGAGGCTTTCAAAAGAAGAGCTTGTTGTTGCAATTACAGAGCGCCTAACAACATCAGAACGTGTAAAGGATCTTGGCTGGAGTATCACACCTGAAACCATTGCCCGTATCACGCCGGTAGTTTTAGAACGTATCGAAGTCTATTCAGACATAGATGCCATGATTGATGCGCGCGACCTTGATTACTATTTCAGTGAGCCAGCATACGACGCGCTTTCATTGCGCTGGAAAGATGAGAAAGACACTGTTAAAACAGTAGAGCACCTTACGTCTGTTAAAGAGATTCTGACCAGTCTTTCTGATACTGACTGGAAGGAAGCTTCCATCAAAGAAGTTGTTTGGCCGTATGCTGAAAAGGAGGGCAGGGGACAGGTATTGTGGCCTTTGAGATTCGCCCTTTCAGGAAAAGACAAATCACCAAATCCATTTACGCTAGCAGAAATACTCGGAAAAGAAACAACTCTCAAGCGTATCAATGAGGCGCTAAAAAAATGCGCTGATGCACCGATCGTATAATATTAAAAGGATATGTATAAATTGCGCCGCCGCATCTTTTGTGGCGATTTTATGCATGCTTGCTGCCTCGAACGGTCATATGGCACAAGCAGATACGGCAAGCGAGCTACGCGCTGAAATAGAAGGATTGCAGAAAGTTATAGATCAGTATTCTAGCCTACTCAATTCCACCACAAAACAGGCAAGTACTCTTAAAACTGCCCTTGCAACGCTTGATCTTACTCAGAAAAAGCTCGAGGCAAACCTAAGGCTAACCTCTACCCAGATTACAAATACCTCGCTCACGTTAGGAGAACTAACAGAGGATATTGAGGAGGCTGAGCGCGATATTGTTTCAACTTCAATTGCCATTGCTCGCAATATACAGGACATGAACATCGCCGAATCCGAGTCAGGAATCGAACAGTTTTTGGCGAACAAAAGCATCTCTGATTCATTCGACTATATTAATGCACTAAAAACTATTGAGGGTCATGTAAAGATCGAATTGCAGGACTTACGCGAGAATCGCATGTTTCTAGGAGCAAAGAGGGATCAGGTTTTAGGTGAAGAAGCGCGGCTCAAGTCATATCAGAAATCACTTGCAGATCAAACAAAGGTTGTGGCTTCAAATAAGGCATCCAAGGACCAACTTCTCAAGGATACCCAAAACCAAGAAGCGCAGTACAAGGCTCTTCTTGCTTCTAAAATTAAAGAAAGGGAGGCATATGAGAAAGAACTTTTCGACTACGAATCGAAACTGAAAATTACTGTCGATCCGACAGCCATTCCTAATGCGCGACTTGGTGTTTTGTCATGGCCACTTACAAATGTACGCGTGACGCAGTATTTCGGCAAAACTGTCTCAGCTAAAAGACTTTATACTTCAGGAACCCACGGAGGCATCGACTTTGGAGCAAGTAACGGAACCAAAATTATGGCAGCACTTTCTGGAACAGTGATTGATACAGAGGCCATAAAGACAAAGACGGGCTGTCAGTACGGCAAATGGGTGCTCATTAAGCATGCCAACGGCCTCACGACGATTTACGGACACCTCTCTGTGGTGAGCGTTAATCCTGGTGACAAAGTAGTGACAGGGGAGACAATAGGGTACAGTGGATCAACAGGCTATGCGACCGGTCCACACCTCCATTTCGGCGTATATGCATCGGCAGGAGTACGTATTGTTGATTCATCGTCACTTGGCTCTAACAACTGTCGTGGGATAAAAACCGTTGCTGCAAATCCAACCTCGTATCTAGATCCATCAGCATATTTGCCATCACTTTAGCCTTTATACACAGCCTCCCGACGCTTATTAGCTCTCTTTGCTATATACTGGGTACATCATGATCAAATATATAATCCTCGCTTTGGTGGCGATCATTATCCTGAGCTTTTTTGGGTACGACCTTAAGGCCATCATTGAAGCGCCGATTACGCAGAACAATCTTCAGTATGCTAGTGGCGGAGTGTCGTATGTTTGGAACGAATACCTGAAAGGCCCGATCGAATACGTCTACAAGAACATCTTCATTGGTATCCTCTGGAAGGCATTCATCCACAATCTCGGACGTATCGATGCAGGCGCTCCTACAGAGCTTGAAAACGCTGGCAAAAGACTCATGAACGTAGGTGAGCAACCGTATCAGCCAATTGGAGAATAGAGTTAGCCACATAGCTTTTAATATTCATCACATGAATTCACATCCACACTCGCATAAAGCAGCTTTGATTTCTATTGGTGCAGCATTCTTTATTACAGCATTGGCCGTGTATTTAGCACCGAAAGTTATGGACGAATCAGTCGTAACGCAACCAAACCAGCCAGTAGTGACCACGGCCTGCACTATTGGAGGCTGCAGCGGTGAAATCTGTAGTGATGAAGTTGGTATGATGTCTAACTGCATGTACAAGCCAGAGTTTGCTTGCTACAAGTCTACTGGTGCAAAGTGTGAACGACAGACTAGTGGTGCCTGCGGCTGGACAGAGACAGCGGCGCTTACTATGTGCATCAAGGATGCGGATTCAGTGACAGGTACTGAGACGAGTGTAGAGTAGCACCAAACAAGCTCAAAATAGGGAAGCGACTTCCCCGAAAACATTCCAATAAAACTGGAGTTTTTTGTATGTACACCAGCGCAAAAGATGTTTATGGAAAATGTGTGACCAGGAGGCGGTTGGAAGGTGATCCAGAGTACCTGAAGAATAGATCTCGGAGCTCCTCGGGCAATATAGAAGGTCGTTTGCATCGAGTTCAACAGTCTTAAGAGAGTCCCGGCAGCAAGCTGCAGTATAGGCCTCAGTATCCACACTTGTTCGTTTTACATATATTGTGCGAACGAGACATATAGCTTATACTATCCCCTATAGACTAAAACTATGAAAGCAAAACAATCTACAACTCCGATAAAAAGTTACGTTCTGCCCTTTCTCGACTACTGTGAGATAGAAAAAGGTTTGTCGAATAATACGCAGCGCAATTACAATCAGTATCTCTCTCTTTTTACCGGCTGGCTCAAGAAAACCGACCAAGAAAAGCTTTTGCCTCATGAATTGACCCCAGAGCACATTTGGGACTACCGACTATACCTTGCACGCGAACATAAAACCCCTGCTGGCGGTTATTTGGCTAAGAAGTCCCAGAACTACTATCTGATCGCTCTACGTGCCCTGCTCGACTTTTTGGCCGACCGCGACATCGAGACATTGCCATCATCAAAGATAAAACTGGCCAAGCAAAAAAGTGAAGAAACAGTTTCTTTCCTTGATGTAAATGACATTGAACGCATCATGAAGGTTCCTGACGTCACAACTACGGTTGGTTTGCGCGACCGAACCATTATGGAGCTGTTTTTCTCCTCTGGTCTGCGCCTGGCCGAGCTTGCCGCCCTGCATGCTGACCAGATGTCTATCCTCAAAGATGGCAGCAATAGCAAGACCTACGAACTGTCGATTGTCGGTAAGGGTAAGCATATTCGAACTATATTCATCTCCCCTCGTTCGGCGGAGTGGTTGCGAAAGTACTTGGCCGTGCGCAAGGACATATCAAAACCTCTCTTTATAAATCATCGTTCAAAGGATGCAACGCATAACCGTCTAACAAATCGCTATATACAGCTCATGATCTCAAAAAGCGCGATGCTGGCTGGCATTTCCAAGAAAGTAACGCCCCACACCCTGCGCCATACCTATGCCACCGACCTCCTATCGCGCGGCGCCGATCTGCGCAGTGTCCAGGAGCTTTTGGGCCACAAAAACGTCTCTACCACCCAGATTTATACTCACGTCACGAACAAAGGCCTGCGCGATATCCACGAAAAGTTCCATGGAGGAAAGGATATTGAGAATAAATAAGAACTACCAACAAAGCAAAAACCCGCCTCTTTCGAGAACGGGTTTCTGTTTCTGTATTAGTTCATCGCCAACTCCTTGTATGTGTCCGACTTCTTCCAGCATTTTGACGAATGGACCCAAGGGGCGTCTCCGTACTTGCTATAAAGGTATTTTGCGTATCCGAGGTTACCGTCGATAGTGAATACGTCATAACCGAGCTTTTCTGCAGTTTCTCCATGATAGAAGAGGTTGATCTGCATGAGGCCGATGTCGTCTGGGTTTTCAATCCCCCGTACTACACGACCCTTTGAGTCAAACTGACGAAAAGTAGATTCACACTTTGATATCTCTGCGAGGATAGGCGTTGCCTTGAAGTAGTCGCGGACATAGCCTTCGACTGACACTGACGTGAGCGGGTGATCTGCTGCGATTTCCTCTACGACGGTAGTCACCTCTGTAGCGGTTGTAGTCGCAGCCTTCGCATCAGTCACTGCCTTTGAAGTCATTGGCGAGAACGCTGAAGCGAGCATAAGGAAACTAGTTGTAAATTCGATCATAATGGATTGAGTTTTTTAGAGTCTCGACCCTATCGGCTTGCGCCTTTGAGAGTTTTGCCCCTAAAAACAGATCACCAGAGGATTAACTCTGATGTAGGTCCATTATAGCATTTTGAAAATGAATTGTCAAGCTTTTCCCACAAAAATAGAGCCGTGTCAACGGTTTTTAATGGCTAAGTAAAGCCACACTATTGCCACTTCCCTTCTTACCTCCTTCCAAAGAATCTGTCTACCCTACCGCTGTGCTTGTCATAATGATGCTTGACCCGAGGAAAGCGGAGCATGTGGTGATCGAGCCAGGCCTTGAATCGTCTTGAAACGAGAGTAAGTATGTAGATTCCGATTACGAGAAACAAAATCCCCTGCAAAATCGGCACAAAAAGACCGATCACTCCCATGAAAATGAAAACCGCGGCAAGGAAGATGAGGAAAATCCTGAGATACTTGTTCATGCTGTGAGTATACACTAATTGCGACACTATATGCCCTTGCAGTTCCCTGCTGGCGTATACCCCGCCTTTTCCGCCTCTTCCTTGGTCGAAAACCAGACCTTGTTTGCTTCGACAATGCTCTTGGCGCCCGCACAGGTCGGTAAATGATACTTTGTACCACTTTTTGATGCGACGTAGGTTTTAGGCGAAAAGACTGCCGTGCTGGTAGCGTCTGGTGTGTTGGTGGGTTCGGGGCTCTGTGCGGCCGCCGGAGCAAGGGGTTCGAGGGCAAACCGCTCTATCGTGACCGGCGGCCGCGACGTCCGAATCCCATAAATGAGGCCAGAAACCCCACATATTACCCCTATCACCAAGGCAATACAGGCCGTGTATACGTCCCACCGGTCTATCCAGTGGCTAAGCCGTGCCGCCTCCGTGCGGGCCTTCACAGCAAAACCCTTGATTTTTGCCTCGATATGGTCTATACTTTGAAATCTAAACATACGTATATAATACGGGTTTGAGATAAAGGAAAACTAAAGTCTCTAACCCTCTTTACAAAACAACGCCATGGCAACCAAAAAATCAGCTGGAACAACAAAAAACGGACGAGACTCAAACCCACGATACCTGGGTGTAAAGCTCTATGCTGGTGAAAAAGCAAAGATCGGTTCTATCATTATCCGACAGGAAGGCCTCAACACTCTCCCAGGCAAGAACACCGACATCGGCAAGGACTACACTATCTACTCTACAAAAGAAGGCGTCGTCACAAACTCCACAAAGCGCAAGCTCAGCTTTAACGGAAAGACAAAGGTAAAGAACGTAGTAAACGTAATCTAGCCAAAATAAAAAAACCGCAATCATCAAGAAAGCGGTTTTTTGTTGTCCAAAAAGCAAAAGCCGGACTTTCGCCCGGCCCTTGAATTCTCTATATAAGAATCTAATTATTTCGCCTTCACAACGAGCGTAAATGTCGCGCTCTGACCATGTACCTTTACATCAATCTTGTGAGTACCTACTTCCTTGATAGGCTTTTCGAGCTGGATGAATTCAGGAAGAACGTCAATGCGAGTCTGCTCCTTTACGAGAGGGGCGATGTCTGCTGCATGAAGACCGGCAAAAAGATGACCCTTTTCATTTGCACCAGCAGTATATTCAACAGTGGCATCATGAACAGATTTAAGGTTCTTTGAAAGGAGGTCTGCATGGATCTTCTTCTCTGCTTCCTCTACCTTCCTAACGGCCTCTACGCGAGCCAGGGCCTTTGCTGTTGCGACTTCTGCCTGACCCTGAGGAATAAGGCTATTAAGCGCAAAACCGTCAGCCACGACCTTTATATCGTGCTTCTTGCCTACCCCTTTTACGTCCTTGAGCATTACGATCTTCATCTGTATTTTGGTTAAGTTGTATCTGTTAGTGTGTCGATAGTAGCCTATTTTTCCCTAGAGAGCAATTCCACCGCCTTGTCCATCTGCGGGTCTTTCTTTGCTGTGATATCGGCCTCGGTGAACGGTACTACGTGATCTGGCGTGATTCCCTGCTTTGAAATCGAGTGACCGTCTGGAGTAAGCCAGTTAGCGATGGTGACCTTGAGAGATGTTTCGTCGGTGATATCAACGAGCTGTTGGACTGAACCTTTGCCGAATGTTTTTGTACCAACAAGAGTCGCTATATCGTTTTCAGACAATGCACCTGCAAGGATTTCCGATGCAGAAGCAGATCCACCATCGACCAGAATGACCATTTTTAGGCTGTCTGTAAATACGTCGTAGCCTTTGCTGTAATAAAAATGGTCTTCCCTGTCTTTACCGAATTTTTCGCTGACTACTACGGCCTCCTTCGGCAAGAACCAGCTGGCCATATCGACAGCAGCCTCCAAATATCCGCCTGGATTGCCGCGCAGATCGAGCACGAGCTTGTGTGAGCCAGAATCAATGAAATCCTTGAGTGCGTTACGGAACAGATTAGCTGAATTCGCACTAAAGCTGTAGAGCGATATAACAAATATACCGTCCTTACGCAGGCCATCTGCACCCGATGAGCCGTCAGCACTTGCTACCTCGTCCTTGGTGGTCGTTTTGACTGTTGGCAGGTCAATCGTTGCACGTGTGATAGAAATTTCGACAGGAACCTTGCTACTTTCCCTAGAAAGGGTCAGTTTTACCTTTGTGCCGGCCTTGCCGCGGATTAGCTTGACCGCCTCATCGGTTTGCATAAGCAAAGATTCCTTGCCATCAATTTTAAGAATGAAATCGCCCGCACGTACCCCTGCTTTTTCTGCGGGAGCATCCTTGATAGGAGCAACAACGACGAGTTTACCCTCCTTTATACCAACCTCCATGCCGACACCCTCAAAAGCACCGGCGATTTCAGATGCAAATATTTTTGATTCCTCTGGTGGGAAAAAGACAGTGTAGGGATCGCCGAGCGACGATGCCAAACCTTCGATGGCGCCGTAAACTTTGTTCTGGTCTGTAGTCGAAGTACCAGCGTACTTTTCGTTGAGAATATTCCAAGCTTTCCAGAAAGCTGCAAAATCTACCTCGTCGGGCTTGCCCATAGACATATTGCCTATGCCAGCAACCTGACTCTCAGATGACATGCCGACTGATCCTGACCTAAAGCCAAACACAAAGGCTATGCCGAGAGCAACTACAAATATAAGTCCGAGCGAAAGACGATTGGATTGGTACATGAATAATATAATACCATGCCTTTTTGGAGACTCTCGGAGGCCGACGGGCCGAGAGTGAAGGTTTCGCCTTCGGGGCGAAAACCTGTGCACCAAAAAGGCATGGTACTATATTCCATATGACTAATACTTATTCCTACAAGGAGGTGACGTGGGTTGATCTAGAATCCCCAACACGTGAAGAGGTTCGTGAGGTTATTGAAAAGTATGATATTCCACCACTGGCTGCCGAGGACCTTCTCTTGCCCACACTCAGACCAAAAGTTGATGTGTATCCGGGTTTTATCTATCTTGTGCTCCGATTCCCTGCCTGGAAGCATTCTCATAAGGAAAATTCTCAAGAGATCGACTTTATCATAGGAAAAAACTTCATAGTCACTGCTCGATACGATTCCATTGACCCGATTCACAAATTTGCAAAAATGTTCGAGGTTAACAGCGTACTCGACCGCAACACGTTGATTGGCAAACATGCTGGTTATATGTTCTATTACATGATTCGCGAAATATATCATTCGCTTTCAGACGAATTAGAGTCAATTAAAGACAATCTCCAGGATATAGAGAAAAAAATATTCACAGGCCAGGAAAAAGAAATGGTATATGAGCTTTCTAATACTTCGCGCGAACTTTTGGCCTTTAAGCATGCCACTGCGCTGCACAAGGAGATCCTCGACTCATTTGCCCTCGCCGCAAAGCCATTCTTTGGACCATCTTTTGCTCATTATCTGGATGCCATCGATGGAGAGTATATGAAAGTGCACAAGGATGTGAGTGGTATTTCTGAATCGCTCAACGAATTGCGCCAAACAAACGGCGCCCTTTTGGAGGTGAAGCAAAGCGACATTATGAAGACATTTACTGCCATCACAATCATTTCGTCTTTTCTCACTATTATTTCTGGATGGCTCCTTGTTGAAGGTAAAGACCACCCTTTCCTCCACACACCCCACGCATTCTGGTATTCCGGCCTCGCCATGCTAATAATCGGCATCTGTCTCGCTTTCATTATGCGCAAGAAGAAGTGGCTCTAAATTCATGGAAATCTATCTACACAACACCCTGTCCGGCAAAAAAGAACTTTTTAAGCCTCTTAAAAAGACGATTTTTGGTACTCCAAAGGTTGGTATGTATCATTGCGGGCCGACTGTATATTGGGATCAAACTATTGGGAACATGCGTGCAATGGTCATGGCAGATCTTGTTCGACGGACGTTCACGTATGGTGGCTACAAGGTCTCTCTTATCAGAAATTATACCGACGTAGGTCATCTAACCGGAGATAACATAGGTGATGCTGATTCTGGTGAGGATCGAATGGAAAAAGCGGCAAAGCGCGAACAGCTATCCCCTGATCAGATAGCCGATAAATATATCCATAACTTTATCGTCGATACCGCTTCCCTCAATGTATTACCTCCTACAGAGACTCCCCGCGCAACTCATTTCATAAAAGACATGATCGCCATGGTCCAAGACCTTGTGGACAAGGACTTTGCATACTCGACACCTCATGCCATCTATTTCGACGTTCAGAAGTTCCCGGACTATACAAAGCTTTCCGGCCAGAAGCTTTTGAATCTTGAAAGCGGACAGGGTCACGGAACGGTCGGCGATTTGAGCAAGAAGAGTCCACAAGATTTTGCGCTGTGGTTTTTTAAGGCTGGCGCACATGCAAACGCTCTACAGACGTGGAGGTCACCTTTTGCATCTCCTCTGGTTAAAGACGGCGAAGGTTTTCCTGGCTGGCATATCGAATGTTCGGCTATGAGCAAGCATTTTCTAGGTAAGACCCTCGATATACATATGGGAGGCATCGAGCACGTACCTATTCACCATACAAACGAGATTGCACAGTCTGAATGCGCTAACGGCCAGCACTATGTAAATTACTGGCTCCATAATGAGCACCTTCTGGTTGATAATAAGAAAATGGGCAAATCAGAAGGTAATGCCTATCTTATAAAAGATATAGTCGCGAAGGGCTACTCACCTATTGCTCTCCGCTACTTTTTTCTCCAGTCTAACTATCGCTCAAAACAGAACTTTACCTGGGAATCCCTCGGTGCAAGCCAGACGGCACTCAAAAATCTTGAAAAAATTGTCGCTTCAACCGCACATACCGGCAAAATTAGTCTGAATTACAAAAAACGTTTTCAAGAAGCAATCAATGACGATTTTAATCTCGCCGGAGGCCTAGCCGTCCTGTGGGACCTCGCAAAGAGTTCTGACATAAGTGATGAGGATCGCAAAGCAACCATTCTGGATTTCGACAAGGTACTCGGTCTCAATCTTTCATCCGTCCCTCTAAAAGTCCAAGACAGTGCTATTCCCGCTGAAATTCAAAAGCTTGCCGATGCCCGAGTCGCTGCACGCACTGCAAAAGACTGGAAGGCTTCGGATACCCTCCGACTAGAAATAGAATCGCTGGGATATGAGGTTAAAGATACGCCAGAGGGTCAAAAGGTGATTAAGAAATAGGCTCGAACAGATTTTCATTGTGCAATTCCACTTTCCCCACTTTGTCCACCGTTTATCCCTCATTTTCGCGCACTTTTCCTTTATTTTTAATTTATCTAGCACAACAAGGTGATAGAATGTCTCCATGCAAAGAAAAGGCGACCACATTCGAGTACCACCGCAGTCGATAGAAGCCGAGCAAGCGCTCCTTGGCTCGGTGTGTTTGCGACCCGAGGCCATTCACGATGTGAACGACATCGTGCGTGAAGAGGATTTCTATTCCGACAAGCACCGTGTCATTTGGAATGCTATGACCGAGCTTTCGTCCAAGGGAAATCCTATTGATCTCCTTTCGCTTTCTTCAAAACTAAAGGATATTGGTTCGCTTGACCGTGTCGGCGGAGCTTCGTACCTATCAGAACTGGTCCAGCTTGTGCCGTCAGCATCAAATGCCCGCCACTATGCAGGAATCGTCCAGAAAAAGGCCATGATGCGTAAACTCATCGAGGCCGGCGAACATATCACCCACACTGGTTTCGCTGAAGAAGGTGAACTCGAAGAAATCATCGATACTGCCGAGAAAAAGCTTTTTGACGTTACTAATGCCATTGGGTCACACAAATTCGTGGAGCTCAAAGACACTCTCGGCGAAGCCTGGGATCGTATCGACCGTCTCCACAATACAAAGGATGAGTTGCGTGGTGTGCCAACAGGCTTTGCTGCTCTCGACAACAAACTGTCTGGCTTCCAGAAATCTGACCTGATCATTCTGGCCGCCCGCCCATCCATGGGAAAGACATCATTTGCCCTCGACATCGCTCGCATGGCTGCTGTGAATCACAAAATCCCCGTAGGCATCTTCTCATTGGAAATGAGTTCTCAGCAGCTCGTTGACCGTATGCTTGCCGCAGAGTCACGTGTGGACGCCTGGAAATTGCGTACTGGTAAAGGGCTTTCTGTCGAACAAGATTTTACCCGCATCCGAGACGCTATGGAAAAGCTCGCCAAGGCTCCTATTTATATTGACGATCAACCAGGAAACAACATCTTGAAGATGCGCGCTATTGCCCGCCGCCTGAAATCTGAAAAGTCGCTCGGACTTGTCATTGTCGACTACCTCCAGCTCATGACACCTATGAATTCAGCAAAAGACAACGTCGTTCAGCAGGTTACGGAAATCTCCCGCTCGCTCAAAAATTTGGCGCGCGACCTTGAAGTGCCGGTCATTGCCCTGTCACAGCTGTCGCGCGCCGTGGAATCTCGTGGAGGCAAGCCTCGCCTCTCTGACCTTCGAGACTCTGGTTCGATCGAGCAAGACGCCGACGTTGTTATGTTTATTCATCGCGAAAAGGATGAATCTGGAGAAAGCGCTCGTTCCCGCGAGACCACCATCCTCATCGAGAAGCACCGAAACGGTCCTACTGGAGAAATCCAGCTCATCTTCGATGCGGACAAGGCAACATTCCTTTCTGTTGAAAAGGCAGACTTTGGAGCATTCCAAGCTAGTGATATGGGTGGATTTTAATAAATAGCTAAACATGGATCACCTCAATCGCCTCCACGACCTCTTCAAGCAGTTCCCTGGCATTGGCCCGCGACAAGCCAAGCGTTTTGTCTATTTCCTACTCAATACATCTGACGGGTATCGGGACATGTTGGTAAAGGAGATTTCTGAGCTCGCCTCGCGTGTCTCTATATGTTCGAGTTGCTTCCGCTATTTTGACAGCAAAGGTTTAGATCGTCGCGCCTGCAGTGTGTGTATAGACGAGAGTCGCGACCACGAATCGCTGATGGTCGTCGCCAAGGATGTCGATCTCGACGTCGTGGAAAAGAGCCGCTCATATCGCGGATACTATTTTGTACTCGGTGCCACGCTTTCCCTTATCGAAAAAGAGCCGGAATCACGTATCAGAACACAGGAGCTTGTCCTAGCAGTCGAGCATCGCGCAAAGCAGGGCCTCAAGGAAATCATTTTGGCACTATCACTAAACACCGAAGGTGAGAACACGCGCGAATACGTCGAAACACTCATCGCGCCTCTTGTAAAAGCGCACGGCATCAAGGTGTCTATTTTGGGTCGCGGCCTTTCTACAGGGACTGAGCTCGAATACTCGGATGCTGAAACTATCAAAAATGCACTTATGGGGCGAAAGCAGGAGACGATTCTATAACATTTTCGCCATGTGCATTTTTTTGTATTTTTTACAAAAAAATGCACATGACCGCATACACATCGCCACCCACGCCTCCTCGCCACTATTTCTATTTTAAATTAGAAATCCCCTTCCTGACCGTCTCTTTTATATGAGAAACTCCTAATCCGTAGTGTTCGATGAGTTCAGCTGGAGTACCTGACTGACCAAATTTGTCATGAATGCCCAT
>CAYJAC010000009.1:0-39875 GCA_964368565.1 uncultured Candidatus Saccharibacteria bacterium
CTCACGGTACTAGTTCACTATCGGTCTTCTGGAATATTTAGCCTTGGCGGTTAGTCCCGCCGGATTCCCTCAGGCTATTCGTGTCCTGAGGTACTCAAGAATGACAACAAAGAAGATATTTTATTTTCGAGCACGAGGCTATCACTCTCTAGGGCAGCACTTTCCAGTGCTTTACTCTAACAAAATATTTTTTGACTTCTTCCCCTATAAATAGGAACGTCATCACCTTACAACCCCCGATCTAAATCGCGTCCTACATCTTGCGATGCATCCCGCGATTTAGACCGAGTTTGGGCTCTTACCCTTTCGCTCGCCACTACTAAGGTAATTGTGTCCGCAATACGCGGACATTGTTTTCTCTTCCTCCTGGTACTGAAATGTTTTACTTCCCAGGGTGCGCTCATTCACGTTAAACGTGAATGTCTCTCATATCTCTATGAGAGGAGTTGCCTCATTCGGAAACTTCCGGATCAAAGCCTGTTCAGCGGCTCCCCGAAAATATCGTCGCTACACAACGTCCTTCATCGCTTCTCAGAAGCCTAGGCATCCACCATATACTCTTAAATTTCCTATTAGGAAATTTAAAAACCACTAAACTAATTTCTCTCAATGATCTGTTTTCGCTTACAACGAAAACAAATTCAATACTTTAATTTACCTGATTCTACTTTTATCTTTCCTGGATATAAAGTAGGTTTTCATATACACGATCTAACGTATATATGAGTCACCTGCAATCTTGAAAAGACCATCTAGCCGATCCAGCAAAGGACCGATTCGAAAGACTATTGCGGTGGGGTTCTATTATCAAAGAAACAACATCCCTCTAAAAAACAGAAATTCCGCTCGACTTGAGCGGAACGTAACAAACCAAGTAAATGGCCTATTTCGTTCGCGCTGAAGTGAATGTAATAACCATATTTGGAGGTAGAGCTAAGTATACTTACAGCGCCTTATTCGTCAAGCCCCAAACCACGATTCCTGTCTTTTGTCTAAGGGTTCTGTGACGGACCTGCCCAACTAGCCTTACAGAGATTGACATATAGACACATGGAGGTTGTAATAAAACAGCCACGATCTCACGATCGTGGCTGTTTATATGAGCCTTAAACAAGCTTTTTTCTACGGAGTCTGGGCAGGTGTCGAATCTTTCACGGCACATGTACCGCACGGCTTGCAACCCATACAACCGGCAAGTGAGAACTTTCCTCCGCACGAGCCGATGAGAGAAACAAGTGATGCAAGGACCACCAGTGGATATGAGTATGCCTGGAATCCCCCATCACGTGAAAGGAAGATAGCGACGAGCATGATGACAGAGAGGACTGAAGCTGATATACATGTCCAAAGTCCAAGGACCAAGAACACGCCACCAATGAGTTCTGCATATGTCACGACATAGGCTAGGAAAGCTGGAACTCCGAGCTGTGCAAAGAAATTTATGGTGCCTTCCATCTCGAGTATCTTGAGATACCCCGCTGTGATAAAGATACCTCCGACAATAAGTCGTGTGACGAGCGCAGTAATATCTTTTCTCATATTAGCTGTTCTTATGCTCTGATATATCCTCTCGAACCTTCTCGATATAGCGTGCAGCGGCAGCCTGTCCGCCAAGGCCGAATGCCAAACCGAAAGCGATAGCAAGTGCTACCACAACACCAGTAAAGAGGGTCTGAATAAACGTTGTTGCAATCTGGAGCTGGACGAGTGCCATAAGAACACCGAAGATCCAGATAGCCCAGCGAGCCATCGTTCCGAGAAAATTTGCAGACTTCACTCCGGTAGCCTTTGCAGAGCTCTGTACTACCTTTGATACGACGTCAGCAATGACAATTGATACCAAGAGAATAAGTACGGCTACAATAACCTGAGGAAGATAGAGCAATACAACCGACTGAAGGAAGATATTGACCTGAACAAGTCCAATAATATCGAAAGCGGCTACGAGACCGATGACGATGATGAACCACTTTACAAGGCCGCCTACGAGCGCGCCAGAATTAAGGGTAATGCCTGCGCGGCTGAGAGTGCGATTGAGGCCCGCCTTCTCAAGCATGTCGTCTACCTTGAGAGCCTTAAAGATATGGTCGACAATCTTTCCGATGAAAGCGCCGATGATCCATGAAGCAATGAACGTAATGATCGCTCCCAAAAGGTATGGAAGGAACTTTACGAGACCGGTAGAGATTCCGTTAAATGAGCCGACGAGCGACTCTCTGAATGACATCCACATAAGTAAGTAATTAAAAGTGATAAACGCCTACGTCTGTAATTATACAACGAAAAAATCGCCCCTGCTGGCGATTTTATCCACCACCTCCCTATTTGCTGCCTATACCGATCTTGTTTGAAAGGATTTTATGCGGAAAATCGAGCACGTCCCGTACAAGTTTGTCATTCATGCTTACGCGGTACTCAAAGTCTGCAGCGGACATTACGGCATAGCGAATATCCTTACCCATATCAGATTCGATAGATTTTATAACTTTATCCATGGCAACCTGTTTAAGACCATCAGCCACGACAAACATATCAATGCGGCTGTCGGAATCGCGCATGAATATTCCGGATACCAATACAGCCTTGATGCGGCCAACCCTGTCGAGCCTACGAACAATCGCCCTGTCTTCGAGCGAATGGGTTTTAATCAAAAAATCCGTGAGAGCCTCTATAAATTCAAATTTGCTGTCGAGAGTCCATGCCTTGAATGTCTTCTTTTTCTCAACAACCTTTTTGCCTACTTTAACTGACACTATGCGAGAGAGAGACGAACCTTTAATAAGACCCATTTTCCTAAGGGAGGCTATTTCGTATTCGATGTCTTTTGGACGTGCATCTGTCTTGTCCTGGATATACATGACGTCGTATGGAGTTCCCTTATTGAAAAGAAAAAGCCTCATGAGCTTAACTCGAAGGGCGGAACCGAAGAGCTGTGAAAGTGTATCCATATGTTTTGATTTCGGTAATAACGTACAGGGAGTATAGCAAAATGGCCGTACAACACAAAAACTACGCTATATGTCCGTCGGTTGAACAATCACAGATGCGGAAACAGCCCGGCCAGGTCCATAGATGTCCCCTTTTCTTCCATCGAGCGCACGAATGCCTTTTGCAGGAATGCCAAACGTATATTCGCGACCGTACTCAGAATCAATCGGATCATATATTTCAGCGCGTATATAGAGCGACCTTGTATTATTCTTTTCGACAGCATAGCTAAAGCTGATGAGGTTTGTGATATATCTGCCTCCTGTAAAAGTCACAGAGTCTTTATTAAGCAAGACACTGGTCAATACCGTCCCACTTTCATCCACTATTGATACGCTCTTAAAGATATTGAGCCAAAGATTTTTGCTTGTTCCTAAATCCAACTGAATGCGCTGAACATAGATTTGTGAACCCTTGGCCGTCACATTGAGCGACAGGATCGTTGGGCGGTCCCCTTCGAAAGTACTGACTGGGTCAGAATACATATTTTCAACAGTGAATGTTCCCTCATCCCCTTCCCACGTAGATGCCGGTGTCAAAGGGCGTGTATATGTTTCGGACGCCTGTTCTGTACTGGTATCCAGGTCAGGTGCAATGAATGTTGGTCTGTCTTTTACATTGGAATTCGTGACCGCGTCCGGATATGCTTGCCTGTTTGCAGGAACAGACGATGTACCATCGAAACCGCTCCACACGACAAGTCCCGCAACCACCAGTAACCCGATGAGTAATTTATTCATACTACCCAGTATCCCACGAAAAAGCCGCCTTTCGGCGGCTGTTTCTTGGGGATAAAAGAGAGCTTATTTCAACTCTACCTTTCCACCCGCTGCTTCGATGTCCTTCTTGAGCTTCTCTGCATCTTCCTTCTTTACTCCTTCCTTGAGTACCTTTGGAGCTGCGTCTACGAGGTCCTTTGCTTCCTTGAGTCCGAGACCAAGAGCTTCCTTCACAACCTTGATGACGTTGATCTTTGAAGCACCTGCGTCCTTGAGCTCTACAGTGAAAGTAGACTTCTCTTCTGCTGCTGGACCTGCTGCCGCTGCTGGAGCTGCAACTGCCGCTGCTGATACGCCGAACTTAGCTTCGAGGTGCTTTACGAGCTCGTGAAGGTCGAGGACCGTCATTGTTTCGAGAGCATCTACGATTGCCTTGAATTTTGCTGGAGTTTCCATAGTGATAAATAAATATTAATTAAGCCTGCTTCTTCTTAGCTATCTCGCTAGCGGCCATAACAAATCCCTGGATAGGAGAATTGAAAAGGTTGACCACCTGAGCATAGAGAGTCTGTCGATCTGGGATCGAAGAGTACGTGAGCACCTCTGCCGCCGTGATGTACTTTCCTTCGAAAATACCTCCGAGGATAGAGAGCTTGTTCTTGTTCATCTTCAAAAAGCTTCCGACTTCGCGGGCAGTCGTGAGATTCTCTGCTGAGTACGCAACTGCGACTTCTGCGCCGATCTCAGGAGCTGTTCCTGTTACCTTTGCAGCGACGAGTGCGCGACCCATGAGAGTCTTCTTGGCTACGATAAAGTTAACACCCTGCGCCTTGAAGCCTTTGCGCATGTTGTTAGCCTCGTTTACCTTGAGACCTTTGAATCCAACGAAGACGACTCCCTTTGAATTCTTGAAGACTGTTTCGAGTTCTGAAATCAGCTCCTTCTTCTTGTCTTTCGTGATTGGCATGTATATTTCAACTTACCTCTGATAAATGAAAAGGCTGCCTTTCGGCAGGTGGAGTAGAGACGCGATGAAGCGTTTCGACCTCAGTAGGAGTGCCTCTTGCGAGGATTATGGCCTTATATCTGGCCACCTACTTTCTCCGGCCTTTACGAGATAGAGACTACCAGAAAGTTGTCCCCTTTTCAAGCTTTGACAGTCATGATGCGCTGTATATACTAGAAAACGAATCCGTTCCCGGTCCCGGACAAAAGGACCTCCACAATAACTAGGTTGTTTGCTTATCCATCATGTCACTGAAAGCATCCCGCTCGCCGAACACATCCGCCGTCCTCAATCATGCCGCACGCCGCGCCGCGCGTCGTAAAGGTATCGAAACCGCCACCCCGTTCGCTCACGCTCAGTCCATCGGCCGCAAACCCCGTCGTCGATAACAGACGACACAAACCTAACGGCCGCGATCTTCGATCGCGGCCGTTCTGCACATATACTTATTTAGCCAATATTCTTTCTACTGTCTTTGCGAACTCCGTAGACTCCAGTCGATTAGCAAGCTGACTCTTCCAGTTCGGATCCTTAATATTCACATCAGGATCTATACCGCGACCCTCTGTAGGCTGGTTGTCTTCGCGCAGGGTGATGCTGTGCACAAGCAACATAAGATACTTCTCTTTCGGATCTATTACCGTATCAAGTGGGAATGTATTTTCGACAGTTCCCCATCCTCGGGTAGTCTCGCCCACTATAGTACCGAGCTTGAATCTCTTGAACGCTGCCGACGTGACTTCAGCAGTCGACTGAGTCATACCGTCGGTAAGAATGACAATATCCTTGTATCGGGCGAGTTCAGGAAAATACGGCTGCGAAGTCCTTTGGTCGTTATATTCTCCCTGGTGAAAGAGATCAAAGGCAAACTGATTCTGACCGATAAAAAGACCTAGAAAATTCTGAGCGAAATCGAGTGCGCCGCCAAGGTTTTGTCGAAAGTCGATAACCATACTGTTGAGCCCCGGGGTTGTCGTAGCACTATATACTGTTCGACCAAACTCCAGGAGAGTCGTCGGCGATATCCTGTCTATTTTTATATAGAGCGTCTTACCCATGATGTTTGTAGAGGCCGTGGGTTCAATTTTTGCTACATCATAAAGATCTTTAGTATTAGGGTTCGCAAGAACTTCCTTTGCATGTGTGACCTTTTCGAGTTCAATTTTTGCCTCGGGCGAAGACGAAGCAACCAACTCGGCCGCTTTCTCTTCATAGGCCACCTTTACTTCTGCCTCGGTCGCTCCTTTTTCCAAGCCAAGATCCTTGTACAAGTCTTTGGTCTGATCGACGTTGGCCACGTTTTCTCTAAAAGCAGTTTCTTGGGTCTGGGACAAAAGGCCGTTGCGTCCCGCGGGCTGCAAATTGTATAACGCTACGTTTAGAGTGTTGAGGGCAAGATTCTTCTTGGCTTCGGTTGATGTTGCAACAGACATTGCCTCCGCAATCATTTTTGCCGCACCTGCCCGGTCCTTTGTTGGCAGTATGGGCATGGTTATAGAATTTAGACCTTTTTGAAGGGAAAGTTGGAAATGTCCGGCGATTGCGGCATCATCTGACTTTTCCCAGTAATTCTCCTTAATCTTGTCGAAGCTTTCCATAAGAAAGCGCACGTGGTCGTCTTTCTCCTCAGGTGTCTTGTATACGACTTCACCAGACCCGTCCTGATGCGACATGTAATATCCCCCACCACCCAGAATGACTGCTAGGAGTGCCAGACCGACAATAACCTTCTTTTGTCTAATCATTGTTAGCATCGATTTATTGCATTATCCTGTCAGCGACAATAGATGCAGTCACAGGGAATTCATCGTCGACATCTGCGATAAATGGAAGGTTTGGAATGACGAGGTTGAAATCAGAGCGCTTGAGGGTAGTCTTTGCTGTTCCTGTTACTTTGTCGGCCTCTACGATAGCTGTAACCGCAAATGTGACAGGCTTTGTGACACCAGAGATTGTTATGTCACCAACTACGTTAAATGAGACTTCCTTGCCCATAGCGAGTGGCCCCACAAAATCATTAGAAGTAGGTTTAAAGATCATGAATTCGTTCCCTGGAGTCTCGGACTTCAGTATCATGCGGGCAATCGCACCGTTTCGTGACGAACTGTCGGTGACAAGGGTCTTTGCGTTTATAGCAAGCTCCCCTACCTCAAACTTGCCGTCCTTTACTGCGATATCGCCGGCAATCTGAGTAGTCGTTCCGACGACCAGAAAAGGCTTTTCTCGAAGCAATTCATTCATAGTAAAGGTAACGAGCGACTGCTGCTGCGAGATGCGGTATACGCTCGATGTAGCAGAGCCTGCGGGCAGTTTAGACGATACGGTGTTCACGTCCTGTGTAGGGGCCGAGACGGGCTTTGAGAAGTATGCGAAGAGGCCAATAGCCGCCACAACGATGACTGCGATAATGATCAATATTGTTTTTTTCATATACGTACCATTTTACCATGACCAACCTAGCAAGTTTTTAAAGAACGACATTATCCGAGAGAAAAGAAGGTTTAGCCAGCCATCAACACCTGAGGTTTCTATAGCATTGAATACCGAAGCGACTTGTACGGAGGTTCTAGTCGAAGAAGGGATGGTATATGAGCGCGATGCTACAGCAATCTCCTTTGATTCCTCCAAAGAAGACAACCCCGGTTTATCAAATAATATAAACAAGGACGGTTCCATCGACTCTTTCGGGACAAAAACACCTGAAACATGTCTCCGACCTCCCCCTCTTCGATTCACTCCTCCCGGTTCTTTAAAAATTGACTGTTCAATTACAGAGACTCCCGCCTCAATATGAACGTCTATAACACCGTCAGAATTTTCATCGATTTGGAGTGCGGGTGCATCCCCTACAGACTCAGGGACGTCGAGGTACGCTGCGGTGGTTGTAGAAAGCGGAATGTCCACATAGGAAGTAGACGCTGCGATGCCACCATCCAGTGTCTCTCCAACATCTAACGTATAGGAGTCATCTTCAACATGTTCTGGCGGAGGTAATACAATTAGACGCATGGGCGGCCTACCAGAACGCCGATTTACGTTATTGATAACGGATACCATTTCCCGGGGAATGCTTATGTGTGTAATATCGCCGTACTGGCCGTATGAAGTATCCGGAATATCCTCTTCAATCTGCCCCGTCGTCGTCGACACACCCGTATGATTGCCTTGACCATCATACATACTGATTGCGGCAGACCCTGAATGAAGAAGGAATTGTAACCTAGTTCCCTGTCCGCGCGCAGGAGAAGAGGTTGATATTATTGTCGAAACAAGATCAGATTCTTTTCGCAGAATCTTTTCTATGAAAGTCCGAAGCTCGGGAAGCTCGAGTAAATCGGCATGCCCTCTTTTTACAAGCCTTCCTTTATTCGCCTTTCCCAAATCGAGCCAGTATCTACTGATGTTTGGAGTGACAGTGGCCATGGCAAGTGCACTGGGTACCACAACAGTCTGATCTCCATCCTCGGTAAATAAAGGGTCGTATTGAAGGACAGGGCGACCTTTTTTAAGGCCCGCATAATAGCGGAAGCCCTTCACTGTATCCTTGCCCCAACCCGCTATCTGTGTGACACGCAGATCATCTGCGGGCCGCCACGGGTCGATGCTCTCATGGAGATCTTTTGTATACGAAAGAAGGTATGGATTAAGAATACTTGGCGATGTGAGGTCCACGAGGGTGGGCAGCGGCCGCCCCTCAATTCCTTTCAAGAAAAAATGAAGATCGCTAGATGTCGCTATACCCATGCCATATCTTGTCCTCGAAAATTCGAGCCAAGGCAAGGCAGATGCAGACGCAAAACTAATAACTGGATCAGTGACAGATTTAAAGTACGCCGTCGAAGGTAAAAGACCATATGCACCGGGCATATTGCGACCTAGTTCTCGCATTACTCTTGGTGATGCCAAAAGAGGCGCTTGGCTGGGCACACCCTGACCAAACCCATGAAGCAATGCGCCGATTGCCTGGGGCGTGCCCTCCTGAGGAACCGCGACTAAAATCAAATCATCCACCAAAGATTCCTTGTTAGAAGCCCTCAACCTAATCATCAGCGCTTTGGCTACTATACCTCCATTCGAATGCCCCACTATTGCAACCTTCCCTGTCTTTGACCTCGCTGCCATGGTTTCTATTTTTTCTATGATATGTCCCCCATCGATAATGTCACCCACTGACAGTCGCCAATCATACGGAACTACTTTCCAGTCTTCTATAATGCCTGTTTCAACAAGTGCATCCATGTCGTCGATAAAAGACTTGTATATATTGAGGCCTGCGACCCAAAGCAAAGCTTCATCAATAGCATCCCTTGTATATATGCCGGGATTAATACTCTTGCCTAGATTGTCTAAAAAGAGCCTCTCTAGGAAAGAACTGCCCGTAGTCGCCGGCTCCCACAGTCTGATTTCGTCACCATTTTCTTTGGTGCCGTACAATCTACTTGCCTGAAGCCCTGGCAAAAATATAACGCTCGAGCAACAAGGCACGGTCGGGTCATATGAGAGCCAGGGCTCAAAGAAAACAGATCCAGTAACTTCGTCACCTATTGCATTCTGATTAAAAGCCTCGCTATATGGTCCAGACTCATGACCCCAAAAATTCCCTACAGCCGACAGTGGATATTCAGGAATGTATGCAACTGCTCCTAGCTCTGAATGTTGATCTATCCTAGAGTTTGATACCCGGAGATGAGAAAAGATGTGCTCGATACCGATTGTACCTCCACTGATAATTGAGTGGCTAATTGTTCCTGTTGCCTGCACCGAGTATATGCCGACACCACCATACTCCTCAATCGTTGAATCAGTAATCTCAACCGTAGAGTATGGAGCCGAATCAGATCTGTATAAATTTAGAGCGTTCCCCGCCACCCCAGAAAAAGTAGAGTCCGATGCGTGTAGTCCTGAACCAACAAGTTCGATAAGTGATGAATCAGTTTCTGATGAAGAGAGAACATTCTTAAGAGAGACGTCATGAAGCGAAATACTTGCCCATCTTACGGCCAAAATGCCTTTTTGTAGCATATCTGAAAAAATTGTAGATGTTGCTTTTAGACTTGATCCATCGAGCACGAGCGCTAGGTCAGAGTACACAGGAGAGACAAAAGTTCTTTCAAACAAAACCTGCGAGTGTTGAAGTACGCTAAAGGCGGTGTCTGTAAAAACATCCTGGATAGTTGAATCCTTGAAAGAAAGTTCGCTGTTATTCTTTACCAAAAAACCCTCTGATCCACTAATGGTAGCCCCTTCAAACACGGCTGTGCTTTGATCAAAAATTCCTATTTCTCCTATATCTAATATTTCAGTACTGGAAAGAAATGCACTACTCGCACCGGCTAGTTGTACATAGCCGCCACGTATAACTGAACCGATCACCGAAAGATGACTATCATCCGAAACAACAATATGCTCGGTCGTGCCTAAGGCTGTATTTTTAAACTCAACACCTGCACCATCAGTAATAAAAAAATCATTTTCATGTGCCCGTCCATCTACAATAGATACTGAGCCAATTGAAACTGCCAAGGAAAGTTGACCTCGAATATCAACACCATCCATACCTACCCTTCCACCCTCGACGATCAAGGATAGATGTGCGGTATCGCTTGGTTCATCGATGTCAGGTGTCTGTATTCCCGACTCAAGGATTGATTGAAAGACAACCTGTTCTGGACCGTCCAAACCGATATCGAGAGAGCCGAGAATCTCGAATGGAGCCCCCTGCAATGCAACAACCGTTCCCGATTCAATGGTGAGCGATGCCCCTGAATTAATGCGTACCGCCCAAGGAACAACGTATGGTCCATCAGCTTTTTTCCAAACAGTATCAACATCTATAGTATGCGGCGCTGTCGAAAATGCGCGCACACTGAGCGGACATACAGCGATCCCACAGGTCACACAAACAAGAACGAGCCTTACTATACTAGCGAGCCTCGGCCGTCTGAGTTCCCTCTTCCAGGCTATTTGTAGTATCCATGAAATAAATCGCGCAAAGGCTGACCGCGATAATTGCGGTGAAACCGATGGCAAACTTAAAGAAAGTTTTGTCGAACATGAATACATCATATCATTGCACGGTTACAGCTTCGAGCTTTCTTAAAAAGGTTTCCTGATCAAGACCCTCTGGCAATACGATTCTAGGAACCAATTCATTCACCTCAGGATATTCGCTTGCGACTATCCTACCCGATGGATTTGCCAGTCGAAGGAATTTCGCAAAATAGGATATCCGCGTTGCCTGGGCAGGCAGCCTTATGGAAGATCGCGGCGAAATGATTGTGTCTCTGGATATAACGAATCTAGTATTTTCGGTCTCTAGAAGCCACCCGCCTATATTGAGCTCCGCATCGGATACATTATCTACCCGTACGTATCCAAGAGGGCTAAATTGAATAGAGACAGATGGATCTACAATTCTCACCTGGACCTTGGATGCAGCCGTCGACCCTCCCAGACCAGCATTAAGGATCACGATGTAATCCCCGGGAAATTGATATACATGAGAAATCTCTCGCCCTATTTTTTCAGTCCCATCTCCCATCGACCACTCGGCCAAGAGGCCTCCTGATAAAAGATTTTTTGCCGCCTTTATTTTTGCCTCAAATGTAATAGGTGCACCCACAAACCCTAGCCGGGCGCGGCCTGCAGTAACCTGAAATTCAGGAATATCATATGAAACAGTCGCAGCCGCCTGACTTGAATGTGACGAGTAGTCAGAAAGAATCGTACCGCTTCCTCCTTGAGGTGTGCCGACACCGTCCGAGTCCTCAGATGTAGTGGTTGAAGCAGAGCTGTTGCTTTCCACCGGCGGCGCAGGATGGAAAGATTCAGTGGCAATAGTCACTGATCCCGGTGTTGGCATGGCAGCTATCCAACCCGATACTGCTTTCTGAAGGGTGGTCTCGTCCCCAGCTGCGCCAATCGCCGGAAGGTATGAAACGGCGTCAATATCTACAAGAGCCTCATTCCTGATGACAAGCGCCTCACCATCGTTACTGAGCGAAAAGGCACTATCAAATAGCAGTCCAGAAAATTGAGGATTGTCAGCCATAAATTTGTCCGGATTATCTACAATCACAGCAAACCCCTGCGCCGGCAACATCGCATCGCCGACAGCGGTTATCTTGTGGTTGATGTTCGCCTCAAACAATTTCCACGTCGATAAGTCGGTGCTGGAATCGCCCACATTCTGTATCTCGATCCATTCCCTGCCCGTATCTGTCCCTTCGATGTCGTACATAATCTCAGTGATCACAACTTGCCCACATACGATTCCAGGCGCCGAAAGCAGCAAACCAACCAGCACGCACTTTATAAAAACTTTATTCATTTTTAGGTTTTTCTTTATGTTGATAGAAAAAAGCCGCGCATATTTGATGCGCGGCTTTTTACTCATATTTGGTCTTTCCTTCATCTATCCATCATCCCAAAACGCACATAAAGAAAATCTAAAGATTCCGCCCAACCCTGTGGATAACTAATACGTAATCTGGTCTACCACTGTCCCCTTTGCATCGTATAGGGTGATAGTCTCACGACTATTCGCCCACATCTCCTTCTTTTGGCCCAGGAATATGCGCCACTGGTCTGAAGAGAATCCGGGAGCATTTCTATTCTGAACGACACATGCCTGATAGCCGATGCGCTGCTCCAGGAATGCCTTGCAGTGCGAAGGTTGCTCGTCATAGTACTTTCGGTCGGTTCGCTGCGGATTCGGGCACCTCGCCAAAGAATTGATGTAATCGTAGCATTCGTCGGTCACAGTTCGAATCTGAGGATCAGCCGCAATAGATGGACACGACTCTGTCAGGCGTGGAAAAAACGGATAGTCCTCGAGGTAGCCTTGGCACATGTTCTCACGAAAAGACGTAGAGATTGGAAAAGGAAACTGTGAGAATGGTCCTCCGGTCGTCACATACGCCGTATCACCTGGCTGGAGAATAATATGTCCTACAGTGTACTTACCAGAGGGATCCAGGAATTCCGTTCCCTGCCCAATGATGGCAGTGTCTGGAGTCGGATAGAAATAGCTGTTATTGCTGTTCTGAATTGGACGACTACCTTTGCCATTGGTAAGTGCCCAGCCTGTTATATCAATAGCTGTTGGACCTGAATTACGTAACGTAAGATATTCCTCATGCGGCTGAGCTGTGGACGTATCGCCAGAGGACATGACTATAGACCTGGAGTATGTCGATACTCCCCTGCCGTCAGTATTTGGGAGCGAGCGCGAGCCGTCATCAAGAAATCCCCCACTGTCGCCGAAGTCGAGCATAGGATTGGTGCGTGCAGCATATCCACTAAACGCATCACTATTTGGATCTCGCTCTGTCAGATCGGCTATAGGCGAGCTCAGATTCAAATTTCCCAAGGTGCTGTTGGCAAGCACTGCCAATACAAGAAATATGATACACGCACCGACGACGATGATCATGAGCTTTATCACAAAGCCACCCTGTTTCGTATTTTTCTTCATGTGTCCATTATATCAGACAACGAAAAACACCATCTCTTTCGAGATGGTGTTTTTCTGACTTACCTTACGTCAACCCTTGCGGGCTAGCGCTCGGTCCGTACAGATTCCGGTTAAGGAGTCTGTGTGTTTGTCCTCCACTCTGTCTTACCAGACATGAATGACGAAGTCTGAGCTGTTGTTCCAACCCACTTGATTGCGCTGATTGCAACAGCAATCGCTGCTCGAGGTTCACCAGCTGCAGTCTTACCCGGAAGTGTAACTGTGATTGGGTTAAGAGTTACAGTGTTGTTCTCCTGAACAATGAAGCTGTTTGTGAGACCTGCTGTGATCACACCTGATGATGGGATCGAGAAGCCAGTCGTAGATGCACCAGCTGCAACCTCAGCACCTGCTACATCGTATGCCTTGAACTCAAACATAGGATATGTAGTAGAAGCCTGTGATCCGAACATGATGTCTCCACCAAGAGCCTGGACCTGGAGCGAGAATGTCGCTGTGATGGTCGAGGTCGAGAGTGTAGAACCAGAGTTGTTCGTACCGCTGACCGAGATGTTCTTGCTCAAGAGAGAGAACACTGGACCAACCTTTCGAACAATCATAGCTTCACCAGTTGCTGAACCTGAAGTTGTCTTTGACTCTGAAGATACGTTCTCAGCAGATACATCAGCAGCCTCAACTCGTGCTGTGAATGTAGTTGCTGATGTTGCAGCATCGCGGACGTCAACCTTAACTGTAAGGGTCTTTGTAGCGTCCTTTGAAACAGTGAAGAGTTCGTTTGAATCCGTGAAAGATGCTACGCCACCGTTGACTGACTCAGTAGCAAGGAGAGTAGAACCATCGTAGAGGTAAGCTGTCGATGTTGTTGCAGTACCAGAAGTGGTGATGCGAACAGCAAGGTCAGTCACATTGAGGTCTGCCTTATTTGCCTTGAGGTCAAAAGCGAGAACTGCAAGCTTGTCGAGCTCATTTTCCTCTGAACCGTTTGACGCAACAACTTCAGTAGTCTTGTAGTTTGAAGAGTTTGTCGAGAGGCTCATAGTAGCTGAGTCTGCAAGAGTTGTAGCGATCGTGATGTTCTGAGTTACAGAAGTCGATCCAGCGTACTGGTCGATACCTGCACCGTCAACACCTCGAATGCCGTCAAGTGCGAGTCGGATTGTCTTAGAACCCTGGTCAGCAGACTTGATTGAGCTGTAGAGGTCTCCCTTTACAGTAAGAACCTTTGAAGAGTCCTTAGCAACATTGTAGCTGAATCCACCGAAGGTGAGTTCATACTGCTGACCGTTCTTTACAACGGTGTTGCTGTTGAGGTCTGCCTTTGCAACGACGTTGCCTGCATCGTCAACTACATAGAGAGTCTTGAAGACCTTTGTGTAGATTGAAGTTGACTGGCCGAGGTCGAGCTTAATGCGCTGAACTGTGATGTCAGAGAGCTTTGCCTGGAGCTTTACAGCAAGAACAGGAACCATTGAATCACCTTCGTACGCAGTAGTGTTCGAGATCGAGAATCGATCTGCAGTAAGAGTACCTTCTACGCCTGAGTTAACAACAGTTGATCCGCTAGGATTTGTTGTTGTAGTAGTCGTAGTGGTAGTCGTAGTAACAGAAGCGTTGAGAGCAGCTCGTGTGAGTGGTCCAACGTATCCTGTTGCTGAAATACCCTTTGAAGTCTGGTACTTCTGAACAGCTACCTTTGTCAATGAACCGAAGTAACCAGTTGCTGGTGTAACTCCGATAGCTGACTGGAGAGCAGAAACCTCAGCACCTGTAGAACCTACAGTGAGGTCCTTAGTGAATGAAGTTGAAGACGAAGCAGAAACGATTGCCGTTGCCTGAGCCGCCTTGTCTGCTGAAATGATTCCAGCGGCGACGAAAGCCTTGATAAGGGCGTCATAAGACATGACCGCCTGTGCAGATGCGACTGAAGATGCTGAGAAAGCGAGAGCAAGGCTCAAAGCTCCTACAACAATCTTTGAAGAAATTTTCATAATTGTGTGTGTACTTCTAGTAATGATGGAAACAGAGAAAGGCTTGAAATAATAATGTGTGCTTTCTCTGCCCCGTGAATAAACTTTCAATAATCTTCACTCTTCCCTGTGCTTCGACAGCAACAGGGGGAGTGTAGAGCGCAACGCTAGATTTTCACCTAACGCTCACTCCTCGACTATTCACCAAACTTTATTTTTCCTTTGCCCGAATTTTTAACCTCGAGCAAGTAGGTCGACACAAAGTCTGGAGATAGTGCAAAGGATGTAAGGGATCGTCTGAGAGTCGGTATGCAGTCGGAAAAAAACAGATGATCTGTATTTTAAATCGCTATTCGGTTTTCAATGGTCTAGAGCACAGATAGGTCTGGAGTGCCGTAACCCAGTAAGTATATATTTTTGAGCCCTGCGGCGCAAAGATATATGTGGATAAGGGAATAAAGCTGTTTAAAAGCCTTATTTCACTGGGTATTTGCCACCTACCTATACTATACCAAAAAACGACGAAAAGCAAGCCAGAGTGGCGGAGGCCTAGTCGGCCAGAGAATACGTGCTCCAGCGCCTCTCCCCTTCCTTCTTAAGGACACCTGCTGCGACCATTGATAGCAATTCTCGCTGAATAGTCTTGGCGCTCACATCTTTTATAGAATCAACAAAATCCTTGATATTAAGACCGCTTTTCTTTGAAAGGGTTTTAAGGATAACTGCCTGCCTGCTATCCTTTGAATCTGCCGTTCGCGAAGTCTTCTCTCTTACGCCCTGGCTAGCTGCCTGAGGAATGTCCTTTACAGACAGGTATTCTGGCTTTGCTGGAGTTAGCGGTACGGATTCAGAAACTGCGTGTCCTTTACTAAATGTCTCTTCCCCGTGCTCAGGCTTGTAAAGGACATTAGTTGCGGGATTCGGTGCTGTAACAGACATATCTACATGATCCTCGGATACTGTAGTTCGGCCCACCTGGAAAAAGCTGGAGTCAAACATGACGGTGTGCTCATTTGCCTTCTTGCTTTCATCCTTCTCGATAAGCATAACAATTGCATTGAATTCACGCGTGAGCACCCCAGCATTCATCTCTGATATAAGACCGCTGTGCGAAGCTACACTTGAAAGTGAAGCGACCTCCAGGGCAATCCCCTGATACTCCTTCATGAGGTCTTTTCGATCCGAAAGAGAAACTGTTGTAAAAGCACGATTGAGAGAAAGAAGCTTGAGAGCATTTTCACGAAGCTTCGCTTTCAAAGGCTCTGCGTCCTTTATAAAGTTAGTGATCATATAGATCGCCGTGACGAGCTTTTCAGTCTTTTTATAGATATACGAGAAGTGTGCGCTCTGATTGAAAAGCGAAAGCGACGACAGGCCCACATCCTGGCTTGTCAGAGAGCTATTGTTTTGATTCTCGTGTGTCCTTTCCATAAAAGCTTTGTAAATTAAGGATAATAGGGCTTTGTCTTTAATAATGGTCCTTGAGAAATAGGTAGTTTTTGTCCTTTATATAATATGTCCTTTATAAGGAAATGTCAAGAGGTGTGTCCATTATAGATTTTCGTGTATCGGACGTAAAGGTCTAAAGCGTGTCTCTGACACGAAACAAAGACACCTGCAATAGGACACTCGGAACAAAGGCCCAGAATAAGCGTCCGCGTGATATAATTTGAACACTATGGCGAAAAAGAAAATTAATGAGGATGAGGTAGAGGAGCCGATAAAGAAAGAAAAAAAGGAAAGAAAGGAGCCTAAGAAGGGCTTCATAAAAAACCTTCCAGACGAAACAGTCCAGGGCATAGCGGCAGTGGCGTTTTTTGTACTTGCGGTATTCACTTCGCTTGCGATAGAACCGTGGCACAAAGCAGGTATTGTCGGACACTATACGTTTGTAGGTCTGTCATATCTATTAGGGGTCGGATACTACCTCCTCCCCCTCCTCTCTATTGTTCTTGCACTCACATTCCTTCGTAACCTTCACCGTAAATTCGATGTCGCTAAACTCTACGGGTCGCTTCTCTTTCTCATCGCAACACTCGGTATCATAGACATAGTATCTAAAGGTCAGGGAGGGTTCATAGGCACTTGGACGGCATATCCATTTGTTCAACTCGTCGACACTACTGCCGCACTCGTCTTCCTTTCAGCATTTGTCGTCGTCTCTATATTGATCGCCTTCAACGACGAACTCGACCTTAAGTCCCTCTTTAGCTTTAAGCGGGAAAAGGAAGAAGACGAGGAGGTCGATGCCGAAGACGACGTAAACCTCAAACTCTCGCTCCCTGTCGAAGAAGATACTCCTAAGAAAACCAAAAAGATGGAGGCGGAGAAACCTGCGCCTGAGAAAAAACCAAAGGACCTCAAACTTGCCACAAACGAAGACGATAGCAAGGATTTCATCAAACCTTCGAAGCATGATGCCGACAAGGAATACACACCCCCACCCCTATCACTTTTGGAGCGCGACAAAGGAAAGCCTGTTGTTGGAGACGTAAAGGCAAACGCCAACATCATAAAGAGAACCCTTTCTAACTTCGGTATCGACGTCGAAATGGATGAAGTATCGATCGGACCGTCAGTCACCCGCTACGCCCTAAAGCCTGCTGAAGGCGTAAAACTTTCTCGTATCGTCGCCCTCCAGGACAACCTTGCCTATGCTCTCGCCGCCCCCTCTATCCGTGTTGAGGCACCTATCCCCGGCAAGTCGCTCGTTGGTATTGAAATTCCAAATACAATAAAAACCACAGTCGGTCTCGGTACGCTCTTTTCGGCCGAAGAATTCCAGACTTCTGAAAAACCTCTCCTTGTTGGCCTCGGCAAAGGCATCTCGGGCAAATCCCATTTCCAGAACGTGGCAAAAATGCCCCACCTTCTTATTGCCGGAGCAACCGGTTCGGGTAAATCCGTAACTATCCACGCCCTTATCGTCTCCCTTCTCTATCGACTTGGTCCAGAAAAGCTCAAATTCATCATGATCGACCCAAAGCGCGTCGAGCTTACCCTCTATAATAAAATCCCTCATCTTCTAACCCCTGTCATCACCGACGCCAAGAAGGCTATCCTTTCCCTTAAGTGGGCAGCAAAGGAAATGGATAGACGCTATAACATCCTCCAAGCAAACTCTGTGCGTGATATTGATTCTTATCACAAGACCATATACCAGCCCTCTCTCAAAAACGTAAAGGTTAAGAAGGACGGCGAAAATACTGAGGAGGAGAAGAGCATCGATCCTATGCCATATATCGTGGTTATCATCGATGAATTGGCGGATATTATGCAGACCTACCCTCGCGAACTAGAAGCTGGTATCGTCCGTCTGGCCCAAATGTCCCGCGCTGTCGGTATACACCTCATGCTTTCGACCCAGCGACCGTCAGTAAATGTCATCACCGGCCTTATCAAGGCAAACATTCCCGCTCGTCTTGCACTCCAGGTCGCCTCACAGATCGACTCGCGCACCATTCTCGACCAACCAGGCGCTGAAAAGCTTCTTGGTCAGGGAGATATGCTCTACCTTGGTGGAGAAATGTCCAAACCTACCCGTATACAGTGTGCCTATATCACTGAAGGTGAAGTAAAGAAAATCGTGAAGTTCCTCATCGACAGCCATATTGACGAACTCAATGATGAAATAAACCTCAGTGATTCCGCACAGGTAGACAATGCAATCTTCTCTGCAACGCTCGATGAGCCCGGTGGTTCAGGCGAGCCAGGTGATGATGACGACATGTATGAAGAAGCCAAGCGTGTCGTCTTGGAGGCGGGCAAGGCGTCGACCTCATACATACAAAGAAAGCTCCGTGTCGGATACTCGCGCGCAGCACGACTGATGGATCTCCTTCAAGAGCGAGGTGTCATCGGCGAAGCAGATGGATCAAAACCTCGACCTGTTATCCTTGGTGGTGGTGCCCCTGCCCCAAAGGCGGATACAGAGACAGACAATCCACAGGAGGAAGATAAATCTTTATAATTCCTTTAACAGCGGGGTGGCAGACTAATACCAGACGCACATGACTGATCGCCGAAAGGTAAAACGATGGATAAAGATATGGGTCGCCCTAGCTGTTGCAGTGCTTGTGATCGGCTACGGTGCATTTAGAGCCAAGATCCTTGTAGAAGGTCCGGATATAGGCATCCTCTCCCCTGCGAACGGTGCGGCCTCGACCGAATCGCTGGTCGAGATAAGGGGTTTTGCTCACAACATATCGTTCCTTACGCTCAATGGTGAAAAAATATTTACAGACGAAGCTGGCTCTTTTGAGGAAAAAGTACTTCTTTCGTACGGATATAATATAATGACCCTTGAGGCAAAAGATCGTTTCGGCAGGACGGCAGTGAAAACGTTACAGCTAATCTATAAATAACATGGCAAAAAAAGACAAGAAAGAGATCAAGGAAACTCCAGCAAAGAAGCCTGAGGAAAAAGACGAGGAACGAACAGTCACAAACGACGACGAACCTGTCGCCGCCAAAAAAGCGCCTGCGAACATGGATGACACCCTTGCGGCCATCCGCACCAAGTTCGGCGACGAGGCCATTATGAAACTCGGTGCAAAGCCAAAAGTTAATGTTAACGCCATTCCTACCGGATCGATCGGCCTCGACGCTGCACTGGGCATCGGTGGCGTCCCTCGTGGACGCATTATAGAGATTTATGGCCCTGAATCATCAGGAAAGACCACCCTCTCCCTCCACATCATCGCCGAAGCGCAAAAGCTCGGCGGCATCTGCGCATTCATCGACGCGGAGCATGCGATGGATCCTGAATACTCAAAAAAGATCGGCGTAAAAATCGACGACCTTTTGATATCGCAGCCTGACACAGGCGAGCAGGCCCTTGAGATCGTTGAGTCACTCGTCCGCTCGGGCAAGCTCGACGTCATCGTCATTGACTCGGTCGCTGCCCTTACCCCAAAGGATGAGATCGAAGGAGACATGGGCGCATCGCACATGGGCAAGCAGGCCCGCCTCATGTCGCAAGCACTACGCAAACTGACCGCTATTACCGCAAAGTCTAAAACCGTCGTCATCTTCATCAACCAGATCCGTATGCAGATCGGCGTCATGTTCGGCAACCCTGAGACCACCCCAGGTGGCAAGGCTCTCAAATTCTATACATCAGTACGCCTCGATATCCGCCGCATTGCTCAGATCAAGAAGGGCGAAGAGATTGTCGGAGGTCGCTGCCGCGTGAAGGTCGTAAAAAACAAGGTCGCTGCCCCATTCAAGCAGACCGAATTCGACCTCATGTACAACGAGGGCATCTCTCGCGAGGGCGAGATCATCGCACTCGGTGAATCGCACGGTATCATCGCAAAGTCGGGCGCCTCATACTCATACCAACCAATAGACGCTGATGGTAAGGCTGGCGAAAAGCTCCCTCTCGGCCGCGGATACGACGCTACCCGCCAATTCCTCAAGGAGAATACAAAAATTACGAGCGAAATACTGAAGAAGATCAGGGAAAAGCTGAAGGAAATTTAGTCGCCTTCCCTGTCTAATAATAAAAACCCGCAGACATCAGCGGGTTTTTATTATGGCATGGAAATATATTCGCTTCGCTCATTATTTTCATAAAAAAACCGCCGAATTATTCGGGGTTAGGCGGCGAGCCACATTAGCTCGCGGCCAATTTCGTTATCGCTGATCGCGAAGACTTGGCGCACATAGTCGAGCGTCACGAGGTCGAGCTTGTGGGCGATATAGGCGCAGATCGCCTCATCCATCTTCTCAGGCAGGCCCGAGAATCCGATGACAAAGGCTCCCGCGCGGATGCCACCGCCATAGAGCTTACCTTCGAAAAGGCGTGACTGCCAGGCGCTAATGTCGTTTGGCCGCGCAATGACGCGCTCGACCTTGTTCTTGGCATTCCCCTTCCAGCCGATGTATTTGGCCGCAGGGGCATTTTCGGACACGCCTTCGCCTACCTGCCATACGAGCTCGAAGTTATTGTCTTCGACAGATTGAACTACGAGGTAGCCGTTGGGCAAGCGGTTGAGTTGGGCGAGCTCGGGAGCAAGCAGCGAAAGAGCCTCATCGAGTGCGGCGATAAAGTCTTTTGCGAGAGGTAATGATGAGCTAATGGTATGGGTTCTCCAGTTATGAGTCGCCGTGTTAGCAACTCCTATCACCCAGACTATTCAAATACTACTGATTGTCAATAAAATCCAACAAAAAGCTGCCCGTAAGGCGGCTTTTTGTACAACTACTAATTTGAAGAATTTCCTGAATTGTCTGTGCTGCCGGCCGGAATCGTGACGTTGATATCAGTCGTCGAGCCGTTAGGAGCATCAGCCGTCTCTTGCATCTGCGGAAGGATGAATACAAAGAAAAGGACGCCAATTACGATAATACCCAGTAAAACGCATACTATCATTCCTACTCCCGAGTCACTATTATTTGATTGTGGTGTAATTATTGTTGTCATACCAGTGTAGCCGACAGAATGTAAACCATCTTACACCTACCCGCTTCATATTTGGGTACCAAAAATCCCGATATGGATACTCGGGATTCCCGGCGCTTGGTCCACATGTTTGAAAGTACGGTCTATATCTACAATAGCGAATAGTGTGTAAAGGCAAGATAAAGGATAGATAAAGCAAAAATCAATTTGGGGATAGAGTCCATTTGTCACTCGGTGGACAATTCCCTGCCGCTGGGCTAGTATAAAGCCCTACTAAGCCATATATTTACAAAAACTATGTCGATGCTCGATTACAGTGAAATAACAGTACGAAAATACATCGTATACGAGGGCGAGCCTTATGAAGTGCTTGAAAACCACATCTTTCGTATGCAGCAGCGAAAGCCACAGAACAAGACCAAAATTAAAAACCTCCTCACTGGTCGCATTTCTGATATAACTTTCCATGCTGCAGACAAGGTAGAAGAGGCTGAAATCGCTGGTCGCGAAGCGAAGTTCCTCTACAGCTCTAAAGGCGAGTGGTGGTTCGTCGACCCAGAAGTCGCTTCGAAGCGCTTCAAAATCTCCGAAGAGCTTCTCGGCATAAAGGCCAAGTTCCTCCAACCAAACGAGATTTATGATCTCCAGGTCTATATCGCTCCCGATACTGACGAGGACGACGGCATCATCTTCGACATCAGGCTTCCTGCAACGGTTGACCTTGAAGTTATGGAGGCTCCTCCAGGCATTAAGGGCGACACAGCCCGCGGCGGAGGCAAGCAAATTGTCCTCAAGGGCGGACTGGTTGTCACTGCTCCCCTCTTTGTAAACGTCGGCGACATCGTAAAGGTGAACAGCGACACTGGCGAGTACCGAGAGCGCGTAACGAAATAAAAAGGGATTCAATAAAAAAACCGTATGATCTCGAAGATCATACGGTTTTGATTTGAAAAGAACTATGATTTGCGCCTCGTGCGATTTTTCAACCGCACACTAAGGACAAATTCTTTAAGAAGCAGTGGCGGAATATAAGCGACCGGTTGAGCAGTAGGATCCATCTCGCTTCGAATCGCGTGCTCGGTGGCGAGGATGTCGTAGATGGCTGCAGCAATGACAATAGATGCAAGATATACGAGAGCCTGTTTTCCTCCATCCGAACGAAGATCTACCTGACCATACGCCGCAAGACAACTCACTCTCCATAGGGTCTTGCGACTTATACTTTTACCAATAATGAAGCCGAGTTTTTCATTACTCAAGACTTCGAGCTGGGTATACAGACCAGATCGAATATCAAAAAAATTATCAGGACTTTGAAAACCCATATAATACCGAAAAATATCGGCCATATGGAGTCCAGGAATCATTTGATTGGCAATTTCGATGATCTGTTCTTCTGAATCCGCACGAGATGTGCGTGGTGTGTGATTTCTCATATTTCCTCCTTTAGAAGGTTCCTGTTACCAACATGGAATGCGGTTCCGAAGAGTTCGGTTCTACACTAAGGGCCCGAGAAGAGCTCTTTAACGGTCCGCCCCAACATGGAGCGATAGGCGCTATATTGCCATTTTTAGCCAAAAAGTCAAACAAAAGCCTCCCTTTCGGGAGGCTTTTGTTTAGAACTATCGAGCGATGTATGGGAGAAGTCCCATGAATCGTGCTCGCTTTACTGCCTCGGCGAGCTTTCGCTGATTCGTAGCGGAAACGCTTGAGCGCTTCTTGCTAAGAATTCGAGCGTGGGGATTGAGAAACTTTTTCAAGATCTCAGTATCCTTGTAGTCGACGTGCTGGATATTGTTCTGTTTGAAGAAACACTGCTTGCTCATAATGATTAGTTAAATTTTTAGAATGGAATGTCTTCAGGATTGATGTCTTCTGAAGGATAGTCGATGGTGTCGACCGCGTCTTTCTTTGGCGATCCTGCCGCAGATTTTGCGCTCGATGCCGATGCTCCTGCTGATGGACCAGCCGATGAAGCCCCTGCTCCGCCAGTGAATCCACCTGCCTTTGGTCCGAACTGGACTGATTCTGCAACGATCTCTGTGCGATACTTTTTCTCGCCCGAAGTTTTATCGTCCCAGGTTCGAGTCTGGATGCGGCCCTCGATCATCACCTGCTGGCCCTTCTTAAGGTACTGAGCTGACGTCTCTGCCTGGCGCCCGAACACCACAACGTTGTGAAAATCCGAAGCTTCCTGCTTTGCGCCTGCCTTGTCCTTCCATACGCGATTCGTGGCGAGAGATAGCGACGCTACCTGCATGCCCGAAGGAAGAGCTTTGAGCTCTGGGTCGCGCGTAAGGTTACCGATAATGATTGCTTTGTTGAGATACATGCTGTTGTTGCTAACGTTAGTAAAGTAGACCAAGCTAGACCTATTTTACCACGCCTTTCCACCTTTAGCGGAAAGACTTTGCTTATGCAACCGCCTTTTCTATTACAGGAGCTACGGGAGCCTCGCCTGTTGCTGGATCCTTTGGCGCGTCTGCTGCTTTTTCCTGTGGCAAGACCTTGTCGCCGTAGAGAGTATTCTCAGCAACAGTCTTGATAAGGAGGTAACGGAGAACCTTTTCGTTTGCGTCCATTGCCTTCTTAACTTCGATAGCTGCTTCTGGAGCTGCCTCGAACTTTATCCAGCCGAAGTACGCTGTGTCGTACTTGTGTCGAGCAGGACCAATTGCCTTTACCATCTGGTAGGCAAGCGTACGGAGCTTCGGAGCTTCCTCCGAAATGATCGTCGCGTTATTTCCGGCGAGAACCGCTTTGATAGCGTCTACCTCTGCAGGTAGTTTCTCTGGGGAAACAGCGGGAACGATGTGGTAACCCACCTCGTAGACGGTGCCTGCCGTCTTAACTGTCTCTTTTGTCATTTTTGTTATGACTAAGCTTATAAATTGTCGAACTGACCTTGCATTAAGCCGTTTTCTTGGCAGAAAACTTATCCAAAGCAAGTACGGTAGAGATTACCAGAAAAAGCCGATTTTGCAAGGAAAAAAGCCTCCACAGAGCTTTAATCCTGCGATTCGGCCTCCAGCGCCGCAACACGTTTGTCGTGGTCACGCACCTCAAAAAGGATGATGTCTGCCTTCCCTTCAACAATCTCGAGCCGTTCATCTATGCCGATAAGTCTCTCCTTCATGATACGAGCATGTCCGTCTATTATATTTGCCAACTTCTCTATACCTGCATTAAATATCTCAAGGGTAACTTCACCCATATTGTTTGTGTTAGTGATAACAAACACATCTTATACAATGGGAGATAAAGGAATTATAAAAATCCGGTACTATTTCAAGTTGAACAATGAAATCGCATTCTCGACAAGCTGCATTTTAATGGAATCGGCTGACTGCGTGGCGGTTTCTGTCTGTGCGGCTTTTATATCAGCAATCTTGTTTGCAACATGGATTACAAAAGATGGCTCGTTACGCTTCCCTCTCTCTGGAACCGGCGAAACGTACGGACAATCCGTTTCGGACATGATGCGGTTGAGGGGTGTTACTTCAATCAGCTCCTTGTACTGTTTTGCAAATGTAGCGACGCCGGTAAATGAAAGGTGGAAACCGATTGCTAAAAAACCGCGTGCGTCATCAACAGTTCCGGCAAAAAAATGACAGTCACCGCGTAATCGCTCTGGGCCCCAGCCTTTGAAATCGCCACTAGCGAGCTTTTCCCTATATTCTATAAGTACGCCGAGGACCTCACCATATGCCTGTCTAACGTGCAGCATGAGTGGCAGGTCGCACTCTAAAGCAAGCTCTATCTGGCCCCTGAAGGCCTCTATCTGCCTCACCCTCTCGACTTCGGTCGGCATGCGGTAAAAGTCCAATCCACATTCGCCAACGCCTACAATCTTGCTCTGGCGTCCTTCCTTGGCAGCCAAAGCCCGTTCATCAACAATTAGTTTTCTATAGAACCCACTGTCAAAATCCTCGCCTCGGGACGTAAAGGTCTTGCCCCCCTCGCCTAATTCCTCTGTGTCATGAAATGACGCATTTACATGGACAGGATGCAGGCCAACGATGGCATAGACACCTGTTGAAAATTCGCGCGTCATCTCGACGGCCTTTGTTGAAGTCTGCTGCTGGGTACCGATGTTTATCATCCAAACACCCGCATCGAGGGCGCGCTGAATCGTCTGTACCCTATCCGCATCAAAAGCAGTGAAGTTGGTGTGGGCGTGTATGTCTATATAGCGCGGCTTGTTCATATAAAAGCACCTTACTCTTTCCTCAAAAAAAGTGGGGCATCTGGCATCTTGTGCTCACTAACGAGCGCCTTTATCTTCTCAGATGTCTTTGGAAGTATGGGATTAAGCATGCAGCCGATTGTATACAACCTGACACACAGATTACTTATGATTTCGACAGCCGCTGCCTTGTCGGTCTTAACTAGTTTGAATGGCGCTTTTTCCTGAATAAGCTGATCTGCCTCGGTTATGTGCCTCCACACAATATTGGCAGCTGCCTGTATGTCGAATGAATCAAGTGCCCTCTTGTATTCCTCAGGAATGTTATTTTCAGGCATCTTTACCGGCTTTTCGATGTTGGTCGTCGCCATTCTCATGATGCGCGAAACGAGATTTCCTAGGCCGTTGGCAAGACTCGTATTATATGTGCTCTTCAACCTCTCCATCGTGAACGGAGAATCCTCAAACGAGCCAATCTCGCGACAGACGAAATAGCGCAAGACTTCATTGCCTAGACCATTCGTAACCCCATCATATTCAGCAACAACATCAAATGGGTTGATTACGTTTCCGAGCGACTTGGACATCTTTACACCTCCCTCACCTGTTATAAAGCCATTCACGACGACGGTGTGAGTATTCGGCAAATCTGCCGCCAAAAGCATCGCCTGCCACATAACTGACTGAAATCGTGTGTTGTCCTTTCCGCAGTATTGCGTAGGAGTACCATCCTTCCAGAACTTTTCAAAACGGGCAGAATCCTCGGGCCAGCCTATAGTCGAGATGTAGTTTACCAATGCATCGAACCACACATACATGACATGGTCGGCATCATTAGGTACTGGCACTCCCCATGACATATTGGTCTTGAGACGAGAGATACTAAAGTCCTCGAGTCCGCTTTTTATAAACTCACGCATCTCATTGAGGCGAAATTCCGGCACAACCCTGAATGCACCATTGTCATAGAGGGCCAGAAGCTTGTCACCGAATTCCGAGAATTTGAAGAAATAATTCTCTTCGTCGCGATTCTCGAGTTCACGATTAGGGTGTATTGGGCAACGACCATCGACAAGTTCGGATTCGGTCTTGTTCACTTCACAGCCGACGCAATACTTTGTCTTGTAGTTCTTTTTATAGATATAGCCGTTCTTCTGAACACGATTCCAGAATTCCTGGGCAGCCTTTTCATGATGGATATCCGTCGTACGTACAAAATGAACTTCGGGGCTTATACCGAGCTTTGGCACAAGCTCACGGAACTGTGCCGCGTACTTATCAACATATTCCTTGACCGGCTTTCCCTCTTTAGCTGCTGCTTCAAAAAGCTTTTGGCCGTGTTCATCGGTACCTGTATTAAAAAATACTTCATTGCCAGCAAGCGCCCTCCCTCGTGCGATTACGTCCGCTCGAATGAGTTCCATAGCAAAACCGACATGAGGTTCGGCGTTCACGTACGGCAGCGTTGTGGTTATATAGAAAGGTTTTTTCATAGATAGTTTGAGCTTATACTATACCCCCTTTACCGCCTTCTTGTCCTTTGCCACATCATCGAGGAATTCAACAAGAAGCGAAGCAATAGGGACCGAAAGGATAATACCCAAAAAACCCGCAAGTTTAAGTCCGACAAGAAGAGCGAGAATAACAAGAATTGGTGAAATACCGACAATTTTTTTCACAACCAAAGGATAGATAATATGGTTTTCGAGCTGGTGAATGATGAGATATAGACCAGCGACAAGAAAACTTGCTGTAGCTCCCCCATCGTTATATGAAACAGCTACAGCAGGAATAGCCGCAAGGATCGGGCCAAAAAGTGGAATCGTTTCTAATATTGCTGCCAATACCGCAAAGAGTAATGCGTTCTTGACCCCCAGAAGCGTAAGGCCTAGGTATACCAAAGCTCCCACCAACAGAGCAAGAATTATTTGGCCCTGCATCCACAAACCGATTTTAGTCTGAGTTCGCTTCCATAAATTCACGACGTAATTCTCATTTTTGTCCGGGATGACGATACGCAAGAATTTTTCCACGCCATCCTCCTGCACCGCAAGATAGAACGAGAGTACCGCAATAAGTATGAAGGAAAGAAGGCCTCCAAAAATCGAGCTTGCTGAGTGAACAAAGCCAACCGATACCGAACTGATTGCCTCATTTATCCCCTGCAGTGCATCCTTTATTGAAGAGACCTCACTACTAACAGGTACGGCAGAAATCGACATGGCAGCAGCACGAGGCTCTACAGCAATGTCTTGGTCGAGAGGATTCCACAGTGATGATGATTCAAGATATTGCGGAACAAGGCTGAGAAACTCCGAGGAGTCCTGAAGAAGACGTGGGACAAATGTATAAAACGAACCAACCAGTATGCCCGTCAGAACCATATAGACAATGAGTGCGGAAAAAATGCGATATATCCTACGCTTCATAAACCATTGAATAAATGGTTCCATTGATGAAGCGATGACGACCGCCGTAAGGACTACCAACACCAAATCCTTCAGCATAAAAAGCATAATCGCGGCCACGATCAAAAGAATTGCCCTGGCAATTGTTCCTGTCGTTATTTCTATCCGTGTTCCGTCTTTCATGTACTGATAATACTACAAAACCCTTGTAATTCCGTCTTTATCTAGAGCCTTGCCTATGACTGCCGTGGTTAGCTTTTTCGGATCAAAGATGGTGTTGGATACTCTCATAATATCTTCTGCCGTTACGGCTGTGTATATTCTTTCAAAATCCTCAACGGTTCGGATGGATCCTAAAATTGTTTCCTGGTCGGCGTAAAATCCTGCAACATCATCAGATGTTTCAAGACTCATGATCCGGTGGGCACGCAGAAACTCCTTTACCTTAGCAAGTTCTGCCGGACCGACTGGCTCGGTCTTCAACTTTTTGGTCTCTGCCAGGATGGCTGAAACAATTTCAGCCACGCGCTCTGATTTAGTTCCTGTTGAGATAGAGAAAGATCCGAAGCTCTTGTGTGAATGGGCTCCGCCACCGATATAGTATCCAGCACCCATTTCCTCCCGTAACTTTATAAAGAGACGCGAGCTCATACCTCCCTGCAAGAGGTTCGCAATAATCCTCGCAACAAAACGGTCATCCGTCGATCGCGGGAATGTTCGCCAGGCCATAACAATATGTGCCTGATCAGTGTCCTTATCTATAAAGACAGTCTCTGGACCCGCCTGTTCCCTATCACGCGTAGAAAGTTCGGGCTTTGGTGTTGACGATGCAAGGTCAGCAAACGTTTTCGTGGCCCACACAATCATAGCCTGCTCGTCTATACCACCGGCAATGGTAATCACCGTATTCGGAGCAACATACTGCGACGATCTATATGCGACGATAGCCTCCCGCGTAAATGCCGCAACTGTTTCCTTTGTACCCAGAACATCGCGTTCGGCCGGCTCACCCCTATACATGTGCTTGGTAAGCGCCTCTGAGATTTTCTCCTGTGGGTCATCCGCATACATATCGATCTCACCCATCACAACACCCTTTTCCTTTTCAATCTCTACTACCGGAAATACTGAGTTTTTAAATATATCCGAAACTACGTCGGCGATTTTTGCAAAATGTCGCACATCAGCCTTTGCCCAATAGCCTGTCATTTCTCGGCCTGTAAAAGCATTATATACAGCACCAATAGAGTCGAGTTCTGTTGTGATGTCTCGAGGTGACGGGCGTTTTACCGTGCCTTTAAAACATACATGTTCGAGGAAATGCGATATACCGGACTGTTCCGCAGTCTCATAAAAGCTGCCCGTGGCAACGTTAATCATGACTGTCACGGTCGGATTGCCCTGCATAGGCGCCGTTATAATTCGTACCCCATTAGGTAAGACTGTCTTGGTAAATTTCATATGCCCAGTCTACACAAAAGCCCTAAATATTGCATTTATTGCCGACTATAGCATTATACTGAGAAGCCAGTAGCTCTTCCCCTTCTTCATGAAATTCCTACCTTCCCCACTATTCAGACTCTTAGGCATTTTCTCGGCAAGTGCAGTCATGCACCTCTCCGCAGGGTGCGCACTTTCGGCGATCATGAGCCGCGCCCTTAACCGCCCAGAGTCAGAAAGTATATTCGCGGCGTGCGCCCTTACGGCTTTTGGATCGCTGGCACCTCTTTGTCATCGCACATCTTCAAGCAATACAAAACCACCATCAGATGATGGTGGTTTTTTATACACGTCTATTTTCCGAGCTTCTGCGCAACATAGGACACAAGGTCCGTGAGATCAATTTTTTCTTGGACTCCCGTGTCGCGATCGCGAACAGTAACAGGATTACCGTCCTTTTCGATTGTGTCAAAGTCAACGGTCACACAGTACGGCGTACCAATCTCGTCCTGGCGACGGTATCTCTTTCCTATTGAACCAGTATCGTCATACTCAACCTGGCCGAACTCCTTGCGCAGAACTTTATACAATTCCTGCGCCTTGCCGGTCAGTGCCTCCTTGTTTTTCAGTAACGGAAACACAGCAACTTTTATAGGTGCAACAGCCGGCGACAATTTCAAATAGACGCGCTTTTCGCCACCTAACTCATCTTCGGTATATGCCTGAGAAAGTACCGCAAGGAGAAGTCTGTCGAGACCAAACGTAGGTTCGATACAGTGTGGAATAAAGCGAGTCTTTGACTCTTCATCGAAATACGAAAGGTCTGTACCGCTGGCATCGCTGTGAGCTTTGAGGTCATAGTCAGTGCGATATGCGAGGCCAAGCAATTCCTTTTGACCAAAAGGAAAATCAAATTCAGTGTCGACGGAGCGTTTTGAGTAATGAGCTCGGTCCGCAGCAGGAATCTCAATTTTGTGTACTCGGCTGGAATCCAGACCAAGGTCAGCAAGAAATGCTACCTGCTCCCCGTGTAATATCTCGAACATTTCCATCACCTTCCTTTCATCTCGAGGGTCGACAAAATATTCGATCTCCATCTGTTCGAGTTCGCGTAGACGGAATATAAAATCACGCGGAGAAATCTCGTTTCGAAAAGCCTTACCTATCTGCGCCATACCAAACGGAAGGCGCGGGTGGAAGGTATCCATGATGTTTTTGAAGTTCACAAACATACCCTGTGCCGTTTCTGGGCGCAAATACGAAACGGAAGCCTCATCCTCCATCGCGCCTACGTGTGTCTTGAACATCATGTTGAACTGACGGACATCAGAAAGCTCATTTCCCTCTGGGCTCTTGAGCTTCTTTTCTTTAAGAGCGGCTGACATCATATCCAGAGTCATACCCTTTGGATCAACCCCTGCCTCCTCCAAAAGATGGTCTGCTCGGTAGCGCTTCTTTGTCTTCTTGTCCTCCACGAGTGGGTCAGCAAAGCCGCCGACATGACCTGATGCCTTCCACACATTCTGATTCATGAGAATCGCCGCATCCATGCCGTACATATCGTCGCGGTCGTCGACAAACCTTTTCCACCACAATCTTTTTATATTACTCCTGAGCGCTACACCGAAAGGACCGTAATCCCATGTACCGGCGAGGCCACCGTAAATTTCTGAACCCTGGAATACGAAACCTCGCCTCTTTGCGAGAGATATTAGATTCTCCATCACCTGATTTTTTTCTTCTTTCTTCATATGTTTTATATATAGATGTCTATGGTGCTACTGTCTCATCTCCGCTTAGGTACGCTGCGTCGGTTGATGTTCTTGTGGAAAGTGCCGGAGCGGTGTTCTTTACGGTTGCACCTGTAAATGTATCCGTACCTGTAATCGTGGCCTGACTGATAATCTCTGGAACGTTTCCTTGCTGGTTAGCGCTTGGCCGCAGTGCAACCTGGAACGCAACCTGCCTTGCCCCAGATCCAACCGTGGCATTTCGAGGCACCGCCCCGACAATCCAGCTGATGGTTCCGCCATTAGAGTCATAGGTAAGCCCAGCGTCGGCAGGTGATATTACATCAGTCCATGAGACCTGTGGAGGTAATGCGGCGGTTACGCGCGCTCCGGTGATACTATTCGAAGTATTGGTTACTGTCCATAGCACTGTATAGGTCGTCACATTATCAACCCGAGGCGGAATCGGACCCGTGTTTGTTATAGGACCTTGGGTACGAAGAACCCGTGCAGAGAGAGAAAGATTGGAGATAAGTTTTGCCATTCGTGTAACCCCAGATGCAATTTCAGACGGAGCACCGTTCTCGTCGATACGACTCCCTTTTCCGGATACGGTCACTGTGACTGATGGATTAAGGGGTAACATGCCATTAGAAAGGCCCATTGTCGAAAAACTAAAGCCCACACGGCCATTTTCTCCTGGCGCAATAGAGTCGAGACCTAGAGTCCTGCCCGCCTCCCAAATAATTGTATTGGTTAAAGAGTCATAATATCCACCCTCAACATCTACCGAGTTTTTATCAAGCACATTACCAGAGATCTTTGCCTCTAATCTCGCTCCTGTGATCTTTGTAAGACTGTTATTCGACCACAAAATCTCTGCTCGGATTGTTCTGCCCGCCTCGGCAACGGCGTCGCCGCGATCTCCATTAAGGGTAAGATCAAGACCCAGGAAAGGCTTTTCGATCTGAAACGTATGGGTACGCGAAATAATGGTCGTAGCGATTTCCCTCTCGTCACCCGCGCCCTGAATGCCGATATGGGCCTTGAGGGTTCGAAATTCATCATCTTGCCCCTGGGCAACTGTTTTAAGAGTTATAATCCTCTTTGCACCAGGAGCAAGGTCACCGATGCGCCAGATATTATTACCAAACGTTGCGGCCGGTGCTGCGGATGAAACAGTAAATCCGAATGGGTATTCGAGATTCATCAGAAGATTCTTTACTGTCGCAGTGCTATTAGATGATACGGTGATTTTTACATCAGCTGGCTGGCCGCCAAGAACCTTGTCCATAGCATCGATCGAAACAATAATCGGCGAAGACGAAATCGATATAACGTACGTCTTTTCCTTAAAAAAGATTGCGTTGGAATTGGCGGTGCGGTACTCAGCCGTGAACTTTATCTCGCGGATATCACCTTCTTCACCATACAAAAGCGATGCCAGACTTTTCTGCGAGAAGGACTGTGAACGAATGTCGCCCAAAGAAAGACGGATCTTTGAAATATCCTCTGATGGATCACTAGGATCCTTTGACCCGGAAGGATACTCCGCTACGAGATCAACCAACTGAATGTCGGTAGAGTTTTTATTCACAACCGAGACATTGAGTGAAAGTGGTTCCCCTCCCCCTATAGAAGCAGGACCTTCGACCAGGATATCGACATTATCCGCTGACACGAAATTCTTGCCACCAAAAAAAGTGTAACCGGCCACAGAACATGCAATGAGCAGGAAAAGGCACGAAATAATAAGTCCAATATGGTACACCTTGCGAGTAGAGTGCATGGCGGGCATGACGTGCGCTTCTGTTGGCACGTCAGCTTCAGGACCCTCCCATGATTCTGCCACCACCCCTTTCTGAGGATGGATATCGTGACGTGGCGCTTCGCCAAACTTGTCTTCTCGCGAATAAAGACCTTTCTTTAACCGCTCCAAGGAGCTTTTTTTCTCGCTTTCAAACATAGTGTGATTATATCATTACAGCTGGCTTTCCCTGAGGGCTTTATTGATCTCGGCAATTACCTCCCTCTTTTTTGCCTTTACAGCCCCAAGGTCTGCAAGTGATGGTTCTGCATCGCGAGCGATGCCCACCAGTACCTTTGCATCTATATAGCCGAGTGAAGAGAGAATATGTATCAAAACGAGATGCTCAAACGCAGTCATATCGTCTTGGGTATACCCTTCTGTCTGCGGCATGCCTTTTATCATAAACAGGAGCGTGACAAACAATTCCGCATTCTTTTCCTCGCCTTGAACGAGACGGCGTACTAGATTCAGCACACGCGCATATATCCGGGCAAAATGTGGATCACCGATCTTCTCACTTGCCCCTGTCAGACGCCAGACCTCCTTGCCACGGACAAGTGAAAAGGTTGCGAACGAATATTCCTCCAGGTTATAGCGCAACTTTGAAGTCAGAAGCCGCACGCTCTGGGCCTTTGCGAATATGAGGCCGAAGTCCTCAGTATAGATATGATAAAGCTTTGACGCCTCACCTGATGGCACGCTGCCAAGGATAAAGCCGCGGGTGGTATAGATGGCGTAGGACATAGGATAGATTGTAGCAAAGAATACGCTTGCGTTTAGGCATGATTTTAGGTAAAAAGAGTCCAGCAAGATCTCCACTCCGTTCAGTAAACCAACATCGGGAACAATATGAAACGTCCAGCTCAGCCCAAAAGGCTATTTGTAGTGGTCGGCGCCTCAGGCTCCGGCAAGACAACCCTGTGCGCTCGCATCATCAAGAAAAGAAATAAAGGCTTCCAGGCCCGGCGCTGCATGACAACAACCACCCGCAGCCCGCGCAAAGGCGAAGTTCGCAACAAGCACTATCGCTACATGAAGATTTCCAGCTTCCTTCGGCGAAAGGACCGCGGCGAATTCTTCGAAACAGCACAACCTCACGGCCATCATTGGTATGGAACAGGTCGAACAGAGCTCCTTGACGCCCTGAGCAAGAAAGGATGCGTAGTCCTCAGTGTCGACATGCAGGGCCTCTTTGATCTCTTGGACTTGCCCGCCGGCACTCTAGGCGATGTAGAAATCTACAGTATCTTCGTCGACGTCCCAAAGCCCTGGAAACCGGTCCTTGAGAACCGCCTCCGGCGGCGCAAGGGTGGTATCAAACCGTCCGAGCTCCGGCGCAGGATGCGCACGGCCCAGTGGGAAATGGCCCGCAAAAGCTCCTGCAATAGCATTATAGTGAATGCCGACGGAAAAGACGGACTCAGCCGAGCTGAAAAAGGCGCAATCACCTTCATGCGTAGCCGTCTGTTTCACTGAAAAAGGCAAAAGCCGCAGGAATCACTTCCTGCGGCTTTTTTACTTACTTCTTAAACCCTATCTTAAACTTAAACTCCTCTACCGCTAGTTCGGCCGCATGTGGTAAGTGACTATATTCGACGCCGGTAACAAGGGTAACCTTTTTAATATCATGAAGGAATGAATGGACGAGCTCCTTCGCCTTTTCATCTGCATCAAGGATGAGCACAACCTTGTCCCCCACGGTGAGGCCCTCTGTCTTTCTCAATTCCTGAATAGCGCGAATCAGATCACGAGCAACCCCCTCCTTTCGTAAAGATTCTGTAACGACGGTGTCGAGAACAAGGTCACCTTCAAGTACCGTATTAATCTTTACTTCCTTTACATTCACTTCGTCTTTTATGAGATCAAGAAATTCTGCGCCCAGAGATTTTGATTTTATAGAGAGAGACGCAAGTGGCTGGCGGACCTTGAGGTTCGCTTTAGCACGCTGTTCGAGGCCGAGCGTCACGAGACGGCGTACCTCAGCCATATCTGAAATTACTGCAGCATCTGCCGCCTTGTAATGAGGCCAGTCCTCTAGATGCACGCTCTGCTTATCGTCCTGTGCCTTTACCCTGCCAAAAAGATACTCCGCATAGAATGGAATTATTGGCGCAGCGATCTTTGAAAACTCTCGCAATATGTAGCGGGTAGTTTCGAGGGCGACCGACTTGTCTTCTTTATTCTCTGACTTGAATCGATCACGTGAACGGCGTGTATACCATGTCGACAGGTCATCAACAAATCCCATAAGAGGCCGTACAGCTTTGTCGATCTGATAGAGGTCAAGCCACTTGGTCATCTCTGCATGAGTCTCAACAAGACGAGCAACGATCCAGCGGTCAAGAACATTCTTTGATGTATTTGTAACAGGCACCTGTCGGACGTTCTCGTCGGCATAGAGCTCGAAGAATGACAGAACGTTGTCGAGTCTCTGAAGAAGCTTCTTTGATATATCGTCAACTCCTTTTTCCGTAAAACACAGATCCTGCGCAGCAACGACAGGTGAAGATAGTAAATAATAGCGCAACGAGTCAGCACCGTATTTGCCAACGACTATCATTGGGTCGGGATAATTCTTGAGACGCTTCGACATCTTTTCGCCATCTTCGGCCAGAATAATACCGTTTACGATGACGTTTTTGAATGGACTCTCGCCAAACAGACCGACACCCAGGACAAGCATGGAGTAGAACCATCCGCGCGTTTGATCAAGTCCTTCCGCGATAAAATCCGCCGGAAAACCGACCTTCTTCTTAAAGAGGCCGCCTTTTGGATCAAAGTGTTTCTGTGCCCGGCCGCTGTAGCAAGCTTCGCCATATGGCATCGAACCCGATTCGAACCAACAGTCAAAGACCCCCTCAACACGCACCAGTGCCTCGCCGTCAGAACCAACATAATCCACATGGTCGATGAACGGTCGATGAAGATCAAGATCAAAATTTGCATCATGCGGCAATCGAGCAAAATCGAGCGAGTGAACTTCTGCAGTGTTCTGGAAATAACGACGCTCATCATGAAATACCTTATCAAAGCCGGATGTCGCATCGATTCCATGAAGCAGGTTGTTGAGCGGCGAACCATGGCTCACGATCAAAATCTTCTTACCTGAATACTTCTTGTCTATGTCATAAAGAGCTTCAAAGACACGTTTTTTAAGGTCAGCTGGTTTTTCCATGCCCGGAAAAAATCCGTGAAGACGAACGTGATCCTCGGTATCTTTCCAGAGTTTGCCCTCTCTATCGGGTCCGACACTGTATTCGCGCAGGCGAACATCATAAACAATTTCGTTAGAATCTATGCCACAAGCCTCAGCAACCATCCGTGCGGTCTCCTTTGTACGCATAAGGTCAGATGACACAATGATGTCGATACCCTGCTCGGCGAGTTTTTTTGCCTGCTGTGCAACTTCTTGCCTGCCCTTTTCAGTGAGGTGATATTTGTCGAGAATCTCAGAATTAGATATGCCCAATACATTGCACTCGGCTTCGCCGTGGCGCATGAGTATGTACGAATTTCCCGACTTCTTTATGATATCGCGCAGCTCTTCGAGAGTGCCGACAGGATACAGTGTGCCTGAGTCTACGCCTTTCCAGACTGGGATAGGTGCACCCCAAAATCGCGATCGTGAGATAGCCCAATCGCGGGCATTTTCAAGCCATTTACCAAAGCGTCCGTCGCGGATATCGTCGGGAGTCCACGACACCTTTTTGTTTGCAGCGACCAACTTGTCTCTAAATTCAGTAACGCGGACAAACCACGACGATGTCGCGTAGTTGAGAAGCGGTGTATCGCACCTCCAGCAGTGTGGATATGAGTGTATGATCTTCTTTTTCTCGAAGAGAAACGCATTATGAGCCAACCATTTTATGACCTCGATATCAGCTTTCTGATGATCGCCCGAAGCAACTCCCTTTGGCTTCACATCCTGACCTGCAAAATCGCGGACCTCTGACCTAAACTTTCCATCCATGCCGACATGCTGAATAAAAGGTAGGTTTTCCTTTTGGCCGAGCTTCAAATCATCCTCACCAAATGCTGGGGCGATATGGACTATGCCTGAACCGTCGGTCGTCGTGACAAAGTCGGCAGCATAGACCTTGAAACCGTTCTCGATGTTCTTTGTGGCATTGGTGTTGTAGTACGTAAATAGCGGACTATAAGCCTGACCAACCAGAGTCGAACCCTTTACGACAGCCTTCAGATCGTGTGGCTTGCCTGCAAAGACGTCGGCTACGCGGTCGCACGCCAGGATGTACGTCTTCCCTTCATGAACCACACGTGCATAGTCGATATCCGCACCCACAGCTAAAGCGACATTTCCAGGGAGCGTCCACGGTGTCGTTGTCCATGCCAAAAAGTATGTGCCTGGCTCAGACTTCAATTCAAGACGAACAAATACCGAGATGTCGGTTATATCCTTGTATCCCTGATTTACCTCAAAGTTTGACAGGGTTGTCTCGCAGCGCGGACAAATATGCATCGACTTAAAACCTTCATAGATGAGGCCCTTGTCGTAAAGAGTCTTAAATACCCACCAAACAGATTGGGTATAGCCCGCATCCATAGTGCGGTAGTCGTTTTCCATATCTACCCAACGGCCGATTCGCGGGATCTGCTTTCGCCAATCATCCGCGTAGCGCAAGACGCTGTCAGACGCAGCCTTGTTGAACTTTTCCAGACCGTAGTCAACGATGTCCTTTTTTGATTTCAAATCGAGCTCCTTTTCGATAAGATTCTCTACAGGAAGACCGTGACAATCCCAACCCCATCGACGCGCAACCTTGTATCCCTGCATGGTCTTGTAACGTGGTATAGCGTCTTTTATGAAAGATGCCAGCATATGGCCATAGTGTGGCTGCCCCGTCGCAAAAGGCGGGCCATCATAAAAAACAAATTCCTTGCCTTTTTTTTCGAGAGACTTTGCAAAAATATCCTCCTTTGTCCAAAACGAAAGAACTTTCTCTTCTATCTCAACGAGCTTTGCCTTTGGGGTTTGATTGTCTGCCATAGATGCTCAGATTAGCAATTTTTTGGATTTTTTGAAAGAAACCGTCCAAAGGAGATACTGTACATGTAGTCCCTTCACTTCCTTATTAAATAAAAGCCGCGTCTCGCGAAAAGCGAGGCGCGGCTGACAATCAGCGAACATATAGAATAAGGTCGTCCGGACGAAACTTTATCTCACCAAGCCTCCTTACAGTCAGGACAGGTGCGCCGTTGCGGATGAAGAGATAGGGATACATAATGCCGCTTTCGGTCGTATACCAGCATCCCAAAGCGATAATCCTCCGCGTCTCCGCAAGAACGTGCCGACCGATTCCATATGCTGTTTCCTGAAATCGCAGAAGGTCCCATGTTGTGGCGCGGCGACAGTTAAGATTCTCTCTTTTGAAGTGGGCCTCCTCCTCGGCCATGAGCACCCGAAAGTCGATACCCTTGCCGACGCATAGCGATGTTGGAATAAGTGCCTCATAAAACATGAGATGTCTTCCTCTACCATAGCTCCCTGCGACAAGCCTCATAGAAAACGCTACTTCGTTGTCGCACTCTATACCTCCCATGTGCGCGACTGCGCGGGGCAGAATCCCGTAATTGACAGTGGCGGACGCCCCGTCTGAAAAATCAGCTTTGCTGAAAAGAAATTTAGGTTTAGGTTCATTTTTGGAAGAAACCGACATATGTCAGTGTGTTGAATTGTTCGTAGTTGAAGTGACGATGACCAGGACCGTCATACATTCTGCTCGCCAACCGATAATTGTCAAACGAAAGCCGCTCGCCTACGGCGAGCGGCTTTCGTATCTACATCCTCTCAGGAACCCTCATTCCCAAAAGTTTCAGGCCATTTTCGAGGACAATACGTGTTGCCTGGGTAAGAGCAACCTTGTTCGGCGATTCTGTGTCTGCCTTGTTTACGATCTGAGTATTGGCATACCAAGCATTGAACATTGAAGAGAGTTCGATGAGGTATGTCGCAACATGATGAGGTGCCTTCTCCCCTGCTGATCGAACTACAACTTCTGGGAAACGCGACAAGTGGCGGGACAACGCACTCACTTCCTGATCTTTGTTCACAATTACGGGCTTTATTTTTTCCCTCTTTGCCTTGTCGAGTACAGACTGAGCACGGACAGCCGTGTACAGAAGATATGGACCCGAATCTCCCTCAAATGAAATTGATTTATCGAAATCATAGATTATGTCGGAAGCAGTAGTCTGTCTGAGAATAGAATACTTGATAGCGGCAACAGCGATAATTTCAGCTGTCTTCCGCTTATCTGTTTCATCCATGTCGCGATCCTTGAGCTTTTCCAAAATCATAGTCTCAACATCATGCATAAGGGACTCCCCCGTGATGACGTTTCCTTTTCGCGATGACATTTTACCGTCAGGCAGGCGAAGCATGCCATGAGAAACATGTTGAGTGACCTTTGCAGCATGAGGTTCGACAAGTTCGAGGGCCTTAAGTACAACATGGAAATACTCGTTTACTTCGTTACCAGTGACGACAATCGACTGATCCGGTCGCATCTTCTTCCACTTCTTTGTGTTAAGGCCAAGCTCCTTTGCCTCGTATGTTGGCAGTCCTTGAGAGTTTATAAATACGCGAGTGTGAAGCTTTGGGTCAAACTTTTCACCCTTGAATACAATAGCGCCCTCAGACTTCTCAAATATGCCTTTCTCAAGAAATTCCTCGACCAATGCCACTCCGTCATGTGCCACCTCGCTTTCGAGGTAGTAG
>CAYJAC010000010.1:0-37722 GCA_964368565.1 uncultured Candidatus Saccharibacteria bacterium
CATCCTCAATAGATCCTCCAGGAAGACCCCAGTGACCCTCAGGCTCGCGAACGACAACGAGTTTGCCTTTATAAAAACAATACGCCCGTATACTGTCGATTTTCTTTCCCGCAAAGTCCTGTTCGCCCTCTATATCCTGATATATGACAGGCAAAACCAAACCATCCTTTCCCGGTACTGTTGATTCGATTTTCATGATGTAATAATCATACGCTAATACAATTCTGTTTGAAAATCCCTGGTATGTGCTAAGCTAGCCTAGCAGACGGGCGGATGGTGGAACGGCAGACACACTAGCCTTAGGAGCTAGCGCCGCAAGGCATGAGGGTTCAAGTCCCTCTCCGCCCACTAACAGATACTTTTGAGGTATCGAGAAGGTTGAATGGATGATTTAACGTGTAATCTACTACGTTTTTTCCTTGTATCGTAAAGTTCAAGAAGATCTTTTTCACGATGAAGTCGATTTCAGACATGTTTTTCATAGAACGCAGTATTCTAGGCATGTTTTCCATGAGTTCGAGGAATTCCTTGTACTCGTAGATCGGCTCCTTGCCGCTCTCGATCGTGGCTTTTGCCTTCTCGATATTCGATTCGGCGGCTTTAACGTCTGCCTCTGCGAGCCTGAAATCAGCCCTGAATGACTCTTTGATGCTTTCGTCTGTCTCTGTGGCGAGAAGTTCCTTAACTCTCGCAAGCCTTCCCTCTGCCGCCGTTTTGGACGACTGAAGCCTCGACAGATTCGACCGCGCCTCGCTCTGTTTCAAAACTGAAAGTCTCTTCATCTCCTCAACGTAGTGATCGTATGACTTTTGCGAAGAAAATGGCTTGCCTTCAAGGTACTGATAGATGTAATCCATCACCACCTTGGCCCTCAATGACTTTCCGTACTTCTCGCACTCGTCGTTCTCGCAGCGGTAGTAGAAGTAATTGGTTACCGCACCCTTCCACTTCTTCGACGTGATGCCCGCCGACATCGGCTCGTCGCAATCGCCGCACAGGACCATGCCGCGCATGAGGTCGGCTTTGACACTCTCTGCCTTCCGATAGCTCTTGGCGAGGCTCAGGTATTGCTTCTCGTTCGAGAGCTTATTTATCTTCATGAAATCCTCGACGGTGATCATCGGCTGGAAGTCGTACAGTTCCATCAGGTTCGCTGTGTGCTTCCCGTAGAGGAGCACGCCTGTATATACGGGATCTTTGAGGAACTTGGCCACCCTCTGCTTGTCCATTTTGTACGCCTTCCTCGATCCGTCCTTCCTGAACCTTGTATACCTGCCCTCGTTTAAATATTCCGCGATCTCGTCTAACGTCTTGCCTTCGAGCCTCATGGCAAAAACCTTTTTGATAAGGAGAAAATTGTCACCGTCCGGCCGCAGGAGCTGTCCAGAGTCTTTGAAGTATCCATGCTTCGCCTTGTTGATGTACTTGCCCTCCTCGATGCTGCGCTTGTTGCCGCGGCTCACGTTGTCGCTGAGGTTGTCCGAATATTGCTTCGAGAGCACGAACGTCATGCCGAGGAGCATCTTGCCCGAAGTTGTGTTCTCGAACGTGAAGCTCACGAATTTGAGATCTTTGACGATCCTCTTGTCCACGAGGTCTATGATCTCACCCGCGTCCTTCATGTTTCGGGCCAAGCGGTCCGGATGCCAGGCGATCACGCCGTCGTATTTTCCGGCTTTCAGCTTGTCGATCATTTCGCGGAACTTTGGACGGATGTCCGGCTCCTTTGCCGACTCTGATTCCTGGATGATGGTCACAACCCTTAACCCGTTTCGCTTGGCGAACTCCTCGCATTCGATGATCTGGTCCGAGAGGGATCGCACCTGCTTGTCGCTGTCGTCTGTCGATTTGCGGGCGTAAATGACGTACCGGTATTCCTTCGGAGTGGAGGCGACTTTGCTCTGATTGATGGACTTTAGGGCCTCTAAGAGGTCGTTTTGTGTAAGTGACATGGGAAATTAGGTGAATTATAGCTCTAATTCGCTCTAAATCACCCAGCCATAAAGCTAATAGGTCGCCCTATTTCGACCTAAATCAACCAAGCGAGGAGCGGCAAACGCCTGTTTTAAGCATAGAATTAGCCCTCGTTTTAGCTTGACAAAGTGTGTATAAGGGTGTATAATATGTAAGTAAAGATGAGTTCTTTGAGAAAGCGGGAAACGGATTAAGTTTGGAAAAAAGGAAGTAATTGGCTCGGCACAACGCCAAGCAGATTATCTCCTTTAACCAAACTTAGTTTTATGACAACAATCATCGTTTCCATCGTCATTGCAATCTGGTCGGGCATCGGCATGCGCCTCGCCTGGGAAATCGGGTTCTGGGGTTCACTCTACAGCGGTTCACTCCATCGGTTCAAGCCGAAGATGAGCTTCATGAAAGAGCTGGGTTGGTATCTCGCCTGTGGTCCCTTATTGTGGATCACTACGTGGGTTATCCTCCTCAAGTTCTTCATCAACTGGTTGCTTCACCGCCGCTGGTTCTCGTTCTGAATGCAAATGACTGCGGCTTCGGCACGCGGGGTGGAGAAAACCACCTGGCAACAGAAACAAATCGGTTTGGAGATTTTCCTAAATCTCCATCCTATTGAGCTCGCAAATGAATTTGCTGGTTCATTGGATAAGTTCTTTGAGAAAAGTGAATTAGTTGGAGAAACAAAGGAATGACGCGTCGTCGTTTCTCTGAACTCCAACTAAATCACTCATGAAAACTGTTATTACCCTCCAAGGTATTGGTCTCGAAAAGTTCGGTTTCGTCCACGTGACGGGTCTCACCTGCGTCAATCGGTTGCCCGAGCATTCGGAACATGTGATCCATGCAAGGCAGCACGAACTCGGCAGATGGGACGTCAACAACGGCATGTTCGTTGCTATGACGACCGAAGGCGAAGTCTGGCTCGCGAAGTGCGGTGAAAAGAACCGCCTTCCGAATCGATACCTCGATCCCAAGGGCACGAACCTGAAGGACTTTCTCAGCACTCCGGAAGCGGATTTCGAGAAAGTCTTGAGGGAACTCTGCCCGAACGGAGAAGGCGTCGGTGTGCCCTGTTCAAACGGACACACCATCGACGGCCATCTCATCATGGGACGGCTGGCGGATGCCACGGAAGACTTCTGCGGGCTTCACTCGCCCGAGCCGGTCATCGGAGGCTAACACTGCGGCTTCGGGACGCGGAGGTGGAGAAAACCACCTTGGCAACGGAATCAAAAACACACAAAGACTCGGCTTAAAAACCCGGGTCTTTATTTTTGCCCTTTCAGCACGAATATGTAGTTTATTAAACTCTTTATCGTCGTCGCAATGTGCTGGCTCTTTATGACGATGCCGTACGGCGCGTCGGATAGTATGTGGAAGCGCACCTCGTCCTCGACCACGCCTATATCGCAGTGAATCGGAAAACGCTCCTGATCCATCTTGATAACCTCTTGACCTTCCGATCCGACTGACACCTCCCCTTGACCCGTATAGATCGCGCGGAATTTGAGATTATTATCGATTCTGTGCTTTTCGATATTCGCGATGTCTTTCGGGCTGAATATCTTTTCCATCAAGTCATATGAATACACGCCGTAGTCCATTTTTTCGGAGAACTGCTGAGTGCTGAAATATTCCTTTATGGACTGACTGATTCCATCTTTGCCCTCATAGAAACGGATCACTGGTTTTTCGCCGCGGTTCTTTCGCACGGTATTAAGTTCGGCAATGACTGTTTCGCTCGCGGCGACATTCCTTTCGGCTTCCTGCCTGCGCTTTTCTACGAAGCCTCGAAGGACATCTGGATCCTCCGCTTGGTATACGGACCTCTTGCCGTCCTTGTTTTTCACCTCCCGTACGAGCCCTTTGTCGCTCAAACTGTTAAGGACGAAATAGATTGTCGAGGATTTAAGGGTCAATTTACGCGATAAATCAGCTGGCGAGAGTGATCCTGATTGGAGAAGCAGGAGGTACGCTTCAGCTTCCTTTTCAGTGAGACCGAGGTACTCGAGATGCTTTTTGATGAGAGATGCCATATCTTATAGTTATTTATAGTTAATACTAGAAATTATCATACCAACAATGGCTTAATAAGGCCATATTCACTAATCTTATAACAAAACTATAACATACGCTGGAGAATATGCAAGCTGTCGGATATAGTTACTGGGTAAAGGCTCATTGATACTTTCCTTCAACTCACAACCAGACAAACAGTAATTCCATGACGACCAAAATCATAAGCGAGATCCTGAATAGCTACGGTGCAACCAAAGCGAGCCGCGAAGAACGTTGGGAACGGATAGTGACCGCGCGGGCAGAGGTGCTCGTTTCCGAGAACTCCGTGCTCCGTCGCTGGCTTTATGGCCTCGACGATCCGATCACGGTCAGCCTCCCGCTCGTGAGCATCTCCGTCTGAATCCTTGGATTCGGGGCAGATCAGCCTGGCAACAGAATAGATCCGTACGGCGTTACGTTAAACGCCGGTCTTAATGCAGCTTCACTCGATACGTTTCAAGTGGATCGGTTCCAAGCCCGAATAAATGCAGAGGAAGATTCGTTCTTTGAACAAAATCACATGAAGATTCCGGTATTCATCGTTGAAGACGACGGAGACTTTGCGGGAGCCATTGCGTTCTCCCTTGAGACACAAGAAAAATACTCGTTCGAGATCGTCATGGTCAATCCATGAAAGTTTGTCCTTAAAACTTTCGTCTGTAATGCAACTTCGCGCGATATGTTTCACGCGGATCGGTCTCAAGCCCGAATAAATGCAGAGAGAAGATCGCTCTTTATAAATGATTATTCTCGGAGTCGCCCTCAGTATTTTGGTGGTCGGTCTGCTGTTCGGAGGCGTGGGATATCTAATGACGAGAAAAGTCGAGGAATCGATGCCTGACTGGCTTTCGAGCTGTGTCATACCCATTGTCATGTTTGCTGTCGCTATTCTCGTGTTCGTATTCTTCGCACGCCTCTTCAGTTAATGCCGCAATGGTTTCGGAGATTTGATCCTAAAATCTCCATCCTATTGAGCCCTCAAATTTTGTCGGCTCATCGGATAAGCTCTTTGAAAGGTCGTAGTTAGTTGTATTTTGGACACAATTTCTGCGTTCAAATTCAACCAACTATTACCATGGAATTATTCGAAATTAAGTTAACAGCATCAGCGGTGGGAGAATCATTTGGCCGTAGCAAGTTATGGTTTCGACGTGAGGCACTTATGAAGGTAACTGCCCACAACGAGGACAGTGCGCGTAATATGGCCCTAAAGAGAGTCACTCCTACTAACAAAAAAGGGGAGATACACGCAGGTTATGTTCTCCACTGGGAATGGAAGATCGTGAACATTGAGATGATGGCCGAGCCAACACTGCTGAGTTGCTCATTTGGTGAGATTCGCTGCTGATGAAATGGAGAAAACCATTTTTAAAAACACCGGAGACTCTAACCGGTTTCTGTCTCGGAATGTGTATTCCGACTGATGAGTCCAAAAGGACGAAACAGAAAGTTCTTTGAAACGTCTTCATAGTTTCGTCATGGCAGAGAGCGGCTACGGTAGCTTGCCCTTCTCTGCTATGACGAAACCTGTCGGCCAAGTCCTCTAGCAAAAACCGGCCATAATGAGCCACAACCAAAAATTGAAATCATGAATATGTTAAAGAAATTGCTAAAGATACTTGGTCTCAAAACGATCAACCCGATACAACGATCATCGCCACAGGCGAACACGGATCGGTCAGAGGCGCCTGAGATCTATTCCTCTGTAACAGTAGAGTCCGACTCGGCAGAAACCGCTTTCCAGTGGATTGTAAAGAACCGCTGGAAAACCGGTCGAAATGAAAAAGCGGCATGGCTTGTTGTTAACACAACAAAACTCAGCCATGTCGTTTACGTAGTTGAGGACATGATTCAACCAGGCAACTATACCTGCACGGGATTGGACTGGAAAGTTGTAGCCAATCGGTGGATAGAGCTTGCGAGCACGTATGCCGATATCGCCCGGTTGTGGGAATATGAGCACTACCTGCGAGATCAGATGAGGTTCGACGCCGTCAAGAAATGGATCGGCTTCGCCACGACGGTCGATGAGATCGCCGCGATATCTAGCCGATGCATTGATCCGATCCTCGAGAGCGTCAAAGTGAACAAATGGGAACGTCTGGTAGCGGAGGCTTTTGCCACCGCGACCTGTGCGAGCGATATCGTTAAAGCTTGGAAAGGAGCATCGGTTTATTCTCCTCACAGGTCCGCGACGGTAGCGTTCCATCCCGGCTGGGGCAATGATCAGGAACTTACCATTACCCAGATCAAAGAGATGGCTGAGTTAGCGCCACATGATTCTGCTGTGAAAATCGATGCCACTGAAAAGTGGCTGAAAGTTTCTCACAGGATCATGGAAGCGTTAAACACTCCTCACGAGTTATGCGTGGCCGCAAAGCAAATGCACCCCGCCGCCAAACATAAGTGCTTAGCCAAGTGGGACAAACTGTCTCTGGTGGAGGTCAAGAAAGCGAAGGACATCAGAGAGGTGACAACAGCAATCGATAGATCTCCTGAAAAGTTGGATGCTCACACTGTGGGTTTTATTAGGTGGAGCGATCTTTCTTTGGCGGCGGTTGCACAAGCAAGCACGTTCAATGAGGTCGTTGCTGCAGTGCGTAATGCGCCAGATCGGTCTGAAGCGAAGTATCGAGGTTACGCAAAAGGTGTTGAGTTGGCTGCAACCGAAGCTCAGATTCGTTGCATGTGGAATATGGTGCGAGATCAAAGTTCGGCCTTGAAGACTATCTTGTCTAACAAACTGGAGAAGCTTCTGGGATGAAAAAGCTCAATGTCACCCCACTGCATGAACCGTCGACAGTCGAAGACCAGACAGCCTTTCGCAAGCTCCTCGTGGGCGTAAATGCCTGTTATATGGCATTCATGTTCGATATCGAGCTGGCTGAGGTGCCTGTCGGGCTAGAACCGATCCTCACCGGCGAGTCGCGCGAGCGATTCACCGCGGAAGTCAGTGGGTGCAACCGCATGGTCGCATTCATCAGCTTCTACAAGATGGGGCCTTGGGCAGAGATAACTGTTTCCGAAGGAAGAGTTGCTGTGAAAAAATTGATCATCTCATTCGATGTCGATTCTCAGCAATTCTTAGTCATCGCGAAATGATATAGCGGTACATCCGCTCGGTGAAGCAACCGTGACACACGTCTAAAACTTTCAAAATTCGCGCAGTATGAAATATTGCTGCGCGACTCAACTGGGTTCGCGACAAAGCTGTCGTTAATCCATAGAGTAAAAGTTCTTTAAAAAAATAGGTTGGTTGCGGAGATATGGACAGCGACCTGATTTCGAGCAAATGCTCCTTGTCGTTTCCATAAACCTCAACTAACTTACTAGCATGAAAATGATCCTGGCTAATGATACTAACGGCGGTGTGCACCTTGATGGAGCCGTAATCGCAAAGTTGGTCGAACTCCTGAGAACTAGACGTGGGCGTAAAATGTTCACCCTGACAAAGGTTGGATATGGAAGTCCGGCAGGCACGGAGCGGCAGTTTCGATGCTGGAGCGGAATCTTCTATCAGTCGAGGTCAGAGCACTTCGATTCCATGGGAGAGAATCTGATCTTCACGATTCTGGGCGAAGAAAAGGAGATCACACAGGTGCTCTCTTACTTTCTCACGCCAAAGCACAGGATGTGGAAATCGGACGCAGGCACGCTCTGGACCCCCTAACTGCAACGGCATCTAGGAGATGGAGAAAACCACCTAATCAAAAACACCGGAAATCGTTTCCGGTTTCTGTTTCGGAATGTGTATTCCGACTGATGAGTCCGAAAGGACGAAACAGAAAGTACAGTTCTTTGAGAAAGTTGAGTTTGGAAAGAAAGAAGCAAAAACGCGGTCTTTCTGGCATTTTGCCTAGCTTGTAGCTTTCCTCACTAAACTCAACTCTATACGAATATGACAAACATTCAATGGTGGTGTCTGCTAGGTCAACTCATCACAATGGGCCGTTATGATTCAATCAGTCCGTTAATTGAAGCCGGCTGGTTTCCTCTGGCGGAAGAGGATATGGATAAGAAACCCACAGCAAACTCGGAAGTCATCCAAATCGATAACGAACGAATTCTTACCAAAGAACGGGTGTTGAAGTGGGCGGATGAACATGGGTATCGGCATGCCACATTCCGGGAACTACATCTACATGCACGCCGGGATACCCACCTTTGGATGCACGACGGAAAATGCTTGCAGTGGTGGGATGAGCCGATTGTCGCCATGGGAACTATTGTTGAAATTAACGGATCATCCCACGCGGCTTATCTCTGTAGTGACCGTAATCGTCAGCTCAAAGCCATGCCTATTGATGTAAGGTATGGTCCCGGTTATCGTTTCTTGATGGTCCGCAAATAGCAGCATTCACTGCAACTCTAGTGAATGGAGAATCATTCACAAATTGGAGGATCGTAAAACATCCTCCACTTCATTGAGTCTGCGATACGGATCGTGGACTCATAAAGTAAGCTCTTTGAGAAGTGGGTTGATTGATAGAAACAAGAATCAGTTTGGTAAATCGGCACACGCCGGTTCCGAAAGATTCTTACACTGTCAGTCAAACCACAAAATGAAACTACTCGTAGTAAACGGAACGAAGGTCAGTTCTCGGGTAAAGCTGGATTCTGGAACCAGCCTAATCTCACTTCCCGCCTTTGAGGCGATGCTGAGAAGCAGCGTCACCGAAGGCAAGGCCGTCCTCATTGATTTTGGCTCTCCACTCGACGTAGCGCCATCACCAAGTGATCGAGGCGCAATCGGAGTTCCAAACCGGCTATAGTCATAACTAACAACAAAACCCCAACACCGCATGGTTCGCCCAGCGGTTTTGTTTTGCCAATTTTGTATATTTGCAACACTCCGAAACTTTCAACCCACCCTCTCCTCCATATCCTATACCATATAGAGTTCAAGCCATTTCACCTATATACAGCCGAAAACGGCTACCCAATTTTTCGGAGTTATTCGGAGTCTCAAACGACCTACTTCTTGCCGCCCTGCCCGAGCGTGATCACCTCGCCGTTAGACCCAGAAACCTGCTGCGGGGCTGGTTGTTGTGGGGCCGGTGCTGGCGGCGTCTTTGGGAGGTTCTGCACCACGTCCGTGAAATTGTCTTTCTTTGCCATGCCCGTATTCTATCCCTTACAGAAGCACCTGCATAGCCGCCTCCTTCCTGCCCAGGGCCAGGAACGCCGCCATGTCGTCGTTCCATTTCCTCATGATTTCCAGGTTTCCCGCCACGGTGTCATAGAGTTCAAGCGGCGTATATGATCGCCCACAGCAGAAAGATACATATGTAAAAAACCCAGAACGCCAAGATGCGTCCTGGGTCTTTTTATTGCCTAAAACCATTACACCAGGCCATTGTTTGGTCGATAACATATACTTGACTTTATGTAAAATAGGGTGTATAATATACAACGGACCAGAACTTTTGAGGAGGCTCTATGAGCCCTCTCTTCTCTGTTCCTTGAAATACATTCTCTCAACCACAACCCTCAAACACCCAGAACATCATGTCCAAGAGAAATAAGAATCGTCGTGGTCAGGGCAAGCAGCAAGGTCAACATCAGACCTCGCAGGAAGCCCAAGCCCATGGCCAAACCGGTGGAGCCGCGCAAGCGACTGCATCTTCAACCCAAACTCAGCAACCACAACCCGTTGACCCCAACAAAGTCCCCGATCATCTAACTGATCAAAAGGTGAAAGCTATTTTAGCTAAGCTTGCGACAGAAGATGAGCCCGAGGATTTTAAACCGCCCACGGATCCAATTCCGGAACCAACAGCACTGAAACTCTTGTCGAGCACAGATTGTATTCGGGTCGAAGGACCTTCATACAAGGCTGTCCTCAATGGGTGGTGGACGACGTCGATGGCACTTTTCAGTATCGCGGTGGTACTGATTCCTGTCTTCCTGTTCATCATCCTTGTTATGGTCGGCATCGGCCTAACATGGAAACCGGCAAGCGACCTCGTGGTTATGATCCCAACCGCCTTCTTCCTCTGCGGTCTCTGTCTGTTAGCAGGCTATGAGCACGTAGTGGTCCAAGGAGAGCCTCAAAAGCTCAAAATCATGGGAGATAGTCTGAGCGACTACAGAATAGTGGCCTTTGGCCAAAAGCTGTCGCTCAAGCCATGGTGGTATGTGACCTTCAAGGTATTGCCCGAGATTAACCTCTACCAATATATCGAGGTTAAACTTGACCTTGAAATCTTGACCTTGGACAACATCATGGTGAAGGTAGGGGCCCGTCTCAAGTTCCTGCCTTCAAGAAGTCATATCACCGCATTCCTGGGATATCAGCCGGTACAAATCATAAAAGATGACCTTGAAGCTATGATTGAGAATCGCCTGAATAAGGCATTCAAAGGCCATAGCTACGAGACACTCTCGATGCACCGTGACAAAGTGATGGACTGGGGCGGGAAGCTGCTGGGGGGTGCTCACGAGCAAACACCGTTCGAGGTGGAGCGTGGGATTATAGTTACAGAACTAACCCTTACAAAGTATGAGCCCGCCGAGGAGAGCAAGTCGCTCGCCCAGGGTCTGGCACGAGCTAGACTGTTCGCCAAGATTGTTCGGAAGGTCCGGATAAACTTCCCAGATATGCCAGATAATCAGGTGGTCTGGAATGCCTGGCGCACCATGCAGGAGGAAGGGTTGGTTGACACCAGGGCCACTATCGATGCCACCCCAGGCATCAAAACGGTGTTCATGAACGACGACATTGGAGGAGTCCGAGCATGAAAACTCTCTTCTTCCTAATACTCGCCGTCGCAACCTGGTCGCTCGTATCAACAATCTCCTGGCTCACGCGTTCCAATACTGTCGTGGTAGAAACGGATGCTCGCCTCAAAAGCGACTTCGTCAAACCGGGTGTAATATCCCGCTACTACGGGCCACGTGAGTGTGAGAATGTGTCGGAGGCTCCTGATCGCATGTGGCAATTAACACTACGTGATCATTGGACCAAAAAGGAGATACAGGGAGAGTTTGAACATCTCCCTCCAGGACTGATCACCTGGCCACACAATATGGTGAGGGTAAGATTCATTTCAAAAGAGTATACCCTCAAGATCGACTACGTCGCACCATTGCCCCCAAGGCTCTGATGCGATTTGCAAGGGACCCCAGCGAAAGCTCGGGTCCTTTTTTATTATGTAAAGCAAAAGCCGGGCGCCGCAAGGCGCCCGGCCATCTGCTACTTTATACCAATAGTGCTCTGCAATACCGCAATGATGCCCCAAACGGAAGCCATAATGAAGATTCCAATGGTGCTCCAAAGAATATGATTTGCACCCTCTTCCCTGGCACTGCTGTCATCAGCCTTTCTGATGAAAGTGAAGACACCGTACATGAAATAAAGTGCTGCGAGCGCGAAAAGAAGCCTGACCGCCGGATTGATGACGAACTCGACAAGATTTTTTACTTCTTTTATTTCGAGAATGTTCATCAAGAACTGATATTAAGGAGTGAAGGTAGGAACGGTTGGAAGCTGCTGCTGTGCCTGACCTGATCGGTTTGTGTTCGTGAGACCGAATGTGTTGTAGAGGATGTTGACGAGACCCCAGATAGAAATCATAACGAAGAGTGCAATGACGCCGTAAATGATGGTGCTCTTTGCCTTATCCTTCTTCTCTTCGTCCGAAGCGAGGAATACCTGGAACATACCCCATACAAAGTAAACAACTGTAAGGGAGATGATAAGAGGAAGAATGACGTTAAGGATGTTCTTTATGAACGTAAAGATATCCGTAAGATTATTGATCGCAGCAAAGGCCGAAAGTGGCATTACGAGCGACAGTGCTGTGACGATGCTAATTTTTTTCATACGTAAATATAACCTGTTAAATAATGCTGCTAAAGCCTTTACTTCAATATTATACCAGTAAAAAAGCGTTCAATACAGGTATGTGGGGATAAAAAGCGCATTACCTTCCGTGGCTCTACATCATGGTTTTATAACCATAAAACATATTTGACAAATAATCAATATAGGTATATAATACAAAACGGAACAGTAAGGTCAGTGACAGCCTATTTAAGGCATTCTGCCGACAATTAAGCCATCACCCCTATACTCGTTGCCTCAGGATTCTTTGAAAATGCCTACCACACCCGCTATCGATCCCCGCCTCGCCCATCTGCCGGCCGATCCACGAAATGATGACGCCGCGCAGGCTCAGGAACGTCAGGCTATCCTCGCAGAAATCGAGGAGGAGCGTCGCCGGCAAAACCGTCGCACTCTCCACCCCGCACCTGCAGTCACACAACACGATAGCCCGCCGAAATTCGCCTGGAAGACCTTGGGAGTGGTCTTCTTCATGACCACTGTCCTGATCGCCCTTGCGATGATCTTGGTTAACCAGCGTAGCGTCCCCGACGATACGGCTGCCCGTGTCGTTCCGGCCGTCAAGGCCGAAATGACGTCGGTCATCCAAGACGATGGAAAGCTGTCTCGCGACCAGACCGATGCGCATGCCAAGAAGATCAGCGACCAAGCTGATGCGCATGCCAAGAAGGTCAACGAGAACATCGTCGCGACCGGCGCCGCTGTCGTCACCAAAGTTGGTGAGGCCGCAGACGCCCGGGCAGCTGCCTACGAGACCCAAATGCAGGGACTCGTGGCGTCGCTCGCGTTGACGGCCACTGCGGCCAACGACGCAAAGAGCGCTGCTGCGGAGACCCAGAAAAAGGTCTCTGAGTTGCTCACTGCGAAACGGCCCCCCGCTGATCCTGCCTCCAAAGGCAAGAAAAGCGGCCGCTCGACGCAGCCGACAACGACCATCAGCATGGCACAGTTGGACACGGTGCTGCTAATGCAGAAACGTGTTGCAGAAGCACTTGCTCCTGCACCGGCTCCTAGCCCAAGCACAACCCCGGCCACAGTGAACGGTTCGACCGTTCAACCAAGCAGTGTTGGGGGCATCCGCTCAGGTGCGATTGATCCCGAAGGAGAAGTTATTGAGAGCCTTGGCATAAACCAAGTATCCCGTAAATACTCCGTCGACGAGACCAGTCGGGCCGAGGTCTATCCGGAAGAAATACCCGGTGTGATCGTGCGGTGCTACCAAGGAATCGGGACAGGGGCACCTGTCGACGTAGAAATCCCTATAACGGGCAACTACAAGCTTCCGCGCAACACGCGGCAAGTCCAATTCCTCAACAAGACGCAGCCAATGCACGTGCTTCGCAAGAAGTAACCGAACAAAAGCCCCGTCACAACGCAAAGAGCCAAGGCCTAATCGCCCTGGCTCTTTTTCTTTATATCCTTCTCCTGTCCGTTATTTTATAAAGGTCTTATTCAGAATAGTCGTAGTGCTAGTGGTGTCAGTTGAGAGACCAAAAGTGTTATTAAGAATATTTACTAATCCCCAAATGGAAGTCATAACAAATAGACCAATGATGCCGTAATAAATTGTCTGCTTGCCCGCCTCCCTTTTCTCCTCGCTCGCTATCATGTTAAATGCCCCCCACATTATAAATACTATCGCGCCAGCGATCATGAGATAGATGGCGATATTGAAAATGTCGATCAAACAATTGACCACACCTCTCAATCCATCTGCCTGAAGAGTCGTGCAGCCGGCCACAGAGTCCGCGCCTAAACTTGCGCGAGGAGCAGCCAAAGAGAACTGAGGTACAGTGATGACGGCCAGCGAGAGCACCACAAGTATTGAGACAAAAACTTTCTTCATATTATTTATTTAAACTTTTAACAACGCTTTCCAGTATCGCAAAGATGGTTTGCGCCCCGATTACGATGATTGCTCCTATTATTGTGCCATAGAATGTCTTTTTTGCATCCTCCAGCTTTGATTCACTTCCCTGGGCTGTAACAAACTTGAAGCCCGATAGAAGAAGAAAGAACGCAACAACCACATATCCCACCTGAACGACTATACTTAAAATATTCTTATAAAGAGCCCCGATACTCGTCACCTTGAGTGGATTTGTGAGTGTCGACATGACCGGCGTAGCCTCAGTAACAGACCCAGCAGGAGCGGCAAATACAAAACTAAACGCCGGAACTAGTATTGCTGCGAAAACCAAAAGAGGAATTATTCGTTTCATAAATATAAGTATATCAAATTAAGGACCCGTCTTTGTCGGCCCTACCTTTGCCGGCAAAATGTCTGTCTTATTAACACCACTCACATCATCGTCGAGAAGCTTATCGAGCACTGTATATACCAAGAGCCATCCACACATGATAAAGAATATACCTGTGATGATTGGCATGATCATTCTCTTTGCGTCAGCCATCAGATTTGCATCACCTCCAGCGGTCACATACTTATACCCGGTCACAACCATCATACCCACCACGATAGGTGTAATGAGCCAAAGCACAAAATTTATAATTCTCTGAATCGTGAGTATAAGCTGATTGTAATCACACTCCTTGCTATTTGGATCAAATACGGGCTTGCCTCCCTGATACACAATTTCCCCTTGTGAATCGCGCAGGTATTTCTGGACACCGTCGCACGATACGATCTGAAAGTTCGTCTTGTCGGGAGCTTTGGTTGTGTCCTGGTCTCGCGGGTCAGAAGAGCTAACAGGAGTTGTCTGACCAAAAACCACCATCGTAGGCAACACAAACACTACTGCCAGACCGAGGACCACCCCGAAGGCTGCTACCTTTTTGAGAGATATCATATATTTCTGTTACTAATCATCTTATTCATCTCGAGCGATGCTGCGCGAACTGCCTCGCTCACTCGCATCCTGCCTGACGTTACGTTTTCAACCATGCGGGCAAATGCTTCGTTTGTGCCGTCGCGGTCTGGGTCAAGCCAAGCCTTTGCGATGAGTGCGCTCTGATAGAAAACAGACTTGTATGCGTCACCTGGAATTGTCGAAAACATATCACGACGTACTGGTGGAAAATTTGTCTGTTCTATCCATCGCGACTGAAGAGTGAAATCAGTCAGGTTAGTTGCCGCCACAAACGCCGCAGATGGATTCAATGATGCCTTTAATATCGCTATGCCATTCATGGCACCAAAGGCAGTCTTGTTTCCATTGGCCACGGCCTGAGGAATAGTTGCCACATCAAAATTAAGATTAGGATTTGCAGCACGGATGCTTGATAGCTCGCTTGCCGATCCGAAATAAAGCGCAAGCTTGCCTGCAGCAAACGCAGTCTTGTCATTAGGCATAGAACGGTTCCAGGAATACGAAGTCTTGTTTGGATCGGAAAATTCCGTGAAGTACGACAGAGCCTGTTCAGCAGGTATCAATCCCCCATTACTACTATCAAATACACTGACAAGCCCGCCCTGCTCGTCATACGAGATGATTGGTGTCCCAGCCTGTATCGCCAAAAGCGCCAGAATATCCTTGGCATGTGTGACATTGCGCGTCTCGCCAAATGCTACGAGCGCCTGGGTGATATTGCCATTCGCATCCTTCTTTACAACCTTAGGAGCCATGGTGAAAAACTCAGTCCATGAAGTCGGCGGTCGGCTATAGCCCTCATTAGTCAGGATATCCCTGTTCCAGTACATCACCAAAGGATCAACGGTAAAAGGAAAAGCGATGATGCCGTCCGGCGCTAAATACAGCTCGCCTCCTTGAATGAACGAATCCTTGAAAAGGCGCTCTGAATAATTTTGAAACGGTACAACATAGAATTTGTCGAGCTGCTTTACTATAAAATCCTGAGGCATGAGGAGCATGTCAGGTCCCTGTCCGCGCGCAAGCTGCGCAATCATTTCGCTCTCGATAGTGGCTGGACTCTTTTCTACGTACACAACACTAAAAGTATTTTTGGTGTCATTCTCAATCGACGATAGGTATCCTGAAACTATGTCGCTCTTTACCGTACCCCACATGACAAGGGTCGGGACATCAGTTCCGCCACCACTCTTTGAAAGTGCGAAAAGTGCCGCGCCGCCGACGCCCAGGAATACGACTATGGCAGTAAAAATGATTTGAAATCGGGTCATTATCGGCTGATTAGAGGCTAATTACTTCTTGCGGAAAATTATACCATAGTGATGAGCTCCCGCATGGATCTCTTTTTCAAAGGTAAAACCGGCAGCAAGAGCAAGCTTTTGTGCATCGTCCTTGTATACAACATGGCCTGCATGCGGTCCCATGCCCGAGAAAGACGCCGACCAGTCGATAACAAGCATTTTACCTCCGGTCTTAAGCATGCGCTTTGCCTCCAGCATAAAGGTTTTTTTGTCATCGAGCATGAAAAGAATATTCGAGGCAATGATAGCATCACACGACGATTCACGGATCTTTGAACCACCTAACTTTTCAAGGTCACCTGAGAGCACATCAATATTCCGTAGATGCAACCTGTTTGCCTCTTTCTTCAGCCTTTCGAGCATGTCGCGCTGAAGGTCAATAGCAAATACTTTTCCACGCGGGGCAACAGCGCGTGCCGCGGCTAGTGTATAAAATCCCGAACCCGCACCCATATCGGCAACAACCATACCATCGGAGAGTCCGAACTGCTCTATATTGTGCTCAGGGTCTGAAAACATGAGTTTATTATATACCAGAAACTAAGGTTCTCGGAGCACAGGTTTTCGCTTTGGAAGCGAAACCTTCACTCTCGGGCCGTCGCCCTCCGAGAGTCTCCTCGTACCTTAGTTTCTGGTATATAGATCACCCACGATAAAAACCGATGTATGCTTGCGCGACCTGTGGCCCCATGCTACAAATAATATCTAGAACGAGCTCTTCAAAAAGGGCTCGTTTTCTCTTTTCCCAGCAACCTCAGCATACAGTCCAGCACACATACCAATGAGAACAGAACCAGTAATCGTCACTATCGACGGCAAAGCAGCCAGCGGTAAAGGATCTGCAAGCAGTGAATTGCGTGTCAGATACGGGATTCCTAGCATGGATACGGGCGGACTCTACCGCACCGGCACCTTCATCGCAGTCAACGATAAGGTGAACTACCTTGACCCAGTAGCAATGACACTCTACTTGGAAAAAAACATACGCCGAATCCGCATACGGGATTCCCGTATCGAACTCGACGGTCAACCGGTCGGCAGAGAGATCCGCACCCAAGATATAAGCGATATGACAAGCGTTGTATCTGCCTATCCAAGCGTCAGACGTCTCTTTGTGCCCCTTCAGCGGTCGTTCGTTGGACCCAGAGGTATCATCGCCGAGGGTCGTGACATGGGCTCGGTCGTCTTTCCAGATGCCCACCTCAAGTTCTTCCTGACCGCATCGCTCGAGGTACGGGCGAAACGACGATACGCAGAGGACACCGCCAACGGTATCGATTGCACACTCGAATCGGTGACCGCCGGCCTCGTAGTGCGCGACCGCAGGGATATGACTCGGCAAGACTCCCCCCTCATCGTTCCAAAAGGCGCGATCGAGATCGATACGTCGGAAATCGGGATCCCCGAGTTAATCGCTCGCATGGTCGAAGAGTGTGACAAATTTCTCGTTGCAGCCTGATCTACACTTAGACAGCAAAATCGCCCTCACGTGAGGGCGATTTTTTTATTATCCCCCCTGGGGATATCTTACAAACAAACCACGCTCGCGAGCGAATCCCCTTCTCGCAATTTCATGACGCGTACACCCTGAGTCTGGCGACCGAGTGTTGGGATTTCTGCCAACTCTACGCGGACAACCTGAGACTTTTTAGACATAGCAACCAGCTCGCTGTCTTCTTCGGTAATAACCTTTGCTGAAATAACTGGACCGGTCTTATCGGTAACTTTCATAGTGAGAATGCCGGATCCGCCACGGTTCTGAGTTTTATATTCTGCGGCATCGGTAGTCTTGCCATAGCCGTTCTTTGAAATGACCATGATGCGAGCGCCCTTTGCGTCTTTCTTGATCACATCAGACGACACTACATAGTCGCCCTTTGAGAGGCTCACGCCACGCACGCCCATAGCAGAGCGTCCCATTTCGCGCACATCGGCCTCTTCGAATCGAATCGACTGGCCCTCTGCGGTAATGATAGACATGTCATCGCCCTTTGATACGAACGATACTGACATCAATTCATCACCCGCTTCAAGCGTAATTGCAATCAAACCAGATCGGCGCACATCATGGAAGCTCTCTGCCTTTACTTTCTTGGCCGTACCCAGTTTGGTAACCATCATAAGAGACAGAGCTTCCTGCTTCTTGGACTCCTTTGGCATAGGCAAGATAGATGTCACCTTTTCATTGTCGGCAAGCGACAGGAAGTTCACGAGAGCCTTACCCTTTGTAGCGCGCTTTCCTTCTGGAAGCTCGTACATTTTTATCTGATACGCCTTACCCTTGTCGGTAAAGAAGAGGATGTCGGAATGAGTAGTTGTCGTAACGAGGTTCACGACAAAATCCTCTTCCTTAGTATCAAGATCGATCACGCCGACGCCACCGCGCTTTTGCTTGCGGTATTCGTCTGGCATAGTGCGCTTTACATAACCTCCCTGTGTGAGTACAAGCACGTTTTCTACATCTGGAATGAGGTCTTCGTCAGAGATGACCTTTGCGCCGTGTTTGATAACCTTTGTCTTGCGCTCATCTCCGTACTTTTCGCGGATTTCAGCAATCTCGGACTTGATGACGCCGAGGATTTTCTTTGGTGAAGCAAGAAGCGCCTTCAATTCTGCAATGAGAGCCTGAACTTCCTTGAGCTCGTCTTCGATCTTCTGGCGTTCAAGTGCCGCGAGCTTCTGAAGACGCATGTCGAGGATGGCCTGAGCCTGGAGTGCTGAGAATTTGAATGTCTTCATAAGACCAGCCTTTGCATCTTCGACAGACGAAGACTTGCGGATGAGCTTTATGATCTCATCGATATGATCGAGGGCTTTCTTAAGACCGATCAAAATATGCTCGCGTGCCTCTGCGATGCGGAGGTCATATATGGTGCGGCGCTTTACCACCTCGACACGATGTTCGATGAAATGCTCGAGAATAGATTTGAGCGACAGAGTTTCTGGGCGTCCTTTTACGAGTGCAACGATGTTCAAGTGGAACATGCCCTCGAGCTGGGTGTGTTTATACAAAAAGTTAAGAACTTTCTGGGGATGCGCGCCACCCTTGAGGTCGATGACGATGCGAATATCCTTTGCAGATTCGTCACGCAGGCCCTTGATACCTTCAAGCTTTTTCTCACGCACGAGGTCTGCGATCGCAATGATGAGGTCTGCCTTTACGACACGGTATGGAATCGATGTGATGACGATCTGGAATGAGCCCGCCTTATTCTCGACAATCTCCGCATCACCACGGCACAAAATACCTCCGCGTCCGGTCGAGTATGCGTGATGAACGTCTTTTTCGCTGAAAATAGTGCCTCCTGTTGGGAAGTCTGGACCTTTTATGTATTTGAGGAGGTCTTCGGTCGTAGCGTCCGAGTTTTCGATAAGGTGGGACGTCGCATCAAGAACCTCGGTGAGGTTATGCGGAGGGATGTTCGTCGCCATACCGACGGCGATACCGAGGGTTCCGTTCAAAAGAAGGTTAGGAACGGCTGTTGGAAGGACCGAAGGCTCCTTGCGGGTGTTGTCGTAGTTCGGGCGGAAATCCACGGTCTCCTTTTCGAGATCGCGAAGGAGCTCGCCTGCCACGCGGGACATTTTTGCCTCGGTGTATCGGTATGCCGCAGCGCCGTCTCCGTCGATAGAACCGAAGTTACCCTGACCGATAACGAGCGGATAGCGCATAGAGAAATCCTGGGCCATTTTGACCATGGCTTCGTACACCGATGCGTCACCGTGCGGGTGATATTTACCGAGCACGTCTCCAACGATGGTTGCAGACTTTTTTGTCTTGGCCGACGCTGTGAGGCCAATGTCATGCATGGCGTAGAGAATACGGCGATGCACAGGTTTAAGACCGTCGCGAACATCCGGAAGGGCTCGCGAGGTAATGACCGACATAGCATAATCGAGATACGAATCACGCATCTCTGTAACGATGGAACGCGGAACAATGCCCCTTTCTTCAAAAGGCAATTTCGGATCTGGCGGGGTATTTTTCGGGCTCATTAAAGGATAATTTCGCTACTAAATGTCTTCAAATACTAGCATTTTTAAAGGGTTTCAAGTACTTGACAGGAGGGTAATACGCTGTCGAATAAACCCTATATCCACTCCCTGCATGCCTTTTGTGAGTACAGGTCATTCCGATGGACGGAATGCCTTCACACTCGGACCGTCGTCCTCCGTGAGCCTCACAAAAGGCACGCAGGGGGTGTCTAAGATGTTTAATTCGACAGCGTGGATTCCTCTATTTGAATCTCTTGAAACTGCTCTGAGGTGGTGGCTTCGGATTCGGTTGTAGTTGCAACTGGCTCAGCAGATGATTTGTTGAATATTTGGCCGAGCTTGTCCGTAAAGCTATCAAATGTCTCGCCGAGACTTGGCATCTTCTTGTCGATTGCGCTCGTATCAAAGTCAAAATTAGTGCCTGAAACCTTGATAGATGTGCTAATCCCCCAAATGATGGCGATGCCCAGAGTTATATAAAGTGAAATCAAAAAGACAGCCTTCTTTCTTTCCGGCTCAGGTTTCTTTCGCAAATTTTCGAGGTATTGAAACATAGAGTTATTGCTCTACAGCGCCAACAGCACACTGGTGTACTATGCGGCAGGCTCGAGGACTACAACATCCGCGTCCTTCCCTTCCAAATCCTTCTTCTTAAGTGTGAGCTTGTCTACTGGCTTTACAGATTCCTCACCGGCCTCCTTAAGGAATGTTTTGAGAGCAGTATTATCACCCCAATACAGCGGCACAATGAGCTTTGGCTCGAGCTTTACGGCGAGTTTATATGCATCGCTTGGTGTAAGGGTTCCCGCACCGCCGACAGGTACGAACAATACATCAATAGTTTCGATCTCTTCGTTTGCAGCATCAGGAATTTCCTTTGAAGAAAGTCCACCGAGGAAACAGAGATTCATATTCTCGAGGTTCACTGTATATATAGTGTTCAATCGAGGCTCACCGCCGTAATTCGATTCAGATTTGAAGCCCTTGATAAAGACGTCTTTGATTTCGTACTCGCCAGGGCCTGTGACCGCAAATGCATTCCTCTCACCAAATGAAACCTGATCGACGCCGTTGAAATCCTCGTGATTAACTGAAATCAAAGCAATATCCGCACCGAATCGTGAACTCTTCAGCTTTGAGTCTTTGGAAATAGGATTAACCGCGATTGTTATGTCGCCGAACTGAACTTTTACGAATGCTCCGCCTTGATATGTGATTACCATAATGGAATGAGTATAAGGTATTTCGGTTTTTGTATCTAGATTGACATCCCCTATTAGAGAAGTAATGTGGTGTGGGAAAACCCCGCTCATTTATGCTTAATTATCAACAGATCAACTGGGAAAACATGCTGTCTATGCGCGATCAGATTATCGGCAAAGACATTGAATACACAAAAACTGAAGGCGGTCGCTATCGTGGCCCAATCTCTCTCTTTAACCTGGATAAGGATCGCTGCGTTTTTCACCTGATGTGGCAAGCAGTTATGCCAGAACCTAATACGTGGTGGATCACAGTCACACCCAAGGACGCACCCCAACCGGCGATTGTTGCTATCGGCAAGGCAACATGTCCCCAAATTTATTTGTGGGAAAACCAGGAGATAACCATTGAGGGACCATTTTACGACCTTCTCCAACCATATCGTATTCATTTAGGCGTAGGCCCACAAAAAACCCTGGACTACGGAAGTGTTCGCCCAGCTACTTTCTGAAGTTAAATAGACCGACTCATTTGTCACCCCTTTCTTGGGTGGCTTTTTTTACAATGCTTGTAAACCAGCGCTTTTATGGTAGTATCTTTCCCACTGGCCTTACGGCTGGTTTTATCAGAAAAACCCTCGAAATTAACACTTTTTGCAGGCCCACGGCTACGAGAATCTGCGCAAAAAGAAATTTCAGGCTTTTTTCATAATTATGGCAACAGAAGCTAAGACCCCAAAGGTCAAGAAGGAAGTAAAGAAGTCAGAGGCTGTTTTGGCCGCTGAAGCAGAGGCGAAAGCGAAGCACGCTACACCTATGGGCAAGATGCTCAACGATACAGCTACTCCTCCAAACGTAGGAGACCTTATCGAAGGAACCGTTATTGCTATCGACAAGAAGGGTGTCTTTATTGACCTCCCTCCATTCGGTACCGGTATTATTTACGGACGCGAATACATCATTGCTCGCGACGTAATCAAGAAGATCAACATCGGCGACAAGGTTGCTGCAAAGGTTGTTGATGCTTCAAACAAGGACGGCTATATTGAGCTCTCTCTTAAGGAGGCACGACAGGCTCTCATTTGGACAGAGGCAGAGCAGGCTATCGTTTCAAAGACCATCCTCGAGCTCCCTATCAAGGAGGCAAACAAGGGCGGACTCATTATCGAATGGCAGGGCATCCAGGGCTTCCTCCCTGCTTCCCAGCTCAAGCCCGAGCACTACCCTCGCGTAGCTGACGGCGACAAGGATTCTATCCTCGCTGAATTGAAGAAATTGGTTGGCACAAAGCTTGCCGTCTCTATCATCGGCGCTTTCCCTAAGGAAGGTAAGCTCATCTTCTCTGAGAAGAACTCGGTCGAAGGCAAGGACAAGGCAGTTGCAGTAGCAAAGTTCAAGGTCGGAGACGAAGTTGAAGGCAAGGTCACTGGAATGGTTGACTTCGGCGTCTTCGTAAAGATCGATGAGGGTCTCGAAGGTCTCGTCCACATCTCTGAAATCGACTGGGCACTCGTTGAGGATCCAAAGACTCGATTCAAGGTTGGCGACAAGGTCATGGTAAAGGTTATTGAAGTTAAAGAAGGAAAGGTATCCCTTTCTATCAAGGCTTTGAAGCCTAATCCATGGGTAGAGGCTGGCAAGAAGTACAAGAAGGACCAGGTTGTCAAAGGCGTGGTCATCAAGTTCAACCGCCACGGCGCTCTTGCTTCGATCGAGGAAGGCATTGCAGGACTCGTTCATGTTTCTGAATTCGGTTCAGATGAAAAGCTCCGCGCAAACCTCGAGCTCGGCAAAGTATATGCATTCAAGATCTCTCTCTTTGATGCAGGAAACCAGAAGATGACATTGTCTTTCGCTGGAGACAAGAAATAATTTAAATAAAGAGACCGTTTGCACGTCCAAGTCGGAAAAGGACATGCAAACGGTCTTTTTGTTTGACTAATTATAGGCAAAGAGTAGTATTTTCTCTGAGGCGCCGAAACCGTTTCGATTTGACCGTATGCTTCGTGCTGCGGATCGAAATACACATAAGATTCCTCTAGCCGCGAATGCTCTATCAGTCTAACGGCGAGCAAAGGCTCCCCGAAGCGAAGACGGAGCGCAGAGGCGGTCGTTCTCCCGGCAGTGTGGGAGCGTAGGCATAGAGGTAAACGTAGTTGCTGCAAGCTACAAGGTCACAGACCCCGGATAAGCCGACATTCAGGGCACGTTTGCCCACGTTCACAGTCTGTCGGGACCCTTAAGGAGAGCAATCTCCCTCCGCCCAGGTGGTTTACTCCATCGGGTCGATATCCAAGAGAAAGCGGAAGACATGCTCTGTTGTCGACCGTTCCTCACTCTTATGACTGACGCGCCGAGTCAGAAAAGCGGGCGGCACGCTGATTAGATACCACGTGCCGCCCGCCCACTCTTTTGTTCTTTATTTTTCAAAGTAAAACACCCTCGCCTGCGCGAAGGTGTTTTTTATTTTCGACTCTATTTATTGAAAATAGCGTTGTATTCGCTCATTGCCCGCTCTGGAGATTCAGCTACGGCATGCTCCAGACAATCAACAACTTTCTTTATAACACCCTTCAGTTCGTCGGCTTCTTTGTCCTTAAACTCAGCAACGATAAAGTTGTCGATAATAGTTTCATGATCGAGCTTCTTCATCTTGCCTTTTGCTGAAGCTGGAGTGATACCGATTCTGATGCGGAAAAAACCCTGTGTGCCCACCGCTTTTATAACTGACTCGACGCCTTTGTGACCACCCGCACTCTTGTCCCATGACATCTTTGCCTTGCCTAACGGAATATCGAGATCATCGTGAACAACAATCAATTCAGGAAAAGCTTTCATCGACTTGCCCTGCGAGTCCTTTACCTTTTTTGCTCCCTTAGCAAACTTCCCCGCTGCGTCGCCTGATTTATTCATAAATGTCTCAGGCAAAACGAGTGTCGCTTTATTCTTGCCAACTTTACCTTCGCTCACGAGAGCCTTCTTTTTCTTATCCAATTCAAAATCATTAAAACCTGTCTTTTTTGCAAACTTTTCTACAGCCTCGCGACCTGCATTATGTCGTGTGCCTTCGTACTCTGTACCCGGGTTTCCTAGTCCAATGATTATCATGGCTACCAGTATAGCGACACCCCGCCTTTGGCGCAAAGCATGAAACAAACATCAGATAAGATTGACAGACATTTGAAAGCATAGGAATATCGCAAGGAATCCTTATGAGCTCTTCACATACTATGCTTGTTGCCGCCTTTACTGGTGGCTTCCTGGGGACGCTCTCCATGAGAGCCTTGTCGCCTAGTTTCTGGTGGGTCGGATTGATCATCGGTGCCATGATTGGCCTTGTCATCAAGTCAGGAAAAGAAATCAGTAATGAAATCGCACGGTGCGAATTCAATCTCGAACCGAATGTCGCTGAGTTCTGCCGAGAAGTCTTCATACCCAGCACCGAATGGTTAGGAAGGCAGATACGTATAGTAATGAGCGGATGTGCAATTACCGCGGCAGGTTTTTCACTTCTTGGTGCTGTCATCCTGGATATCTGGGGACTCTGGAATGCTGGTTCCAGCCTGTCACTAGTTCCTCTCCTGGAAAATGCTCAGGCTATGAATTACCTTCAATGGGCTGGATGCTATGTTGGTGTCATTGCTCTCTTGGTCCTCCAAGATTGTATGACAGGCAACTACACCCTTTTATGCAAAGGTGAGTTCAGTCAAATTAAGCAAAACGCCTTGATATCAAGCATTCTTACGACCCTCGTTTTTCCTCCGTTCTTTGTCGTAATAGGCCCAACCATATGCATTGTTCTGGCATTAGTCTTAATATTCGTGATCGTCTATCACGCTTTCATGTGGACGGCGATCGCTTACCGTGCCATTGCCAAGGCCGGCCCACAGATTTGGAACGATGACACGTATGCATGTTCAGCGGCATGCAGTCTCGGCGCATTGATCGGTCATTACGCCAAAGACAATCCTCTGGTCGGCGGCTTGGCAGGTCTTACCCTCGCTCTGCTCCGACTAAAGATTCAGGCAACGTGTTCTTCAAGTATCGCCCGGTTCAAACGCTAACTGCAATAGTTCAGACAGTCCCGCACTCTGCGGGACTTTTTATTAGGCTAAAGAGATTTGGGCTAGTATCCCTCTCTTGGCTTTGCACTGCCTGAGAGGAGGCTCTCGGAGCACGACGGTGCGAGAGTGAAGGTTTCGCCTCCAAGGCGAAAACCTGTACTCCGAACGGGCAGTGCAAAGCCAAGAAAGGGATCAGTATTACAAAACCCTTAGTGCCATTGTGTCCAGTGGCAGTTGGAGACTATACTTGACCTACTTTTACATATTTAACCGCCCTTTCATGGATCCAGAGAACGATACGAACCCAACCCCGCCAACCCCGCTCTCTGCAGAGCAAAAGCCAAAGAGTAATTTTATTAAAGAAACTCTTTGGTATGCGGCTATTGCCATCTTTGTTGTTGTACCTATCCGCCTATGGATTGCGCAACCTTTTGTTGTCTCTGGTGCATCTATGGACTCCACCTTTGCTGATGGTGAATACCTCGTTGTGGACGAAGTCACATACCGCTTTAACGAACCTGAGCGTGGGGATGTGCTCATATTCAAATACCCTCAGGACACTTCTAAGTACTTTATAAAAAGGGTTATCGGTCTTCCCGGCGAGACCGTTATTGTCAAAAATAATGTTGTGACAATCATCAATGCCGAACATCCAAAAGGCAAAGTTCTTAACGAACCATATATACACAGCACCTCCTTCCTTTCAAAGACCCTAACCCTGGGCAAGGAGGAATATTTCGTCATGGGTGACAACCGTGGCGTCAGCTCTGACTCACGCGTCTGGGGTGCACTACCAAAAAACGACATTATCGGCCGACCCCTCGTACGCCTGCTACCCGTCAATCGTATCGACATGCTACCCGGTGTAGTCGCAAGTTCAACCATACTAACCAACTAATATGATCATTCCCATGACTCCATCAGCGCTACCAGCAAAAAAATCAGTGTCGGTAAAAGCCAAGAAAATCGAGCACCCAAAGTATGTCTCGTACGAAGGTCTCGACTCTGTTGGTGAGACTGCCCTTTTCTATGGCTTTACACCGCTTGCCCAGCCCCACATACACGCCGATGATATTACCCAGTCAAAGTCGATTTCTGAATGCGAAATAGTTGTCGACCAGGATAATCACGAAGAAGGTGCGGTCGTCCGACTAGAGGAAAAAGTCGCCCTTCTCCATATGTATGAAAAGGAAAAAATGGGAACACTGGCAATGCCGCTCATGTATTTCTATAAAAAACCTTTTATCGGCGACCGACGCAAGCCAAGCACAAAAGAGTCACACTACGGATTCGAAATCATCGGCACAGACAAGTCCATCGCTGAGGCCATCCTCATGCAGACAGCTGTCGCTGTGCTTCACGATGCTGGTGATACCGACCTTCATGTCGAGATAAACTCTATCGGCGACAAGGAATCCCTTGCCCGCTTTACTCGAGAAGTGACTGCATACTACCGCAAGAATCTCAGTTCTCTTCCTGCAAAATGCCGTGAGACATTCAAGAAAGATGTCTTTGCACTCCTTGGTTGCGATCACGAGGACTGCCTCAAGCTCGCTGCAGATTGCCCAAAATCAATCAACTTTCTCTCTGAAAGGTCACGCCAGCACTTCAAAGAAGTGCTCGAATTCCTTGAATCCTTGGAAATTCCTTACACTATCAACAACGCCCTCGTCGCCAATCGTGACTTCTGCGGCGAGACAGTGTTCGAGATCCGCGGTACTGACCCCAAGAGCCATCCAAAGGCTATTGGCATCCGATACAACACGCTCGCAAAGCGCCTCGGTCATAAAAAAGAGCTTCCTGCTGTCGGCGTATCGATTGCAATCCCAAAGAAGGCAGTAGCAGGAGCCGAAATAAAAATGTCAGTCATCGCAAAGATTCTTGATCCACAGATTTGCTTTATGCAGCTTGGCTTTGAGGCAAAACTGAAGTCACTCCGACTCATCGAATCATTCCGTCAGGCACGTGTACCAGTTGCACAGTCTCTGGCCAAGGACAAAATCGCAGGACAGGTCGGCCAGGCAGAAAAGATGCAAGCTCCCGTCGTCGTCATCATGGGCAAGAAAGAGGCTATGGAAAATACCGTGATCATTCGCGAGACTTCAACCAGATCGCAGAATGCAGTGCTCGCAAGCGAAGCCGCGTTGGCGCTGAAGAGGTTTCGGGTATAAAACGGCCTCTGACTTGAATATATAGGCCCCATATGCTATTCTTTCGGTCTAAATAGCCGTGAACTACGGCACCCTTTATAAGGCTTTATTTAACGATTTAAACACTTTAATGGCAACAAACGTAGAAGTAACACGAAACGGAACAGAGAACCCATTGGGACTCCTCCGACGCTTCACAAAGCGAGTACAGGGTTCAGGTATTCTTCCCCGCGTCCGCGGCGAAAGGTACCATGAGCGCGTCCTCTCTCACTACAAGAACAAGATGAAGACTCTCGCTTCAATCGAAAAGCGCGCAGAGATCGCACAGGACATCAAACTCGGCAAGATCAATCCTGACGCACCTCGCGGCAAGGGACGACGATAAAAACAATGGCTGATTCAGAAACATTCTCTCTGATCAACCGGACTAAAGGCAAGCTTCCAAGCTTGCCTTTTCTCGATATGAAAAACGCGGTGCTCGGCCCGGAATATGACCTCTCTGTCGTATTTGTGGGCGATGAGGAATCGCGCAAGATAAATATCGAAACGCGCGACAAGGGATACATTCCAAACGTACTCTCGTTCCCCCTCAACGATGTCTCGGGCGAGATCTTTCTTAACCCTTTAGAAGCACGGCGCCAGGCAAAGGAATTCGACCGCACACCGGTGAATATGGTTGCTTTTTTGTACATTCATGGATTGGTGCATTTGAAAGGAATGGATCATGGGGTTACAATGGAGAGAACGGAAGCAAAGTTTCGAAAGCAGTTCGGAATTTAAAGAAGGCTTGGACCTTTTGCGCCGCACTCCACAATCATGCGCAAACACATAGCAGCAGGAATAGATATCGGTACATACCAAGTAAAGGTCGTGATCTCTGAATCCGATCCTGAAACCGATCGCGTCTTGCCACGCATCATCGGCACCGGCTTTGCAGAATCAAAGGGACTTCGACATGGATACATCGTCAATTCCCGCGACGTGACAAAATCTGTCATGCAGGCCGTCGCCCAAGCTGAAAAAATATCAGGCTATAAGGTAAAGAGAGCCTTTATATCAATCGGCGGCATCAGCCTACAGTCTTTGGTGAACATTGGTTCTGCTGTTATTTCGCGCGGAGATTCTGAGGTGAGCCAGATCGACATCGACAAGGCGCTCGCATTGGCCGAACGTAATATCCCATCGGGCGCGACTATCAATCGTCGCATCATTCACACCGTCCCCCTTTCATACAAAATAGACGGCAAGACTGTCCTTGGCCGACCGCTCGGCATGAAGGGCAACAAGCTCGAAGCAAAGGTTCTGTTCGTCACTTGTTTGTCTCAGCACCTCGACGACCTCGTCGATGCAATCTCTGATGCCGGTATCGAAGTACTCGATGTTGTTGCATCGCCTTTGGCAGCATCCCTCGTCACTCTTTCAAAAAATCAGAAAGTTGCCGGCTGCCTTCTTGCCAATATCGGCGCAGAAACTGTTTCGATTGTTGTATTCGAAAATAACCTGCCTGTCTCGCTCGAAGTATTCCCTATAGGGTCGACAGACATCACCAACGATATCGCCCTTGGCCTAAAAGTCCCGATTGAAGACGCCGAAAGCCTCAAACGTGGCGGCTCCCTCTCGCTCAACGTATCAAAAAAGAAGCTTGATGAAATTGTATCGGCGCGTCTTTCAGATATCTTTGACTTAATTGAAGCTCATTTGAAAAAGATTGATCGCAATGGACTCTTGCCTGCCGGCATCATCATCACTGGTGGAGGTTCAGGTATTGCGACGATCGAAGACTTAGCAAAAGCATCGCTCAAACTTCCCGCCCGCCTTGCAACGCTCGGTTCAACAGGCAAAGACGGCATAAAAGACTCTTCGTGGTCTGTTGCATACGGCCTTACCATCCTTGGCATAGGATCTGAAGAAGGCCAGGATTCTGGAATCTCAAAAGGCGGCAAAACTCTTTTGGAAAAAATTGGACAGTGGTTCAAGCAATTCCTCCCGTAGGATTTTATACCCACTATTGACAATAGTCGATATTTTAGTGTATAAAGCATATGTGTTAGATCTTTGATATGGCTTTGTTTTGTCACAGCTTTAAGGCTCTTTAGGGAATTTTAAAGCTGTGACGAATCTCTCTGAATCGTCAAGCTCAACCAGCCCCTCGAAAGAGTCGGCATTCATACTGGAATACCACATGAATAAGTCAGCATACACCTCGGGTCAGTTCACAAAATGGACTGAACTTCTTACGCAACACGGTGTTCTTGAGAACACCTTTAATCAAGGCCTCACGACCGGAATTCTTTCCGACGTCGCCGAAGGCATAGCAAAGGGACAGCTAAGCAAAGTGGATAGAAATGCCTTGCGGAAAGCACTGGGGCTCCCACCTATTTCGATGTCGCTGGAACTTGATTTCGATATGAAGCTTTCGGAGCTCATTCGCCTAATCAAGCCCGCCTCTGTGCAGTATGAGATTAGTGATATGGCAAAAGGTTTTGCGACAGGAAGAGCCTCCGTCATGTTCCACCCTATCAAAATAAATCGCTACACACATGTAGATGTCGTTCAAAAAAAGCTACGCCGCAAAAAGCTTTTCCCTGCAACGACATTTGAAAGCCTTTGGTTTATTTGGAAGAGGCCCGAAATCCTGCTGGAGGGCAACCTCTATTCGATCGGCACACCAGAGCTTATAAACAACTCGCATCACTACCGTCGATTCGCCAACCGGGCTAATGGCCTAAATATCGAGCTCGCAGGCGATACCTACGACATGAATCGTGACGTCATCGTCCTCGGAGTTAAAAGCCGGCCGGCAAAATAGCCACCAGTCTTAAACCGCGCATATCACCTAATCTGTGCGGCTTTTTTTATAATTCTCGGCTTTAAAAGGTTGATGTATAGCCCTATTTCACGACATTGGGGACGAATCAGCAAATTTGATGTAAAAAGTGGACAAACCGTTGTATTTTAAGGGTCTTTTGCTATGATGTACCCACCTTAACCAATCAGACGGCTAACCCCGTCTGGCTTTAAACCATTACCACATGCCAAATATCATTCCTGAAGTAGAGACATTCGCACGCATCAAGGTCCTTGGCGTGGGCGGATCGGGCAAAAATGCCCTCAACCACATGATCAACTCCAAAGTAAAAGGAGTCGACTTCATTGCGGTCAATACCGATGCTCAGGATCTCCATCACTCTTTGGCAAAAAAGAAAATCCACATTGGCAAGAACCTCACAAAGGGTCTCGGTGCAGGAATGAACCCCGACCTTGGACGACGTGCTATTGAGGAAACAAAAGAAGAACTCCAGGAAGCAGTAAAAGGTGCTGACATGGTTTTCGTCACCGGAGGAATGGGAGGCGGAACAGCATCAGGTGCGACACCTGTCGTCGCAAAGACGGCAAAGGAGCTCGGTGCTCTCACCGTCGCTGTCGTTACAAAGCCTTTCTTCTTCGAAGGTGCTCAGCGCATTAAAATTGCAGAACAGGCTCTCGAAAACCTCCGCAAGGAAGTTGACGCAATCATCGTTATTCCTAACGATCGCCTTTTGGCAAACATCGATCGCAATACTACTGCAAAAGCAGCCTTTGCTATCTGTGACGAGGTGCTCAAGCAGGCTGTAGAAGGTATCTCTGACCTCATCACCACCCCTGGTATCATCAACATCGACTTTGCCGACATTCGTGCAATCATGGAAAATGCAGGTCCGGCACTTATGGGTATTGGTATAGGTAGTGGCGAAAAGCGCGCAGAGGACGCAGCTAAAATGGCAATCTCATCCCCTCTCCTCGATATTTCTATCGCAGGCGCAAAGGGCGTACTCTTCTCTATCGCTGGTGGTGACGACCTCACCATGTTCGAAATCCAGGATGCTGCAAAAATCATCACTGAATCTATCGACCCGAGCGCAAAGGTCATCTTCGGTACCGTCCGCGACGAAAAGCTCAAGAAGGGCGAGATCAAAGTCACCGTCATCGCCTCTGGTTTCGGCGAGGTTGCAACAAGCAACACTACAAAGTCTAAGTCCCTCTTTAGCGGTCCAGATCCAAAGGAAGAGGCAAAGAAGATTCACAATTCAATCGTCGCCCCAGTAGCAAAGGAGGAAAGGCCTGAACCAAAGCCTATCATTATTGAAGACAAGAAATCTACCATCCCTACCATCGACCACGATGATGACGATTGGGGTGCAGTACCAGCATTTCTCCGAAGGAAGAAATAGGTTTCTATATAAAAAAGGAAAACCGCACGTGCCATAGGGCCGGGCGGTTTTTTGTTCGGATGTCGCAGACACCTGAACTAAGAACTGGCAAAGTTTGAAACACTGCTGGTTTGGGCCTTGCGGCGCCAGATGACGATTCCTAGGATCAGCACTCCGACGATTGCAGCATAGGTGGAGGGTTCAGGAATGGCAGATCCGCCTCCGTCAAATATACCCACAGGAGTAACCTGAACGCTCTGGGTTATCCAATCACCCACCGACGATATCATCACACCGTTTGACCGTTGTGTGCCAGAACCATCGATGAAACTGAATCCATCAAGCTGAATTGAATACGCTCCGGTGCCATTTAGCCCTGGCGATAAGAGTGATTCAAAGAAACTGAAGGATATAGGCAGCGAAACGCTGTTATTTCCTTGCAGTGTAAATGAAGACTCAAACTGCCCCAGATTTGCAATCACACCTGCTGATGGAATAGTGAACGACTTATACGAGACTGCATTCAAGGTTGGAATGGTGACCCCATTCTTACGAACCGAGAATTGCCATGAACTCAACCCGAAGGTAAAGTCATCGGCAAAACCGTCTGGGCCATCGCTACCAACAGACATGATCTGAATGTTGAATGTTCCTGTTACAAACGTTCTACCATCCGACTGGACGTAGGTAGTGATTTGAGGGGTGCTCAATAGTGAAAAAGACGGATACGGCACCGAGACTTGCCCGAATGCTTTACCGACGATTACTCCTAAGAGAGCAAGAAGAATTATACGCAGTGTTTTCATTTTTCGAAGACCTAATTGTTATAGTTGATAGTGGACAGAGAAGAGGCGCGGAATCGTGCCCCTGGCGCCACCCAATATCAATCTTTATTCTATCAATATTGTACTATTTTACAGCACAAAAGTCAATAGATAGGGATCGACCTTTTTAGCGTGTTCCCCTTCTGCTATACTAAGTTCCACTATGTACGACTTAGCAATCATCGGAGGAGGTCCAGCAGGCGTCGCAGCGGGCGTATACGCGTCTAGGAAGCGACTCAAGACTGTCTTTATAACAAAGGACTGGGAAAGCCAGTCAACCGTATCTGAGGGCATCGAGAACTGGATTGGAACGGTAAAGATCGCCGGGTCTGACTTTGCCAAAAGCTTGGAAAATCACCTCCGTGCGTATTCAGCAGATATTGTTGATATAAAAACGGGTGAATACTGTAAAAAGGTTTCAAAGATCGGCGGCGCGAGCGATGCTGGGTTCGAGATAGTGACAGAAACCGCTACGTATCAAGCAAAGACTGTGCTCATAGCCACTGGCTCGCGCCGCCGCAAACTAGACGTTCCTGGTGCTGACGTATTTGAACACAAGGGCATCACCTACTGTGCATCATGCGATGGTCCAGTATTTGCCGGTCAGGACGTAGCTGTCATTGGCGGAGGTAATGCTGCATTTGAATCAGCTGCCCAGCTACTCGCCTACTGTAAGTCAGTCACACTCCTCAATCGTAGCGATGAATTCCGTGCAGATCCTGTCACCGTTAAAAAAGTGCTCTCCAATCCAAATATGCGTGCCGTCACCAATGCAAAATTGGTTGAAGTAAAGGGTGGCAAATTTGTAACATCACTTTCATATAAAAATGAAGGCGGTGAAACCGTCGAGCTCCCCGTCTCAGGCATATTCGCAGAGATCGGATCCTTGCCCGCGACGGATTTTGCAAAGGAATTGGTAGCCATCGACCCATTTGGCCGCGTCGTCGTCGATGCACGCACACAGGCAACATCAGTCCCTGGCGTTTGGGCCGCCGGCGATTGTACCGACGGGCTGTACCACCAGAACAATATTGCCGCAGGCGACGCCGTGAAAGCACTCGAGGACATTTACGTATATATCCACGCAAAATAATAGCGCGGCCCACGCAGCGCACTTTTAACATCATGAAACGAACAGAATATAACGCATTCCTCTTTGCCCATCTCGCCCTTTTCATCGTCTTTGTCTGGTTTGGCGCACTCAAAGTATTTGGTCTCTCCCCCGCCTCTGCCCTCGTTACAGAACTCTTCAATGGAACACTTGGCTTGTTCGTTCCGTTTAGCGCGAACACCTTCATTATCATCCTTGGTTGGACCGAAGTACTCATCGGCTTCCTTTTTGTCGTTCCTCGCATGGAAAAGTTCGCCATGATCCTACTTATCCCCCACATGATCACAACCATCATGCCACTCTTCCTCCTTACCAGTGTGACTTGGACCGGTTATCTGCAACCGTCGCTCGAAGGTCAATACATCATTAAAAACCTCGTCATCATCGCCCTGGCGTTCACAGTATTTGCTGATTTGGATAAGAAGAGGAGGGTCTCGAAAATATAGTGATTGACCCCGCTGACACTGTTTGCTACTATAAAATTACAAATGCCTTCGGGCTGTTCCTTCGAAAGAAGTGGAACAATGAAAAGTCGTCAGATTAAATCTCTGACGGCTTTTCTTATGAGCGGACGTAAAGGGCTTGATCTCACTTCAGTCATTTGGTCTTTGGTGAGCCTCCGCAGGCGCGAACCTTGGAGACGTCAAGGCTCCTTTTGACGTCTGAGCGCCGAGGACAGAGTGAGATCTCCGGAGGAGAGATCGAGCGTGCGAGACAAAGACCAAATGACTGAAGTGAGAACTAATCTTTAATATCCCCAACAATCTTCCCATCATCCAACCTCACAATTCTCTTTGCCAACTTTGCATATTCTTCTTCGTGGGTAACCATGATGATGGTCTGGCCTTGGCGATAAATTTCTTCAAACAATTTCATGACTGTGCGCGACGATTCATTGTCGAGGTTTGCGGTCGGCTCGTCGGCAAACAGGATGCGGGGCTTGTGAGATAGTGCACGCGCAACAGAGACGCGCTGCTGCTCACCTCCAGATAGCTGGCTGGGCAGGTTTGTCAGGCGATGCCCTAATCCCACTCGTTCAAGCGAGAATTTTGCCTGCGTGTATGCGTCGGCTTTTGACTTGCCCTGCATCATGAGCGGGATGGCTACATTTTCAATCGCGGTAAGGTCCGGCAGCAAAGCGTAATCCTGAAACACATAACCGAGCTCGTTCAACCTAAATGATGTTTTCTCATCTGCCGTCATGGCGTGAGTATCCTTGCCGAAGATAATTATCTCGCCAGCAGTTGGCTCATCCAAAAGACTGAGTTGATAGAGGAACGTAGACTTTCCGGCGCCCGAACGTCCCATGATGGCAATGAATTCCCCTTCTTCGCACGTAAAATCGACACCTTTCAAAACCTGGGTTTCTTTATCCCCGTTCTTGAAGCTTTTTATTAAGTTTTTAACTGTGATGAGTGACATATATGTTGCTTGGCGATTAGTTTCTTCCAAGAATAGAGTCGAGTGTGTTTTTGCGAACAATCATGCGTGCTGGTATATAGCCTGCGATGATAGTCGTCACGACAAGGAGCGCCACACGGAACAGTGTCTCAGCGAGCGGCGCCACAAGGATTCCATCAGAGAATGGGAAGTCTATCGGATGTGCTGCAATGTAGGGCTGAAGGAATGCATAGAGGACTACGAGTCCAATAGCCGATCCGGAAACGGCATAAAAGAACGACTGGAATATATACGATACCTCAATAGCAACACCACTGATGCCGATCCCCTTCAAAATACCGATGAATTTTCTGCGCGTGATGGCATTGATAAAGATCACAATGAATATCGTAATTGATGCCACCGTAAGGCCGATAGATGAGAGCATGTTGCCCAGGAGCGCGAACGTTGCCTTGATGTCCTTGAGGAACTTAGGCTGGGCATCCTCGAATGTCTGCACCTTTGCATACTGGTCAAGACCCGAACGCTTTAGAGCATCACGTACAACCTCCGCACTTGCACCCGGCTTGAGCTTTATAGAAATTTCATCGACATTGTAGTCATCGCGCCCAATGAGTCCGCGCAACTGCGAATCAACAAAGAAGATGCGGAATGAAAGTTCATCTACCTTTGACTTAACAATGCCCTTCACCGTCACCTCGCGCGATATACCGTTTACCTTTACACGGATTTTGTCGCCGATATTCACGTTTGAAAGAGTCGTGAATCCCGGTGATTCAATAGGAAGATACTTTCGAAGGAAGTTTGCACCCACCAGCACCTGGTCATAGTCAGTCGGTGTTAAAAATGATCCCTCGACAACAAAACGCTCCATCCCGGTAGTCTCTGTCTCCTTTATTGGATTAATACCCACGAACGATCCACCCGCTGATTCAATGTCTTCATCCTTGGATGCAGTCTTGTAATTCGCCTCGATGGTACCACCCTGGATATATCGTGCAGAATAGGCTTCCATTTCAGGCAGGGCAGAAATAACAGAAATCACCTTTGGACTTTGCTCTATGTAATCCTTCTTAGGCAAGACCGAGATGATGACATCGGACGTATAGTACGTTTTGTTTGCCTCAACAGAACCTTCGATAAGCCCCACCAAAATACCCGACACCACGGTCAGGTTGAGGAATGTGAGCATCATCACGAAAATGATGAGCCCCGTTGTCCACTTGCTTGCGCGCAGTACCTGGCGCAGAGCAAGAAAGAAACCTATGCGAATAAATTGCGGCATGAAGTTTAAGGGGCTGGATTAAGCAAAACAACATACGATGGATCAAGTCCAGTGATTTCAACATTGCCTTTCGAATCAGCCTCGCCCACTTCAACCACCTGTGACCGAACGTCGCCGTTTGCTTCTTTGATTGATACAGTCTTTAAGCCGTTCTTTTCTACGATTGCTCGTGCTGGCAAAAGCATCACCTCGGGCTTGCGCAATGTTTCGATAGAAATGTTCGAGGTCATTCCTGATCGTACACGCTCATCAGCAATGTTGAATGTGAGTTCGATCTTGTAGGTCGATACCCCGTCTCGAATGGTCTCGCGCGGTTCGATGCTGCTAATGACGGTATCAAATACAACGTCTTTGCCGTACGCATCCAAGCTCACTTTTGCTTTTGCACCAATGGTCACACCGGAAACACTGACTTCGGGAACATATGCCTCGATTTTGTAATCCTGACTAATGACAGCTGATACGATTGTATTGGGAGCGATTGACTCACCAATCTTTGCATCCTGCTTTGAAACAACTCCTGTTATCGGAGAACGTAGCGACATTTTTGATAGCTTTGCCTGGTAGTTTGCGACAGTAGCCTCTGCACCTGAAACGCGCGCAACCTGAACAGGAACATCAGATACATCTGCGGTAAGTCCCTTTTCTCCAGCAATCAATGTAGTAGCAGCAGAGTTTACGTTCTGGCGAGCCGCCGAAACATCCGATCTGTATTTATCAATAGATGTCTGTGTAAGAGATGAGTTTGCCTCAAAACTATTCACGGCTAATGACACATCATCGAGGAATGATCCGATTGTTCGCAGGTATTCTTGGGATAGAGTAAGGTCACTGGTTGCATAGTTTGCCGTGTTCATACGATCAACAACAACCTTCCATTTTGCCAACACTTCGCCCGCGATAATGCGCTCGGCATTGATTTCGTCGCGGAGGGTTAGGCTCTTAAAGGCATATGTGATGCGAGGGTTCTGTGTGCGCGGGTCTTCAAAGAACTGGTCGACTTTGTTAAAGACCGCATCGCTCGCCTTGGTATACGCATCAACAATATCCTGTATAACGCCGGTCTTTGAATTGGTGATCTGGGCCTGGAGGTCTGTACCGCCGGAAAGCTTTGCTAATTCAGCCCGGGCGACAGCAAGGTCCGCTTCGGCTTTCAAAAGGTCTGCCCGAGTGCTGGAACGGTCGAGCTCTACCAATATCTCGCCCGCATAGACTTTGTCACCTACCTTTTTATATACGGCCGCAACGGTGCCACCCACCTCGAATGCGAGGTCCGCATCGTCGTTTGGCACAACTTTACCCGACAATTCGACAGTTCGAACAAGGTCTCCTTGTACCAGCTGAACTGTTTCGATATTGGAGGATCCACCCGCCCTCAATGCTATAACAGCCACTACGATAACAGCGATGACTATGAGTATGAGTAGTTTCCGGCGTTGGATAAAGGATTTCATGAATTTTAGATGTAAATTGGCTATAAAACTGACTGTAA
>CAYJAC010000011.1:0-9986 GCA_964368565.1 uncultured Candidatus Saccharibacteria bacterium
TCGTATCGCGTTCTGGCCATGATAGTACAACATCTATACGATAAAGCAAATATTGAAAGCGATATTTCCTGTCTAAGGGATATAAGTAAAACATACTCATGAGCCTACTATTTCCCAATAAAAAGGCACACCTTGTGGGTGCGCCTTTGTGACGTGTGTAGAACCGTGGTTGTTAGGCCGGACAAATCGTGCTGTTGGCGGTGAGGGCCGCAAAATCACTTGGGGGGATTTCGCCACTACACTGACTCTTCAGTGCTTCGGCGGCACGACGACTCAGTTCAAGGTCGTCGCTTTCAGCGAGAAGACGGAGTTCAACAACGGGCTTTTGGGATAGATCAGTATGGGCGGACATGGGATGTAGGATAATACGGATTTATGTTAAGGGATCCTTATGATTTACCACGAGGCTCATCATCTGGATTCCGGGAGATCAATACAGAGAAAAGACTACCACTTTCTTTTTATTAGTCTAGGTCCTGTGGAAAACTGCCGCGGTGAGTAAAATTAACGATGTATTGCCTTTTTATGGCCTATCTGTTAGACTTTCGAAACACATTTTAATTATGGCAAATACTATAAAAGACAAGAATTCGATGGTTGAGGCGATGTTCAAAGTAGGGGCTCATTTCGGCCTCGCAAAGGCGCGCCGACACCCTTCAACAAAGCAGTACGTTTTCGGTATCAAGAACAAGATCGAGATTTTCGACCTTGAGAAAACAGCAGACGCTCTCGAGCGCGCAAAGGCTTTCATTGCTAGCATTTCTGCAGCAGGCAAGCAGGCTCTCTTTGTAGCAGGCAAGTCAGAGGCTATCCCAGCAGTAAAGGCAGCTGCACTCAAGGCAGGCCAGCCTGTTGTAGGTGGACGATGGATTGGAGGCACCCTTACAAACTTCACCCAGATCCGAAAGCGAATCGACAAGTTCGAATCACGACTCAAGGAAAAGGAAAAGGGCGAGCTCGCAAAGTACACAAAGAAGGAACGACTCCTCATTGATCGCGAAATCGCAAAGCTTGAAACTCTCTTTGGCGGCATTGTTTCAGTAAAGGAAAAGCCAGGAGTTCTCGTTGTTGTAGACCCAAAGAAGGAATACATTGCAGTAGCAGAGGCTCGACAGATGGGTGTACCCGTTATCGCGATTGCGAGCTCGGACTGCGACCTTTCTCTCGTAGACTACGCTATTCCAGCAAACGACGGTTCAGCATCGTCAGCCGCATTCTTCCTCAACGAATTGGCCCAGGCCTACGTGAACGCAAAGGTCATCAAGACCGCGTAATAACAACAGAGGGCGGCATGTGAAATACAGCCGCCTTTCTGCTATAATAGATCCTACCTTTACTTAGAAATTAACTTCATCTTTATGAACGACCTTATCAAAGAGCTTCGAGAAGAAACCGGTGTTTCCGTCATGCAGTGCAAGAAGGCGCTCGACGCTGCTGGTGGCGACAAGGCAAAGGCTCTCGCTATCATAAAGGAAAAAGGAGCTGAGGCTGCTGCCAAGAAGGGCGATCGTACTTTGAATGCTACTCAGATCGCTGCGTACATCCATTCGTCTGGTACCGTGGGTGTTATGATTGAGCTCGCTTGCGAGACTGATTTCGTTGCCCGCAATCCTGAATTCAAGGCCATGGCATACGATATTGCGATGCATGCTGCTGCTACAAGTCCTGCTGCCGTAAAGGCTGAAGGCGCACCAGAAGGCACTCCTGCCGAGGCTATTCTCATGGACCAGCCTTTCATCAAGAATCCTGATCTAACGATTGCAGGCCTTCTTTCTTCCGCTACTCAGAAGTTTGGCGAGAAGATCGAGATCACGCGATTCACGCGCTACAGCGCTTAATCCCATGATAGTCGAGCTCTTGCTTTTAGCAGTGTCGTTCGCTGTGATGATTGGTATCATCGTCCACAAGCGCTACGAGAGCTCCCGAGGCGCACATCCATCTCTTGCTGCCGTTCGTACAAAAGCTGATCCTGTTTTACGCGATGTACACAACACGACGGGCCGATTCATATCGTATATGACGGTCAAAAACGCTGTGTTGTTAGCGAATTATGTGTTTGTCCATGTTGTACGTTTCCTAATGCATTTTTCGCACAAGGTTCACAAGGTTTCTTCCGAGGTTGTGTCCAAGGCATCGCAGAAAAAGGAAGACCTTGTTCGCGGCGGCGCAGCATCGTTTTACCTTAAAAAAGTAAAGGAGGCTACGAAGGGAGGTGGTGAAGGAAAAATCGAGGAGACTTTGGATAAAAAGAAAGATATGGTAAGTTAGTTGGGTATAGTTTTTTGAGTAGTAGGCCATCTTAGCTCAGTTGGTAGAGCGCCACTTTTGTAAAGTGGATGTCCTCGGTTCGAGCCCGAGAGATGGCTCCAAGGAAAGAAAACCGCTGCAAAGGCGGTTTTCTTTATAATTATTTTATCTTCCGTTTGTTAGACTTCTGGGATGAGTAATACTATATGTAAAAATTGCAAACAATCCCTGGAACGATGGCAGATAAAATTTTGTAGCATATTTTGCCAAAAAGAGTCCGAGTATATTTTATATATCTCTCAATGGAAGAAGGGAAGCATATCTGGAAGCATCGGTATTAACACGAGATCCATATCAAGACACATAAAGCGCTATTTATTTGAGAAGTTTGAATCCAGATGTTCTTTATGTGGTTGGAATCAAAAGCATCCTCTAACAGGCACCATACCCTTGGATATGGATCATCTAGATGGGGATTCTGAGAATAATGCAGAAAATAATCTCAGACTGCTGTGCCCAAACTGTCATTCTCTCACTTCAAATTTTAAAAATCATAATAAGGGTAAGGGTCGTAAGTGGCGTGTGGAAAAATACATTAAAAATGCTATAGTCTAAGCCATGAAAGACGACGCAGTCAAAGGCCACCTTCACCCCGTAACATCCGTCATCCGCGAGATGTCCGTCATTTTCGATAAGATGGGATTTTCTGTTGCCCAGGGACCAGAACTTGAAACAGAGTTCCATAACTTCGACGCTTTGAATGTGCCACAGGATCATCCGGCCCGCGACATGCAGGATACCTTCTGGATAAAGACAAAACCGGGTGAGGCAAAAAAAGTTCTACGCACCCATACATCATCAGTGCAGGTTCGATGTATGGAATCGGTCGCCAAAGATCCAGCAGGTCCGCATGCCTTTAAAATTGTCGTACCTGGCAAGGTGTATCGAAATGAGGCGACCGATGCTACTCATGAAGCGCAGTTTCATCAGTTTGAGGGGCTTTATATAAACAAATCTGTTTCCATGGCCGAGCTTAAGGGCACGCTCGAGCGCTTTTTCCAAGAGTTCCTTGGACCTGAAACTAAGATCCGTTTCCGTTCCAGCTATTTCGGATTCGTTGAGCCGGGTGTTGAAGTGGATGTCTGGTGGAAAAATCGCTGGCTCGAAGCGTGCGGTGCCGGCCTCGTTCATCCACACGTGATAAAGGCGGCGGGACTTGATCCTGCTGTTTGGAAGGGTTTCGCCTTCGGCATGGGTGTCGATCGTCTTGTGCTGTTGCGCTACGGTATCGACGACATCCGCCACCTGTATTCTGGCGACCTACGTCTCATCAATCAATTCTAAGTTCGAATATTTTTATGAAAGTTTCTCACGCATGGCTCCAGACGTATTTTGAAAAACCACTTCCTGCGCCCGAAAAGCTCGGCGAACTTTTTAATGCTCATGCATTTGAGTTGGAGGGTATGGAGAAGGCGGCCCTTGGCGGCAAAACTGATGCAGATTCCGTACTTGATCTAAAGGTCTTGCCTGACCGTAGCCACTACGCCCTGTGCCATGCAGGTATTGCACGAGAGGCAAGTGTTATAGCCAAATCACCCCTAAAAGCCCCTATAAAGCCTGAAATCGCCCTGGATAAGGCTGTTGCAGAGGTAAGCGTCTATGTGACGGATTCAAAGCTGTGTCCGCGGTATATGGCTCGTAGGGTGAATAATGTGGCGGTCGCCGATTCGCCTGCGTGGCTTTCAGAACGACTGACCTCGGTCGGCGCCCGCTCGATCAACACGATCGTCGATGCAACCAATTTCGTTATGTTTGACGTTGGTCAGCCTTTGCATGCTTTTGATGCAGATAAAATTCAGGGCGTTATCACAGTACGCAAAGCTATAGGAGGTGAGAAGATCATCATCCTCGATGGCCGCGAAATAGAGTTGAAAGAGAGCGATCTTGTTATTGCGGACTCACTCGGCGCGCTTGCTATCGCCGGCGTAAAAGGGGGCAAGCGCGCCGAGGTTACCAAAGCGACAAAAAATATCATTATCGAGGCAGCGAATTTTAATCCAACATCGGTTCGTCGTACCGCTACCCGTACGAATTTGCGTAACGACTCTTCGAAGCGTTTTGAAAATGAAATTACATCCGATTTGGCGAGTCGTGCGATGGATCAGGTTACGGCCCTGATTGTAGAGCTTTCAAAAACAGCGGGCACCGCAGCAAAAGTCGGCGTGGCAACCGACATGTATCCCGTCCCAGCAAAACCTTGGACCGTTACTGCACCCGTTTCATACATTTCATCAATGGTCGGTATGCCGGTTTCACAGGCGGAAATGAAAGATATTTTAGAAAGACAAGGATGTTCTGTTTCTGTTACTGGTGATGCGCTCACTGTTACACCGCCTCTCGACCGCCTCGACATGATTATTCCTGAAGACATCGGGGACGAGATTGCTCGCATAAAAGGCTATGGTGAATTGGTTGGAGTGCAGACCCCCGCATTACCCTCTGTTGCCATCAATTCGACATTCTATTGGGGCGAGAAAGTTAAAAACGCTCTTGTGGGCGCAGGTTTCTCTGAAATGATTTTGTATGTTCTCGTTCCAAAAGGCTCTTTCGAGGTCGCATATCCTTTGGCAAGTGACAAGTCGGCATTGCGTGAGAAGCTCGCACCAAAGCTTTCGCAAGCCCTTATAGAAAATGCTCGCAATGCAGACCTGCTCGGCCTTGAAACCATTCGCATGTGTGAGATCGGCAAAGTGTTCCCTAAGACCGGTGAAAAAACATCACTATGCATCGGCGTTTCTCAAATAAAGAAAAAGAAGGGTGTTACGTCGGAATCTGTACTCAAGGAAGCTGTTGTTGCGCTCGAGTCGGCCCTAGGAACAACTCTTGATTCAAAGATAGAAGTGGGTCCGTACGGCGCGCTCGTAGAAGTCGATTTCGACGCTCTTGTAGCAAAGCTTTTGGCCAAGAATCCTGCGGCCACGTCTCATATTTCTGATTTGCAGTTCAAAGCATTGTCGCAGGACAAAAAATACATTCCATTTTCACACTATCCGTTTATTGGCCGTGATATTGCTTTGTTCGTGCCTGCAACGGTGAGCGGGGAAGAGGTTGCTGCCGCTATTCGATCGGCCGCACAATCTGCTGCGGGTGAACTTTTGATAAAAGGTCCCGATTTGTTCGATGCCTTCACAAAGGAAGGAAAAACTTCATATGCTTTCCGCATGATATTCCAGTCTTTTTCAAAGACACTTTCTGATGATGAGGTGCACGTATTCATGCAGGCCATCTACACGACGGTAAAAGCAAAAGGTTGGGAGGTTCGTTAAGTCTTTGGTGGGTTTTATACAAATCAAAAGGGCTGGCAGACTTGCGTCCACCAGCCCTGAAACAACGCTTGTGGCCGAAACCTTACGGCACCTCGTCTGGAGGCAATCCTCCAATAGACTGAGTTGCTTTAGTCAGATGACGGAGCATGAGGAGCAGAATCTCCTCCATTTGCTCTGCTGACTCTATGCCGTATCTGGCAGCTGCTTTCGCCAGATCTGGATCCATCGGACGGAACTTTGACTGGACAAACAGGGCGCCTAGCGCTTCCAGCGAATGCTGGAGTGTTAGCGCAAGTTGCCTGTCTGTCATTCCGTCGCCCATCTCTTTTTCCACGGTCACGTGTCTATACGCAAGAACATAGAGTCCCCGCGCTTCAACTAGTGACAATGAACCATACTGTCGGGCGCCCTTTTCAGGGTTGGATTCCATCGGTTTGAACAGCCCTGAATTGTGGAGCGAGCCGAGCGTATTCAGCGTGAGCTGAAGTAGCCTAACAAGCTCCGTTCGAGGCAGTTCGGCGAACGGTCTGTCCGCGTCGTTTCCTTGTCCGGGTGTTTGCATTGACGCACGTACCCAGTGGCACTTGCCTTTAGGAGGGCACGTGCATATATAACTATAACACGTTTAGGCTAAAAATCAAGTATAAAAAAGACACGCGGTGAAGCGTGCTTTAAGCCTGTGGAAATAACTTTCTCACGAAGCGAGCGGATGCTTTTTTTGCTTCATCTGTAACGAATTCCGTCGCTGATTCAAGGGTAACCCCTCGGTAGGCTTGGTCTTCGAAGATATCTTCGGTGTGACCATGGATTGAATCTGGGTGAGCGCAAGGATGATTATTCTTACGGAAGTTGGCTGCCGTAAGTAGATCAAAGCGTTCAGCAAAAAGAACTTCGTGGTCGGGAGTAAGGAATACGGTCATACGGGAACAATTCGAGAATACATTGTTTTGCCATATCTGTCAAAGTTACGTATCGGATACAAGAAAAAGCACCGATCGGTTGATCGGTGCTTTGAATATCAGACGGTAATTTTTGATGAGGCTTTGTGAAAGAGCCAGGACTCAAGAATCATTGCGGCAATATAACTTATGGCAATAATTATCGTTGTAATAGCCACATATTGACCGTATGTAGTATCCCCAAAGTAGGGGAGACGTGTGGGCCGATCAAGCAAGGTATTGAGACCGGTCGCAGTCACATTACCAAGCAGTATGCCTATCATGTATATCGTGCGACGTAGCTTTGTTTGTCGTCGATTCGCGTGGATGGCGGATATGGCTGCAATGAAAGCCGTTATTTGCCATGAGGTGCAGGATTGAATAATGGCTATCAAAATAGCCAAAGTAAAAGCCGTATAACAAATTTGGGATTTACTCGTAAACATAGATTAAGTGGGACAAACAGAGCGCGAGCGCTTCGTGCTTTCTTTATCCCATTTAATCCTTATTTCTAGCCCTACAGAGTGGCATTTCTATAGGTAGAGTACAAGAAATGATGTAAATGTCAAGAGGCTATAAACGTCTAAAATTGGTATACTTTTCACACATTTAACCCATATATATGGCCAAAGACGATACCAAAACCCCAAAGAAAAAAGACTCGTACGGCGCTGATTCGATCCAGGTCCTCGAGGGCCTCGAACCAGTACGAAAGCGTCCCGGAATGTATATCGGTACGACCGGTCCTGACGGTTTTCATCACCTCATTACTGAAATCTTCGACAACTCTCGTGACGAGGCTATGGGTGGTTTTGCCAATGACATTGAAATCGCTTTTATAAAAGGTGAGCACGGCAATGACATTGTTCGTGTCGTCGATAACGGCCGCGGCATTCCTGTGGACGTTCACAAGCAGACAAAGGTCTCGGCTCTTGAAACAATCATGACCGTCCTCCATGCCGGAGGAAAATTCGGTGGTGATGATTCCGGCTACAAGGTTTCTGGAGGTCTTCACGGCGTGGGTGCATCGGTTGTGAACGCACTCTCTATCATGTGTCGCGTCGAAGTCCACAAGGACGGCGGCATTCACATGCAGGAATACTCCCAGGGCAAGAAGAAGGCGGCAGTAAAGAAGATCGGCAGCTCAAAAGCTCATGGAACCATCGTTTCCTTCGAACCTGACGTTGCCATTTTCGGCACGCAGCCGTTTGAGTTCAAGCGCATTGTCACTCATATGCGCCAGCAGGCATACCTCGTACGCGGACTTCGCATCTCTGTTATTGACGCCCGTGAATACAAGGGTCAGATCGACCTCGAAGGCGTCATGTACTTCCGCGAGCTCAACATCGACGCACCTTCAGAAAGCTTTTACTTTGAAGGAGGCCTTGTATCACTCGTCCGCTTCACTAACTCTATCCAGAAGCCTGTTCACAAGAACATTTTCTATATAGAAAAGAAGGCCGAGGGTGTTGAGTCTGTCGAAGTCGCACTTCAGTACGTCGACGACATTTCGTCACGCATCCTGCCGTTTGCGAACAATATATATAACTCAGAGGGCGGTACTCACATTACCGGTTTCAAAACAGCCCTTACTCGAATCCTCAACACGTATTCTCGAAAGAATAATCTCACCAAGGAAAGCGAGGAAAACTTTACCGGCGACGACGTGCTCGAAGGCCTCACCGCGGTCGTTTCCGTAAAACTGCGTGAAATCCAGTTCGAAGGCCAGACCAAATCAAAGCTCGGCTCTGTCGAGGCTCAGTCTGCTGTCGCTACCGTGTTCGGCGAGGCGTTCAATCTTTTCCTTGAGGAAAATCCAGATGATGCCAAGGCTATCATCTCAAAGGCCATCCTCGCATTGCGTGCTCGCAAGGCAGCAAAGGCAGCAAAGGACTCTATTTTGCGAAAAGGTGCTCTCGAAGGTATGACATTGCCAGGCAAGCTCGCCGACTGTGAATCTGACGATGCTTCTATTTCTGAAATCTTTATTGTGGAGGGAGACTCTGCGGGAGGTACAGCTAAAACAGGCCGAAACCGAAAGACGCAGGCCATCTTGCCTTTGCGAGGAAAGATTTTGAACATCGAACGCGCCCGTTTGGACCGTATGCTCGGATCTGAACAGATTAAGAACCTTGTGGTGGCCATGGGAACAGCTATCGGTGAGACATTCGATATCACAAAGCTTCGCTATCACAAAATTATCATCGCGACCGATGCGGACGTCGACGGTGCACACATTCGAACACTGATCCTCACGCTCTTGTACCGATACTTCAAGCCACTCATTGATGGAGGATATATTTATATTGCTCAACCACCTCTATATAAAGTGAAGCGTGGAAAGGAGGTTATGTATTTCTACTCTGAAGAAGAGAAGACTAAGGTACTTGGAAAGGATGAGATCCCTCTCGAAGAAGAGGTTATTACAGACGAAGCCGCCGCAGCCGAGGTTGAAGTTGAAGAGGCTGGTACAGCTACCGGAGGAAAGGGGGCAGGTGCAAAGAAGGTTCAAAAGCTCTACGTCCAGCGCTACAAGGGTCTCGGAGAAATGAACTCTGATGAGCTCTGGGAGACAACCATGGACCCAGCTCGCCGTATTTTGAAGCAGGTAAACATTGCCGATGCTCAGGATGCAGACAAGGTGTTCGACATGCTCATGGGAACCGATGTTCCGTCTCGCAAATCATTTATCCAGTCGAACGCACACAAGGCAACGATTGACGTGTAGTTTTTGGGGTGTATAGTTCTTCCGAACTACCCCTTTATGGACGAAGTACAAAAAAGGCGCTTGATAGAGCGCTATGCCCTCATACGGCTCATACTTCTATCAACTACATCCGGAGGAGAGTTTGGACTCATCTCCCGTGAAATGATCAGCATCATCAAGGTGCTGGGTATGGAGCCAAAGGAAATCCTGGCCACCCGGACCGCATGGTTCGAGTCCCAGGCAGATCAAGCCAAAAAGAATGCTGTCTGGGGCTCTCGCTTTAATCCAGCTTTCGCTTACGATATTGGAGGCCATTAATTCTCTTTACCCATACAGAAGCCGCCCCTCTTGGTACAGGGCGGCTTTTTATTACTCATTGCTTGAGGGTGTTTGACAGAAGGTGGTCGCTATACTAAGTTGTAGTGAAAACGGAATCATCCGTTAGTGAAGGGAATCTTTTATGATAACCATCGACCTGACGAAGAGGGATTGTGTTCTTTATAAGGGGTGTGTGTTGCTATCCGAATTCGCGAATCAATCGTGGGTTGAAGATACCGATAAAAATCGCTTTGTGATTGTTAGGAACGTTCTTGATTATCTGGAGAGTAAATCCCGAGAAGAACGTAATCGGCTAGTCATAGTGGGAGAAATCGCAAATTGGCTTTTCAAGATTATCCGATCGACTGCAGTTCCTTTCTGCGGAAGTTACAAATATCAAAACAGCTTTAAGACACATCTTCCTATACCGAGTGACCCCAGCAATTAGCC
>CAYJAC010000011.1:9996-16562 GCA_964368565.1 uncultured Candidatus Saccharibacteria bacterium
AAAATTAAGACAAAACTACCAGACTCTCTTACTTAAGTAACCCTCGCTATCCGCCGGGGTTATTTTTATTTTAGAAACAATACTGGTGTGCACTCGAGAGCATACTATATTCACCCCTCGGTTTTTTGTTTAAATTTTAAACAAATAACCGAGGGGTGGTTTCAGTGAGTTGGCGGGTTATGAAGGGCGGATGGGAGGGGTGAAATCCACCGCTAAAAGCATGATTTACAAATAGATTATCTCGAGTATACTATTCCAAAACATATGCACCCCATACTCTCCTCACTCGACAAGGAAGCCCTTTTGGATTCTGCCGCACAGCTCCGCTACCTGTCGCAGACCCCAGAAGTAATCGAGCAGCTCGATGAAATCGCCACGTCTTTGGAAATGACTCGCGAAGAGCTGCTCGAACAGGCCCCCGGATCGTTTCCGGTCGGCTCCTGATCATCCATGCAAAGCCGCCTCTAGTATGAGGCGGCTTTTTTTATGACATAGCGCACTGCGTGCCATAGTACTGTCCCTATGCTTTGTTCTGTCTTTCCTTCGAAAGATTTTCAACTACGTCTTCAATCTTCATTGCACCTATCTTGCCTTTGTCGCGAGATTCCAGGGTGACTACGCCCGCTGCGATATCCTGGTCGCCGATGATTATTGTGTAGGGAACCTTGTAGTCCTTTGCTTCACGCACCTTTTTGCCGAATCCAGTGTCGGATGAGTCAAAGTCAACGCGCAGGCCGGCTTTCTTCAAAAGATCCGCAGCGACTTTTGCTGCATCATTATGATTTTCGCGGACGGGGATGACCTTTACCTGGACTGGGGAGAGCCAGAGAGGGAGGTTGCCACCAGTGTGTTCAAGGAGTGTTGCCATAAAGCGCTCAATGGAGCCCATGATAGCGCAGTGGATCATCACAACCTGTTCTTTCTCACCTTTTTCATTTACGCAGGAGAGGCCGAACCTTTCTGGCATGTTGAAGTCGAGTTGGATGGTTGCGACTTGGAGCACGCGTCCGAGCGCATCCTTTGCGATGAAGTCGAGTTTTGGCCCATAGAACGCAGACTCTCCTTTGCCGTCGATCGCTTCGACGCCACGTTTTGTCAGAATGCTTTTGAGCGCGCCCTCGGCCTTTTCCCAGACCTCCTTAGTTCCCAGATATTTCTCGAACTGTTCTGGATCGTGGCGAGAAAAACGCACTTTGAGATCCTTAAATCCAAACGTTTTGTAGAAGCTGTCTATGATATCCCAAACAATAAACACCTCTTGTTCGATCTGATTTTCGCGGCAGAATGTGTGCGCATCGTCCTGGGTAATAGAAAGCACGCGAGAGAGGCCTGACAGCTCGCCTGACTGTTCGTCGCGGTATACCATTGTCGTTTCGCAATACCTCTGAGGCATGTCGCGATAGCTTCGCGGCTCGCAATCAAAAATCTGGGTGTGGTGAGGGCAGTTCATTGGCTTCATTGCATACTCATGGTCTTCGCGAGTTTTTATCTTAAAGAGATCGTCTGCATATTTCTTCCAATGGCCAGAAGTTTCGTACAGGCTTTTCTTTGTGATGTGGGGAATAGTTACTTTTTGGAATCCGTACTTTCGGCGCAGCTCCCATACATAGGCATCGAGTTCGTCTCGTACCAATGTGCCTCGAGGAGTCCATAGCGGAAGACCGCTGCCGACAAGGTCGGAGAATATGAAGAGACCAAGTGCTTTGCCGATGATTTTGTGGTCACGCTTCTTTGCTTCCTCCTGCTGTGTGACAAATGCATCTAGTTCTTCCTTCGAGGCAAAGGCTAGACCATAGATGCGCGTGAGCATCTTATTCTTTTCATTACCTCGCCAGTACGCACCAGCTAGTCGTTCGAGTTTAAAGGCATCTACCTTCATTTCCTTTATTTCAGCATGACCACCACGACAGAGGTCGGTGAAGTTGCCTGATGTGTACAGGGTGATTTTTTCGCCCTTAGCTGCGATCTCGGTGATGAGCTCGAGCTTGTATGGATTGTCTTTGAATATCTCGCGAGCTTCAGCCTCGGAGACTTCCTTTCCCTCGAATCCCTTCCAGTGCTTGAGAATGCCTTTCATCTTGTTCTGGATGACAGGGAAGTCCTTGTCCGTCGGCATCTTTCCGCCCTCTACTAGAGAGAAGTCGAAGTCGTAGTAGAAGCCGTTATCGACTGCGGGACCGATAGTATTTTTAACACCCGGATAGATATCACCTATTGCCGCTGCCAAAAGGTGGGCGAATGAGTGTCGAATATGTTCGAGGGAAGACATAAATTTGTGTATAAGTTGTTAGTGATAATTACTGGCTTTAAAAACAAAGCGCCCTAGCAATGACACGACATATGTCATGTATTTGCTAGGGCGATCTATGTCGCGGTTCCACCTGGCTTTTGTCTTTATTGGTCAGATTAGGGCCAGCGCCGTCTCGCGCATGTGATTTTGCGCGATGCCTTTGGTTGGTAGCCAAAGCAATCTCTGATGGGGTATATAGTAGCGCGCCCCTATCATAAAAGTCAAAGGCCCTCCCGCGTATTCCGCGAAAGGGCCCGTTGACGATGTTGCAAACCAGCAACCCAGATGCTGGCCTGCAGTCAGAGCGTCATGCCGGTTTTCCGGCTTGTGCGTCATCGAGGAGCGCGTCTACCGCAAGGGTTTTGAGGGAAAACCTTGGGTCCTCACATAACCTACCATATCTTTTATTTTAATTCCATAAGTCCCTCGAGCATGAGCGATATTTCGCCATTTCGTTCTGAAACTTTGGCCTTAAGGGCGATACATTTGTCGGGGACGATACTATTTTTAAACCGAGCGTATGATTTCGGAAAGACGACTGCTTCCATTGAGCCTGTCAGGTCAAGGATGCGGATGAAGGCCATTGGCTCATTTTTCTTAGTCATAATAACGCGTACTTCCTCGATGATGCAGCCGATGACAATCATGTCTTCTTTTACACCACCGTCCTTTGGAGGTTTTGCGCCTTTCGCCGTGGCTTGTGCGGCTGCTTCTGTCGCAGAAGCGAGTTCCTTTCCAGCCTTGGCTTTAATGGTGGCGATATTGATAGGGCTTTTATCAAGCACTGCCTTATATCTGTCGAGAGGATGTCCGGAAATGTAGAGGCCGAGCAATTCTTTTTCCCAACCAAGACGTTCCTCCATGCGCATAGGTGCAACAGGGTCGAGTCGAACCTCGTCATGGTTTGCAAAGCCGAGGAAGAGGGAATCCTGATTGTTTCCCGCCTTTGCTTTTTCCTTGTTGTATTCGAGGAGACGGTCGAGATTGCCGTACATTTTGGTGCGCTCTTCGAAGTCGTCGAGACCGCCGGCTTTTACCAGCGATTCGAGGGATTTTTTGTTCATAGAGCGGTCTTTTACGCGTGAAAGGAAATCTGAAAGTGACTTGAACGGTCCGCCTGCTTTGCGCTCTTCGATAATAGCTTTAGCTGAACCCTCACCAAAGTTCTTGATTGAGTTAAGACCGAAACGGATGACATCCATGCCGTTTCCGGTGCCGTCCTTGTTTGTTCCGACGCCGCGAATGAGTGTGAACTTTTCCTGGCTCTGGTTTGCAGAAGGTGGCAGTACGGCAATGTTCATACGTTTACACTCCTTGATCGATTCAGCAACTTTTTCCACGTCACCTGCTTCATGAATGAGGATGGCGGTCATGTACTCGCCTGGATAGTTCGCCTTTAGGTATGCGGTTTGATATGCCACGCGACCATATGACACCGAGTGTGCCTTGTTGAATCCGTACGCTGCGAATGGTTCGATCCATGTCCACAGTTCTTTGGCTTTCTTGTCAGGCCAATTTTGATATTTGATACAGCCCGCAATGAACTTTTCTTTTTGCGCGGCCATTTCCTCTGGAATTTTTTTTCCAACGGCCTTTCGGAACTTGTCCACCTCGCCCCAGGTATATCCGGCGAGTTTGTTCGCCATCATGAGGAGGTCGTCTTGATACACGAGAATCCCGTAAGTCTTTTTAAGGATTGGTTCAAGTGCCGGGTCGAGGTAGGTAATGAGCTTTGGATTGTGCTTTCGTTCAATGTACTGAGGAATGAACTGAATCGGACCTGGGCGGTAGAGTGCAACCATAGCGTTGATGTCGTGGATGCTCGAGGGGCGGAGGTCCTTCAAATATTTAGTCATACCGTCACCGTTTAACTGGAAAAGGTCGGACGTCTCGCCACGAGCGAGCATTTCGAATGTTTTTTTGTCATCGACAGCCATAGTGTCGAGGTCGATTGTGACGCCGTGATTTTCCTTTATAAATTTCAGTGTGTCGGCGATAATGGAAAGGTTTTTAAGTCCAAGAAAGTCGAACTTAAGAAGGCCGGCGCCGTTCTCATCGATCGAATACATGTCGTACTGGGTGATGATCTTGCCTTCACCTTTTGGATCGAATTGGAGAGGGGTAAAGTCTGTGAGGGCCGTTGGTGAAATAACAATACCGGCAGCGTGCACTCCCATTTGACGGGCACAGCCTTCGATCTTCTTCGCCATATCAATGATGCGCTTTACGTCTGCTTCTTTTTCGTAGAGCTCGCGCAGTTCTGCCACATCTTCGAGCGCCTTTTCGATAGTCATAGGAAAACCCTGTGAACCCATCGGAATAAGCGTGGAGAGTTTATTACCCATTTCGACAGGAAATCCAAGAGCGCGTGTGACATCGCGGACAGATCCACGGGCGGCCATGGTGCCAAAGGTTCCGATTTGGGCTACTTTATCTGCGCCATATTTCTGCTTTGTATATTCCATCATCTCGTCGCGGCGATCGTCGGCAAAGTCCATATCGATGTCGGGTGCTGATGGACGGTCAGGGTTAAGGAATCGTTCGAATGGAATTTCGTATTCCATTGGATTGAGGTTTGTGATGCCGGACAGATAGGTGACCATGGATCCGGAAACCGAACCTCTGATGTTTGAAAGAATGCCGTGGCTACGAGCATATGCCAAAAGGTCCGCCACGATAAGGAAGTATGGTTCGTAACCTTTGTCCTTGATGACCTTGAGCTCGTATTCTACGCGGGTGATGGCTTCGGGGGTTTGCTCTACATTGCGCTTGGCAAAGCCGTCGAATACTACTTTGCGCCATGCCTCGGCCGGAGTGACGCCTGGTGGCAGGGGGAATTGAGGGAATGCCCAGACGCCGAGCTTCATGTCGAAAGTTATGTCGTTTACGATTTTTTCTGTATTGGCGATGGCTTCGGGTATGTCGCGGAAATAATTCTGAGCAGTTGCGTCGGTGATGAATGAAAAGTCTGCGACATCGTCGTCGTTGATACGGTCATCGCCCGACGAGTTTACGAGCATGAGTGTCTGCTGAGCTGCCTTGTCCTCGGGTTTTATGTAGTAGACATTTCCACCAGCCACGAGGGGGATGCCGGTCTTCCTTGAAACCTCCTTTGTACGCTCCATGATAGTTGCATGGCCGTCGATGTCAGGATGGTGAGTGATTTCTAGATAGTAATCGTCGCCAAAGATGCTTTTATAATAGGTGGCAATCTCGCATGCCTTGGCGATGTCGTTTCCTTGGAGTGCTGTAGTGAGATTACCTGAAAAGGCTGAATCAACGGCGATAATGCCTTCTTTGTGAAGCTGTATGAGCTCTTTGTCGATTCGCGGTTTGTAGTAAAAACCTTCGAGATAGGATTTGGTAATGAGCTGTATGAGGTTTTTGTAACCAGCTTCGGTTTTTGCAAGCAGGATCATGCGGGTGCGGCGCGAGTCGATCCCGGATTGTTTATCTGTACGCGAACGCGCCGCAACATATGCGTCGATGCCAATGATTGGTTTTATACCAGCCTTTTTGCATTCCTTATAAAAGTCGATAGCGCCATAGAAATTTCCATTATCAGTGAGGGCAAGTGCTGGTGCACCGTCTGCCTTGGCAGCCTTTACGAGATCCTCGACTTTGGGCAATGCGGCCAAGAGGGAGTAGTGGCTGTGTGTGTGGAGATGGATAAAGCGGGCCATGATTAGATTTTAGAACAAATCAACTGAAATTGCCTGTTGACTTCAGTCTGCCAGCATGTGGGTGTACAATAATCTGATGTTTCGTGCGCAAAACAAAGGATTTACATTGATTGAGCTTCTGGTTGTGATACCAATTATCGTGCTGCTTTCGAGCATTGTACTCGCCTCCGTAAAAACAGCTCGTGAAAAGGCACAGATAGCTCGAGCAAAGACAGGGTTATATCAGTTCACAAAGGCTGTTAATGTTGCCCAGGGTGAAGCAGGAAAAACCCTCATGACTATTACGGGAAGCAATTGTAGTGATTGTGGTGGATGTCGCACGGGAGCAGTTTTAAAAGGTGATAACGGCACATGTTATTCTGCTTGGATAAATGTAATCACCCGCGTTCAGGCGAATACTAATGGTATTGTCACTGGGCTTACGTATATGATGCGGGATCCATGGGGAAGTCCATATGCACTTGATGAAAATCAGGGTGAAGGTGGTGCCTGTACGGCTCTTGATAGTCTTCGATCTGTTGGCCCTAATGGTATTTGGGGAGACGGGGATGATATTTTACAGGCCGTAACACTTTCGGCAGTATGCCCATAAG
>CAYJAC010000011.1:16662-37372 GCA_964368565.1 uncultured Candidatus Saccharibacteria bacterium
GGAGACGGGGATGATATTTTACAGGCCGTAACACTTTCGGCAGTATGCCCATAAGAATGCATGTGGGTATAGACGAAGTCGGCCGTGGACCCCTGGCCGGCCCAGTCACGTTGTGTGCGTGCATGGTTACGGCCAATTTCGACATGACGTGGTTTGACGGGATTAAGGATTCGAAGAAACTATCTCTAAAAAAGAGGCGGGAGTGGTTTACAAAGGCGGATAAGGCACGCGAAAATGGCCTCATGAAATGGGTGGTTGCTTCGCGATCAGCTGCAGAGATAGACAAGGAGGGTATCGCTGTGTCTATTAGGACTGCGCTCGGCGAATGCCTTTCTGCACTTCGGTGTGAGCCCGCACAAACAAAAATATTTTTGGATGGTTCGCTTCGGGCTCCTGAAAAATATATCAATCAGGAAACCATTATTAAGGGTGATGAAAAAATACCACTCATCGGCATGGCTTCAATCATTGCAAAAGTTACGCGTGACAGCCATATGGATGAGTTGGCAAAGATATATCCGGTGTATGGATTTGAAAAGCATAAGGGCTATGGTACTGCATTCCACCAAAGTGCACTTGATAAGCACGGGATTACCCCTGTTCACCGCAAAAGCTTTATGAAGGGTAGGGTGGTGTAGTGACACGAGCACTCGTGAGGCGTATTATCAAACGTATGAATAAAAGTCGCGGATTCACCCTTATTGAACTTCTTGTTGTTATTGCGATAATCGCCCTACTCTCATCTGTCGTCCTGGCATCACTCAATTCCGCGCGGGCAAAGGCTCGCGATTCTCGAAAGCTGCTCGACTTTAAACAGACCAACCTGGCTATTGCTCTTTATTACGATAGGTTTGGACGTGTCCCGATTAATTACAATCCAGGGGCTGGGGCATGCGAAGGTAGTACTTATTACAACCAATCGATGCAGGAACTGGTAACGGCAGGTCTTCTTTCTGCCATTCCCCGAAGTCCAGGCGGTCCCGGTTACTGCTACTACGATTATGGTCCGAATAATCCCATTGGTGGACTGCTAGTCACAACCTTGGAAGCTGCACCTGACACCCTTACAGGTATTCCGCCGTCGTGTCGACCATGGGCTCCTCCTGCAAATAATTGGTGTATGTCTACAGTTTCTTCAAAACAATACTGTATGTGTGCGCCGTATTAAGTGAGATTCATAATATCTTGCCTTTTTAGCTATATCTGCTATAGTATTCCGCATGGTAGTACGAATGCGATCAACCAGCTCTCATACAGGAAATCGACGCTCTCATCACGCGTTGAAGAATCCTGCCTTGACGACTGACTCAAAAACAGGAACAATCCACCTTCGACACCGCGCAAGCGCTGTCACGGGCAAGTACAAAGGCCTTGTCGCTATCGACATGGACAAGAAACTCGCCAAGAAGGAGAAGAAAATGAAGGAGGCTCAGACAGCTCGATAGGCTTGAGCTTTGATCTCTAAGGCTATACAATGTGTGTATAGGTTAGGATTCAGAGTTTAAGTTAAATTATGGCTAACAGGCACCTTGCAAGATCAGTTGTTCTCCAATCACTCTTTGAGTGGGATTTCCGCGACCAAAATACGAGCATCCTCTCTGATGCTATTACTCGCGATGCTGCTGAATTTGCCCCTGGAAACGGCGACCTTACCTTTATGGAGGAGCTTGGCAAAGGGGTGCTTAAAAAGCAGCCTGAGATCGATATGATTATTACCAAGGCAGCTCCGGATTGGCCTTTGAACAAGATCTCTATTATCGATAGGAACGTCCTGCGTATGGGTCTGTATGAACTATTGTTTGCCGATCGTGGTGAGGTGCCTGCAAAGGTAGCTATCAACGAGGCAATTGAACTCGCCAAAAGTTTTGGCGGGGAAAATTCCGGCAAGTTCGTAAACGGCGTGCTCGGCTCTGTCTATAAAGAGATGGGTGAGCCGGGCAAGGACGCTGTGTCAAAGAAGAAGGACGACAAGTTCAATATTCCTTTCGACAAAATGCCGATCGTAAAGCTGGGTGGCGCAGTGGTGTTCGCCCGACATGATGGACGTATTTACCTCGCTCTTGTGCACGATGTCTTCGGCCGCTGGACTCTTTCCAAGGGAAGCCTTTTGGAGACAGAAACAGTGGAAGAAGGCACCGTGCGTAAGGTGAAGGAGGAGATTGGGGTTGAAATTAAGCTGGTTGAACAGATTGATTCGAATGAATACGTTGCAACCCACCCAGAAAAGGGTAAGCTCCGCAAGCAGGTCACGTACTTTTTAGCAGAAACGGCGTACAAGCCGCTTACCCTAAAAGAATCAGGCGGACTCGACAAGGCGGAATGGTTCCGTGCAGACGAAATCTCGAGCCTCAACTTTTACGAAGACATGTTGCCGATAATAGCAAAGGCGATAAAGGCGATACCTAAAGTCTAAAGTGAATGAATGGAATTCATAAATATCTGCTTGTTTTCTGTCTTGAGATTGCCGCAGGTGTGGCGTTAGAGTTTATAGACAAGAAAGATGCGTTTGCCGGTCTCGGGATTCTGCTCTCTTTATGGCTCGGTGCAGTAACAGCTACTTGTTTCCTGTGGGTACATGCTCGGAAAGTTTCGAACGAGTGGCTCAAGATAGTTTCCTTAATAGTTTTTTTGACCTTGCTTGCTCCGGTACTGTATTGGGCGGCCGCAAGTACATTAATGTGGTTAATTTTTAGCTAGTCTTACTGTCATGGATATTAATTTTGCAAAATTTGAAGAAAAGGCTGGGATATCGTTTAAGGACAAGAATCTCTTGCGCCAGGCTTTTACGCATCGTTCGTATATAAACGAGAATAAAAATACCAAGTTCGAGCATAACGAGCGCCTTGAATTTCTAGGTGACGCGGTTTTGGAGCTTGTGGTCACTAACTTTTTGTATGCAAAGTATCCAACAAAGCCTGAAGGAGAACTCACTACATACCGTTCGGCCCTTGTTAACTCTATAACTCTGGCAGAAGTCGCATCAAACCTGACAATGAACGACTACCTTTTGCTTTCAAAGGGTGAGGCAAAGGATACGGGGCGCGCCCGCCAATACATCCTGGCCAACACATTCGAAGCGGTGACGGGCGCGCTCTACCTAGACCAGGGATATGACAATGCAAAGGCGTTTATTGAAAAGCACATTTTCGTATTCGCGGACGTTATGATCGCAAAAGGTAATCTGGTAGACGCAAAGAGTCTCTTTCAGGAAAAGGCCCAGGAAAAAACTGGAGTTACTCCTTCGTACAAATTAGTGCGTGAGGCGGGTCCCGACCATGACAAGTCTTTTACTGTTGGTGTTTTGATCGGCAAAGACCAGATTGCAGTAGGTGAAGGTAAATCAAAGCAGGAGGCAGAACAGAATGCAGCTTTGAAAGCACTCGAGGCAAAGGGCTGGGGCGCGTAGGTAAAAACATGTTGCTGTGTGCCGGTGTGGGCGAGGATGTCTATTTTTCTCACATATCAAACTCGATTAATTTTTAATCGAGTTTGATATGTGAGATTTTGAACACTTCACTCTTCGCTTTAGTTTCTCTCGTATCTCTTATCTCTCTAATATATAAAAATACCGTCCTGTAGACATTCTTTTTGGGCAGATAATAGCGTGCTATATTTAGAGGGCTACATCCTATGTATTTGAAATCTCTCGAGCTTACCGGCTTTAAATCTTTCGCAAAAAAGGCGAATCTTGAATTTAATGCGCCTGTAACAGCGGTTGTGGGACCCAATGGCTCTGGAAAATCGAACGTTGCCGAAGCGTTCCGCTTTGTGCTGGGTGAGCAATCTATTAAGTCGATGCGCGGCAAGCGTACCGAAGACCTGATCTTCAATGGTGGTGAAAATTCAGCGCGTGGTAATCGCGCATCGGTAAAGCTTACTTTTGATAATCAGCCAAAAAATAGCATCAGGCTTTTAAACATAGACTTCGACGAAGTGACCATCGAGCGCGTCATTCATCGCGACTCACTGTCGGAATATTTTATAAACGGATCGGCTGTGCGTTTGCGCGATATTACCGAACTACTAGCAGGTGCGCATATCGGCAGCTCGGGACATCACATTATTTCTCAGGGTGAGGCTGATCGTATTTTGAATGCCAATATAAAAGAGCGCCGCGAAATGATCGAGGACGCCCTTGGTCTTAAGGTTTTTCAATACAAACGTGAGGAAAGCGAACGAAAGCTCGCAAAGACGCGCGAAAATATGGAAAAAGTAGAAAGCTTGCGTAAAGAAATTGCTCCGCACCTCAAATTTCTCAAAAAGCAGGTAGAGAAAGTTGAAAAGACCATTGCTTTGCGCGAGGAATTGCGAAATGTATACAAGGAGTATCTGAAGCGCGAATCAGACTATCTTTCTGCTACTGAAAAATCCCTCGCAACCGAAAGCGCGCAACCTAAAGAGGATTTGATTCGACTGGAAAAGGAATTGGCTCAGGCAAAAAAAGTTTTGGAGGACTCAAAACATAAGGATGTAAAGTCGAGCGAGCTTATCGACCTTGAATCAAAACTCAAAATCGTACGCGCGTCCCGTGACGAGATTACCCGTACTATTGGCCGTATTGAAGGTGAGATTGGTAGTCTGGAAAGAATGCTGTCGCGTGAAAAGCAGTCTGCCCAGGCAGAAATCACTACTGTTGAGTATGCAAAAGTAAAAGAATTGGTAGCGCATGTTGATGGTTTGGCTGCAGGTATTGAATCTGAGTCAGGTACAGCTGGATTTTCTGATATAGGTGCTATTCGTAGTGTATTGGCAAAAATTCGTGCTTCGCTCAAAGGTTTTCTTGAATCAAATAAAAATACTAAGGCCGAGAATCGCGCTGGTGATATTGAAAAAGAGATAGATATGTTGCGTAGCCGAAAGGTTGAGGCGGATGCCGAGGCCAAGGAAAAGGAGACTGAGCTCGGAAAGTTGACCGAGGCATATTCTGCATTGCGTGCGGGAATTGAAAAGGAAAAAGATAGTTCTCGTGACGCCGAAAAAGCCATGTTCCGTATCATGGCAGAAGAAAACGAAATTCGCGGCAAGCTCGGTGTTTTGCGTGTGCGTGAAGAAAAACTACGTCTTGAAAAAGAAGATTTTAAAAGGGAAGTTCAGGAAGGTTCTATACTAATAGGTCGCGATATTTACGCCTATGAATCTGATACAACGGTGTATCCAGCTGAAGACCGACACACACAAGAATCGCGCAGAAAAGACATGGAAAAAATAAAGATCCGTCTCGAAGATTCTGGTGCAGTTTCACCCGGAGATACCATGAAGGAGTTTAAGGAAACAACCGAGCGCGATGAATTCCTTGCCCGCGAACTTCTTGATCTAGAACATTCAGCTACATCACTGACAACACTCATTAAAGACCTCGAGGTAAAGCTCGACACACTCTTTTCTGAAGGTATTTCTAAAATCAATCATCAGTTTAAGGAATACTTTGCGCTCATGTTTGGCGGCGGCGAAGCGTCCCTGGCTGTCGTCCGCGAAAAGAAGCGCCGCCGCCAGCTTTCTCCCGAAGAAATGGCTGAAATGGGTATTGGTGCGGGCGGTTTGGACGGTGAATCTGACGAACCTGAAGAAACCGAGCTTGGTGTCGGTATAGAAGTTAATTTGCCGCGCAAGAAAATAAAGGCTCTTGAAATGCTTTCAGGTGGCGAGCGAGCTCTCACATCTATTGCCCTCTTGTTTGCGATTTCACAAGTAAATCCGCCTCCATTTATCATATTGGACGAGACAGATGCGGCGCTCGACGAAGCTAACTCTAAAAAGTACGGCGATATGGTTGAGGGTCTCGCAAAATCATCCCAGCTGATTGTTATCACTCATAACCGCGAAACTATGGGCCGTGCAGGTGTGCTCTACGGTGTGACGATGGGCCGAGAAGGATATTCAAAACTGCTGTCGATTGCGTTTAATGAAGCGCTGGCGGTGGCAAAATAAAAACACTCAGAGGGGTGTTTTTTTCTTGCAAAAAACTCTCGGTAGAGTATGGTATTGGAAGGAAACTCATATCAACCCACCGGAGAACATATCATGCACCATGTAGAAGTAGACGGCCTTGGAAAGTGCGAACACTGCCAGCAGATTCTCCATATCCTCCAATATGCGGGGGATGAATCTATGTCGGCCCAATGGCTGTGCGGATGCTGTTGCGCGGTCGTTGAGGGAGCATCGTTCGGCTACGATGCGACTCATACCAAAAAACGCTGGATCGGCCCAGGATCTAGGTGGCAGGATACCCGACCGACCGAAGATTTTACCATTGGCGACCTGCACGTTTTTGTCCGAACCATCACTCCACGAGGTTCTTCTTTGGAGCCTTACAGCGTGTGGCGTCACGCCGACCAATAGCAATACAAAACACCAGCATTCTTGCGAACATCTGGTGTTTTTTTATGGAAACAAGGAGCGTAGCGACTATGTTTCCATTATCCCCCCCCCTTGGGGATTCGCTCACTAAATGAGCACGTAATCCAACGTTTTCTTTTCCATATCTGCCGCCACAATTTTGAATTTCAATGAATCGCCGAGGGTGAATTTCTTTTTGGTTTTCTCACCGGTAATCGAATAGGTCTTTTCGTTGAATTTATAGAAGTCGTCAGTCATGGTACGGAGCGAGATCATACCTTCACATTTTGTTTCTTTATCCTCGACATACATACCCCACTGGGTTACGCCGGTAATAGTACCGCTGAAGGTCTCGCCGATGTGCTCTTTCATGTATTCAACCTGCTTGTACTTGATCGATGCACGCTCTGCTTCTGATGCGCGGATCTCCTTTTCAGAGTTATCGTCAGCAATTTTCTGGAATCGAGTAGCCTCGCCCTGAGTTATCTTGCCACCAGTGAGTTCGCGGAACAAGAGGCGATGCACAATGAGGTCGGCATAGCGGCGAATAGGCGAGGTAAAGTGCGTGTAGTATTCGAATGCCAAACCGTAGTGGCCGATATTGGTGGTCGAATAGACAGCCTTTGCCATCGATCGCACAGCAGCAACTTTGATCAGCGATTCCTCGGCTGTTCCGGCAGCCTCGAGGAACAATTTCTTGAGATCCTTTACTGCAATACCTTTTTTGGTGACAGGAAGGTTGTATCCGAGGGCTTTTACAAGACCGATAAGATTGTCGATTTTTTCAATAACAGGCACATCATGGACACGATACAGGAATGCTCCGTGATTCTTGGCATTGGCCTTCCACATAAAATGGGCAACCTCGCGATTTCCGAGGAGCATGTATTCCTCGACCAGTTTGTGTGCATCTTTGCGCGTCTTTTTGTAAATGCGAATCGGACGACCTGTAGCATCAAGCTCGAATTTTACTTCATCAGTTTCGAAATCGATTGCTCCAGAGGCTTCTTTAACAGCCTTGAGCTTTTTTGCTATCGAATTGAGTTTCAAAAGCTCTTTTGAATATTCTTTTGACTTGCCTTCGAGCACTTCCTGGGCTGCTTCATAGGTAAAACGCTTCCATGACTTGATAATTGTCTTGCCGAACCAGCGTTCGAGTACGTTGCCATTGTCATTCATGACAAAAACAGACGAGAACGTTAGTTTTTCTTCATTAGGATTAAGCGAACAAAGATCGTTCGACAAAACTTCGGGGAGCATAGGAATCGTTCGGTCGACGAGGTATATAGACATGCCGCGTTCGCGAGCTTCTGCGTCGAGGGCGGTACCTTCGCGGACATAATGAGACACGTCAGCGATATGAACGCCGATTTCATAGAGACCTCCAGGCAATTCCTTGAAGGAAATCGCATCGTCAAAGTCTTTTGCATCGATAGGGTCGATGGTGAATGTTGGTGTGTCACTGAAATCACGGCGTGACGCTCGCTCTTCCTTTGTTATATTCTTTTCCTTCTTGCCAATAGATTCTGCTTCGTGAGTCACCTGGGTAGGGAAGTCATAGGCTAGACCGCGCTCGAGCACGATCGCACGCATCTCGGCGTTGTGTTCACCATGGCGGCCGATGATTTCGATGACTTTGCCGATAGGGTACAATTTCTCATTCCATTCTGTGAGTTCGATATATACCTTGTCGCCGGCCTTTGCTTTGAGGGCCGCTGCTGTAGGAATAAAGATGTCCTGATAGAGTCTCTTGTCGTCCGCTATAAATGCAAAGCCATTTTTAGCTTCATCGAGTTGTCCGGCAAAGCGAATCTTTGCACGCTGGACGATTTTTATAACTTCGGCAGTTTGGCGAAAATTACCCTTCTTTGGTTGGAGGGCTACTTCGACCTGATCGTGGTGGAGAGCTGTATGGAGGAGGCTTTGAGGGATTTCTACGTCTTCACCTGCCTTGTCTGCTGGATTCTCTATGAATCCGATGCCTTTAGAATTAACACTGACTACGCCCGTAAAAGTTTGTTTCATTTGCTGTTCACTATAGCAAAAATGGCCTGTTTTGCCAGTTTTTTCAGGGCTGTTGACTTTACTCTAGCCAGGAGTAGGTTTAAAGAAGGAATCGATGGACATTCCGTTCATTGATAGACCATTGTCAGGCTATAAAGCTCATGGAGCTGCCCTAGGGCAGGTCTCGCATCAGCCTCTTTCCTAGGAAAGAGTTCAGCACAGGGCTTCGGCCCGGAAAGTACATATGATCGATTATGAAACAGCGTACGAAATTGCGCTTGCAAAGAAAGATTACGCCATCGCGGCTATGCTCAAAGATGTGGGCTATGCTCGAGGTTACGAGCAGGTATTTACAACATTCAAGCTCGCTCTAACGAGCGGCGAGGAAACTACTAACACCTATGCTCTCGAAATTTTTCCGATCCTTGTCGCCGCTCGTAAGGATTTCTGGTTTAAAGACCAGATTGCAGAGCGAACTAAGGATCAGATAGGTAATCCGTTATTTGTTCGGAACACCCCTTTTGTATTTAAGGGTGATAAGGATCTTTTTGTCAGAATGAAGACGGACTCTAATATTGATGTGGTTGGCGAATTAATTCACCTCCACAAATTTTTTGGCAAGGGTTTCACGCGGCTTGGAAAAGCGATTTCGGAAACGTTTATTGATTGCCGTGCCTTGGTTGTTGCGCCGGAAAAGATTCTGGAATTCGTATGCGTTCACGGTCCGTCACTAGGAAAAGAAGATGGTGATCGGCTTCAATGGCTTAAGATCCTCGTTCGGCAATTTGAAACTGCCGAGCAGAGACTGAAGTTCGGCACTTTGCTCGAGGCATTGCCTTCGAATCAATCTAATGTTCGAGATGTATTAGTCCGGGAGCTTTTGCGAGATAGGGCAGCTAAGTTGTTCTCGGATAGGGCATTTCGAGAATTGGATTTGCTTGAGAAATCCGAGTCCACTAACCAGTTCGATTATATTGCTATGGCCCTTGATCAAAGGATTGCAATAGACAAGGCACTTAACGAGTTTCTCGGTGTTATGGGTGGGTCTGAGTCCCTGCAGGACGTTTCCATTCACAAGATTCCGGGATTGACTGGAGTTCTTGCTGGTTGGTGGCAGTGTAGGTGCTCTTACAAGAGTCTTGATTCTGTATCTATTGAATTCAGGCGCGTATCCGAAATTGGTAACGATGACTGGAAACATATTGAGGGTCAGCTTGCTCTTTGGGCTAAGCATTGGTTTACCAGAATCGGTAAAGATTCGGGACTTAAGTTTCTAGAGCTCAAGCTTGGTCGGGAACGTAGTATTCTTGTCGGTGAATAGACTTCAGCCACCCTCCAGCGGGGTGGCTTTTTATTGCCAAGGCCCTATATTTGACGTTTTAAGTGGCATCTGCTAATATCTAGCGTACCAAAAAAATATGTTAAAGATTCGATTACAGCGTGTCGGCCGCGTAAATGTCCCGACTTTCCGTGTGGTTTTGACGGAATCAAAGAATTCAACCAAGAGCGGCAAGTTCCTCGAGATCCTCGGCGTGTATGACCCTGTAAACGACGTAAAGGAGATTAAGGCAGACCGCGTCAAGCAGCTCATCGCTAACGGCGCAAAGCTCTCTGACACCGTTCACAACTGGCTTGTAGAGACAAAGGTCATCCCAGGCAAGAAAATCAACAATCTTCCCTTGAAGAAGCCTATCGTAAAGCCTGTCGACCCTAAGGCAGCCGAAGCAGCAAAGGCCGCAGCCCCAGCAGCCGCTCCCGCAGCAGCACCAGCAGCAGAGACTCCAAAAGCTTAAATACACAAAAGAAAATTGCCCACATGGGCAGTTTTCTTTTAATCTCATGGTGGTACAATGGCAGCAGAGCGTTCCGCTCGATTACTTCCTTAATCCAAAATATATGACTGAAAACGATGCAAAATTTCTTGACTATCTTATAAAGGCTCTTGTTGACAACCCTAACGATGTAAAAATCGTCCGAACTGTGGACGAGATGGGCGTTCTCCTTACCCTCGACGTGAATCCTGCCGACATGGGCAAGATTATCGGTCGTGAAGGAAACACTGCAAAGGCTATCCGAACCCTTCTCCGTATTGTCGGCATGAAGAACAACTCTCGTGTAAACCTCAAAATCTCAGAACCTGTTGGTGCCGTGCCAAAGGAGTCAAAGGCAACAAAGACGGTGGACGAGGCGATGGCAGATTTGAATCTCTAATTGAAAGACAAAAGCGCGCTCCTTACGGAGCGCGCTTTTGTTATCCCATTAGAGGCTTGGCACGCTTCGTGATACTGTTAACGCACATTAAACTTACATATGAAGCATAAAGAAATATTTGTTGTGGCGCTCGGCAGTATGACGATGGCGATAGTGGTTGGATTGTGGTCTCTTACTGTACAGCAAGGTTTTGCTCCAACAAATGATGACATCGCATCTGTTGCGACCACTATTTCAACTAGACAGGCTGACAGTCTTCAGTTTGGTGCAGGGGAGTTTAAAAATCTTGGTGGAATCGAAGAGGGTTTTGGTATGAATTTTGATGCTTTCCGATACTATAAGATGGATTGGACCAATATATATCAGGTTCGTTTTGCCGACAGGATTATGTATGTGGGTGAAATGACAAAAACCTCAGGTAACGGTTTAGTTGATCCGTACCCATTGCCACTTTTCGCAATCGACAAGGTACTTTATGTGCCTTGGGGAACGGGGGGTGAGCAGTATCCGCCAAAAGAAACGAACTGGATTGTGCGCTATAAGGCAGAAAGTTTTGATTATCTTATTCCAGTAGAGGAGTATAGTTCTCGTAATATTGATCGGGAAATACTTGAGACATACAGGATAAAGCTCGGTATAAGCAATATACGGCTTATTCGAGACAAGACAGGTAAGCTTGTCTCCATCACTCTGTCTGAAGGAGAGAAAGTATCGCATTCAGATGGCCCATTCGAAGCTGTTTTGCCCGTTAATCTCATCACTCGATTAGAAAATAAAGGGGCTGATGATTACCTTACATACATCGAACAATCGCGAACCCTTGCTGGAAATGCTACAGGTCAGGTGTCGTTTGTTGCAGATAATGGATACACGATTACATACCCTGAGTACCTCAATGGCAAGAAAGTATCTTACTTAAAGGACGGTGAAAATTCTTACACATTCCGGGATGAGGACAAACAGTACCAACCAAATGCAACGTATCTCAATTGCTGGGGCAGCCAAATGTTTCAAACAGGACCAAAGCTTGGTGATCCGATTATTATTGCTTCTGAAAGCAGGTCAAAGCTCGTCGATTGGGGAGTTTCAAAGCAGCATCATGGAGAAATGTATTCTTTCACTGGTCCAGGCGCGCATTGCACGATTTTGACCACCGAGGCTTTCAAGCCAGGCATGTTCAAGATCTCTTTTTAGCTAACCCCTCCACATTTTGACGATTTTAAGGTAATGTGGCATTTATGACATTCCATATAGTCACCCTTTTCACCGGCGCATTCGATTCGTACTTCGGAGAATCGATCATTAAGAGGGCCATAGAAGACAAGAAGATCCGCGTGAAATTCTATAATCCACGTGACTTTTCAGTTGATAAATGGGCCCGCGTAGACCAAAAGCCATACGGTGGCGGACCAGGCATGGTCATTCAGGCGCTTCCCGTCGCAAAGGCCATCGAGAAGGCAAAGAAAGCCTGCGGCAAGGGTGCTGCAGGAAAGGTAAAAATCATCTTCTTTTCACCTGCTGGCAAGCAGTTTGATACCGCATATGCCAAGGAGGTCGTCTCAAAAAAGTATAAGCACGCCATTTTCGTCTGCGGTCGCTATGAGGGTATCGACGCTCGTGTAAAGAAGATGTTTAAGATGGAGGATATCTCCGTCGGCCCATTTGTGCTTACGGGCGGTGAATTACCGGCCATGATTATGATTGACTCGATTGCACGTCAGATTGAAGGAGTCCTTGGCAATTTTGACTCGCGCGAAGAAGAGCGCGTTTCAAGCCCAGACTCCTATACCCGCCCTGAAATTGTTGAATATAAAAAGAAGAAATACCGCGTACCAAAGGTGCTTCTGTCGGGAAATCACAAACTGATCGATGAGTGGCGCGCAGCAGGCAAAAAGAGCTAAGATTAGTTAATGAATCCCCAGCTACATAAAGAAGAGTTTTGTCTGAAGAAAGACGAGGATGTTCTCTCGGCATCTTTTAAATACCCATACCTTTTCGAAATCCTTGTTGAGCGCTACGAGGCAGCATTTTTGCGTAAAGCAAAGGCCATTGTCCATCATGACGAGGTTGCCCAAGACGTCGTCCAGGACACGTTCGTCAAAATCTACCTTTATGGCAGAAAATTCAAGCCGGTAGAGGGTGCAAAGTTCTCTTCGTGGGCGTATAAGGTGCTCGTGAACACCTGCTTTGTCTGGTATAAGAAGATGAAACGGGAAAGAGAATTTTCAACCGCTTTGGATGAGGATATGGAAGCAGTCCTATCTGTTGATGATTCAGGCGAGAAAACGGCCGTATTGGACAAGGACTACCTTGAATCTATCTTTAGTCGCCTGCCTGAAACCTTTGCTCGGATCTTGAGATTATACGTAATCGAGAGCAAGGATTATAAGGAGATCGCAGAGATTGAGAAGGTGACCGAGGGCGCGATAAAGACGAGGATGCATCGCGCTCGCAGCGAAATGCGAAAGATTAGCAAAGATGTGACGTATTAATAGGTATGGGTCCTAGACCCTTGAATACAATGACAGTATTAGCCAACAATATTATGAGAAAAGTGCGCACGATCTTCCTTATGAGGAGATTGGTTGCACCTTTTGCTTTCTTTGCGGCCGCGATCATGGTGATCGTTTCGACTGTTTCTGTTTCTCACGTCATAGAAAATATGCCGACAATCGCGGATATGCAGGCTATGTTCAACTTTTTTGCTTCAGCGTTCGCGCACACCGATGTTATCGTCAAAAGTGCGCTGGTTGCGGGACTCGTCTTTCTCCTTGCAACCCTTAAGGGCGTCGTGGATAGTGTCCGATTCGGCGCTACCCTCGCAAAGGCCTCATAGGGGAGTGCAGCGATGAAATGAATGGGCCCGCGGCCTTCCGGCCGCGGGCCTTTCTTATTGGTTTTCAGCGGCAGTATGATATTCTCGATGTATGAAGACGAAAATCATCCTCCATGGCGGCTTCAAGCCGGGACAGAAGCAGGAAAGCGATCTCTTTTTTCGTGAGATCCTAAATGCGGCTCCAGAAAACGCAAAGATACTTCTCGTCTACTTTGCCAAAGAGGAGGATCGGATTGAAAAGAACAGCAAGGAGGATATCGAGCAATTCAATAAAAGTAGAGGAAGTAAAAGCATACAGTTCGAAATTGCTACGAAAGAACATTTCAGACAGCAAATGCTCGCAGCGGACGTCGTCTATCTGCATGGCGGCCGTACACAGAAGCTTCTCGATGGGATGAGGGATTTCACCAATTTCAAAGAAATGATTCCTGGAAAGGTCATTGCCGGAGATTCAGCAGGTGCAAATCTTCTCTGTTCGATTTTTTATAGTACAAGCATGGGCATGGGCGAGGGTTTTGGGATCATCCCGCTCAAGATCATCTGTCACTATGTCGAGGAGAACAAGGATAAGCTGAAGGGTGTACGCCCAGAGTTAGAGACACTCTTCCTCCCAGAGTATAGCTACAAGGTCTACGAAATATAATTATTCCTTCTCCTGCCGCCTCTTGTCATTCATCCTCCACAATATTTTCGCCGCATAGGTGCGGTACGGGGACCATTTGGCTAGAGCCTCTGCCAGCTTCTTTTTGCTCGGCGCTTTTTTCCATCCCTGCATCTCCATAATGCCTTTGCGCAGTATCAGATCGCCCATTGAAAACACATCAGTGCGGCCGAGAGAGAACATCAATATCATCTCTGCGGTCCAGGGGCCGATACCTTTGACCTCGGTAAGCTCTGTGATGACTTCTGCGTCGCCAAGCAGGGGTAAACGCACTAAATCTAGTTTTCCGCTTATGACATATTCGGTGAGGCTCCTGATCGCCTTTGCTTTTGCGCCCGATAATCCAGATCCTCGCAATTCCACATCCAAAAGCTTTGGCACATGTTCGGGGATGACTTTGCTGGCAGGAAAGAGTTTCTCGAATCTCGCGAAAATAGTATCGGCTGCCTTGCCCGACAGCTGTTGGCCAATGATCGTCCATGCGATATCGCGGAACAGGTCGTCAGACGCCTTGATATCCTCAATATCAAATTCCACTCCCGCCGCATGCAGCTTTGGATCGGCTTTTTTGAAGTGGGCGAGGGCTTTCTTGTACATAAAGAAAGTATCTCATATTTTATAAGTTCTTTATCACCTTTTTGCTTTACTAAAAGCATGAGATCTCACGAGCGAACATATGTGTATATCGATGGCGCAAATCTTAAGCGCGGCCTTCAAAGCCTTGGTTGGGAAATCGACTATGCCCGCTTTCGCATATGGCTTAAGGAAAAGTATGGCGCAGAGAAGGCGTATATCTTTTTGGGCTTTATCCCAAAAAATGAAGATATGTATGAAGGATTGCGGCTGGCAGGTTTCGAGCTTATTTTCAAAGAAGTCTCGCGAATCAATGGGGTTATCAAGGGCAATTGCGACGCCGAGCTTGTTTTTCAAATTATGGTTGATTGGTGTCCAGGCAAATTCAATAAAGCGGTCATTGTTTCAAGCGATGGCGATTATGCCTGCATCGCAAATTTTTTAGCTATTAGGAATAAGTTAGCTATGATTATTTCTCCGCACCTAAAATGTTCCTACCTTCTCAGGAAAGCAAGTTTTCCTATCGTGGATCTGAGCTTATATAAAGATAAGCTTATGATAAAGGATATTGAGGTAAGTCCCTAAATTAAAAAAGCCCTCGACAGGGACGGAATCCTGTAAAGGTCTTTTTCATGAGTATGGTAAAAGTATACCAAACCTATTTTGGATTGCAATAGAAAATAATTGCATAAAAATGAACTGGCGACATTTTGTCACCAGTTCAGATAATAAAGGTGTTTCAAAATGTAACGGTTTGAAATGGTTACAAATTGTAACCATTTCAAGGTTCAGGGAAATCCTATAGGAAAGGAGAGTGTCAGCTTGTCTCTTTCGCCTTCCCATGCCCTTAGAGAAACTCCGCAGGCGCGAGCCTTGGAGGCGTCAAGGCTTCCTTTGACGCCTGAGCGCCGAGGACAGAGCGAGATCTCCGGAGGAGAGATCGAGCGTGTTCGAGAAGGGCATGGGAAGGCGAAAGAGAGTAAATTGACATTCAGCACCTTTTCCTATAGTATCTATCTCACTTCAAAGCAAGATTGTGTCACGGGGGAAAAATGAAGCATTATAAGGTTTTTTGGTCCTTCTTCTTGCTAAAAAACTCATAAATCGAACTTTAAACGAACAAAAGCCTACAAAAAGGCGTTTTTTGCGTTGCGAGCTAGATCATGAATTTTTCACTCGAAACTGATCATAATCACACAAGGGATGATTAAAAAAGAACAGAAGTATTTCGGACGATGGAAGGAAGCCCTCACGGACATTCCTAACCTCGTAGATGCGCAGACCGAGTCGTTCAAGTGGCTCGTGGAAAAGGGCCTCGCGGAGCTTTTCCAGGAATTTTCACCTATCAAAGACTACTCGGACAAGAAGTTCGAGCTCTCGTTCACCGGCTTCGAGCTCTCAGAAGCGAAGTTCGACGAGCATTACGCAAAGGACAACAAGCTTTCATATGAAGCGCCGCTGAAGGTGCGCATCAAGCTGCGCAACAAGATGTTCAACTCGGATAAGGAGCAGGAAATCTTCCTTGCTGATTTTCCTCTCATGACATCCCATGGAACATTCATCATCAACGGTATTGAACGAGTAATCGTCCCTCAGCTCGCTCGATCGTTCGGTGTGTTCTTTACTTCTGACGAAGTAAAGGGCAAGACAGTCTTCGGTGCAAAGGTCATCCCGGCACGTGGCGTATGGCTTGAAATCGAGACTGACAACGATGGCACACTCTATGCCCGCATCGACCGAAAGCGAAAGTTCATGGTAACCGCACTCTTGCGAGTTCTCGGCGCAGACACCGACGAGAAGATTCTTGCTTACTTTAAGGGCGACGAAACAGCCCATAAAATTGTCGCCGCATCCCTTGCGAAGGACACAGCAAAGACCATCAACGACGCATATATAGAGATTCACAAGCGACTTCGCGACGGCGACCTTGCTACTGCGGACAACGCACGTGAATTCATCTTGAGCCTCTTCAATAAGGACCGCTATGATCTTTCTCCTGTAGGACGCGTCCGCTTTAACAAGCGCTTTGGCAAGTCTATGGAACCTAAGGATCTCGAGCGAAAAACTCTTGATGCTGACGACCTTGCTACAATCATCGGCAACATCATCCACCTCAACAATAAATTGGATGCAGTCGAAGACGATATCGACCACCTTGGATCACGCCGCGTGCGATATGTGGGCGAGCTCATGCAGCAGAAGCTCCGTGTGGGCCTCTCTCAGATGAAGCGAAACATTCAGGATCGTATGTCTACTATTGAGCCTGATACAACTCAGCCTCTGACATTCGTGTCTCCTCGACCTCTCCAGGCGCGATTGAAGGAATTCTTTACGACAAACCAGCTCTCGCAGTTCATGCAGCAGGAAAACATCCTCACAGAACTCGAACACCTCCGTACTCTGTCAGCCCTCGGTCCCGGCGGTCTTACCCGAGAGCGAGCAGGTTTCGAAGTCCGCGACGTGCATCCATCGCACTACGGACGACTTTGCCCTATCCATACCCCAGAAGGTCCGAACATTGGTCTCATCTTGCGCCTTTCTACATATGCGCGATTGAACGATTTCGGCATGATTGAGACTCCATACGCAAAGGTCAAGAACGGAAAGGTTACAAAGGAAATTCAGTTTTTGAACGCCCTCGAAGAAGAAAACTACAACATTGCCCACGCTGCGACTATCTATGACAAGGACGGCAAGATCCAGGAGGATATCGTAGAGATCCGACAGAACGGAAAGCCAACCCTCGTTAAGCGAGATGAGGTGAATTTCATCGACGTATCAACAAACCAGGCGTTCTCGATCGCGACGAACATGATTCCGTTCCTCAACCACGACGACGCTAACCGAGCACTCATGGGTTCGAACATGCAGAAGCAGGCTACTCCTTGTATCATCCCTGAAGCTCCATTGGTTGCTACAGGTATCGAAGGCAAGGCGGCAGAATACACAGGACGAATTGTTCTTGCTCCAGAAGACGGCGTTATTTCAGCTGTCGACGCAAAGCACGTTACGTTCAAGAACGCGAAAGGAAAGGAGACTGACTACAAGCTCGTTTCATTCCAGCGAACAAACGGATTCACCGCATACCACCAGCGCCCAGTTGTAGACCTTAATGAAAAGGTTGTTAAGGGCCAGGTACTCGTCGATGCATCGTCATCTGACGGCGGCCAGATCGCCCTCGGTCAGAACATGCGCGTAGCGTTCATGTCATGGTCAGGAGCAAACTACGAAGACGCAATCATCATTTCTGAGCGCGTAGTAAAGAATTCAAAATTCACATCTATCCACATCGAAGAGTTCGTTGTAAACGTCCGCGATACAAAGCTCGGACCTGAAGTAACAACTCACGATATTCCTAACGTCGGTGAAGGAAAGCTCCGCAACCTCGACGAAGACGGCATCATCCGCATCGGTGCAGAAGTACGATCAGGCGACATTCTCGTTGGTAAAATTACTCCAAAGGGCGAGACCCAGCTTACTCCAGAAGAGCGCCTTCTCAGGTCTATCTTCGGTGAAAAAGCTCGCGATGTGAAAGACACATCAAAGCGCATGGAAGGAGGAAAGCGAGGTCGTATCATCTCTGTAAAGGTCTTCTCACGAGAGAAGGGCGACAAGCTCGAATCAGGCATTATCAAGCGAATTCACGTTGAAGTCGCTCAGCTCCGAACCGTATCTGTGGGTGACAAGCTCGCAGGACGACACGGAAACAAGGGTGTTATCTCAAAGATTCTCCCTGAAGAAGATATGCCGTACTCAGCAGACGGAACTCCTATTGATGTGATTCTCACACCGCTCGGCGTGCCATCTCGTATGAACCTTGGACAGATCCTCGAGCTCCACCTTGGACTCGCGGCTCACACATTGAACTATCAGGCAGTCGTTCCACCGTTTGCAGGTGCTACCGGAGACGAGATCAAGAAAGAGCTCGTAAAGGCCGGCCTTCCAGAGAACGGAAAGATTACTCTCTACGATGGACGAACTGGCGACAAGTTCCAGCAGGATATTTCTGTCGGATACATGTACATCCTCAAGTTGCATCACATGGTTGAAGACAAGATTCACATGCGATCTATCGGACCGTACTCTCTCATCACGCAGCAGCCTCTCGGAGGAAAGGCGCAGGGTGGAGGTCAGCGATTCGGAGAAATGGAAGTCTGGGCACTCCTCGGTCACGGAGTGGCTCATACATTGCGAGAAATCCTTACTATCAAGTCAGACGACATCCAGGGACGCTCTGCAGCTTTCGACTCGATCGTAAAGGGCGAGAAGCTTCAGCAGCCAAACATTCCAGCATCATTCCATGTATTGCTTAACAGCCTCCGCGGACTCGCTCTCGACGTCGAATTGCGAAAGGACGGAAAGGACATTAGGAAGAATATGAAGACTTCTTAATCTCTCTAAATCAAAAAATATATGGCATACACACCAAAAAATAAGGCAGCGGACCTCGCAACCGATTTCGACATCGTAGCGCTCCGCCTCGCCTCGCCAGACCGCATCAAGGAATGGTCTTTCGGAGAGGTCACAAAGCCTGAGACTATCAACTACCGAACGCAGCGCTCGGAAAAGAACGGTCTCTTCGACGAAAAAATCTTCGGTCCAGACAAGGACTATGAATGTTACTGTGGAAAATACCGCGGTATTCGATACAAGGGTATTGTCTGTGAAAAATGTGGAGTTGAAATAACTCGCTCAATCGTACGACGCGAGCGCATGGGTCACATTGAACTTGCAACACCGGTATCTCATATCTGGTTCCTTCGTTCGATGCCATCACGACTCGGCATCATCCTCGGCATGACCACGGCTGACCTCGAAAAGGTTATCTACTTTGCCGGCTACATCGTCACAGCTGTGCACGAGAGCGCTCGCGCAGAAATCATGCGAGACCTCGAATCTGAATTCAAGTCAAAGTCAAAGACTCTCCTCGATGAGAAGACAAAGCAGGCCTTGAAGGACATGTACTCAGGCGCAAAGAAGGAGATTGAGTCTATCCAGGAAGGCGCAGTGCTCGACGAAGTCGAATACGGCAAGTTCTCGATGAAGTACTCAACCCTCTTTGAAGCAGGAATTGGCGCAGAAGCAATCTACAATATCTGCAAGACTCTCGACCTCAAGAAGATGGAAGCTCAGGTCGTCACTGCCCTTGAAAAGGCCAACAGCCTTGAGAAGGACAAGATGAACCGACGCCTTTCTGTTGTTCGCGCAATGATCAAGTCAGGCATCCGCCCAGAGTGGATGTTCCTTTCTCGCATCCCTGTTATTCCTCCAGCACTCCGACCGATGGTTCCACTCGACGGTGGACGATACGCTACATCTGACGTAAACGACCTCTACCGACGCGTTATCAACCGAAACAACCGCCTCGCAAAGTTGAAGGAGATCATGGCGCCAGACGTCATCCTTCGAAACGAAAAGCGCATCCTTCAGGAAGCTGTGGACGCACTCATCGACAACTCTATCCGACACGGAAACTCTACGACTGCTGCTGGATCGCTCGCTGCAAAGCGCGCCCTCAAGTCGCTCGCAGACAACCTCAAGGGTAAGAGGGGACTCCTCCGAGGAAACCTCCTTGGAAAGCGCGTGGACTATTCTGGACGATCTGTTATTGTTGTCGGTCCTGATCTCGCTTTGGACCAGTGCGGACTTCCAAAGCACATGGCACTCGAGCTCTTCAAGCCGTTCGTTATCTCTGAGCTCCTCAAGTCAGAGCTTGCATATAATATCCGTGGCGCGTCTCGATTGATCGAAGACGGTATTCCAGAGGTGTGGGCTATTCTCGAAAAGGTAATCGACGGCAAGTACGTGCTCCTCAACCGAGCCCCTACACTCCACCGCCTCGGTATTCAGGCCTTCAAGCCAAAGCTCATCGAAGGAAACGCTATTCAGGTTCACCCACTCGTATGTTCTGCTTTCAACGCGGACTTCGACGGAGACCAGATGGCAGTTCACGTTCCTCTCTCTCCTGAAGCTCAGAAGGAAGCAAAGGAAATCATGGCAGCAGACAAGAACATTTTGAAGCCAGGTTCAGGCGACCTTACCCTCACGAACAAGATGCTCGACATCATTCTTGGAGTGTATTGGATGAC
>CAYJAC010000012.1:0-29895 GCA_964368565.1 uncultured Candidatus Saccharibacteria bacterium
AGTGTTAATAGCTAGATGTCCCGTACCACTTGGAATAAACACAGAATCACCTGCCTTAACCTTCACCACTTTGAATTCCGTGATCTCTGCATCGACAGGGTTGCCTGCACTACTCACGGCGCGAGTCTGCATTACGACAAAGCCTTCTCCTGCGAGTATGCGGTATGTCTCATCGAGCTTGCCTACATGGTAGTGGCCGTATGCTTTTATATATTCTTCTCCAACCGTACCTGGTTCCCAGACTGTGACATTACCTTTAGCGGATCCTCCGCGAATCATGTAGTAATGAACTTCTGGACCTGAAGCAGTTTTGTCCATAAGTACATCTTTCATTTTTTCATTCGTTCGTGCTGCGTATGCTTGTATCATGCCTGTAATTGTACCTCAAAAAACAGCGCTGCTGTATACTACGTTTATGGCAAAGTCTTCTATAAAGAAAAATATGCAGCAGTGCCAAACAACTCTTTTTGTATTTGGCGCAACAGGGGACTTGGCGGTTAAAAAGATATTCCCAGCCCTGGAGGCCCTGCGTAAAGAGGGTGCTCTCGACATCCTTGGTTGTGTAAAAGTAGTCGCCGTATCCCGTCGCGATTGGGATGATGCTGGTTTTGCTGCTTTCTTGCGCGAAAAGGAAGGACAAAAATACCCACAAGAATTTTGGGATCTGGTTTCATACGCCAAAGTCGATATTGATCACGGTATCGGCTACGACGGTCTGTCAAAGCATGTTGTCGGTGAGCCTGTAGCGTATTTATCGCTTGCTCCACGCTATTATCGGCAGGCAATCGAAGGTTTGCGTGATGCCGGTGTCTTGTCGCGTGGCAAGGGTAAACTCATGGTTGAAAAGCCCTTTGGAACAAACGAAAGCACTGCAATCGAGCTTAACAAGCTCATATTAGGATTTCTCGACGAAAGTCAGATTTACCGCATAGATCATTATTTAGGAAAAGAGACGTTGCTTGCCCTTATGAAGCTACATGAAGAAAGTCTGGGGCTCGACGAACTCCTTACCAGTGAGCATGTAGAAGAAATCAAAGTGGCCATTTTTGAGAAGGATGGTATCCATGGCCGCGGCGCTTCGTATGATGGCGTTGGTGCATTTCGTGATGTGGGTCAAAATCATCTATTAGCCATGCTGTCGGTCATTGCTGCTGATGTAGGCGGGGTGGGCGAGCGCGATGGAAAAGCCCCTGGTGCATGGCAGGCCGCCCGAGCAGAAGTCATCTCGCGCCTCGCGCCGCCCGCCAAAACCTGCGCACAGTCTCGTCGCGGTCAGTATCAGGGATATCTAGGCGAAGTCGGTGTCGGCGCCGAATCTGAAACCGAAACAGCGTTTGAGGAGGTAACCAGCCTGCTGGGTGGCAAACTGTCTGGTGTTCCTCTCATTCTAGCAGCAGGCAAAAAAATGCCGGCATCTGAAGCTTTCGTTGAAATAGATTTCAAGGATATGCCAGACCTCCCACGAAAGATTGTATGTCGCATACAGCCTGATCAAAGGGTTGTACTAGTGAATCGTGACGGATCTCATCAAGTTTTTGACATACCAAAGATGCGCGACGCATATGGAAATGTCATTGCTGCGGCGCTGGCCGGTAGGACAGAGGATTTTGTTGGGGCGGATGAGGTGCAGGCGCTCTGGAGGTATGCCGACCGTGTCGTTGAATGCTGGAAAAAGTCGCCGCTCGAGATATATGGCGATGACAGACCTTTTTTGGTAGAGTAATCGGACACAATACATTTATGATAAAGAAATTTTTAATGAAGCAGGCAATGAAGTCGCAGCTTAAGAGTGTTCCAGCAGAGCAGCAGGACATGATTTTGGACATGGTAGAGAAAAATCCAGATTTCTTTGAAAATCTTGCCGCCGAACTTCAGGCTGGCCTCAAGGCGGGCAAGGACCAGCAGACTGTTGCTATGGAGATTATGCAAAAACATAAAGACGAGCTAGCTAGACTTATGAAAAAATAATGGTTTCAAAAAAAGTATTCATACTCGTGGGGCATCCTAACAAGGATTCGCTCTCGGGCCATATTGCTGATACGTATGAGGCAGCCGCACGGGCGGCTGGTCATGAGGTGCGCCGAGTAAACATCGGCGACATAGCGTTCGACCCTATTCTGCATAAGGGATACAAAACCATTCAGGCTCTCGAACCAGATCTTAAAATGATTCAGGAAAACGTAAAGTGGTCCGAGACTATGGTTTGGATATTTCCGACATGGTGGGGCGACATGCCAGCCCTTTTAAAGGGTTTCATCGATCGTGCGTGGCTTCCCGGCTTTGCATACAACATGAACAAAAACGGCTTTGGTTGGACCAAACGTCTGACAGGCAAAAGAGCTCGTATTATCACCACCTCTGCAACCAATCACATCATACTTCGGCTCGTGTTCCGCGTTAGCTATACACATCTGCGCTGGCTCACTTTGTGGTTCTCTGGTTTCTCTCCTGTACGTATGACTCGCATTGGTGGTGTTGAAAAAATTACCCCAGAAAGGGTGGCAAAGTTCGACAGAAAAGTAGCGCGTCTGGCGCGAAAGGCAAAATAATCTTTTTTGTAGTAAGGTATACCTCTATGTCACTATCAATAGGAATTGTAGGTCTTCCAAACGTCGGTAAATCAACCCTTTTCAATGCACTTACCCGCAAGAGTGTTTTGGTTGCAAATTACCCGTTCGCTACCATCGACCCTTCAGTCGGTGTTGTTGCTGTGCCTGATGAAAGGTTGTACAAGCTTGCTGCCTTTTCACAGACTCATAAAACTGTTCCCGCAGCTGTCGAGTTCGTAGATATTGCGGGGCTTGTAAAGGGTGCATCTGCAGGTGAAGGACTTGGTAACAAGTTTCTTTCTAATATTCGCGAGACTGACGCAATCGCCGAGGTTGTACGTATTTTTGAAGATGACGATATCATCCATGTGGCAAACAAAGTCGATCCTCTTTTCGATATTGAAATCATCAATATGGAGCTTGTCACCGCAGATCTTGATACAGTTTCAAAGCGCATCATTAACCTAGGTAAGGAGGTAAAGGCTGGCAAGAAAGAGGCGATGATCGAGATGAAGCTATTAGAAAGGCTCAAGCCCGCCCTTCAGGCAGGACAGCTCGCATCGACTGTCACTCCTGATGAATTTGAGGCTCCTTTTTTGAAGCACCTTCACCTTTTGACTGCAAAGAAGATTCTGTATGTTCTAAATAAAAAGACTGGAGGCAAGAATCTGGACGAACCAAAAAATGGTTCTGTTGACGAGCGCTTCACCAAGCTTACCGACTTTATTAAAAAAAGTGGGGCAGACTATGTTATCGTCGATGCTGGTATCGAGCATGACCTAAAAGATATGTCTGATGCTGAGAAAACCGATATGCGTGCAGGACTCGGCGGGCTCGACAACGGCATCGACCTTTTGATAAAGAAAAGCTATGAGATTCTTGGTCTCATCACTTACTTTACGACTGGTGTCGAGGAGACGCGTGGTTGGACCATTAAGAAAGGTTGGACAGCACCCCTGGCAGGAACTGCAATTCACAACGATTTCAAGGACAAGTTCGTCCGAGCAACTGTGATTGAATGGGACAAGCTTATTGCCGCAGGCTCGTATCCTGCTGCCCGAGAAAAGGGACTCGTCCGCACAGAGGGAAAAGAGTATGTCGTAAAGGACGGAGATGTTATCGAGTTTATGATTTAATTTTTATATTTATATGACACCTCCTATCACAAACGAAGAAAAGAGTTGGATCTGGCCAAAGGTTCAGAGTTCTGGTGTCTGGGAGGCTTTTCTTGCTCTCAAAAACGAGGAAGAGCTTCGTAAGTTTTTCCGCGATCTTATGACAGAAAAGGAATTGCAGGAATTCGACATGCGATGGGGCATAGCAAAGATGCTCGATAGTGGCATGACATTTGCCCAGATAGAGGCCAAGACCGGTATCTCTCCTATAACAATTACTCGCATAAACAAGTGGCTCAAAGAGGGTTGCGGAGGTTATCGCATGATGATCGACAGGCTCAAGAAGTAGGGTTACACTTGTGGAGGGCGACTCGCTCTTCAACAATTTTTTCTTTTTCTATGAACAACTACCCAGCTTTGGGTACTTTCATAGTTACCCTCAGCCTTGCGCATCGTTTGGCTATGCTTGCTTCTTCTCGTCTTATTGTTCCAACCTCTCGGTCACGCGAGATGCTTTCGTTCAATAGACGCTTTTGCGGGATGATGAGGCGCCTTACAGCACCTCATTCCCTGCACGTCATTGATACCTATAGGTTAATGGACATCCTTAAGGTAAGAGCTATAGAGCTCATGGTGGCGGATCATACAAAAGTCGTCCTTAATACGTGTGCGGACATGACTGCATATACGGGTGCCAGAGGTTTGGCGATTAATCGCCTTTATAATTCCTTTGGTGACTGTATTGGTTATGGGCCACGGCCTGGCTTTCCTTCGATCGACACCCAACTCGATCAGCTAGAGCGGGGCACCTATCTGGCAGACGAATCATCCTTATTGAGGACGGCGTCTTCACGGGAGGCACGCTTGAATACGTTTTAGGTAAGCTCCTCGAGAGGTCACACAGGATTTCTGATGTGCTCATCGGGTTTTGCAAACTCGATGCTGAAGAGGCTCTTAAAAAAGGTCTCAACGGCAGGGTGAAGTCTGTATATACGCTTTCCGGCAAGGTAATTGACTGGTTGCCTTCTCATGACCTTGTGCCCTTCATTCCATTTTCGGGACGAGTGCTCGGATGTGAGGGTGAATCAGGCGACTATATACCCCTGACGTTTGATGGACTAAGTCATTCCTATCCGTACATTGAGCCATTTGGAATGATGGGCGAATGGGCAGGAGTAACGTCAGAAGCTGCGGGGGAGATATCGCGCTTTGGTTTGATTGAAAGTATACGCTTGTTTGAGTGTATAGAACGCATGAATGGTCGGAAGATCTACATACGTGACTTGGTCAAAAAAAAGTGCGTGTCTTTGCCGCTGCAGATAGATAAGCTTTTCAGTCCTGCAGACGTAGACACTCGTGTTATCGATTATCTGAGAGAGGTCCTAGGTATTTTTGAGGGGAAGTGACATCCGATCGTCTGGCCTTTGCCTGGCGGTTTTTTATTGCAAACATTGACACTTATTCGATACTTTACTATGATGTAGTAAGAGTCGTTCCCTGAATGGCCAATAATTCTAGAAATTTCGCCAAAGCCCAGCCCTAAATCGGATGGGCTTTGTGCATGGTGGATAACTTTTCGTACAAAACATTGCCATATTGATATAATTAATGGGTATTACATTAGTAGCCAATATTAAAAATATGAAAATAGTTCATACAATCGCATTTATTCTCGTTGTTGTTGGTGCACTTAACTGGCTTCTTGTTGGTCTTGGAGATTGGAATCTTGTCTCTATGCTTCTTGGAAAGTGGGCGGTGGTAGAGCGAGCGATCTACATTCTTGTTGGTATCTCGGGTATTCTTCTTGTTGTAACACACAAGAAGGATTGCGGAGTGTGCGTCTCGTCTTCCACAGCTCCTTTGGCATAATATCGCTATACAACAAAAAGCACCGTGCAATGCTACGGTGCTTTTTGTTGTATGATGAATAGGCAGCTAATTCACACAATTATGAATGAACGAAAATCTACAGCACAGGATTTTTTCCTGAACCTTGGAGTCGTAGTGACCTTATACGCATCGGTCGGAGCATTTCTCAGTCTTGCATTTGATGTTATCAACAAGCTATTTCCTGACAATCTCGCATATTACGGCGATCCATACTCATCGAGTGTGCGATTTGCTATGGCGACGCTTATTATAGTATTTCCTCTTTTTGTTCGGCTTTCACGTATCGTGACAAAGGCAATGGCTGCTGATCAGGCAAGAAAAGAATCGTTGGTTCGCCGCTGGATGGTGTATATCACGCTTTTTCTTTCATCTGTAATGCTCGTAATCGACCTCGTCACCCTCTTGAACACATTCCTTGCTGGCGAGATATCGATTCGTTTTCTGCTCAAGGCACTCAGTGTTCTCGTTGTAGGGGGTATCGTTTTTTGGCACTACCTATCCGAGGTGCGTGGCATGTCATCGCCGGCTAAATTCAATATTGCAGTCTACGGATCCTCGGTATTGGTAGCGGCACTAGTAATCTCATCGTTTTTCGTTTTTGGCTCGCCAATGACAATGAGGAAACTCCGAGCAGATGATACTCGGGTGTCTCATCTTCAGACCGTTCAGTACCAGATTCTCAACTACTGGCAGCAAAAGGGCAGCTTGCCAGCATATCTGTCGGATTTAGATGATTCGATCTCTGGTTATTCGGCCCCAGTCGATCCTGAAACCGGTAAGGCATACGTATATTCAACTCAGTCAAAGTTCTCATTTAAGCTCTGCGCGGATTTCAACCTAGCGAGTGTCGATACGAAGGGCGAGGGCTCATACGGCCGCGACTATAGCTACGCATATCCTGTCGGTGGCTTTGGTGCGATGGGTGAAAACTGGAAACATGAGGCGGGAACCACGTGTTTTGACCGCACCATCGATCCTGAAATGTATCCAGTAACAAAGGATCTTCCAGTGCGAGCACTCTAGTTTCTCTGAAGGTGTTCAGATAAAGAAAAGGCGCCGGCCCTGTGGGCCGGCGCCTTTTCTTTACATACTCTTTGTCTTGGACTACATTTTACGCTAATATGACTTTCATGGCACAAAAGAAGTACGACCACGGAAAGATCGAGAAAAAATGGCAGAAGGAATGGCAGTCAAAAAAGACGTACAAGACCTCTGATTCGTCAGACAGACCGAAATTCTACGTTCTCGACATGTTCCCATATCCTTCGGGCGAAGGGCTCCATGTGGGGCATCCTAAAGGCTATATAGCCACCGACATCGTCTCTCGCATGAAGCGCATGCAGGGCTTTAACGTTCTTCATCCTATGGGCTTTGACGCCTTTGGTCTTCCTGCAGAAAATTATGCGATCAAGATGAAGACCAATCCGGCCGACATGATGAAAAAGAATGTTGCCCGCTATAAAAAGCAGCTCGAAATCCTCGGTTTCGATTATGACTGGTCCCGCGAAGTAAATACTACTGACCCAAAGTTCTATAAATGGACACAGTGGATTTTTTTGAAGCTCTTGGAAAAAGGTCTGGCATACGAGTCGTTCGAGCCTATCAATTGGTGTCCGTCATGCAAAACCGGCCTCGCAAATGAGGACGTAGAGGACGGCAAGTGCGAGCGTTGCAGCACTCCTGTAGAAAAGAAGAAGATGCGCCAGTGGGTTTTGCGCATTACAGACTATGCCGACCGATTGCTTGCCGACCTTGATAAACTCGAATGGCCAGAATCGATCAAGGAATCGCAGAGAAACTGGATTGGACGCTCTGAAGGTGCGGAAATAACTTTTGCATTAAAAGTAGCGGGCAAGAATTCTGCTGAAAAACTCACCATTTTTACAACTCGTCCCGACACGCTCTTTGGCGTGACGTACGTGGTCATTGCTCCTGAGCATTCGTTTGTGACAAATCTCGTCGCTGATGCAAAATCGCTCAAGAATCGCGACGAGGTCATCAAATACGTTTCGCATGCTCGCATGATGACAGAAATAGAACGTACCGACGCAAAGAAAGACAAAACTGGGGTAAAGCTCGACGGTGTCTTTGCTATAAACCCAGCAAACAACGAAGAGGTTCCTGTGTATGTTGCTGATTATGTTCTAGCTGAGTACGGTACCGGTGCTGTAATGGCAGTACCCGCACACGACGAGCGCGATATGGAGTTTGCGAAAAAGTATAAGCTTCCAATTAAGACTGTTGTCGAGCCAAAATTCATTGGACTGAGCGGGGATGGGGCAGTAGAACCTGGTCTGCCATTTGTTAGAAGGGAGGCTGTTTGTGTAATTGTTAAGAATCCAAAGGACGGTACCTATCTATGCAATAGCTGGAAAGGACTTAAAATGAACGGTCTCTTTACAGGAGGAATCGAGGCCGGTGAAGACCTGGTAGAGGGAGCAAGACGAGAAATACAAGAAGAAACAGGTTATAAAAATCTAAAGCATGTCAGAACTTCTTCACTTGCTATAAATACTTTTTTCTATCACCGAGTAAAAAAGCAAAACAGGCATGCTCATTTCAAGTTTGTTTTCTTTGATCTAGTTAATGATGAGCGTGCACCGGTGGATGAAAAGGAGTCAGCACTTCATGAAATTGTTTGGAAAAAGAAAGACGAGTTGAAAAACTTTTTTACGGTATTCGAAGGCAGCTTTATCTTGAACATTCTTGATAATGATGATTATCTCCATCTTGAACCGGGACTTTTGACGAATTCTGGTAGGTTCGATGGCCTTGAGTCAGAGGAATCAAAGAAAAAGATCACTGAATCCGTGGACGGGAAGTGGGTTGTTAAGTATAAACTCAAGGACTGGGTCTTCTCTCGCCAACGATATTGGGGCGAGCCTTTTCCGATACTAAAGGACGGTGCAATCTACATCCCAGTCGCTGAAAAGGATCTTCCGGTCCAGTTACCGAAGGTAAAGTCATACGAGCCAACGGGAACAGGTGAGTCTCCTCTTGCAGATATTTCGAAATGGGTGAACGTAAAGGTGGGCAGCGGTAAAAATGCCAAGGTATTAAGGCGCGAAACGAACACCATGCCTCAGTGGGCAGGATCGTCATGGTACTACTTGCGTTATATGGACCCAAATAACAGCAAAGCCTTGGTCGGCAGTGATAAGGAAAAATATTGGAACCAGGTCGACTTTTATGTCGGAGGGGCAGAGCATGCTACACGACACCTCATATATGCCCGATTCTGGCACAAATTCCTTTTTGATATCGGCGCGGTCACAACTATCGAGCCTTTTAAGAAATTACAGTCGGTCGGCCTCATTATGGGTGAAGATGGTCGCAAGATGTCTAAGCGATTTGGCAATGTCGTCAACCCGGATGAGATTGTTGGTATGTATGGTGCAGACACCATGCGTGTATACGAGATGTTTATGGGACCGTTTGATCAGGCCATTGCTTGGAATACGAATGGCATGATTGGTACGCGTCGATTTCTCGAGCGTGTATGGAAGCTTTCCGAAAAGGTTATCGTTAAGCCATCCAAAACCGCACCAGTTCCAGTACTCAGTACAGAGACTGAAGTCCTCTTTCATAAGACGATCAAAAAAGTAACCGAGGACATGTCGGTTTTGCGACACAACACTGCTGTAAGCTCTCTCATGATTCTCTCGAATACTCTTGAAAAAGAAGCAGCTATATCACGCGTGGATTTTGAGATATTCTTGAAGCTTCTTGCGCCGATGGCACCACACATAACCGAAGAGTTGTGGCACGGTATGGGCAATAAAAAATCTATTCATGTGTCGGAATGGCCGGTCCCCGACGAGACGAAGTTAAAGGATGCAACAGCAACAATTATTGTTCAGGTCAATGGCAAGATGCGGGCAAGTTTTTCTGCATTGCCAGACACCTCGAAAGAGGATCTGGAAAGGATTGCACTTAGCTTAGATGAAGTAAAACGATGGTTAGGAGACAAGAAGCCCGATAAAGTAATCGTAGTTTCTGGCAAGCTCGTGTCATTTGTGGTAAAGCAGTAGCCGTTTTAGGGGAGTAGCTCTTGACATCTGTGGTCTAGTAACATAAGCTTGACTTTATAACAAACCAGTGATAATTTAGATATATCATTTTAGTAACCGAATCATGACAACCCTCACGCTCAAACCAAAGCAGGTCGTAAAAGCACTCCTCAAAAGCCTTCCTGATCGAGCTCAAGAGGTTGTCATAAAGCGTTACGGTCTCGGTAAGGACGCAAAGAAGATGACCCTCGAGGCTATCGGAAAGAGCTACGGTATCACCCGCGAACGTGTCCGCCAGATAGAAAACTACGCTATCGCTAATATTCAGAAATCAAAGGAATACGAAGTCCAGGCCCCTGCCTTTAAAGAACTCGAAACTATGATGTCAGAGATGGGAGGCATCATCGCTGAAGAAGACCTTCTTGACTCTGTATCAAAGGACCAGTCTATTCAGAATCATATCTATTTCCTCCTCGTGCTGGGACGTGCTTTCAGGTGGCAAAAAGAAGATGATCATTTCAAGCACCGATGGCATGTAGACGAGGGAACTTCAAAGAAAGTAGAGGACGCTCTCAAGAAGCTTTACAAAAACCTCAAGGACGACGATATCATTCCTGAATCAGAAATGATCGATACCTTCCTCAACCATGTCGAGGGCCTCAACGACCAGTACCGAAACGATGAGATCATGAAGCGATGGCTTTCTATCTCAAAGAAGGTTGGCAAGAATCCTCTTGGTGAATGGGGCGTGTCACACTCTCCAAATATCAAGGCAAAGGGCATGCGCGACTATGCATTCCTCGTTATTCGAAAGCACGGCTCTCCAATTCACTTCCGAGAAGTAGCAAAGCAGATCGAAAAGATGTTCGATAAAAAGGCTCACGTTGCAACCACTCACAACGAATTGATCAAGGACCCTCGCTTCGTACTCGTCGGCCGCGGACTCTACGCTCTCTCTGAATGGGGCTATATGTCCGGAGTCGTCAAGGATGTGATCATGAAGATCATCGAAAAGAACGGCCCTCTCACAAAGAAGGAAGTCATCGACAAGGTATTGAAAGAGCGATATGTAAAAGAAAACACTATCCTCGTCAATCTCCAGAATCCAAAGTATTTCAAGAAAGACAAAGAAGGCAGGTACTCAATCGTAGGTTAAATAAACAAAAGAAAATTCCGACCGAAAGGTCGGTTTTTCTTTGCATTAAAGCGGCGTAAGATATTGACTTTTTGCTTAAATTAAGTATGGTTTTACAAATGTTGCCCTTTGATTGAGTTGGGTTCTTGGAGAAAAGATATGAAGGTATTTTACTTTCTTATACTTTCGTATAGTTTCTCTCAATAACTCAACCCATGAATATTAAAACCGTTGAAGATGCACTGGTGGCCCTGGCAGAGATTGACCGACAATTGCTGATTATCAGAGATTTCCTGCAAACCAAATCAGTTGCGAAGGAAAGTATTCCTGTTTCTGCGCTGAAATTATCTACACGGACGTATACCGCCATCAGTAATGGCAGACATTGGATTGGCGCTCCTGATGGAACTGATATTACGACCGTATCCCAACTTCTCATGTTTAATCCTCGGCAGTGGATGAAATGGCGGGGGATGGGTAGCAAATGTATCGTCGAGATAATCGTCGCCCTCCACAAGGCCGGCCTGGCGTATAGAAAGCTACTTTTGGATGTGCCGCCGGAAGTAGTAAGACTCCTAAAAGCAAATCCTGAATTTGATTGTAATAAATACGGGATCTGGTAGGCACAATATAAGTTCACGCTGAGCTCACCCTTGTATGGTGGGCTTTTTTCTTGCCAATCGATGATTATAAGGACTTTTTTACAAAAACAACTCGAGCGAACCCTGATCAGGCTTGGGTAAGCGAGAGTTCGTTTTTGTAAAAAAGTCCTGTATAATTACCCGGTATGTTTTCGACCATCTTCCACGACGTCTTCAGGTTCATCATCGAAGTAGGCTTGCCTGAAACTTTCCGATGGCTCGTCTTTCTTGCAGTTGTTTGGGTGCCGATAGTTATTTTTGAGGTCGCATGGGGTATGTGGGTGCGCTATGTTCGCACAGAGTGGATCAGAAAGCAGGAGAAGATCCTGCTTGAAATCAAGTTGCCACAGGAAACGATAAAATCGCCTGTAGCCATGGAGCTAGTACTTCTGGGTCTTTATCAGACAAGTGGCGAAGGAACTCCTATAGATCGCTACTGGGACGGCAAGACACGCGTCTGGTTCTCACTCGAGATTGTTTCCGATGGTGGGGAGATACATTTTTATATTTGGGCATTCAAAAGCCAGCGTACTGTCGTAGAGGCAAGTATATACGCGCAATATCCTGGTGTTGAGGTTCATGAAGCCGATGACTACACTCAAAAGGTTTTCTTTGACCCAGCAAAACTCGACATAATGGGCTGCAAATTTGCAGCTGTTGCACCAGATCCTTTGCCAATCAAAACGTATGTAGACTACGGCCTCGATAAAGATCCTGACGAGGAGTTCAAAGTAGATCCTATTGCCCCTTTGATTGAATTCATGGGGACCCTTAAAAAAGGGCATCAAGCATGGGTACAGTATGTCGTGCGAGCACATGTTGCGGAAAAAACTCCGACCAACGGCAAGTATCCGGACAAGTGGAAGGATGAAGCAAAGACCCTTATTCAGGAAATTATCGAAGAATCTGCAGTTGAAACAAAGGATGGTGACCAAGTGCCCAATGCTGTAAAGCTGACCAAGGGTCAAAAGGACCGTATTGAAGCCATCGAGCGTTCGCAAACCAAGTACGGTTTTGATACAGGTATTCGTCTTTTGTATATTGCTCCCAAAGACGTTTTTGATAAGGGTTCTGGAGGAGGGTTGATTGGTTCTTTCAAACAGTTTAATGCGCCAAACCTCAATGGTTTTAAGCCTCTTGAGCCGATGAGTTTTGACTACAAGTGGGAAGATTGGACAGGCAAGAAACTTTTGGAGCGCAAGATCGAGCATTTTACTTCGTATTGCAATCGAGGTTATTTCCATTATCCATTCAGTGCAAAATGGACTGTACTCAATACCGAAGAGCTGGCGACTTTGTTTCATTTCCCAGGCAGTACGGTTGGGACTCCGACCCTCAAACGCATCCCATCGAAGCGCGGAGACGCTCCTTCAAATTTGCCAGTCTAATATATGCATTCAATGGACGATGGATCACTTCGCTATATATCGGAGCCACCCGAACCTGTTCTTCTCGAGGCTCCTTCTCGTCGCCCAGGCCGCTTTGGTCATCTTTTCAGTCCACGAAGAGTAATATTTGGTTTTGTCTCTCTTATATTTATTTGTGCTGCATACCAAGTGCTTTTTGGTGCACCATCCGGATTCCCTGTCGACACAATTATGTCCATTTCCTCTGGTCAGACACTTTCTCGGGTAGCTAGCGACCTAGATTCAAAAAACATCATTCGCTCAGCATTTCTGTTTAAAGTCGTTATGGTTCTCAAAGGAGGTTCTCAAAGTCTAAAGGCGGGGGAGTATTACCTAGGAGAACGGCAGAGTACTGTGAAGCTGGCTTCACGTATTAAAAATAGTAAATATGAACTGAAGGATATTCGCATCACCATTCCAGAGGGCTGGGCATCGAGCGAGATTGCGGCATTTATCAGCAAAGACAAGCGTTTTGCGTATTTTGACGCTAAGGAATTTCTAAAAATAGCAGAACAGTTCGAGGGTTATCTTTTTCCTGACACCTATCTATTTTTGCCGACAGTTACAGCTCAGAATGTGCTCGACAGCATGTTGAATAACTACAAAAATCGTATCGAAAGCCTAGCTGCAGAGATCAAAGCTTTTGGTCGTCCAATCAAGGATGTGATGATTATGGCCTCAATAATAGAGGAAGAGGCACGCACAGAAGAGTCACGGCGCACCATTGCTGGTATTCTCTGGAAAAGACTTGATGACAAAATGCCTTTGCAAGTCGATGCGGCATTTGCTTTTGTAAATGGAAAAAAGGCGAGTTCACAGCTTACCCTTGATGATCTGAAAATCGATTCGCCATACAATACGTATGTGTATAAAGGATTGCCTCCTGGACCCATTTCAAACCCTGGTTTGAATTCGATTTCAGCAACCGTGCGTCCGATAAAGACTGCTTATTATTTCTACCTTACGGATAACGACGGCAATATGCGTTACGGAATCACTCATGATCAGCATGTGGCCAATAAGGATAGGTATCTGAGATAAATTAAGGTCTGCTCTGTAGTTTGTGCTGACCACTTCGCCCTCTCCTGCGAAGGGCTCGTTCCGTCCTTACAGGACCAGTACACCCTTTGGACGGAGTACCGTCTCAAAGGGTCTTGCGACATGGGTCCCTATCCCATGTCTCACCTCGGCGCTCAGGCGTCAAGGAAAGACCTCTGACGCCGCCAAGCTTCGCGCCTGCGGGGCCAGCTCAAACTACAGCTCAGCCCTTGCTTATCTCAACTACTTTATCTAATCTTTACTCATGAATCGCAAGAAGGTATACGTCGGTATGTCAGGAGGTGTAGATTCCTCTGTATCAGCCGCTCTACTCAAGGAGCAGGGTTTCGACGTGACAGGTGTTTTTATAAAGGTCTGGCAGCCAGATTGGTTTGAATGCACGTGGCGCGAAGACCGCCTCGATGCCATGCGTGTTGCAGTGGAGCTGGGCATTCCTTTCGTCACATTGGATTTAGAAAAGGAGTACAAAAAGGAAGTCGTTGACTATATGATTTCTGAGTATAAAGCTGGTCGCACACCGAACCCCGACATCATGTGTAATCAATACGTGAAGTTTGGCGGCTTTTTTGACTGGGCAATGAAGCAGGCAAGGGAGGGCGAGGAAGTATACGTAGCGACAGGGCATTATGCACAGATAAAGGAAGTCGCCGGTGCGTACTGCCTGGCATCAGGTGTCGACGATGGCAAAGACCAGTCGTATTTCCTGTGGACTCTCACATCGCAACAGCTTTCACGAACATTGTTTCCTGTAGGAGGAATACCAAAGGCCCAGGTGCGCGAGCTTGCCCGAAAATTCAATCTGCCTACAGCGGAAAAGCGCGATAGTCAGGGACTTTGTTTTATTGGAAAAGTTGATATTCGTGAATTTTTGTCGCACTACATCACCCCTATCAAAGGCGAGGTGCTCGACGACTCAGGCAAAGTGATTGGTTTTCACGACGGTGCCATCTTTCTCACACTGGGCGAACGTCATGGCTTTACAGTGACTCAAAAAACTCCGGACGATAAACCGTATTACATCGTAGGCCGGGATATTGCGAAAAATACAGTCACGGTCTCGCATAAATCTGCAACAGGATCTCTAGATATCGAAAAGAAGGAGTTTTCGCTGGGTTCGGTCAACTGGATTACGGTTCCACCTGAGCCTGGAAAGGTCTATACGGCCCGTGTGCGTCATTTGGGTGAGTTGCTAGAGTGTCATATCGAACCTGTCGTGGAAGGCGAGGCAGAGGTGGGCTTTCTTAAGCCACTGATCGTCGCATCGGGACAGTCCATCGTTGTCTATCAAGGGGATATGTGTTTAGGCGGAGGCGTTGTGCTTTAGCTTACGGGCTTCTTGCCTTATAATAACTGCATGTCACCAATCCTCGTCGTAAAATCTACGGGAGAGCAGGAGGTCTTTGATCCATCAAAGCTGATTTTTTCACTTCGCCGCGCCGGAGCCAATAGTGGACAAGCGCATGAGATTGCCACTCATATCGAGAAAGAGCTTTTTGATGGTATGACGACAAACGACATCTATCGACACGCATTCGACCTCTTGCGTAGCTATCCTGTGAGGTCTGCTGCAATTACCGCTGCAGCTGTAAAATATTCCATGAAGCGTGCCGTCTCCGAGCTGGGACCCGCAGGATTCCCTTTTGAGAAATTCGTCGCCGAAATATTTAAAGCCAAAGGTTATGAAGCGGTCACAGACCAGATCGTCGAGGGTAATTGTGTAGAGCATGAAATGGATGTTGTTGCCTGGAAGGGTAATGACCTGGTTATGGTCGAGGCGAAATTTCATAACGAAGCCGGTCTTAAATCTGACATCAAGGTAGCCCTGTACATAAAGGCTCGTTTCGATGATCTGAAGGGTCGTAGTTTCATGTATGGTGGCAAAAAAAGGAAGCTCACAAAATGTTTTCTGATAACTAATACAAAATTTACAGACCATGCCATTCGCTATGCAGAATGTCAGGATTTGGCCCTCATAGGTTGGAACTACCCAAAAAAGGGGAATCTGGAGGACCTCATAGAAGAAGCAAAGCTTCATCCTCTTACCGCATTGCCGAGCCTTTCTGAGGTGGAGAAGAAGAAATTGCTCGAACAGGGACTAGTCCTCTGTAAAGATATCAATTTACCATCAGATCAGCTTGTCGCTCGTGGCCTAGACAAGGAACGTGTTTCCGCCGTCCTCATGGATATTAAAAACATTTGCAGATAATCTACCAACTATGGCTGAATACGTTAAAAAATTACAGATCCGCAGTGCTAACTGGAATTATGGCGGCGAAAAATGGAAACTCTCGCGATCAAAGCTCGACCTTTTTATGGAATGCGCGCGCTGTTTTTATTTGGATAACAAGCTAGGTGTAGGGCGACCGAAGGGTCCGTCCTTTACGCTCAACATTGCCGTTGATGCGCTCCTTAAAAAAGAATTCGACTTTCATCGTGCTGAAAAGACCGCGCACCCTTTGATGAAAAAATATAAGGTCGATGCAATTCCTTTTACGCATGACTTACTTAATGATTGGCGTGAAAACTTTGTCGGCATACAGGTGAGGCACCCCGCGTCAGGACTTACAGTATCTGGTGCAATCGACGATATCTGGGTAAATCCCGCAGGTGAGCTAATTATCGTCGACTACAAGGCGACTTCGAAGGATGGCAAAGTAGAGACTCTGTCAGATTCTGGCTGGGATAGGCAGTACAAGCGCCAAATGGAGGTCTATCAGTGGCTTTTTCGTAAGAAGGGATTCAAGGTTTCCGATACAGGATATTTTGTCTATGTGAATGGTCGTAAAGATGCGGAAGCTTTTGATGCAAAGCTTGAATTTGATGTGACGTTGATTCCGCATGTGGGCGATGATACATGGGTAGAGGACGCCATTATGGAAGCTCGCGAGTGTCTCGACAGCGAAACATTGCCTGCACACAGCCCGACGTGCGACTATTGCATGTACCGCAAGTTTGTCACCGAAGTTCAAGCGCCCTTTGTTCAGAAAATAATTGAGTCAAAGAGGTCTACTATAAAATCTAAATCAACTAAGGATGAAGGAAAAGATAGTAACAAAACAGCGAGCCTCCTTTAAGGAAATGGTTCAAAAAGTCGTTCGAGACATACCGAAAGGTAAAACTTTGACATACAAAGAGGTTGCATTACGAGCAGGTAGCCCGAACGGAGCACGTGCTGTTGGTATGATCATGTCGCACAATACCGACGTGTCCATTCCATGTCATCGAGTGGTTCGGTCAGATGGCGGGATCGGCGGATACAACGGTTTACGCGGCAAAACAACGGGGAGTAAGGCAAAAATCGCTCTGTTGAAGGCCGAAGGAGTAGAAATTGCCTAGTTTTCTATATACATGCCAAAAGTAACTGACAGTCCTAAAAAAATTAGTAAGGAAATCATTGCTCTAAAGGAGTCACCCCTGTACTCTTTTCGTGTTCAAAATAACTATTTTCCCGTCATAGGGGAAGGAGACCTAAAATCGCATATTATGTTTGTTGGCGAGGCACCAGGAGAGACTGAGGCAAAGACCGGTAAACCTTTTTGTGGTCGTTCGGGAAAGCTTTTGGATGAGTTGCTTGCTTCCATAAAAATGAATCGGACAAATGTGTATATAACAAATCTGGTAAATGACAGACCACAGGATAACCGCGACCCTTCGCCCGAGGAAATCGCACTATATGGGCCGTTTCTCGAGCGGCAAATACAAGTCATCAAACCCCGAGTGATCGCATGCTTGGGGCGATTATCCATGAAGTATGTTTTTGATACATATGGATTGGCAGATGAGCTTAAACCCATTTCCAAGATTCACGGCAAAGAATTCAAAGCAACTGCAGCTTATGGTACTGTTACTGTTATTGCTCTCTATCATCCTGCTTTTGCTCTGTATAATGGAAGCATGAAGCCAATGCTAAAGAAGGATTTTAAGACGCTAAAGAAATATATTTAATACTGATATGAAAACAACCTGGAATCTCGGACTTTTGTACAAAGATCACAACGATCCACAAATAGAGAAGGATATTCGAGCAACCGAAAAGGCTTTTTCTGTGTTTGAGAAGACATATAAAGGTAAAACAGATTATCTCAAAAATGAAGGGAAGCTTTTGAAGGCACTTCAGGATTTTGAAGCCCTTTTTGCTACGAGGTGTATTGGAAAGTCAGTGACATATTTTAGTTTTGTACTCGATCTCAATTCCAAAGATACAGTCGCGCGCGCAAGATCCACACAGCTCATTGAACGTCTGACTAAGGCAGAGCACAAGATAGTCTTCTTTGAGCTTGCATTGGCAAAAATACCAGCACCTTTTCAAAAGAGGTTCCTTGTTTCAAAAAAGCTCAGGCCGTACGGGTATTATTTAAAGACTATATTTAATAGAGCAAAGTATGATTTGTCAGAAGCTGAAGAAAAGATCATAAGTATTAAGGTACTACCCGCCTATTCTCATTGGGTTGATGGTACTGAAAAGCTTTTAGCAAAGCAGTCTGTGCCTTTTAAGGGACGCAACGTGCCATTGCCCGAGGCGGTAAACATGATCAGTGACCTTCCTACAGCTGATCGCAGGGAAGTTCATGCTTCGCTTATGAGGGTCTTGGAATCACTTTCTGATGTAGCTGAGAGCGAATTGAATGCTGTTGTCACCAACAAGAAAATCGATGATGAATTGCGTGGCTTCGCTGAACCTTACGACGCAACGATCCTTGGTTACCAAAACGAGCGCAAAAGTGTCCTGGCTCTCGTAACGGCCGTTACTAACGCATTCAAGATTAGCCATCGCTTTTTTACACTCAAAGCAAAGCTTCTGAAGTTACCTCACCTTGAGTATCCTGATAGGAATGTTGGTATTGGAGAAAATATCAAAAAAATCCCATTTACAGAGTCTGTAGAAATGCTTCGTAAAGTATTTAGGGATGCAGATCCAGAATTCGAAGCAATCCTTAATCGTTTTCTTGAGAATGGCCAGATAGATGTCTTTCCGAAGCAGGGAAAGACTGGCGGTGCCTACTGTCACGGCGACAGTAATCGTCCAACATTTGTGCTTTTGAATAATACTGAGACATTTGATGCTGCTTCTACGTTCGCTCACGAGATGGGGCATGCTATTCATACGGAGCTCTCTAAATCTCAGCCAACTTTTTATCAGCACTATTCGATCTCATCTGCAGAAGTAGCAAGCACCCTGTTCGAGAGTTTCCTCTTCGATGCAGTCTACGAAACATTATCGGTCGAGGAAAAAGTTATTGCCCTTCATACAAAGATAAATGATGATATCCAGACTATCTTTCGTCAGATTGCGTGCTTTAACTTCGAGACCGACCTACACAGAACTATTCGTTCAAAAGGGGGTATGTCCAAAGAAGAGATTGCCATGCTTATGAACAAGCATATGTCTTCATACACAGGACCGGCTATGAAAATGAAGGAAATTGATGGTTACTATTTCGTGCAATGGGGCCATATACGAAGGTTCTTTTATGTTTACTCTTACGCATTCGGCCAACTCATCTCAAAAGCACTTTATGCAAAGTACAAGGAGGACAAAAAGTTTATCAGCAAAATAAAGCAGTTCCTTTCTGCTGGAGGGAGCGATACACCTGAAAACATTTTTAAAGCCATTGGCATCGATGTGACAAAGCCTGATTTTTGGAAAAAAGGTCTTCAGTCCATTGAGAAAGACATTGATACACTGGAAAAATTGACCAAAAACAGGTAGATTTGAGCTTATGACATCAAACGAAGTACGCCAGCGCTTTTTCGATTATTTCAAAGGTAAGGGGCATGTGATCGTGCCTTCGGCGAGTCTAGTACCTGAAAATGATCCCACAACACTCTTTACTGGCTCCGGTATGCAGCCAATGGTGCCGTACCTTTTGGGCGAAAAGCATCCGCTGGGCACTCGTATTGCAGACTCTCAGAAATCATTCCGTTCCGGCGACATAGAGGATGTTGGCGACAATCGTCACACCACATTTTTTGAAATGCTCGGCAACTGGTCTTTGGGAGACTTCTTTAAAAAGGAGCAGATCCCATGGATGTTCGAGTTTCTGATAGATGAAATCGGCATCGATCCACAGCGATTCTATGTCTCAACCTTCATAGGTGACACCAAGAACAACATTCCAAAAGATACTGAAGCTGTGGAGATCTGGAAGGAACTTTTTGCAAAGAAAGGAATCGACGCAAAAGTAATCGAAATAGGCAGCGAAGAGAACGGCGGCAAGGTCGGTATGCAGGGTGGCCGCATTTTCTACTATGACGTAAAGAAAAACTGGTGGAGCCGCGCAGGAGTGCCAGAAAAGATGCCTGCAAACGAACCAGGTGGTCCCGACACCGAAATGTTTTACGAATTTATCGATGTACCACACGATAAAAAGTACGGCGAGCACTGTCATCCAAATTGCGATTGCGGACGATTCCTGGAGATTGGGAATAATGTATTCATGGAGTACAAGAAGAATCCCGATGGGACTTTTTCTAAGCTCCCTCAAAAAAATGTGGATTTCGGAGGAGGATTCGAACGTATTGTTGCCGCCCTCGTAAATACCCCTGATGTTTTCCGCATCGATATTTTTACGAGCGTCATAGCTACCCTTGAAAAGCTTTCGGGTAAATCATACGCTGATGAAAAGTATACGAAATCTTTCCGCGTGGTCGCTGACCATGTGCGTGCATCTATATTCCTCATTGGTGATGGTGTAAACCCATCGAATTCTGATCAGGGATACTTTGTGCGCCGTCTTTTGCGCCGCGCCGTCCGTCACTGGGACCTCTTGGGCATCAAAGAAAGCGGACTTACAGGATTAGTGCCTACTATTTTGGATTTTTATAAGGATGCGTATCCTGACACATTTGCTCGCAAGGCGATGATTATGGATGAGGTGTCTCGTGAGGAAGAAAAGTTCCGAAAAACTGTCGCTGACGGCATAAAGGAATTTCATAAACTGGTCTCAGGAAGCAAGCCGTTCGACGGCGCCATTGCTTTTACCCTTTTTACCTCCTATGGATTCCCATACGAGCTTGCAGTCGAAGTCGCACAATATGAAAAAATAACTATCGCTTCTGATACAAAGGCAGTATTCGACGCTGAAATGAAGAAGCATCAGGACCTTTCACGTGCCGGCGCAGAGCAAAAGTTCAAAGGAGGTCTCGGTGACACATCAGAGATGTCATTGAAGTACCACACCGCAACCCATTTACTTCATCAGGCGCTCCGTCAGGTATTGGGTTCACATGTCTCGCAGAAGGGATCAAACATTACGACGGAACGATTGCGATTCGACTTTACTCACACCGGCAAAATGACCGATGATGAAAAGAAAAAAGTAGAAGACATTGTAAATTCAAACATCCAAAAAAAGCTGACCGTTCATCGTATTGAACTACCAAAGGCCGAGGCGGAGAAAACCGGTGCTCTGCATTTCTTCGGCGACAAATACGGTGATGTTGTTTCTGTCTATTATATCGGCGACTCTATTGATGCCGCCGTCTCAAAAGAGTTCTGTGGAGGACCTCATGTGGAAAACACGGGTACGCTTGGAACTTTTAAGATCCAGAAGGAGGAAGCCGTGAGTGCGGGTACTCGTCGCATCAAGGCCGTTTTGAGTTAAAAAAGTTTGGTATACTATTTGCATGTCTCTCTTTTCTCCAAAACCTGAGCTTGGAATAGTTTTTCACATAGGCTCGTCTTCAGTCGGCGCCGGACTTGTTCGGTTTCAGCACGGAAAAGTGGCACATGTTGTTTATACTTTGCGAGAAGCCATCCCGTACCGTAGCGACGTCGAACCTGAAAGATTTCTTGCTGACATGATTGAAGCGTTGAAGCGACTCAATGGGCGGTTGGCCAAGGAAGGACTCACACATCTAAAATTTACAGAATTTGGAGAGCTTAAAGCACGCCGTATTTTTTATGTATTTTCGTCGCCATGGTCTGTAACCCAAACAAAGATCGCCCGTGTAAACAAGCCAGAGGGTTTTGTCCTCACTAAGGCACTCGTTGACAGTGTTGTGCAAGAGCAAGAAAGGATTTTTGAAAAGGAAATGTTGGGTGAGGCGGGTCTCGCAGACAAGCTGCAGGCTATAGAGAAGCGTGTCGTTCAGATAAAACTGAATGGCTATGAAGTTGAGGAACCGTATGGCAAAAAGGCCGAGCATGCAGACATTTCACTTCTCATCAGCCTTATTCCGAAAGCAGTTGTTGATAAGGTCTTTGATATTTCCATGTCTACCTACCACCCAAAGGATACTGAGGTCTTTTCCTTTCCTTTGGCATCATTTTCGACTATACGCGAAGTCTTTCATAATGAAAGGGATTTTATATTCATCGACGTTGGTGGGGAATTGTCGGACATATCTATTATTAAAGACGGACTCATATTGGAAACCGCTAGTTTCCCCTTAGGTAAAAATTTTTTGGTACGAAAAATCGCAAAAACATTCGCCACAACCCCTGAGGAGGCTATTTCCTTGGTTAAGATATATCATGATGGCCACGCTGATGCTGTTGCTTCGTCAAAACTTGGCCCAGTCATGGCCACTGCATCACTCGAGTGGTCTGCCACATTTCACGAAACCTTGGCCTCAATCTCTAAAAAAATTGCTTTGCCAACGCACCTTTTTGCAATCATTAACAATGATTTTGTGGATTTCTTTATGAAGGCCATGAAGGAGGAAAAAATATCTGAATTCGGTCTAGATGAGGCTCCGTTGTCGGTAGTACTCGTTAATCATGACAAATTACGTCCGGTTGTGGAGTTCGCCAAGTCGGCAGAGAAGGACCCTTTTATCGCAGTGCTTGCTGCATTCGTAGGAAGAGTGTACGAATCAAAGACTAGATAGTATACTGAACACATATGGCACAAAACCCGATGCAAGACATCGTCCCTAAGGGCGGAAAGACTATTAGAAGAATCTCTGTACCAGAGAGCAGGTCTCGTTCTATTGCGACGCCGACCGCACGTCCTGTTTCTCACCCTTCATCTCGTCCGGCACCCCTTCAGGAGATTGTAAGGCCAAATACTGTCCGCACCAGAAGGGTTGTTGAAGAAGTAGAGGAGACAGAAGTCGTTGAGGATAGGCCACATCATCTAGAACAGCTGCGTGTCGTAGAGGAAGAAACGGATACGCTTGAAAGTGTTCGTAGCGAATTTGAGGCTGCTCGTACAAGATCGCATCGAAAGATTAGCTGGAAGAAACTTTCCGGTATTGGCGGCATCATAGCGGTTGTTATTTTGGTAGTGGTTCTATCAAACATATTCCATGGCGCAACTGTCACTCTTACCCCGCGAGCTCAAACCCAGAATATACAAGGAGATTTCACTGCAAAAAAGTTGCCGGGAGTAAACGAACTCGGTTTTGCAGTTGTTTCGATAAAACTGACTGGCTCTGAGACTATCAAAGCCAATGGTGAGAAGCAGGTCGACAAGAAGGCGACCGGTACCATTATTATCTATAATAATTATAACGAGACGGTTCAGAGACTCATCAAAAATACCCGTTTTGCGACACCTGAAGGCAAGATTTTCCGTATAACAGATTCAGTAACTGTTCCGGGAAAAAAGGGAACAACTCCAGGCAGTGTTGAGGCTACTGTTGTAGCTGATGAAGCAGGAGATTCATACAATGTCGGCCTTAAAGACTTTACAATTCCCGGATTTAAGGGCGATCCACGCTATTCAACCTTCTATGCCCGTTCAAAAACAGCAATTGGCGGGGGGTTCTCGGGTATTCAAAAAGTCGTGGCAGATGCTGATCGCGCTAAGGCCAAAGCAAATATTGAGACAAAGCTCACCACTGAACTCGTAAAGCAGATAGGTGCAAACATTACTCCTGACATGGCTTACTTTGCTAACGGTTACGATATTAGTTTCGCGATGCTTCCCGAGGAGTCTCCTTCGGCCTCTGAGGTTACCCTTAAAGAAGAAGGCACCTTGTCACTTGTTGTCTTTGACAAAAAGGCTCTCGGCAGTGCAGTGGCAAAGTCAGAGATTTCGGGCTACGACAATCTTCCGCTTGTCCTTACCAACACTGACAAGATCAGCTTTAAGGCTAAGCCAGATTTCAATCCTGCGGCCTCTGATACTATTTCATTTAATCTTTCAGGTGCTGCAGCATTTGAATGGTATTATGACGAACTCGCCCTCAAGCAGGCGTTGGCAGATAAATCTCGATCAGAAATACCTAGTGTCCTCCAAAAGTTCCCAACCATAGAAAAAGCTGACATTTCCCTGCGCCCATTTTGGTCTCGCTCATTCCCAGAATCTCTTGAAAAGATCGTGATTAAGAAAAATATGTAAAGAGGAGGCTCTGAGTTACGCGAAGGAGGCCTCGCGCAGGCTGACGAGCCGAGCGGAGCAAAAGGCCAGTAGGCCTTTATGCGTGCCGAAAGAGCGTAAGCTCAGAGCCTCCTATTTGACGTATTTTACGAACTGGTTTACACTACACAAACGTTCTAAATGGCAGACCAAAACAAAACAAGCGTTCTCGGCACAGTCACGGAGGCTTTGCCTAATACGTTCTTCAGGGTAAAGCTTGAAGACGGCAGTGAGATACTCACGTATCTTGCTGGAAAAATGAGAATGAACCGAATAAGGGTTCTTATAGGCGACAAGGTGCGCCTCGAGCTTGAGCCGTATGGCGGCAAAGGTCGGATCATTCAGAGAATGTAGGAACATAGCCCTCACAAACTAACAATTATAAAAACATGCGAGTCAAGTCATCAGTAAAAAAGAAATGCGCAACCTGTAAAGTAGTCCGAAGAAAGGGCTATGTTTATGTTGTTTGCAAGGGCAATCCTCGCCACAAGCAGCGCCAAGGCTAACAATCTAAGGAGACGGGTTTACAATCCTAGCATTACGTGCTAGGATAGGAGCCTATCTCTTTGGAGAACTTTTTTTGTTATTACGAACGATTTTTAAGGTAATTTTTTAAGAAACTAACACATGCGAATCCTTGGTATCAGCCTTCCAGACGAAAAGCACATAGACATCGCTCTCACGTCGCTTTACGGCATCGGCCGCTCTCGCGCCCTCTCCATCCTTAAGGATGCAAAGGTTACTTTTGACAAGAAGGCCAAGGACGTCACTGCAGACGAGGAACTTGCTATTAAAAAAGCAATGGAGACTCTCAAATTCGAAGGAGACCTCAAGCGAGAAGTCGCAAGCAACATCAAGCGCCTAAAGGACATCAAGGCGTACCGAGGAATTCGACATATCCGCAGTCTGCCAGTTAATGGACAGAGAACAAAGACCAACTCTCGAACACGTCGCGGAAACACCCGAAAGACCATGGGTACCGGACGAAAGATAGCTGAGAAGAAATAATCCAATACTATAAACAAATTATATGGCAGAGAAAAAGATCAAAGCGCCGGAGGACAAGAAGGTTGAGTCTAAAAAAGACTTGGCTCCTGTCGCAAAGGCCCCAAAGCGAAAAGTCGACACCGGCATCCTCTATGTCCAGTCGACATACAACAACACCATGTGCCTGCTTACAGACACAAAGGGTAACGCTTTGGCAGCATCGTCTGCCGGAGCTCTTGGCTTTAAGGGTGCAAAGAAAGGAACTCCTTTCGCAGCAGCAAAGGTTGGTGAGGTTCTCGCTGACAAGGCAAAACTCATGGGTATGAAGGAGGTTGCTGCAGTCATCAAGGGCGTAGGATCGGGACGAGAGTCTGCGGTTCGAAGCTTCATCACAAAGGGCCTTGGCATCTCTTCCGTAAAGGATGTGACTCCGGTGCCTTTTAACGGCCCTCGAGCAAAGAAGCCACGACGAGTATAATTTAATATCAATATCTTACTATGATTTTTGGACCAAAATACAAGATAGCTCGCCGACTCGGAGCCAACATCTTCGAGAAGACGCAGACTCAGAAGTTTGCACTCCGCCAGGAGCGAAAAGCAGGCAAGCCTTCATTCCGACCAAAGGGTGAGTACGCTCTCGCCATGCTTGAAAAGCAGAAGGTCCGCTTTTCATACGGAGTAGGTGAGCGACAGTTCAAAAAGTATGTCAACGAATCTCTTGCAAAGAAGGGTGCAACCGTCCAGGCACTCTTTGAACGACTCGAGACTCGTCTCGACAACGTTGTCTACCGCCTCGGCCTCGCGTCTACGCGACAGGCTGCTCGCCAGATGACTGCTCACGGTCATATCCTTGTTAATGGAAAGAGGACAAATGTTCCTTCTCAGACCATTGGCATGGGCGACAAGGTTTCTATCCGACTTGCAAGCCAGAAGAAGCCTCTTTTTGGCACAGTTGACGAAAAGATGAAAACTGTAGCTTTGCCTTCTTGGATCTCATACGACGCGGACAAGAAGACCGCGACGATTGAAGGCATGCCAAAGTACGCACAGAAGGACCATTTGTTTAATCTCGGTCAGGTTATCGAATTCTACAGCCGTTAGTCTGTAGGGTGCGGTTGAGTCGAGCTAATATTTTGTAAATAAAAAAACCATGACAAACATTGACGTAGTGCTCCCATCAAAGCCGAAGGTAGTCCTTGAAAAGGACTTCTTGGGCGTGTACGAGATAGACGGTCTCTATCCTGGCTACGGACACACTCTTGGCAACTCTCTCCGCCGTATCATCCTCTCATCTCTTCCGGGTGCAGCTGTTACTCATGTAAAGATTGCTGGCGTAAACCATGAGTTTTCGACTATTCCAGGTGTAAAGGAGGATATTATTACCATGATCCTCAACCTCAAGAAGCTGCGCATCCGCATCTCTTCTGAAGAATCTCAGGTAATCACTCTAAAGGTAAAGGGAGTAAAGGATGTAACTGGTGGCGACATCACTGTCCCAGGTCAGGTAGAAATTCTCAATCCTGAGCTTCACATTGCTTCTGTCACCGACAAGGCTACTGAACTCGATGTCGAGATCACAGTTGCTCGCGGACTTGGCTATGTTTCAAAGGACGTTCTCCAGAAGGAACGCGTAGACATCGGCACAATCGCACTTGATGCAACATTCACCCCTATCCGTAAAGTTAACTACGAAGTAGAGAACATGCGCGTCGGTGACCGAACAGACTTCAACCGACTCAAGGTAACCATCGAGACTGATGGTACAATCACTCCACATGCAGCGCTCGAAATGTCGATCGCAACTATGATCAACCAGCTCAAGGCAATTGTGGGCTTTAAGGAAGAGGAGGTTGTTGCTTCAAAGTCAGAGGACACGACAGAGGAGTCAACAGGCGAGAAGAAGGAGCTTGATACCGAGTTTTTGAAGACTCGCATCGAGACCCTTGGTCTTTCACAGCGCACGTCGAATGCGCTCGCTAGTGCAAACATCCGAACCGTAGGTGGCCTCGTTCGCAAGAAGGAGATCGATATCGAAAATATCGAAGGCCTCGGACCAAAGGGTATTCAGGAGATCCGAAAGGCTCTTTCTGAATTCGGAATCACCCTAAAATAAGCGAAATACTAGACAAAACGTTCAAAAACGGTTAGTCTGGTAATCCTACACAAACCCATGCGACATCACGACAAATTCAAGACCCTCGGCCGAGAAAAAGGACAGCGCGTATCGCTGGTTCGCTCTCTCGTACGTTCTCTCATCATCCATGAGGGCATAACAACTACTGAATCAAAGGCAAAGGAGCTCCGAAAGTATATTGAGCCTATGATCACGACTGCAAAGAAGAATACTCTTGCAGCACGACGATCTCTCATTGCATCTATTGACGATGCAAAGGCTGCAAAGAAATTGATCGAAGTCATCATGCCTACTATGAAGACTCGCATGGGTGGATACACTCGTGTTATCAAACTTCCTCTTCGAAAGTCTGACGGAGCAAAGATGGCTCATATTCAGTTTGTAAAATAAATCATATGAGAACTACACATACCATCGACGCACAGGCAAAGAAAATCGGACGCATTGCATCTGAGGCTGCAAAGATTCTCATGGGCAAGAATTCAACTGCATACGCTCCTAATGTTGTCGCGGATGTAGAAGTTCGCGTTATCAACGCGGGCAAGGCTGATGTCACCGACAAGAAGCTCGATCAGAAGATCTACAAGCGCTACTCTGGTTATCCAGGCGGCCTTATCGAGACTTCTATGAAGCGACTCGTCGAGAAAAAGGGTATGTCAGAGGTCTTTACGATCGCTATCAAAGGCATGCTCCCAAAGAACAAGCTCCAGGCAAAGATGCTCAAGAACTTGGTCGTAACCGAATAAATTTAATATATGTCAACTACCGAGACAAAAACCAAATACTTTGAAGCAGTCGGCCGACGCAAGACAGCTGTCGCTCGTGCTCGCATCACTCCTGCTGCAAAGCAGACAATCACTATCAATGACAAGGATGTCACCGAGTATTTTGTTACAAAAGAAATGCAGATGATTGCAGAGGCAGCATTTGTTCAGTCAAAGCTCGCTCAAAAGTTCAAGGTTACTGCGCTTCTAAACGGAGGCGGTATCCACTCTCAGTCCGAGGCTCTCCGCCATGCTATTTCTCGAGCACTCCTCGATTATGATCTCGAACTTCGAAAGAAGCTCAAGAAACTCGGCTTCCTCAAGCGAGACCCTCGCGCAAAGGAACGACGAAAGTTCGGTCTCAAGAAAGCTCGAAAGTCTCCTCAGTGGTCAAAACGATAAGCAAAAGCAAGAAACATCCGAAAGGATGTTTTTGCTTGATAGGCAGATTATTGACACCTGACGCCGCTTTGAATAAAATGTCAAACACAAAATCTGACATTAAATGGTAGTATAAAAATACACTTTATGGATACAGAAAAAATAAATAATGAAGCACAGGAGGCAAAGGTAGCAGAATCGAAGGTAGAACTTACGCCTATGGAAAAGCTTCAGACTGAGCGAGATGAATACCTTGCCGGTTGGCAACGATCTAAGGCTGATTTTGCAAATGCTAAAAAGCAGTATGAAGCCTCTATGAAGGAGTACAGAACTATGGCAAACGAAGGATTAATCGAAGAGATTCTTCCGGTGCTTCAAAGTTTTGAGATGGCTTTTGCCAACAAAGAGTCTTGGGAGAAGGTGGACAAGAACTGGCGATCAGGTGTCGAGTACATATATACACAGCTCAAAACAGTTGTGGAGCAGAATGGATTACAGCCAGTGTCGCCACTCGGACTCAAATTTGATGCCATGGTTCACGAAGCTGTTCGATTCGAAATTACTGATGATAAGGCTAAAGCGGGCACTGTATCTGAAGTTATTGAAAAGGGCTATATGCTAAGCGGAAAGCTCATCAAACCAGCTAAAGTTGTCGTGTTGGATTTGAAGGGAGAGTAAAAGAGTGGTGTAAGTGGGTAAGTCGAGGATTTCTTTAGAATTATTTTATCTCTCGTTTTGTATGATTGAAACTATGAATACAAAAACAATGCATGACGAGATAACTATTGGTGAATTAACAGAAATAATACTTAGGAGTTTTGAGGAGGTTACAAGGAATTTTAATTTGTTACATAACAAAATTGACAATGTTGAATCTCGCTTAACTAAACGCATAGATGATCTGGATATAAAGCTCAGTGATAGAATTGATGCGGTTGGCTACAGAATAGATAAGCTCACCCTAGACAAACTTGATCGTTCCGAGCATACTAATTTGGTAAAGAAATTGACCGTCAGAAACGTATTATAGATACAGCCATGCTTATAAAACAGCCTCAGGTACGAATAGTCACACGACCTGTAACTCTCGAGAATGGAGAGGCTGCTTTGGCATATTTCGCTCTTGTAAACATTGCGGGGGCCGTAGAAGTACGATTCCTGGGTACCCAGGCCGTCTCTGATACAGCTGCGGCATGTACAGCCCAGGCAGAGGCAGTTTTGGCCCTTCCAGCCGCCTTCAAGGCCGCCCTCTGGCAGCCTTCCAAAGCCACCTATTCGGCGTATGTATCGCCGTTTGTTTCGACCCTGTGCTTTCTCCAAAATCAGCTTGCCCGCGCGCCGTCGATGAATTAACCCTCGCCAATATTTGGCGCTTTTAAAAGCGGTTAATTCAATCTAATATGTCAAAAATAATTGGTATCGACCTCGGTACCACAAACTCAGCTGTTGCCGTAATGGAGGGCGGAGAGCCAAAGATCCTCGAGAACGCAGAAGGCATGCGAACTACTCCTTCTATC
>CAYJAC010000013.1:0-19402 GCA_964368565.1 uncultured Candidatus Saccharibacteria bacterium
TGCGGAAATTGCCGAACCGCTTTACCAATGTGGGCATTTCGATAAAGGCTGCGATAGCAAGGATGGAGCTTGCGGTGTAGATAATGCCGACCAGGCTGTTATCACTAAAAAGCCGAGAAAGGAACGACGAGTTTATGTATGCCGGCAGTGCGCCGCTGAGGCTAAATATAAAAGCGATCGTGTACATGATCGCTCGCTTTCGGGGAAGGGTGATTTCGTCAGGCATGGCGGTTATTATAGCAGAATAATACCCATAAAAAAGCCGCACTTTTGGGTGCGTCTTAGTAGTGTCGTGGTGTGCCGACTATCACAGGGTCGCCCTTGGCTGATCCAGAAACCACGACAACCTTGCCGTCTGAGCTTGTTGCATTCACGAAGGTGATGCTGCCACTGATCTCCAATGCGTCGACAAGATTAAGATCTGCTGCAAGAGCCAGCTTCAGTCGTTCGCCTTTAGCGAAGACAATCTTGATACCGTTAAAACCAAACGGAATTCGTTCGTATGGCATATTGCTCAACGATGGAGCCTGGATCTCCGCAAGAGGAGCGTCCTTGAGAGACGATTCGACAAACATGAGCTTGATTGTTTCGAGTTGGCGATAGCTTGAAGGGCCTTGTCGGCCACCTTTCGGGCTCACGATGAGCTCGCCTTGCATACCGACGACAGTCGCAGCCCCTTGAAGGCAAGCGAGCTCAAACTCGAGTAAGTAGTGGTCAGGAAACCGCTTCTTGTTTGGGTTGTGGTTCCGTGACATAGCGGAGCGCACAGGATCAGCGACCGATTTACTGATTGTGAGGACGGTGTGCTCTACCATTACTGGTTTCGTTCTTGCTTCTGTTTGTTCGGTCTTGGCAGGCGAATCTGCTTGCTTGGAGCAGGCTGCGCCGATTGCGAGGATTAAAAGAGCCAGAATAGGCCGTATTTTCATGAGTTGAGGAGGTGGAGGTTGAAGGTTCAGTATGAAATCTACATTTAAAGCCAAGTTTGTCAAACAAAGGTCAATAAATAAAAAGCCCGGAAATGAATCCGGACCGGACGGCGTTTACTGCAAAATCACGATAGCCGCGAGCAAGCTCGGCACGAAGTAGCGATAGACCTTGCATTGCTGTTGGGCTACGTCAGCACCGAAGACTATCTCGAAGATAACGGGACGATCGGCTTCACCGATGTTGCCGAAGATCGAGACACTGTGGTCTTCATTCCGGCGCATGGCACCAGGGAAGAAGGTGGTCGACTTGTCTTGGTCGACGATATCAATGCTTATGCCTCGTCGTTCGCTGATCGCGTTGATGCATTTGACGTAGGTGACAAGGTCTAGGGGTTTCGTTTGAAGGCAATTCTCTGGAGAGAGGTCTGCCGAATTAAGGAGCGTGAGACTAGCGGACGGGTCGGTGGGGGGCATGGTTATGAAACTACCATACACTTTTTTTATGGTTACTTCAAATAATACAACAGCTCCTCAATGAGGAGCTGTTGGGATTGTTGGTGTATGGTTTGGATACTAGATCGTCAGGAGCACTGGAATAACCACCGGCCTCTTTGCAGTCTCCTGGAAGAGCTGTCGTGAGACTGCGTCGGTTACGTTTGCCTTGATCATTTCAACGTTGAGGGGGTTCATGCCGCTCGCTGTCTGTTCAATAGTGTCCTTGATCAGTATTCGAGTGTCGCGGAGCAAGTCCTGAGACTCGCGTAGATAGACGAAGCCGCGGGAAATAATATCTGGGGACTTTCGCAATCGGCCTGTCTGTGCGTCGATGATGGCAAAGACGATGAACATACCATCCTGAGAAAGCATGAGGCGGTCGCGGATGACTACTTCCTGTACATCTCCGACAGCGAATCCGTCCACCAATACGAGGTTCGAAGGAGCCTTTTCTTTGAGTACGCGAATAGACTTTCCTTCGTCGTATATTTCTACAACCGATCCGTTGTCAGGAATGATGATATTCTCGCGAGGCACACCGAGGGCCATAGCCAGCTCTGCGTGCTGACGGAGCATGTAGTGATATCCGTGCACTGGCATAAAGAAACGATATTTAACCTGTTCATGAATCCACTTCAACTCATCACGGTTTCCGTGACCAGATGCGTGGATGTCAGAGTCGAGGTAGGTAATTACCTTTGCCTCTGAACGGTAGAGGTTGTCTTTGAGCTTGATAACAGCGTTATGGTTTGTAGGAATGATCGATGAAGAAAGGAGAACAGTGTCAGTTTTTCGGAACTGAATGTATTTGTGCTGCTTTGTAGCGATGCGCATAAGAGCTGCAAATTCCTCACCCTGAGACCCTGTAACGAGCATAACAATGCGATCTGGTGGATAGCTTTCGATCTGAGCAACTTCGATAACGTTGGTAATATCGAGAAGTTTCAAGAGTTTGATGATCTCGACGTTTGTTTTCATGCTGCGACCCTCGACGACGACTTTCTTGCCGTACTTTTCAGAAGCCTTGATGATGGCAATGATGCGTTCTACCTGTGATGCGAAGGTTCCGATGATCATGCGACCTGAGGCTGCTTTGATATATTTTTCAATATTTTCAACAACAACAGATTCAGAGAGTGAAAAGCCTGGCTTTTCGATAGACGTAGAGTCCATAGTCAAAAGGAGAGCTTCCTTGCCTGCAAACTGCTGGTACTGGATCACTTCTTCTTCTGTAGGAACGCCCTTTATATTGTCGACGCGTACGTCCTCGATGAATACAATGTCGCCAAAAGGAGTCTGGACAACGAGGCCCATAGAATCCGGAATAGTGTGAGAAATAGGGAAGGTCTTTACCTTGAGCGAACCTACGGTAATAGTTTCGTTGCCGGTGATGACCTTGATATCAAGAGGTTTCAAATGTGGAAATTCCTCCTGGCGCTTCTGGATCATGACTGCTCCGAACTGGCGGGTATATATAGTAGGGTAGCCGATGCGATCAATGATGTAAGGAATACCTCCGATGTGGTCGAGGTGTCCGTGCGTGATGAACATGCCGCGGATCTGGTGCTTTCGCTCTTCGAGGTATTTGGTATTAGGAAGGATATAGTCGATTCCTGGTGTTGCTTCGTCTTTGAACTGGAAGCCCGCGTCGATGACGATAATATCGTTACCGAATTCGATAGCTGTCATGTTCTTGCCGATTTCCTCTACGCCTCCCAATGGGATGATGCGAAGGTTAGGGCCGATAGGTGGAATGATCTGCGAAGGGGTGGCATTGCTCAGTCCCATAGGGCGAGGTCCACCCTGGTTAAAGCGTCGCATTGGCTTCCTGCGGTCGCGCATCATACGCTTCATGGCTCCACCGCCACCACTGCGTCCTCCACCCATGCCTGGGCGTCCACCCTGGGGCTGGGGAGCGCTTGCTCCGAGGGCGCTGGTGCTGCCCATAGGGCGAGGTCCGCCTGGTCGTCCGCCGTGACCGCGATTGCCGCGGAAAGGCCCTCGTCCACGTCCCTGTCCGTGAGGGCGTCCTCCCTGGCCGCCCGGACCTGCATGTCGAGGTCCTTGGCCCGCGAGTGCTCGCTGGGGCATAGGAGCTATTGCTCCTGCATGAGGCATGCTCGATCCTGCTGATGTAGATGACTGGCTTGGCTGTAATTTGTTCGTGTCGTCCATATAATTAGTGTTTAAAATTATGTTTAATTTTCTGTGTGTGTAATGACTTCGTCCTGATCTTTCACGAATATTTTCCAAACCGTGTCAGTTTCTACGTACCATCGCTCGATTCCACTAAATCTGTCGCTCGGGGTGGTAATCTCTCCTAGTTTTACACCGTGCAGCTTGTCTGGGATGGCGTATATAAAGTCGGGGCTCCAGAGGAATATCGCTGGCATATCGGTATCGAGTTCTTTTCTAAAAATATCGTACTGAGCCTTTGTGGCTGCGCTTGATGTCGCTGTTCTCATTTTTTCAAGAGCCTTGTCTGCCTTTGCGTTTGTATACATTGCGATGTTGAGGCCGGGATCATTTCGCTGTGATGAGTGCCAGAAAGGGTACAAGTCCGAATTCTTGCCGATGACGAGGCCAAAGAGGAGGGCGTCGTACTTTCGGGGTCGGATTACTCCTTGGTTAAGGTCTGTGGGTTCAAAAACCTGAACATCAACACGTGCCCCTAGATCGGTCCAGTTTTTTTCAATACTTTTTGCACTCTCGACGAGCTCTGGGATGTTTGCCGTAGAAAGGGAGAGTGTGAGGGTTGTTGAACCGGTTTTTGATCCAAGTTCCATGACACCTTCAGGATTCTTTTTCCACTTAGCCTTTGTCAAAAGCTCTGTCGCCTGGGCAAGCAAGACTGTAGAGGTGGTGCCTGAATCGAGAGAAAGACTCTGTGCTGTTGTGGGAAGTGGGCCATCTGTCTGTGCTGCGTATCCCTGTAGGATGTCATTTACTATGAATTCCTTGTCGACAGAAAGGGAGAGTGCCTTGCGGATTTCCTTGTGAGCGAGGAGTTCGTTTTCGTTTTGATTAAAAAATACACCAAAGATACGCGTCAAAGGCGCATACATAACAGTGCGTATTGCTGCGGTGGTTGTCGCCCCGGTTGGGGTAAGGTTTGATGCGCTCTCTACAATGCCATCCTCTACTGCAGCTAAAAGCGCCTTTTCGTTCGAGAAAAATTTAAAGTCGAGAACGGAAATATGTGGCTTGCCTAGAGCGTAGTTTGGATTTGCTTCGAGGAGGACTTCTGTAGGAATCCCGTCTGAAGACCGGGTGACTTCTGAAACTATGTATGGACCCGATCCAATAGGATTAATGTTGAGTGAACTAAAAGGAATCTGGTCGCTCTCGAGCGCTTGCCAGAGATGTTTTGGCACGATACCGAGCGTGAGATTTGATATAAAAGGAGCGTAGGGCTGTTTGAGGGTAAAGACAATGCGTCGGTCCTGCGCCTCGGCGAGTGTTACACCTTCCCAGTTTACGCGGCGAGGGCTTTTGAGGGCAGCCTCCTGTGCTTTTTCAACAGTGAATTTAATGTCGCTTGCTGTAACTGGCATACCGTCATGAAATGTTGCATCTTCTCTGAGGGTAAAAGAATATGTGAGGCCATCAGGTGATATTTCAAAACTTTCAGCAAGGTCGGGGATGAATTGACCATCGGGAGTTGCCTTTAAAAGGCCAGAATAGACTAGTGTTGTGAGGTCGCGGTCTGCATCTGATATTGAAAGAAGGGGATTGATGAATCGAGGTGTACCAACAATACCCTCAACGAGTTTACCGCCATCGCGAGGGATGTTTACTGAAAATTCAGCGCTTGCTTTGCCCAAAAGGGACAGGGCTGCAATGATAGATAGCAAGGCAAAAGCCAAGAAAAGAAATTTTTCTGTTATAGAAAGGGAGTCAAAAACACCTTGGGCCGAATGAAGGCTCTGGATTTTACGCTCGCGGATAAGGGTCCGCACAAAGGAAGGTTTCTGTTCCATGTATAGGAGGTCTGTCTGTAGACAGGATTATATAAGGTTAAACAGAGTACGCTTGAACTAGCGAACAAGCGAGACGAGAGACGTAGCTGCAAAAAGCACGCCCAAGACGATCGTTGCGATGAAGAGGAATTTTTCAGGCCCTCGGCGAGTGTGGAAAACCGAGCTGTTGTTGTCACCGCCTCCAAGAGCGCCACCGTTCTGAGCACCTGAGTGCTGAAGGAGGATCGCGAGGATAAGAAGCGCTGAAATGGCTATCTGAATATACGGCATTACGCTAGAAATCGTACTCATGGGTATGAAGATATCATAAACAGGGAGCTTTTGCAATATATTTGAAGTCCGTGGATCATTCTTGCTTTAAAGTTGCTTTATTGCATAATTGTGCAGTATGAGCACGGGTGATCTTCTGTTTAAGGGGTTTGTGCGCTTTAAGCAGGTTCGAGAATATAGGAATCACAGAGGAGAGTTCTTTTTTGCCTCAGACGAGACCGTGGTGTTCGACAAATATGGCCTTGTATGGAAAAAACAAGGCACACGTGTTGCTGATCCAGGTCCCGAATACGAAGAAATTCAGCCTGTTAACTTGGACAATCCTCTGGCTGCCTAAAGCCTATAAACCGCCCCGATTCTGGGGCGGTTTTTTATTCACACAATAGCTTGCAATGGTGTGTCAATAGGTATAAGGTTAGAGACAGTCACATGAACACTGCAATCACCATTGTTCTCGGCATACTGGCATTGTTGGCGGTCCTGATCTGGTTTGTGACAAAACCCAGGCCACTCAAATACAAGTATGTCGACGACATTTCGTCCCCTCCAGAAGATGGTAATTGATGTCAAAGCCGCACCCGTCACTGGTGCGGTTTTTTGCTTTTGAAAAACTGTTATAATGGATAGGTCATGAAAAAAACAACCATAATAATCATAGCGGTCATCGTAATCCTGGCGGGGTACTTTGGAATCACTTACAACAAACTCGTTTCAGCGCGCACATCTGCCGATGCTCAGTGGGCACAGGTAGAGACTCAGTATCAGAGGCGCTTCGACCTTATTCCTAACCTTGTGAATGCTGTAAAAGGCGTCATGAAGCAAGAGACTGCAGTATTCGGTGCCATCGCCGATGCGCGAACTCGATATGCGGGTGCAGCTACTCCTGATGCAAAGGCAGCAGCAGCGAGTGAGGTCGAGTCTTCATTTGCACGACTGCTTGTCGTTATGGAGAATTATCCCCAGCTTCAGTCAGCGTCTAATGTACAGACCCTTCAGGCACAGATTGAAGGCACAGAAAATCGTATTTCAACTGAACGTGGCCGATACAACGATGATGTGCGATCGTACAACTTGGCTGTCTCACGATTCCCAAGTTCTCTCGTAGCTTCGATGTTTGGATTTGATTCCCGAGCATATTTTGAGGCGGCAGCCGGAACAGAGGTTGCTCCGACGGTACAGTTCTAAAGGATGAGAAAACTATCCATCTATATTTGTGTAGCCTTTGCGGCGTTCGCTTGCGCGAACGCCGCCTTGGCATATCAGAGCCCGGGGAATCCAACAGGATTCGTAAATGATTTTGCTAAACTTTTCACAGTCGAGCAGAAAGCGGCGCTAGAGAACAAGATTGGGAACTTCGAGCGTCCTGCCGGTGTACAATTTTCCGTAGTGACGGTTTTGACTCTAGGTGATGAGACTATAGAGACTTATGCGGTACGGCTTTTTGAAGAATGGGGCATAGGTCAAGAAAGGAAGGATAATGGCCTGTTACTCCTGGTTGCGCCGACTGAGCGCCAGGTACGCATCGAGGTTGGCTATGGATTAGAAGGAACTATTACCGACGCACAGTCGTCGACTATCATCCGTTCGACGCTCACTCCAGCTTTTAAAGAAGGAAAATATTATGAAGGCATCGATGGGGCAGTCGACCAGCTCATCGGCCTCGTCGAAGGGGATCCGACAATCACCACGAGCGTCAATTCGGCGAGCCAGAATGCAGGAACAAGTCGTGATTATTCAGAGTTGATCGTATTTGCACTCATTTTGGGCGCGAACCTCCTTGGTATCATGGCTCGCACAAAGTCATGGTGGCTTGGTGGTGTTGTAGGGTTTATCGGCGGACTTATTTTTATAAGTCTCGTCGGCGCGCTCATTGCCGCAGTTGTCGGACTTATTATAGATTTTCTTTTGTCGCGATACGGAGGCAATATATTCAAGGGTCCTGGCGGCAATGGACCGCATTTCTGGTTTCTAGGTGGTGGACCTCGCGGTGGCGGTGGAGGATTCGGCGGTTTTGGAGGTGGTAGGTCCGGAGGTGGCGGCGCGAGCGGTTCGTGGTAGTAGGAAGGTCTAGGTAATTTGGTTTAATTTTTACTAGACCAGATGATATAATACTGGAATGGTCGCACCACTTTTGTATCCAAATAAGAGCCATCGTAAACCAGTAACCTTACCCAGGAATTCTGCTATTTTTGCAGAATTTTTTGGAATTATGATGGGTGATGGAGGGATAAATAACCCTTGGCAAGCAAATATAACCCTTAATTCTGAAGCAGATGCAGATTATGTTTTGTATGTTACTTTGCTCTGTAACGAACTCTTTAATGCTTTGCCTCGAGTTAAAAAAAGAGATGAATCCAGGGCAATACTTATATCCTTGGCTAGCACCACCGTAGTTGATTTTCTTGTAAAAAAAGGATTGCCACGGGGCAATAAATTAAAATCAGGACTAAGAATTCCTTTTTGGATCATGAGGAATAAAAGGTATAAGATTGCTTGTGTTCGAGGGCTGATGGATACTGATGGAGGTTTATATATTCACAAACATTGTGTATTGGGGAAGTCCTATTCGAATATAACCCTATGTTTTTCTAGCTCTTCACCAATGCTGATTGAACAGGTGGCTTATATATTTGTGGAATTAGGCATTTTGCCTCATATTAATAAGGCGGGGAAGAATATATATCTTTATAGTGAAAAGGCTATAGCTAAGTACCTTAAGATTTTCGGGACTTCAAATACGAGGATATCTAGACTGTATGAAAAATGGAGAGATGGCAGAGTGGTCTAATGCACCACCTTGGAAAGGTGGCGTGCCAGAAATGGTACCGGGAGTTCGAATCTCCCTCTCTCCGCCAAGAAAATTTAGTATCAGCATGACCCACATGCCTAAAACCCCATCTATGAACCCAAAAGAAAAACAAAAGGAAATAGTAACAAAAACCCTTAAACCTCTTTTTAAGAAATGGGGATATAAAACGGTGGGACAAAATTGGTGGAAAATAAATGGAGAGTTTTTTAATGTTATAAATCTTCAGAACTTTTCTTGGAACACCAAAGACGGTGTTCATTTCTGTTTCAACTTCAGCACTGGACTATCGAAAACTATCCAGAAAAAGCCTCGTGTTACTACGCATGACGGCATAACCTATCAAAGAGAGATAAGTTTCCTACCTAACACTAAAACTCTCCATAGGGATAGTCTTGGGTATCACATAACCCCTCAGACTGACTTTGATGCTTTTGTTACAGAAGTAAGTAAAGATTTTGAATCTATCATCCTACCCAAATTAGATTCGCTCAGTTCAGCTGATACTTTGCTGGATTTTTATAAAGAGGGCTTTTTTGCAGATCGCCTGAAACTCGCTTTAAAGGATGAAGGTTACATAAAATAGCTTTCCGACCCACATACCTCATTTCAGCCACTGAAAATCTGTCAAAATACCTTTACAATGTCTTACCACTCTGGTACCTAACCCACATGGCCCGCAAATGAAAAATCCCCATCGGGGATTTTTTATTTGCGGAGAGAAGTGGGCGCGTTGCGCCCGCGTGGGAGATTCGAAGCCTGATTGAGTGAGATATGGGGTGGGACCAATATCGCAAGACTTGTTCAGCTCGAGTCTGCGAGAGCGAACAGGTGGACAGTCCCTGTAAGGGATTTATCGAGCTGTCTTCAGCGAAGAGAAAATCCAACCATGCGTACTGGTCCTGCAAGATGCGCAATGCCGGAGCGTGAGAATGTGCCAGTGGCACATTCGAGAAAGCGAGGCGGGGTCGCGGGATTTTTCAGAAGAAAATACCTGTGACCGAATCCCCCCAAAAAAACTTACAGATTTCAAAAAAATGCGGAAAATCCTCCTATAGAGTAAGCTTTGTTTATGAAATCATATCGTCTCATACAGCAGGAGAGCGCGACCGTTGATGAAGTGCTCAAAGACCTCAAGCTTCAAACACAAGGTACTACGTGGGCAGGCAAGACTAATGGTTTTGCTGCCGATTATGTTCGCCATTTAGATGAGGTATATAAAGGTAATTGGTCCAAAGGGTTCCTGCCTAAGGAAATGCTTTTTGAAGTTCTTCTCCCAAAACATAAACATTATATAGAAGCTGGTGATGGTCCGGTTATTTTTCCACTCGACACTCAGATAACTGAAGCCTTGGCTTTTTACAAGAATGATACTTCCACGGATGCACGGGAATGTATGAAGGCTATTTTGGCGCTCAAGGAAAGTATTATGAAAGAGGGATTTAGCTCTACAATAGTATTGGCCGTCATCAACGACACCCTTAAGCATGTCGACGGTCTCCATAGAGTGCTGGCGCTTGGGCTTGCTATCGAGGAAGGGTATGAGTATAAACCGATACCCGTATATCTTTGTAATGCATCTTAAGATGAAAAATAAATATCAATACAACGCTACAAAGGAAAATTATGAGGATTACTCTAGTGGTAGGGTTCTTTATGGTGCTTCGGGCGCTACAAATTTTCCCGTACGCCTCGCGAGCGAAATATTCCAGCGATGCGCTACCTATCTGCAGAGCAAAGGGAATGTTGGACCGTATAACGTATTCGACCCTTTCTGTGGCGTCGGTTATTCTCTCACTGTTGTAGGATTTTTACATGGCGCCCAGATTAGCTCGATCACGGCTTCGGATGCCGATAGTAGGATGCTTGAGTTTGCTGAGAAAAACATATCGCTTCTGAACAAAGCGGGCCTGGGTAAAAGGGTTGAGGAGCTTAATAAGTTCATACGAGAATACAATAAAAACTCTCACAGAGATGCTGTGGACAGTGCCCGTAAGCTTGAAGCACAGATAAAACCAACAAGTCCGATAGGTGTCCAACTTTTTAAATTCAACGTACTTGACGGAGAAGATTTTCCTAAATCAGTTTCCGGTATCGATATAGTCATAACGGATATTCCTTATGGAAAGCTGACTGAATGGAAAGGGGAAGCGACTGGGGAGAATTTTACTCAGAGATTTTTAGATAAGCTTAAGCCGACCCTGGGTCCTGTTTCAATAGTTGCTGTTATTCGCGATAAGAAGCAAGCGATATCGCATGTCGGTTATGAAGCAATACAGACGTTTGCTCTGGAGAAAAGGAAGATCACTTTGTTGATGCTATACTAAAGTCAAAATATGGCCAAAGACACACGTCATGAAATAGTTGATCTTAAAAACTATTTCTTTAGGAATAAGAAAAAAGTACTGAAATCATTATCTCTTTCACTTGTTTTTTTCTTTATCACCATCGCATTCGCCGGCCTAAAGGTTTTTTATCCTTATCATTTCATATTTTCCTTTGTCTTCCTGCTCCTTTCGCTTCATTTCCTTATAAAGACATTTTTGTTTGATCGCACAAAAGTCCTTAAATCGGGAATCTTCTCTGGAGTCAAAGGATTTTTTGTAAAACACATAATATTTCTCGTTATTTTTCTCATATGTGCCGTAGGGGCATATATGCTTTGGACGGTGATTCCACGTTCAGGTAATCCCTTTCAAGGAATGAGTGACCAGCAGAGAAAGGAGCTTATAGATACAGATGTTGAAATCGCAACAGTGCTTTTGGATAACCTAGAACTCACAGGAAATGATCTCATACTCAGTCCTCTTTTAAAAAAGAAAGCCCTCACTGCGGACGAGGCACATGAGCTTCAGAACAAATGGAATCTATTTCTTTCTGTGGCTATAGAAAGCGAGAAAGTGACTGATGTTCACAAATATTTCACACGAATCAATATATTTTCACATCCACAGGAACACGCGGAGTCATTCATCATTTCATATTCACTGTATATTAAAAAATTCGAGCTGTTCCATAGACTGATACATCAGATTGGCACGAATGAAACGCCAATAAAGCGATTAAATGAGTATTCGAAAGTCTTTGGCAGCAAGGACTCATACGATGATGTTCTGGATCGAGTTTTTAGTTCTGATAGCCTGGTTCGTCGTAATTTGGGACGTTTTTACATTTCTTTCTTAAAGGTAGTGTTAAGAGACGACACTTTGAATGAGGGCTATTTCGTCCTGGAAGGTGAGAGTAACAAGAGCCACTCATACTTATTTAAAAACGTCCTTAGTACAGCGGTGAATGCAGCGAAGGAGAAAAGGTATCGTCTAGAAAAGGATCTGTCGGGCATATGGTTTCCTGTTCAGAAAAACGTGGCCAATATGATGGGGGAGTCATACGTATCGAGCAGGCATGAAAAATTCATCAGTCTTGAACAGATTGCTGAATTGAAAAGTACTCTAGAGCCAGGAGATATCCTGGTTGAAAGGCGCAATTGGTATGCGAGCAACGTAGGAATACCCGGTTTCTGGGCGCACGGAGCACTGTATACAGGGACGCTTCAAGATATGCACGAGTATTTTAGTGAGCTTTTTCCTGTGAGGGGATATCAGGATATGGAGGAGCTTTTAAAAGCAGAATACCCTCAGCTGTACGAACAATTTAAAGGAGCGGACGGACATGGGTATCCTTATGCGGTAATTGAAGGCAAATCGCCCGGCATAATACTCCAATCCCTTCAGGAATCAGCTCATGCTGATTACCTTGCGGCACTACGTCCTCGATTATCGAAGAAAGACATATTTGATTCCATTCTCCGCGCATTTGAAAGCTATGGCAAACCCTATGACTACAATTTTGACTTTGAGACACGTGACGCATTGGTGTGCTCGGAACTTATTTACGATGCATATCAGCCCGTGGGCGAAAAGAAAGGACTCCACTTTGAACTAACAATGACTTCTGGCAGGAAAATAGTGTCGCCAAACGACATGGTGGAAAAATATTATGAAGAAAGAGGCAAAGAAAATAGGGAGCTTGATTTTGTTTATTTTCTTGACGGCAACGAGAAATTGGGCAGAGCTTTTGTCAAAGATGAAGAGGCTTTCAAGCTCACATGGCAACGGCCAAAGTACTCGTGGTATCAGGAATAAGTTTAGTCACCGCATTCTAGACGAAACAGCCTTTTAAAAGGCTATTTTTAATTGTAATAGACAGCCCTCCTGAACGGCACTGCATGTATAAAGTACGAACTATTAGTGCCTTTATGTATACAAATCAGCCTAATAAAAAAATATGACCAACTCTAAAAAAATAGGTGCCGGACTAGCTCTTGCTGCGGCAATTGCTGTGGCGGTGCCATCATTCGCCAGCGCGGCGACACTGTACCGTTCCCTTGATGTAGGAACAACCGGAAGCGATGTCACGGCTCTCCAGAGCTTTCTTGCTCAGGATTCTAGTCTCTATCCGTCGGGACGAGTGACTGGATATTTTGGATCACTCACACAGGCAGCTGTCACTAAATTTCAGATTCGCCACGGCATCTCTGCTGTGGGACGAGTTGGTCCTATCACGTTAGCTGCTCTTAACGCCCAAATGGACGGTGGTATGACTGTAGGGGGAGTAGACGTATCAGCCCCTGTCATTTATAGCGTGAGTGCGACTACTAATAACAGTAGTGCAACTGTGTCGTGGAATACGACCGAAGCAGCTCGTGGAACCATCTATTACAGCACCTCTCCAATGGTTGTGACAGAAAACATGGGAGCCATCTCTATCAGTGGATCGACGGCGGCAAATGATTCGAACCTTAGGAATTCTCAGAATGTTGTACTTTCGAATCTCAGTAGGGATACGCAGTACTACTATATGATTATGGCTAACGATGCCATGGGTAATGTAAATGTCACATGGCCAGCGACTATTAGGACCCAGCAGTAAAGGACTTTTAAAGCAAAAGCCGCCCCGCTAGGGGCGGCTTTTGCTTTATTGTATACTGTGGATATGAATAACGACCAGGCCAAACTACCGTTCGATACATACCACACACTCGGTAAAAAAACTTTTTGGCTTTTTCTTTCAAAATGGCTCGAGGTCCCATTTGCATTCCTGTTTATTGCTTTTGTTTTTTCGATTGCTCGCCGTATGTCGGTTGTGCCAGATCAGTACAAAAAAATGATAGCTGTGGGTAGTCTCGCATTTCTTGGCATTTCTATTATCGCTTTCATTATCTATATATTGATCGCCCGCATTGCATTTAAAAGCCGTGGCTTCTTCATAGGTGCTGATGCGCTAAAGATTCGCAAAGGCATCTTTACCAGGCAAGAAATCGCCATACCGTATCGCCAGATTCAAAACGTTGATATCGAACGTAGTCTTTTCCAGCAGCTCACAGGCGTGTCAAAACTCGTTATTGTTACCGCGGGTGCCGACGACGAAGAGACCCAGAGGGTTGAGTCGAAAGGTATTCTCGAAACTGTGGATAGGGATATTGCGGAGGCATTGCAGGACGAATTGTTACGTCGAGCTGACGTCCAAAGGGTTGTAACCATGCACGAATAATATGCGGGTGTTTATTTCATATCTTTCGGACTTCGACTATACAATCCTACATTTGATACAGGCAATTGGCCCAGGTTGGAAGCCCGCGGCTTACTTTTTGTCTCATGGTGTCGGGTCCTACGCGATTATGGCTGTAGTATTTTTCGTTGCACTCCTTTTTATAGATAAGTGGCGCGTTGCAGCAGAACTTTTTGTAGTGACAGGATTGTCGTTTGTGGTTCTCACATTACTCAAACATTTTTTTGCAATCGAACGCCCGTATATTATTGACCCTTCACTTCTTTCATATGACAGCGAGGGCAGCTTTGCACTGCCGTCAGGCCACGCATTGATGTCTGTTGTTATTCTGGGCTGGGTTGCACTTCGTCATCCAAAGAGTCATATACTGGCATGGGGTTCTATTGCTATCATCGTCCTCGTCGGCTTGTCGCGCATATATCTGGGCGTGCACTATCCTTCGCAAGTCATCGCGGGCTGGCTTTTTGGAATTATTCTCATTCTGATATTCAGAGCCATCGGGCAAAAGATGTGGTCGCCGTATGACAAGAAACTGAAACGAAAATAAAACCTCATCATATGATGAGGTTTTATTTTCGGTACTAGATTTTCCTTGGCTTGTAGTCTGCGGGAGCTTTTGCTAACCACTCCTGAAGCTGCTTTTGGGTGAGGAGACCGCGCTGTGCGCCGATGTCCTGTACGACGGATGCGGAATTGATAGGGGCCCAGATCAGAGCCTCTTCCAAGGTCTTGCCAAGGGCAAGAGCAACCGCAAGTGTCGAGGCAAATGCATCACCGGCACCTGTGCGTTCAACAGGAGGCTTTGGGTCAGGGTAGGGTGGCATGAAAAAGGCATTTGTACCGTCGTATGCATAGGCGCCGTTTGGTCCGTCCGTGACTATGACAGTCTTTGGTCCGATAGCTCGCACCATCTCCATCAATTTTTTTATGTCGCTCTCGGTAGTGGCGAGAATTTTCTGTGCCTCTTCTTTGTTACAAAAGAAAAGATCGGTGCGTTTATAGAGTGCGTCTAATTTTTCGCGACCAAGGGACATTTGGAAGGTGCCGGGCTGGAAGGCAACTTTGATATCAGGATGTGCCGCAAGCCATTTCGCGATGGTTACATGGTATTCGTACGAATTGCTGCCGAGGGAGCTGATATAAACCCATTTAGGATTTTTTATTGAAGGGAGGGTGCGTTGATAGTCCTGGTGTTTTACCAAAATAGTGCGTTCGTCTCCATACCAGAGTACATAGTGATAGTTGGTTGGCATACCCTTGTGTTGTCGTACGTATTTCGTATTGACATCATTTTTCTTGAGCTCAGTGATAGCCTCCTTTGCATAGAGGTCGTCACCCAGGTCAGTAACAAGGGTTGAGCGCAGGCCGAGTCGCGCGGCCGAGACGGCGGCATTGGCGCTATTACCGACGGCGTTTATGACAGTCGCTAATTCGAAAGGGATCTTGTCGCCAAATTTCATGCAGATTTGGCAGTTATCGTGATCAACAGAACAGGTAACATGTGCCTCCTTCAATTTTATAAACGCGTCTGTTACCGTGTCGCCAATAGCAAGGAATTCAATTTGTTTTGAGAACATGCATTCATTGTACCAAATATGGCTTTGGATATAAGGAAAAATAGTATTGACTTTGCTTGAGTAAGAGTGTATAGTTATATTCCAAGAAGGGTACATCGACCTTTCCCGAGCTTCTAGCTCCAACTCAATGTCCGGTTCTTCTAAATAGTCTTATGTCCCCAAGAGACATCATAGTTCTAGACACGGTGCCGGGTAAGATCGTCTTCGTCGCGAGTGTAGCAATCTTCGCCGAGGATCATGAGATTGAAGGAGTTTTAAAGCGGGTTTTTGGTTCTGATAGCTCTGCAATTACGGCTGTTGTGTCGAGGTCGACCAACGCGCAATCGCCGAGCGACGCAGAGTGCCGCCTCGAATTTCCCTTCAACAACTTCAGCCCTCCGGCTTCAAGGCTCGTCGCCAACATTAGCGACATCCTCGAAGCCGCAGTAATCTGGTTCGGTCAGATCCACCAGGTAGCCGTCAGTAAACTGTAGCCGCTCTTTACTATATCGCGAAGGCCCCGGAAGAAATTCCTGGGCCTTTTGTTATGGTAAAATAATCACATGTTTACATTCCTTTCATCGGGGCGAAAAGCCGGTCCAAAGTCTCTTCGCCAGTATGTCGACGAGGCTCTCGAAAAAAAAGTTGCCATCGGTCATTTTAATATTTCTAATCTTGAAGGTTTTTGGGCTGTTGTTAATGCGGCAAAGAAGCTTCAAGTACCGGTCATTATTGGGGTCTCTGAGGGCGAGAGGGAGTTTATGGGTGTCGCCCAGGTTCGTGCTCTCGTTGATTCGGTCAAGAAAGGTGGCTTTCCTATCTTTCTCAATGCTGATCACACTTATTCATTTGAAAAAGTAAAAGAGGTTATTGATGCTGGGTATGATTCGGTTATATATGACGGTACCGAGCAGTCTTTTGATGATAATGTGGCCGCGACCAAAAAATGCGTTGCGTATGCCAAGAAAATAAATCCAGATATCTTGGTTGAGGCCGAGATCGGATTTATTGGCAAGTCCTCAAAGGTTCTCGACGCCATTCCTGAAGGTGTAAAGATCAGCGAGGAATTCTTGACCAAACCCGATGAGGCGAAAAAGTTCCGCGACGCCACTGGTGTCGATATGCTTGCGCCCGCTGTTGGCAATATCCACGGCATGCTTTCCGGCGGCAAGGATCCTGCTCTCAATATAGGACGAATAGGGGAGATATCACGCGCGGTAAAGGTGCCTCTTGTCCTCCATGGTGGTTCAGGCAATTCCGCCGAGGATTTTGTGGCAGCAATTGATGCGGGCGTCGCGATCATTCATGTGAATACTGAAATACGGGTCGCATTTCGCGACGCCCTGGCAAAACAGGTTGCAGCTGATCCTTCTCAAGTTGCACCTTATAAAATAATGAAGCCTACGATTGAGGCCATGCAAAAGGTCATAGAAGAAAAGCTTCGCATCTTCAACAGAATCGGTTAGTTTGTATTCGTATATGAAAGTCGGCATGCTTCAAGGTTTAAAATTCTGTTTGGTTGGTGCGGCTAATACGATTATAGATTTCATAATTTATTATTTACTGACACGCTATACTGATTTTTTTGGCGCTCACTTTTTGATAGCCAATACCATATCTTTTTGTGCGGGGACGACATTTGGATTCTTTGCTCATAGGACGTGGACATTTTCCCAAAAACACAAGCCGACCATGGTCGAGGCTACAAAATTTTATGCCACAACCATTTGTGCCTTAGGCTTGTCTCAGGTACTTCTCTTTTATTTAGTTCAGTGGATGGGTTTACACGATCTCGCGGCAAAGGTTTTTATCACCCTGTTTGTGGGTACCTGCGTCTTTATGGTTAAAAAGTTTTTTGTGTTCAAGCCCGAACTTGTAAGTGAACTATAGTTCACTTATACTGTGTGTATGGGATTTCGCACACAAGCAGAAGATGACGTACTCGAGACAATGTCGCTCGACGAATATTTGATCGAGAACAAGGAGGCAACCTTTATGATGCGCGCCTCGGGGGATTCTATGCGCTCGAAAGGGATTTTTCGAGGTGATCTTTTGATTGTCGATAGATCGCGGATGGCGCGGACTGGCGACATTATTGTTGCGGTCGTGGACGGGTCTTTTTGCATGATGTACTGGGGCGGTTTTTCCACAGCGGCAGAGGTAAAGGTCGAAGCAGTGGTGACTGCCGTAATCCGCAAGCTTGTATGACGCGTCCTTCTGTCATTATGCACCTCGACGGCGACTCATTTTTTGCGTCGGTCGAGACAGCCAAGAATCCATCCTTGCGGGGCAAGCCCGTTGTCACAGGATTTGAACGCGGCATCGCTACAGCCATGTCAAAGGAGGCGAAGAAGCTCGGCATCACTCGCGCTATGCCCATATTTCGCATTAGAAAGGAATTTCCACAGGTACGTATCGTCGAATCTGACTATGATGCATATGCTGTTTTTTCGCGCCGCATGTTCGACATCATCCGGCGCTATACGGATATAGTAGAGGAATATTCAATAGATGAGTGCTTTGCTGATTTTACGGGCATTCCTGGATTTGCACCTGATGCATCCGGCTCATTCGAGGCCGCGCGGCCGATTCTCGAGCAGATAAAGAAAGACATTGCTCGCGAGCTTGATATATCGGTGTCGCTCGGACTCGCCTCGACTCGAGTCTTGGCCAAGACCGCCTCAAAAAGTCAAAAGCCGGACGGTCTGACCATCATCCGTGCTAATGAACGAGAGAAACTCCTCGACTAGACGCCTATCGGCAGCGTCTGGGGGATTGGATCGGCCACGACTACGGTCTTTCGCAGGCTAGGCATAGCGACCGCCCTCGATTTCGCGAGAAAGCCTGTTGAATGGACGAGAGAGCATTTTTCAAAGCCCCACGTCGAGATGTGGTATGAGCTCAACGGTATTTCGATTAATCGCGTCGGCGCACATTCGGATGAGACACAGAAGTCCATCATGAAGACTCGTTCGTTTCAGCCGACATCGAGCGACAAGGCCTATATTTTTTCTGAGCTTTCGAAAAATATCGAGGGCGCCTGTCACCGTGCTCGGGAGATGGGCCTTTCTGCTCGGGAATTCTCTATTTTTATAAAGACCAAGGAGTTTTGGTACAAACGAGATTGGATAAGGCTTGCCCTTCCCACGAATGACCCGTTTGTCGTCATTAGCGAGGCAAAAAAAATGTTTGAAAAGCTATTTGATCCCGGACATGTGTACCGCGCCTCGGGAATCACTCTATCGGGTCTGGGCCCGGCATCGCAGGGGCAAGAGGATCTGTTTGGAAATTCCGTCGCCATCAAGAGTCGCGGTGAGGCGTTTCAGGCCGTGGATAGGATAAACAGGAAATACGGTCGTGACTTGGTTCACATCGCTTCGAGCCTGCGCGCTATACGCAAGGAGGAACGTACAGACAAAATCCTGCCATTTCTACCCACAGGCATGCGTCGCAGGCTGTCGGTGCCATTTATTGGTGATGTGATTTAGGTTTTAGGCCTAATCGCGCGCCTTGATAATGCTGGTGAGGTATAATAGCTGGCATGGATTCAATCACAGCACTTAAAACATTTCTTAAAGATAATTTTAAAGGAGATATCGAAGATTCTGCGGCGGTTTTGACGACATTCAGTCACGATGCGAGCTTGCTTGAGGTAAAGCCAAAAGTAGTGCTCTTTCCAAAGGACGCGAAGGACATACAGGCCGTCGTTCATTTTGTGCGCATTAATAAAACTGCTTATCCTGACCTTTCTGTTACTGTCCGATCTGCGGGAACGTGTATGGCAGGTGGCCCACTCAA
>CAYJAC010000013.1:19502-28875 GCA_964368565.1 uncultured Candidatus Saccharibacteria bacterium
ACCTTTCTGTTACTGTCCGATCTGCGGGAACGTGTATGGCAGGTGGCCCACTCAATGATTCGATCATTCTCGACGTCACACGATTCATGCACGGTATCGTCGAGCTCACAAAAGACTACGCGCGCGTCCTCCCTGGTACGTTCTACCGTGATTTCGAGCCTGAGGCGGCAAAACTCGGTGTTCTATTGCCGTGCTATACGGCCTCAAAAAACCTCAATACCATCGGAGGTATGGTCGGAAACAATTCAGCGGGAGAAAAGACTCTTAAATATGGAAAGACTGAGAACTATGTAATGGAGCTCAAGGCGATTCTATCTGATGGTAATGAATATGTGGTAAAGCCTCTGGATAAAGAGGGACTCCGCGCAAAGCTCTCGCAGGAGGATTTTGAAGGGGAAGTATATCGCAGTGTTTGGGATATGGTTTCGGTCAATGCCTCGCTTTTAGCCGATGCGAAACCAAAGGTTTCTAAAAATTCAGCTGGTTACTATCTATGGAATGTCTGGAATGCTGAAACCGGCATCTTCGACTTGACCAAGCTTCTTGTTGGTTCACAGGGAACTCTCGGCATCGTGACCGAGATTAAGATTCGCCTCGTTCCTATCAAACCTCTGTCAAAATTGTTCGTCATATTCATGCCAGAGATTACTCGATTGGGCGAAATAGTGAACGATATACTTCCATTCAAGCCGGAAAGCCTTGAATCATACGACGACAGTACAATGGCCCTTGCTGTTAAGTTCTTGCCATCAATGCTCAAAACGATGAAACTCAACTTTTTCCGCCTTCTCTGGAGCTTTATACCCGAGGCATTCATGGCTATTGGCGGAGGCTTTCCAAAGCTCGTCCTCCTGGTTGAATTTTCGGGTGACACCGTGGCCGAGATTGATGCGACCATATCCGCACTCGAGGCAAAACTCAAAGGCTACGGTTTTAAAATGCGCCGCGCGAAGGATGAATTTGATTCTGAAAAATATTGGACGATTCGCCGTGAAAGTTTCAATCTATTGCGCAGCCATGTCCACGGCCGGCGAACAGCCCCCTTTATTGACGACGTAATAGTGCCGCCGGCCGCCATGCCCGACTTCTTGCCTAAAATGCGAGCTATCCTCGACGAGTACAAGCTCGTTTACACCATCGCTGGGCATGCAGGCAATGGAAACTTCCACATTATTCCATTGATGGACATGAAGGATCCAAAGAATATCCCAATTATCGACGAGGTCTCCGATAAGGTTTATGACTTGGTGCTCTCATATAAGGGTTCACTCACGGCCGAGCACAATGACGGCCTCATCCGTACGCCGTATTTGGCAAAGATGTTCGGTCCTGAAGTAATTGCACTGTTCACAAAGACTAAAAAAGCCTTTGACCCAGCCAACATTCTGAATCCGGGCAAAAAAGTAGGAGCTACAAAGCAGTTTATGATGGATCACTTGGCCCGAGGGTAGAAAAAGAGGGTAGTAGGGTAGCGTATCCTCATCGCAGGACATGATATACTAGGAACAATAAGCTTAATCAAACAAACATGGGAGTACAATTCGACGAAGGCGGCATTCCACGAAATTACGGCGGCGAGACTACGCCAAAGATTGCAGCTTTTCTCATAGGAAAAGGCTGGGCAAAGGATGAGGCGGGCGCTAACAAGATTCAGCTCATCGCAGCTCTTGTATTCTTTGCTATTGCTATATACCTCGCGTTTTTCTAGTCTGAGTTTGTCAGAGTAAATTTAGTACCAATTAAGAGAGGCATCTGAAAAAAAGATGTCCTTTCTTTTTTTGTGTAGTAAAAATGTCTAAAAACCGATAATACGTAGAAGGAATTTTTTGATAGAAACAAAGAACGTGACCACGGGTGCCAGCAAACCTTCTTTTTCAATTGGGACTACTTCGGTTTGTTGATTTTGAGTACTTGTTGCCACAAACACCGGATCTGCTACGGAAACCTGGGGAGGTGTCACCTTGGTGACTGTTGACGGAACTGTTTTCGATACGGAAGACTCAGTGTTGCTATTTTTTACAACTATTGCAGGTGTCGATAGATCGATATTTGTATCATCAATATTCTGAGGTTTTTTAATCTCTGTTGGAGGCACCGCTATCTCTTTGGTGACAACAGGTGTCTGCTTTGTACGTCGGCCTGCACCACCACCGCCTGATCGTGGTGTTGGGGTGGGGGTTACTACCACAGCATCAGGCACAACAGCACCAAATAATCCACCGTCAGTTATCGTCCAACCATATGTATCGATGATTGACTGACGCTCGGTTACTGAATCTTTATACTCTACATTGTCCGCACCAAACACGACTGACGGCTGTAGTGTTAGTAGCGACCAATCAGCGAGAATAGCATCGTAATTCTCGGTTGAAAGTCCACTGTCGCTAAATATTCCAGACATACTCGTAACATTGCCCACATCCCAAGAGCCCAGATTTTGATTAAATGATGTTGCCTCAAAAAACATCGAACTCATATCAGTGACGCTACTGACCTCCCATGAATTAAGATCTTGATTAAAAGCTGTAGCATTTTGAAACATCTGAAACATATCAGTAACGGAACTCACGGTCCACAGACTTATGTCTTGATTAAATGCGGAAGCACCGCTAAACATACTCGACATGTCAGTGACACCAGCAACATTCCACGAACCAATATCTTGATTAAAAGCACTGGCTCCATAAAACATTCCACCCATTTGAGTAACAGCCGAGACATCCCACAGACTAATGTCTGCATTAAATGCAGAGGCTTCGAAAAACATGTTAGCCATACTTGTAACCTGGCTTACATTCCACAAACTAATATCTTCGTTAAAAACAGAAGCGCGGTTGAACATGGCGGTCATATCTATGACAGCACCTACGTTCCATGAACTGATATTTCCATTGAATGCCGAGGCGCCTGCGAACATGCCATACATGTCAATAACAGAACTTACATCCCACAAATTAAGATTTCGGTTGAATGAAGAAGCCTCAGAGAACATCTGGTTCATGTTAGCTACGGAACTCACATTCCATGAACCAATGTCTTGGTTGAAAGCTGCCGCACCAGTAAACATGTGATCCATATCCGTAACAGAAATAGTGTCCCATGAAGAAATATTTCCGTTAAAAGCTAGGGCGCCACTAAACATGTGAGCCATGTTTGTTACTCCGCTTACATCCCAAGAATTGAGACTCTGATTAAATGAAGATGCACCTTTAAACATTTCATACATGTAACTTACCCCGCTCACATCCCAAGAGTTAATATCTTGATTAAATGAAGAGGCATTCAAGAACATACTACTTGTGTTTGTAACTGAGCTGATGTCCCATGAACCAATATTTCCATTAAATGCAGTAGCTCCTGAAAACATTTGCTCAATATTAGTAACCATTGCCATATCCCATCCTCCAATATTTTGGTTAAATGCTGCAGCGTTTTGAAACATTTGGAACATGTCCGTAACCAAACTCACATTCCATGAAGAAATGTTTCCGTTAAATGCAGTAGCGTTCTGAAACATGAAAGACATGTTCGTAACAGAACTCACGTCCCATAGATTCAAGTTTTGGTTAAATACAACCGCATCAGCAAACATGTTATTCATTGTTGTAACAGAGCTCACATCCCACCCGCCAATATCCACGTTAAAATTTTGAGTGGCTGCAAACATATCCCCCATATTTGTCACAGACCCAACATTCCACGAAGAGATATTTCCATTGAAAGCCGTCGCACCGTTAAACATGCCATTCATATTCGTAACCAAACTCACGTCCCATGAATTAAGATTTTGGTTAAATGAGTGAGCCTCGGTAAACATGAGACTCATGTCAGTAACAGACTCCACATTCCATAAAGAAATGTTCCCATTGAAAGCGGAAGCACCGCTAAACATATTGCTCATGTTTGTAACTGAAACAGTGTTCCATAAAGAAATGTTCCCATTGAAAGCGGAAGCACCGGAAAACATGTCCCCCATATTCACTACTAAACTGACATCCCATGAATTAAGATCTTGATTAAAGGAAGATGCGTTCTCAAACATGAGACCCATATCTTCCACAGAGCTTACGTTCCATGAGTTGATATTTTTATTAAAAGAAGACGCTCCTGAGAACATATTAGTCATGTCATAGACAGCGCCCACATCCCATGAACCGATGTCTCCATTGAAGGCGGTTGCGTTCAGGAACATGGAATGCATATCACCTACAGAGCTCACGTCCAGCAAATCAAGGTCTTGGTTAAAAGAAGATGCTCCAGCAAACATACTTGAAGTATTTGTCACCAAAGACAAGTCAGGCACATCAATCGCATTTGATGTTAGATTCGAACAGCCGGCAAAAGCTCCTTCTGTAGTGGCCCATGTATTTGTACCCCACTGCTCTATAGTGAGAATCTTTAGCTTATCGCCACTGTTATTAAAATATATTTGTGGGAAATCGCCTGAAATAGTGATTGTATATGTACCTGGGCTCGCGTAGGTATGTGTAATAGTTCCTGTCACCCCGGTATCGCTTGAACTATCACCCCAATCTACGGTGTAGTTATAACCACCACCTGTGGTGGGAATAGTAATCTGATTTGACGCAGAAGTACCTGGATTATCTGTTTTCCATGTAGTTATGAACTCTCCCGCCGCATACGATGTGTGGGGTGCAGTGTAAAAAAATAAAACAGCGAAAATAAAAGCGAGGAGCTTTTTCATTGCCCCTAGTATATCACTAGCCTCAGTAATCCCTAGACCTCTTTACATTTCGGCTAATCTGGATATACTTATAAACCTATATAAAACAAGCTAATTTCACCCGGATGGCAATCACATTAAACGTAGAAAAGAGGGATTTGAAGGCAGACGTTGCGGCATTGCGACAGGCGGGCAAGATTCCTGCTGTTTTTTACGGCAAGAAGGAGGCATCTACGCCTATTTCTATCGCTACAGTAGATTTCATAAAGGCTTATAAATCAGCTGGTGAATCAACCGTCGTCATTCTCAAGGGCGAGGGTATCGAAGTTGAGTCTCTCATCCATGACATGGACCTCCATCCTGTTACCGGCAAGCCTATGCACGCAGATTTCTATGTTTTCGAAAAAGGTAAGAAAATTAAGGTTGGCGTTCCTCTCGAATTCGTCGGTGTTGCACCAGCAATCAAGGAACTTGGGGGTTCTCTCATTAAGGTTCTTCACACTATTGAAATTGAGGCCCTTCCAAAGGATCTTCCTCACAAGATCTCTGTTGATATTGCAGCACTTGTCGATTTCAAGTCTTCTATCAAGGCTTCAGATGTCAAACTTCCAGAAGGAGTGGCTCTAGCTATAAACGCAGACGATATTATCTGTTCAGCAGCAGAACCAAAGGAGGAAATCGAGGAAGTTGCAGCGCCTATCGACCTCACTACTATCGAAGTCGCCAAGAAGGGCAAGGAAGCAAAGGAAGGTGCAGAAGGAGCGGAGGGTGCAGCAGCCCCAGCAGCAGACGCAAAGAAGAAGTAAGTTTAAAAACAAAAAAGACCGTTTGTATGTCCAAGTCGGGGAAGGACGTACAAACGGTCTTTTTCGTTTTCGGATGTACCTGTAAAGCTGCATCCGTGTGGTAAAATAGACGAGTGATACATCTCAAAAAGCTGGCGATCATTGGCGTTTGCACATTCGGCTTGGCTACGGCCGCGCCAGCTTTTGCTGCAGTCGACGTTCTTGCTGAATTCTGTGCGAGCTCCCAAGCAAAGGCAGATAAGGAGGCAGTGTCGCAATGCGCCGAATATGCAAAGGCGCTTTCTGATTCTACGGCAAAAAAAGGCGAGGTAGACACAGCACAGGCAACCATTAACTCTATTAACGCCGAAATCAAACTTGCCGAGCAAAAGATTAAGCTCCAAAACACCATTATCAGCAAGCTTTCAGGAGACATCGGCGCAAAAACCAAGGTGGTTGAGACTCTCGAGAAAGATATCGAGCGCCAGTCTAGGTCGATAGGCGACATTGTGAAGATGCTCAACATCCATGATTCGACCTCGGTACCTAGCATTTTTCTGGGTTCAAAAAGCCTTTCAGATTTCTATGTCGAGGTGGACACCCTTCATTTGCTAAACGGACAGCTGGTGGAACTTGTTTCGGAGGTAAAAGTATCAAAGGCCGAGACCGAGAACGAAAAGAAGAACCTGGAGGACCGCAAGGATAAGGAATCTGACGTCAAGGCCTCTATCGAGGCAGATAGGCGCCTTATCGAGCGCAAGAAGACAGAGAAGGCGGCCATTCTTAACCTCAAAACTAGCGAGTATAACGTCACCCAGCAGCTCGTTGCTTCCCAGAAGCAAAAGATAGCCCAGATTAGGTCACGTCTATTCAAATTCCAAGACGGCGAGGGTATTCCATTCGGCGACGCGTATGACTATGCCGTTGAGGCTGCAAAGACCACAGCTGTACGTCCAGCTTTCGTGCTCGGTATTCTTATGCAGGAATCTAGCTATGATGCAGTGGATTCGACCTTTGGCAAGCAGGTTGGATCGTGCTATGTACGCAATCAGACGACAGGAGAGGGGGTTGGAGCAAATACGGGTACTGCAAAGCAGCGTGTGATGCACCCAACCCGCGACCTTCCTGTGTTTATGACCATTGCCGGTAATCTCGGCTTTGACTGGCAAAATCAGCGCGTCTCGTGTTGGATTCCTGCCTATTCAAAAGGCTTGCCATACGGATGGGGAGGAGCTATGGGTGCCGCACAGTTCATTCCTTCTACCTGGGCCCTGTATCAAAAGCGCCTCAGCAAGGCTTTTGGCATTCCTGCCGACCAGGCGAACCCTTGGAATCCTGAGCATGCCATTATGGCCGCATCCCTTTACCTGAGCGACCTCGGCGCAGGCCTCCAGACTTATACGGCCGAAAGAAATGCCGCTTGTTCGTATTATTCAGGAAAGAAATGCGCCTCTTCGACCGACGGTACTGTGTATGGAAATAGCGTTATGAAGTGGGTGGCAAAGGTGCAGGAGGAAATGATTGATCCTCTTTTGGGTAAGTAACTCAGACGGGCACAGGTCTGGCCGGTGGACGGCCAGCCTTCACTCTCGGCCCGTCGGCCTCCGAGAGTCCCGCCTGAGCTACTTCCCAAAAGTGATTTTTCCACAATCCTGCGTTTCTGACGTACTCTCCTGAACACCCTTTAAATAGGCCATTCCTAACAACTTCTTGCTTTTTTAGCCCCTGTACGCTATAGTTTTCCTCTATATGAAGAAAGAAACCCACCCAAAGAACTACCGCCCAGTGATCTTCCTCGATAACTCGTCGAAGACTCGCTTTTTGATTAATTCAACTGTAGCAACAAAGGAAACCGACAAGTGGACCGACGGAAAGGAATATCCTCTCTATCAGGTTGAAATCTCATCTGCTTCTCACCCTTTCTATACCGGAAACGAGACTGTCATCGACACAGCCGGCCGCGTAGAAAAGTTCAAGGCTCGAACAGCAAAGAAGAAGGCGTAACACGAAAAGACGAGCGACTCTCTGGAGTGGCTCGTCTTTTTTGTTGTACGGTATACTAAACCTAATGGACATAGCTAAATACAAAAAAAATCACAAGACATCGTACCTCGCGGAGATGTATGAAAAGCTCGAGAAAGACGAGCGCGATTTGAAGGCGCTCATGGATTCGGATCCGAGTATGAAAGAGATGGGGGCGGCGGACCTCGAAAATCTTCAAATTCAGAAGGCGGACATTGTTAAGCAGGTAGAGGCTATTGATGCGGCAGATAAACAGGAAGACGAGTTTCCGAACGAGATTATTATCGAAATTCGTGCGGGTGCAGGAGGCGACGAGGCGGCACTTTTTGCCGAGGAATTGGCGAATATGTACAAAACATATGCTGTGGATCAGGGCTGGCAGGTTTCCATGCTCGACGAATCAAAGGCTGATGTTGGTGGGTACAAGGAAATGTCGATGGAAATCCACGGTCGAGACGTCTACAAAATGCTCCGCTATGAGACTGGTGTACACCGCGTGCAGCGCGTTCCTGAGACTGAAAAGATGGGCCGAGTCCATACATCAACTGTTTCTATGGCTATTTTGCCTATCCGTAAGCACTTTACCGTGGAGATCAATCCAGCTGACTTGGATTTGGAATTTTCACGCGCCGGCGGCAAGGGAGGTCAGAACGTGAACAAGGTGGAGACCGCCGTGCGCCTCTTCCACAAACCTACGGGACTTGCTGTCCGTGTCACTGCAGAACGTAGCCAGCTCAAAAATCGTGAAAAAGCGATGATGATGCTCACAGCTATGCTTCAGGAAAAGCGTGACAGTGAAGAGGCTGCAAAATTTGCTGCTCACAAAAAGGGTCAGCTGGGAACTGGAAACCGTTCTGAAAAGATCCGCACCTACAATTTCCCTCAGGACCGTATCACCGACCACCGCATCCGACAGAACTGGCACAATATCGAAACTATTTTGTCAGGTGAAAAGATCGGAGATATCATTGAAACCGTCGCAAACTATACCGGGGAGGTCGCAGAGGGAGAGGTGGGGGATGATGAATAAATAATACCTAATTGGGTATAAGGGAAATATATTTGTAAAGCTCGTTATTTCCCTAAAAAAACACCCGACTGTTGTCGGGTGTTGCGTTTTTTTTGGCATGTCACTTTTTCAGGTCTTCGAAGATTTCTTTGAAATCACTGGAAGCTCCGACGAGCTCAGCAAGAGGTGCTGCTCCGGTTATATCCGTCGCGAGCTCTATGAGCTGGAAGGTGAGCCAATTTGTCACACCGAAACGTATGCTCGCCTTTTCGATGATCTGCTCGGTAGCCGCCGCGAGAAGAAGAGCCTTCTCTGAGGTTGTCGGATTGAGCAGATACGTGAATAGGGCGTCAGTAGTTACCTTGAGCACTAATCCCTTTATCTTATCGAGCGGGATTGCCTGGGTTTCAGCAGTGATACGGACGATCCTTTCCTTGGGATCGCCCTTTTTCTTCTCCTCCATGATTTTTCGTTCGAAATTCAGGCCGAGCCAGATTGCGGGAATCGGAGGGGTTTTAGGAGTATTTTTTTCCGTATCTGCCCCTCCATCATCTTGTGAGTGGAGGCCAATCTCGACATCAAGCAGGACGGTCACGCCGTCTATGAGCTTGGCATCGAGCGGGACAATCTTGTTGCGAGGGAATGGCAATTTCCCTTCTGGCGGTATATCCGTGCTTGGAGTTCCAGTTCCGGATAACGAGGAACGACCTGAGGTCGGTGGGGGCGTCGAAGACGCTGGTGTTGATGAGCTGAGGGCTACCATAAATGTGGTACGCGGCGAATCTTTAGGTCCTAGAAGTAGGACTTTTTCGTAAGATTCGTATCGCGTTCTGGCCATGATAGTACAACATCTATACGATAAAGCAAATATTG
>CAYJAC010000014.1:0-6671 GCA_964368565.1 uncultured Candidatus Saccharibacteria bacterium
GTATAATGCGCGTATAGCTCAGTTGGTAGAGCACATCACTGATACTGCTGGGGTCCTAGGTTCAAATCCTAGTACGCGCACAACATGAAAAAACACCCGAGTGGGTGTTTTTTCATGTTGTGCGCGTAAGGTTTCTCCAGCGGAGAAACCGTCTAGGATTTGAAGCCCGGTTGAGCATATTTTATGAGCGCAGCGAAATAAAATATCCAACCGTGGGTACTGACCCTGTAAGGGTCAAATCCTAGACAGACGACGGCGCAAACCGACCTGTGACCAAATCCTCTTCATTTTGTTATAATATTCTTCTAACCCTCCAACATTATGCTACCAACCTTTTCCATATCAGAAGCCCTTTCGTTCGGCTGGAAGAAGACCATTGAAAACGTCTGGTTTCTTGCTGGATTCACACTGGCCGTTCTTATCCTGAGCTTTGCATTTGACCGCGTAGACGGTGGCTGGCTTGCGACATTTTTCTTTAGAACCCTCAATGTCCTCCTGAGCTACCTTGCCACCTTTGTTTTGGTAAAGATTTCGCTTCAGATATATAAGGGCGAGAAGCCCACAGTAAAGGATATTTTTGAAATAGACTTCCACCTTTTTCTCCTATACCTCATTGCCATTCTCGCCTCGACAATACTTGCTGTCATAGGTTTCATGTTTCTCGTCATTCCGGGCATTTACATCATGATCAGGCTTTCTCTTTTCCATTTTGCTCTGATAGAAGACAAGCTTCGCCCAATTGCTGCCCTTAAGAAAAGCCTCGACGTAACCCGTTATACGTTCTGGAGAATGCTCCTTCTTACGCTTGCCCTCGGTCTTATAAATATCGCAGGCATCATCGTTTTCGGTGTCGGCCTTCTGGTTACTGTACCGATGTCTATTTTGACCCTCGCCTATGTATATGAAAAGCTCAAACCAGCACAGGTTGCGCAAGCAGCAGAGTCAGCAAGTGTCCCGCCAGTAGCCCCTGTTACTAATTAATTAAAAATATATGTCAGCATTTATCGCATTCCTTGTCATCATCGCCTTCATCTTCTTGACGAGCATCCGCATCATCGAGCAGAACACAGTCGCCGTCGTTGAATTCTTTGGCAAGTTCAAACGCATCATGACCGCAGGCTTTAACGTAAAGATTCCTATCCTTGAGCGTATTGCCGAAAAGGTATCGCTTCGCCAGCAGAACTTCATCGTAAACGGCCTCTATCCATCAAAGGACAAGGTGATGGTCACCGTGGCAACGAACCTCATCTATACCGTTAACAACACTGATGACGGTATTAAAAAGTACGTCTACGCCCTCGAGAACAAACAGCAGTCGATCGCAGCAGGTATCGAGAACTCGCTTCGTACATATATTGCTCGCGAAACACACGAAGGTATTTTGGAAAAGAAAGAGGAACTCGCCATTCATATCAAGGGTGACCTTGAGCGACAGTTTGAAGAGTGGGGAATGATCATCATGAGCTTTCAGATCACCAACATCGCATTCCCAGAAACCATCACCAATGCTATGTCCGAAGTCGTAGCGTCAGAGCAGCTCCGTCGTGCAGCCGAAAACAAAGGAGAGGCGATAAAGATCCAGTCCATCAAGGAGGCTGAGGCGGACAAGGAACGCAAGCGACTGCAGGGAGAGGGAATCGCCCTTGAACGAAAGGCTATTGCCGAAGGATTCAAGGAATCAATCGAACTCATGAAGACCGCGACAGGCCAGAATGCCCGCGAGATTATGTCGGTACTCACCCTTACCCAGTACCTCGACACCATGAAAGGTATTGGGACCTCAGATAATGCAAAGGTGGTTTTTCTTGACTCAAGCATGAGCAAGACATCGGAAATGGTCCAGCAACTATCAGCGGCCATAGAGGCGTCGGCGATGAAGGAGGAAAAGAAGGGGCGATAGGTGGTTGAAGGGAGTTTAAAAGTTCAAAAGGCCGCCTTGAGGCGGCCTTTTGTATTATGGTGCAGTAGCTTGAAAAAGCCCTGTTTTTCTGTATGATGAGGACTCGTTATTTTAATTCAATATGATCACCAAGAAAACCAAAATACTCGTAAAGATTGCTGATAATCGTTCAGAGGTGCCTTTCATTAAGTCGCTGATTGATGCTGGCGGCAACGTTGCGTGGCTCAACACAGCACACCAGGACGAGGACGCTACCCTTAAGGTCGTCAATAACATCAGGGCAGTTAGCACCCTCATCCCGATTGCTATCGACACAAAGGGACCTGAAATTCGTACAAAGAATATTGAAGTTCCTTTTGAGGTAAAGAAGGGCGATCATATTGTAATTACCGGGGACCTTTCTCTCAAGGGCAAAAATGTCATCCATGTCACATATCCTAATTTCCACAATGAGCTACCGGTAGGCGAGGTGGTCCTTTATGATGATGCGCTTATCGAATTTGTTGTTGTTGAAAAGACGGACAAGGGACTGAAGTGCATTGTTAACAATCCAGGACTTATAAAGAACAAGAAGAGCCTCAACGTTCCGAACGTTCATATCAAGCTCCCAGCTCTTTCAGAAAAAGACAGGGGATTCATTCATTTTTGCGCACGCAACAATATCGACTACATTACCCATTCATTCATGAGGAGCAGGCATGATGTCGCTGAGATCCGAAAGATTACTGATACATATCCTGACTACCAGCCAAAGATCATCGCAAAGATTGAGAACAAGGAGGGTTATCAGAACGTGCGAGATATATTAAAGCACTGCGATGGCCTTATGGTTGCACGTGGCGACCTTGGTGCAGAGGTGGGACTCGAGAATGTGCCTTTTATGCAGAACAGAATGGTCGAGGCATGCCTCGAGATGGGAAAGTACTGCATCGTTGCGACACAGGCACTCGAAAGCATGATCAGGAATCCTCGCCCAACCCGCGCAGAGGTTTCTGATGTCGCTAACGCGGTACTTGAAGGCACATCGGCGGTATCGATGTCAGGAGAGACAGCATATGGAGACTATCCAGTAGAGGCAACGACAATCATGGCAAAGATCATGAAGGCAACCGAGGACAAGCGTTCAGAGCTTCCGCATTTCCGCGCACATCCCGAGAAGCCTTCGGCTACATTCAAGCTCGCTCATAGCATGCTCAAGAAGGCAGAGTCTAAGAAAGCAAAGGCAATATTCGCAGTCGGTTCCGATATAACTCTTCTACGAGCGTTTTCTGCGTATCGTTCAAATGTAGGTGTTGTCGCAGCCTGCTCGAAGGAGTCTGATGTGCGAGAGCTCGGACTTGCTTATGGTATCGATCCACACCTCGCTGTCGAGCCTACAGCTTCACATATGGCTGCAAAGTTTAAGGGGGCATACAAGCCAAAGGACATAGTTATGGTGGTTGAAAAGAACGGAAAGGGCTACAAGGCATCCTTTAAGGCGTTTGGCACTATTAAATAGCTTGTAGGGGGTTTTAGACCCTTTTAGAGCCTTAAAAACCGCCCTGTTGGGCGGTTTTTGTGTGGGTGGGAGGGGTGGGTGGTTCGCGCTGCTTAAGTGTCAATATTAGCTTGACTTTTAGTACTAAGTATGCTATGATTGATGAGTGAAGCTTACTTGAGACAAGCATCACACTGTTCTTTGTAATTTCGTCTCAAATCAACCTAACCATCCAGAAATGTCAGAAATTCAGCACTCATGAAAACTCCCAATAACAGTGTCAGTGTTCAGGTTACCCATAACGGTCAGACTATCGTTCCCAGCCCGCAGGGCTATCTAGGGCAAAACTTCAGCGCCGGCGACATCTTTGAGATGACGCTCACGCTCGCTCAGCCCGAAGAGGGCAAGCGATACCTGAGGTCCTCCGACCGGATGCGCGAAAATCTCGCGCAGCCCCAAGAGGTTACCCCTGGAGTGTATCGTCACTCGGTGCCCGTCATCTGCAAGGATCCGGGTGCTAAGTATGATCGGGACGACGCAGACCGCAACTGCGTGCATCTCATCGAGATGGGCGTGAACGGTTTGGTGTCGGTCACGAACATCGTGATCGTGGGGCAGGACCAGGATTTTTTCCTGATCTTCCACCCCACCTATGTGGCGCAGTCGTATAACAACGACGGCCGTGTGGCGGTGCCGGTGCTGCGGATCGAGCCTGGGTTTCCCAGTCTCATCCCGCTGATCGAGCAGAACTACGCAAAGCGCGTTTCTACTCTGCCGGCATTCGCTAAGCGCGACCAGCGTCTCGAGGCTGACATCAAGCCCGACATCATGGCCGCCGCCATGGCCCTCCAGAACCCGAACGACATGGTCGTTAAATTCTGGTCGGTGCGCACTGGCACCGGCGGCGCGCTTCGGAAGCTCGCCAACGGTCGGCTCGACTTGGTCAAGATCGAGCGTCGCAAGATCAATGGCACTGACCGCTGGCCGCGTTACCTGCTCGAAGGCGAGACGGTGCGGGCCGCGCAGGTCGTGCCCTTTCACCAAGGGCGCATCCGTCAGCAGGCGCTGGGTGTCACCCGGGTAGAATTCGAAGCCGCCGCGGTCTAAACAACCAAAGCAAATTGCAAGCCGCCATCATGAGTTTACTCGTGCTGGCGTGCTTTTTTATCTGTATAATGGACCCATTATGAATCCCGTCGCTAAAATACTAGTCCCGACCCGTCCCCAAGTAGATACAATCGTGTCTGTTTTCATACTCAAGACTTTGGGCAAGACAATGTATCCAGGAATAGAGAATGCTTCATTTGAGGTTGCTTCTACACTACCGGTGGGCGAGACGTTCGAATCGATGCTTGCGAAAGGCACGTTAGCACTAGACCTTGGTGGCGGAGAATTTGATCATCATGGCAAGGAGCCTGCGGTTACGGTTTCGGAACTTGTTTCAGCAAAGCTTGGCGTCAAAGACGAGCCGGCATTGGCAAAGCTCCTCGAGTTTGCGCGCCGTGACGACATTGTCGGGAAGGGAACAATTTCGAGCGACTCTCTCGACAGAGCATTCGGTTTGGCGGGCCTGGTGACGGCGATGAACAAGACACGCCAGAATGACGCCGGTGGCATCGTGCGCGACGTCTTGCCCCTCATCACAGCCCACTACATGGAGGAGCTCAAGAGGACCAAGGAGCTTCCCGAGGAGCTCGCAAAGATAACTGCAGCAGGCAAGGTGGAGACATTCGAGGTCCGACAGCGCGACAAGAAACTCGGCGTTGTCTTGCTTGAATCAGATAATACGAGCATGCCAGGATACTTGCGATCGGGCATCGGCGGCCGTTTCGATGTGGTGGTCCAGCGTATGACATCGGGCCATACAAATGTTTTGACAAGGCCGGTGAAGAGGGTGGACCTGAGGTCTCTTGCCCTAGTCATTCGCATGGAGGAGGCAAATCAGATGGGTTTGAATTTAGATAAAGAAGCGCGCTATCTGTCGCAGCCAGGCAGAATTTCTGAAATTGCCAATTGGTATTTCGACGATGCCACGAATTCGATACAAAACGGCGGAGCGAATCCAAAGGATACACAGCCTACGAAAATAGATTCTTTTGTTATGCGAAAGTTGGTAGAGGTGGGGCTGTCCGAAGCGGTGTGGAGTCCGATGAGACGATAAAATACAAGTAAAAAGCCGTTGCATGTCCAGGTCGGGGAAGGACTAACAACGGCTTTTTATTTGTATTTTACTTGCCAGTTATAATGACGGCAACTGCACCCTTAAACGTCGTGCCTTTTGATCGTGCACGAATAAGTCCGGCAAGCGATAGCGCCCCGTTTCCGGTCGTCTCTATGGCGGCCTTTTCTTTGAGCAGGTTCTGGGCGGCGATAATGTCTGCGTTTGAAGCAATCCAGCCGCCGCCTTTTGTTTCAGTGAGGATTTTTTCGATTGCTGTACGGCGATGAGCAACACGGTCAACGATAGCGTCGGCAACAGATGATTCTTTTGTTGTATTGTCTGTGTCAAAATCCGAAGCCATGGGCGCAGTCTCGGTCGTCTGAACAATGTGTACGGCGATGGACTTTTTAATATTAGAAAAGTATTCAGCGATGGCCTGCGCCGTGGTGCCCGATGACGTGGCGACAAAAATATCCGAAAGGTTAGGGATGTTATAAAGCTCCTGAGCAAGGCTGTGATAGCCGACAAGTGCACTGTCATCGTTTGACTGACGCAAGCTCACCGCGCTGGTGCCTTTTATAAAATTCATAAGCGACTGGAGGGGACGCGGGGCAGTGGCGATGGTAATTGCTCCATCAGAACCGATCTCTGCTTCTAGTCGTGCTTTTTTGTTTGCATCAATATGTTCGCCGACAAAAATAGATAGGGAAAGTACGCAGCCAGGAACGCGGCCCTCGGCATTTAATTTCTGGATATGTCGTACAGCAGCGAGGGCTGCGTTCCCGGACGACGAAAGTGCAAAGTTGGTAGCACCCAGGGCAATTTTCTCATCTATCATGTGGGGGATAGAGCGACCTTTGTGCGAGCCGTATGGATGGAGGTCTTCTCGCTTTACATACAGCGCGGGAACACCAAGGATGGCGGCAATCTCGGGACAGTCTTTCTGTGGCGTTGTCATGGTTGTATACTATCGTTTTTCGGCTATTATATAAAGACCTAATCAAAACAACCATGAAATGCGTATGCCCAGAATGTAAAAACGACATCGACGTCACAAAGCATCCAAAGATCGCTGTTGGTTACGTCATTGAATGTGACACATGTGGCATCATGCTTGAAGTGCGGACAATGGA
>CAYJAC010000014.1:6771-24893 GCA_964368565.1 uncultured Candidatus Saccharibacteria bacterium
CTAATCCCTTATTAGTCTCTTTGTAAATCCCTGCGCTACGAGAAATTCGTATGCGTTCCAGACATCTGCTGGAATGTCCTGTGGAGTCTGAAATCCTTTCTTTGGATATTCTTTGATGCGCTGCATGTCGGCGACTATTCCGTTTATGAGCCAATCCTTGTCCATGCTCTCGGTGGGGTAGGTTTCATATGTGGAAGCAGGCGAGCTAACGATGAGCTCGATATCTGGAAGCCATACCTTGCCCGTTGCATATGTCCTTCGCTCCATGTAGGGCTTTTGGACTGCGATGATTATTTTTGGGTTGATACCGCGCTCCTTGAGGCGCGCTATGCAAAATTCATAATTTTGTCCGGTATTCTGGGATTTATTTTCGATAATAATTATATCGCGCGGTACGCCAAGTTTTATGGCGATATCGGCAAACACTTCTGCTTCGGTACTACCTACGAATTTTTCCCGGCCAGGCCTGTCATTATGGATGTTGCCAGAACCTGAAAAGACAATAACTGGAGCCCATCCTTCGAAATAAAGCTTTGCAGCGTGTTCGGCACCACGCGTATCTCTGTTTCCTAGTACGAAAATGACGTCAGCTTTTTTGAGAGGCTGATGCATGAGCATGTAGTCCCAGATTTTCTTGGCTGCTGTATCTATTTCCGTTGAAAATATCATGTTAGATTTTTTACCAAGGACATTCTACTGTGACTGTTTCCTCAATGAATTTTTGGTTCTCTGCGACAAGGGCATGACAGTTCCAAAATTCCTTATTCTGTTCGTTGGGGTCATCTTTTCCTAAAGGGAATGAGGGTGTCAGTCGTCCGATAAATGCAGTGAATACTTCGAGTTCTCGACCATCCTTTTTCCTCAGTTCGATTGTTACAAAGTTTGTGGGTTGTGGTTTTTTACCTCGTACAAATCGGGTAAATTTTTCTCGATTTGGCCTTTTTGCGTAGAATACGTCATCGCCATTACTTGTTTCGACCATATCCATATGGCCTACGGCTCGCCCAAGATCGGTTTCAAAACGAACCAAGTCCTCTGTCGCAACATACTCTGAAAGAACTTCTTTCATGAAATCAAAAAGCTCCGGGTGGTCTTTTAGGTGTGTCGCAGCATGTGATTCTGCGACATCCACATATACGCTGTATCCGTTTTTAGTTTTAGTAACGAATACTTTGTTCATATTATTTCTGTGCTAGCCTTGCCACGGTCTCCTCAATCATCCCCCTGAACCCATGCGATCCCAGGAAAGCAATAACATCTCCCTCGGTACGAGCAAGAGTAATGAAATCGACGAGGAGCTTGTCGTCCTCGATATAATGCACATCCTTGTGGGTTGCTTCAATGGTGAGGGCAAGCTCGACGCCATCAAACGTTTTTTCGGGATTTGATTCATCTACTTTGAGCTTTGAAAGGCGGGGGATGACGACAGTGTCGGCATCTTTAAAAGCGTCTTCGTATGCTGGTTTTGACTGCGGTGTGCGGTTGCCTATATTTGGTTCGTAGACAGCAACAATCATACCGCTATAAATAGAGCGAAGGTTGGCGAGTACAGACTTTGCCTTTTCAGGGCTGTGGGCTATATCATCAATCACTGTGACTTTATTTTCATAGCGCTTTTCGAGGCGGCGTTTCATACCAAGGAATGATTTGATAGCATCGCTGATGTCACCCGGAGCGATACCGGCGAGATGCGCCATCGCAAAACAACCGGTCACATTTTCGGCATTGTATGCGCCGAGTAGGGGACACTCGATCTTGTATGTTTTACCGTGATAGACGATGTCGAATGAAATACCGGTCGGTGTTGACACTACTTTTTCATAGCGATAGTCAGCATTCTTGTCTTTGCCATAACTGGTGAATTCACGCTTTGCGGATTTGAGCATTTTTGGCAGAGTTTCAGTATCGAGGCAGGCGACAATTGGACCGTTCCCTTCACTTCCTTTGGGCATGCCGGCAATGAGCTCACGGAATGCGTCGAAATACGATTCCTCAGTAGGGTAGAGGTCGGCATGATCCCACTTTATGGCAGTGAGGAGGAGGTGCGTCGGTTTGTAGTGAAAGAATTTTGCGCGCTTGTCCCACTTTGCGGTTGAATATTCGTCGCCCTCGACAATGGACCAATCACCGGTATCGACTGCGGCAGAAGGTGCGCCATCCTGGGTAAGTCCACCGACCATGTACGAAGGTTTTTTGCCTGCGTGCTTAAAAATATGTGTGAGAAGGGCACTCGATGTCGTTTTGCCATAGGTGCCTGATACGACGATGGAGTTCTTCTTGATCAGGTATTCACCTGTGATTTCAGGAAAAGATTTAAAAGGGATGCCATGTTCCTTTGCATAGACAAGCTCGGGATTGTTTGTTGCTGCAGCATTACCGACAACAATTAAATCAGGAACACCGCCGTTTTCTGCAGCCACCATTTTCTCCGGATGCCAGCCTGAATAGTAGGGGACGCCGAGGGTAGTGAGGTGGGTCGAAATAGGCGGAAAGAAGCCCGCATCGGATCCGGTCACTTTGAATCCCTTTTGCCACAGGGCGGTAGCGACGGCTGACATAGCCACGCCACATATGCCTATAAAGTGGACTTTTTGAGGTGTGGTTGCTGAGATATCGCCCGTCATAGGGCTATTTTTCTTGGTCGATGACATGGGTCTAAGGATACCAATAAAGGCTCAAAAGGGCCATGTAGTTTAGCTCTTGGGAGGCAAAGATAATTATAAACACATATATATTGACAAATGTCTAGTAAAAGTATATAATACACATAGAGTAAGTTAATTGAGTGGTAGGTGTCTGAGCGCGGCTTTTAGGACGTTTTTCCAAGCGTTTTAAAAGCCACGCTCAATTATTGCGAGCGGTATTTGTTTTTTTAAACCAACCCAACTGCAATCAACCCTCCTCCAGTCATGAAATCTTACAAAATCAGTCTAGTCACCAGTCTCGCCCTCACCGCCATCTCGCTGCTGTTCGTCCTTTTCAACAGCAGCTATACGCTGACCGACTTCGGTCGGGGCATCCAGCACTACTGCTCGGCAGAGGTCTGGCAGGGGAAGTCGTTTGGTGAAAACAATTCACCACACTACTTCCCGGTGAAGACGGTGACAGCACCCGAAGGCTTGCATGGCGAAGCTGACCTGCGAGTCGGCGTCGCCCACGCAAAAGTCTTTGCGGTCGTGGTCTCACCAGACCTATTGCCCCTTATGTTCCTCTTGTCGTGGATTACCACGGCGGGCATCGGAGTAGTTTCGCACGCAATCGGACGCATCCGGTCGTGGCGATCAACTCCTTCAGGATCGAGTGAAGTCCACCCAGCCCTCATCAAGAGCTAGCGCTCTTTTCTCAATACGACTCTCTACGGTTCTATCCCGTAGAGAGTTTTTCTTTATTCGTGATGATACTTTTCGTTTTTAAGTATCGTAAAGGCGCGATAGAGCTGTTCTAGGAAGATTACGCGCACGAGGTCGTGGGGGAATGTCATTTTTGAGAGGGCGATTGTACCGTCTGCCATGTCGCGCACAGTCTGGGTGAAACCGAATGGACCACCGACGACGAACGCAATGCTCTTTGGACTCATGTTAAGCTGCTTTTCTATGAATTGCGAAAGTTCCATTGAAGTATATTCGCGTCCCTTCTCGTCGAGCAGGTACACACGCTCGAATTTCTCTAGAGTTTTTTCCAGCTTGTCGTCCGTGGTTTCAACGAATTCAAAAGGGCTGTAACGACCGATGCGTCCTGAATAATCACGGATAGATTCCTGAAGCTCCTTTATATTTGTTTTACCTATGGTAACAAGGGCGACTTTCATAGACACAGTCTAGTTTTAATGTCGTATTAAAGCAAATATGGTCCTTTGCGCGATTTCTTTATCTTTCCTTTATCTCCTGTTTTGTATAGTGGGCAAGAAGTTGAATTATCGGCTTTCAATCACTACAATGTATTACATGAAAGAAGCGCTCAGGGATAGAACAGGAATGGAGGAATTCAGGGAAGACATCAGGAATAGGGGTCTGTGGAAGGCACTTGTTCGTGAATACTATATTTGTCGTCTTTTGTATCTCGGATGGAGGGCGGAAAAAAACTTCCGCACGGGCAAAACATTTAAGGAACTCCCTTAATTTTCAGCTATGGAGATTCATTACGACCCCTCTTTTATGAGGGCTTATAGAAAGCTGCCTGTAGAAATAATTAATACCCTTGAAGCTAAAGTAGAGATTTTTAAAAACGATCCTTGGGATCCGGTACTCAGGAGGCACTCTTTACGCGGACATCTGCGAGGCTTTTCGGCATTTTCCATTACCTATCGGTATCGTGCAATGTTTAAAATAGTTGAAGGAAGAGTCGTGTTTGTAGACATTGGCACCCACGACATATACGATTAATTATGCCCTGCTTTTCTCTATTTCAGAATCTCCTTCAGCTGTGTTGTATCCGCCTTCCATTTCTCACCATCAAACCATTCACCGCCGAGGAACTGGAGCTTGTAGGTATCAGAAGGGCGCTGCAGTGAGCCCAGGTACATGTACTGCTTGCCGGCGGCCTTTGCCCACTCGATTGCTTTGGTCATCATACCTAGTCCGCGCGAGGGCTCTGTCGCATCTTCAATATAGAAAGGGAAGCTGTAGTGGATAATGTTCGCTGTTTCTGCACAGACGACATAGCCGACGGGCTCCCCGGCAGTTTCGCTGTCTGTTCGTGTGTCGGTAAAGACGAGGAGTTTGTTGAAGTTACTTTTGGCACCATCTGTCATGATTTCTTTTGCCTTGTTAGCAGAAAATACATTGTCACCGAATTTTTCATAAAATTCCTTTGCTAGCTTGCCGATTTTCCAGGAATAGTCGGTGTAAGGGATAGCAACAGTAGAGAGGGCGAGGTGCTCTGACTTGCGCATGATACGGCGGTTCTCGCTCGAGCTCACGTATGCGCCCAGGTCCACGCGGAATGACCGTGTTTTGTTCATAACACCTTTGTCTACGCGGGTGAAAACATAACCCTTGTCGTACATGGTCTCGATGTTGGCGATAGAGAAGTCACCTATGATCTGCGTGTCCCAGTTTAGATACGTCATTTTTTATATTCTAGTGAAGCCCAATCCAGACACCCACGAGCACGAATCCGAAGTGGATTACCCAGAGGCGCATGATTGTCTTTTCCTCGCTCCATCCACGGAGTTCGAGGTGATGGTGGAGTGGTGCCATACGGAAGACGCGACGACCAAATATATGCCGACCTACAGTCTGGATGATGACGGTGATGGCTTCTGCATAAAACATGAATGCGATGAAGGGGAGGATGGCCATTGAGTTTACGGCCAATGCATTGATCGCTAGCAGTGCGCCCAGACCAAGTGAACCTACATCACCCATTTGGAATCGTGCCGGCTTTATATTGAAATACGTATATGATATGAGCGATCCGGCTGTGACAGCGTTCAGAATAGCCAATGCGTCGAATCCATATATCCACGCCATAAACGAGAGTGCGCCGAATGTTGGGATCAGCATGCCTCCGGCGAGACCATCCATGCCATCGGAGATGTTTACTGCATTCGCCGTGAACATCACAATGAGAATGATGAGGGGCACAATCCATACGCCGATGCTGAGATAGCCATGGAAAGGAATATAGATATCCTGCCATGCAGCGCCCAGCTTGTAATATATCCACCATGCTGATACTGCACCGGCGGCAAATTGCAGGATGAGTTTCTCATGAACAAGGACGCCGGTGCGCTGCTTTGAACCAAGGACTGTCGTCATGCGCTTGAGCAGGGTCCAAGGAAAGGTGATGATGAGCCACAACTGCACGTACCACGATTTATGCACTCGGATGAGTGTCATGGTCTGGGCGAGCGATCGCTGTCTGCGAATACCACCGAATACGTTGAGAAGGTCGTCGACTGCCCCAAGGAGTGCTGCGATGAAAAGTACACCCATGGGTACCCATGTGTACTGGCGGTCCCAGTTCCAAATGTAGGTGAAGACCATCACTGTGAGGATAACGAGTAGTCCACCCATGATCGGTGTGCCGGCCTTGCTCTGGTGCGAGGGAAGCTCCATCGCCTTGTCTCCGGCGATTTTACGAGTAATGGCAAAGCGACGTAGAAAAGAAATCAAAAGAGGAGCGGCGGCAAGGCTGGCAAGGCTGGCTGCAATGCCAAAGCCAAGGATGGTGATGAGGCTGTGAATCTGGGAAGGGAGAAAGTCGGTCATAAAGTTATTATATAGCAAACTTTAATCGCCGTACTGATACTTCCTTCGCATCCACCGCGCTCTGGTATGTGTAATTGTCAGCGCCCGTCACCCCTCGCTCCTTCCATGTGCCAGTGAGGATGTTGTTGTCGCGGACGATGATGTCACCCTCGCGTACACCTGTGTTGTAGAGTCCGTCCGAAGGCCATGCGTATGAATGCGCATACGTGAGGCGGATGCCGTTTTCGGAACACTCGACGGCCGTGATGACGAGAATGTGGTTGTATGTTTTTTCCTTGCCTGTGCCGATGAATGTGATGATGTCGCCAGGTTTTGCATCGGTAGGCGAGATAGAGGTGCTGTTCTTGTCATTTCTAAAAGAATTGACGCCGAGATTTTCGGCAGGGCGCAACCGGGCAAGCAGACGACCGATGAGACCAGTACGCATAGACGTCACATAGCTCGCGATGCTCTTGCCGGTTTTTTCTTGCGCCAAGGCATTGAGCACATGATATGCAAAGCCGGAACAGTCAACACCAAGGCCGCTCTCCACCAGGAACTCCTTGAGCTTGTCGGTCGAGAGAGTGTTGATGTCTAGACGAGCGAGCTTTGCCATGATGGCTGCCTCCTCGACTATCTCTGCTGGTGATCCTTTGCCGATCATGACGCGCAGACCTCCACGATTTTTAAAGCGGCGGTTGTTGTAGTACGGACAGGATGGTTTTGTACCCACGGCCAGCGTTAAATACGCGTCTATGACGGCGCGCGCATTCGGTGAAATGATAGTTGTCTCTATAGGATGCATGATGAAATTTTCTTACCAAAGCTGTTGAGGGCGTTGTGGCTCTCCATTATACCGAGGTTCGACTGAATGCGGAAAAGTTCTTTGTTATGTAAGGTGTTTTCGTATGCGGTCACTTTCAAATTTTGTCGGCGGATCGACTGTATGTCGACCTTGTGTGGGATGCTTGTCACACGCGCGACGATCTGGGCGCCGGTGTAGATGTTTGATGTAGAGGTGGGGAACAATCGGTTGAGCAAGCCAGCGATGTGAACCTGAAACATGCTAGCCGAGCCACGGCTATCGTGCTTCAGTGTTTTTTGTAGTGTTGATTCGAAAACTGCTGATGCTGCCTGGCGAGCATTTATTTCCAGTAGATACATTTTTCCTGTAGCGGCATCCTGGATGACGTCGATGCCGAAGAGCCCGCGCCACCCGTCTTTTTTTAGTCGCGAGCCTACGACGCGGGCGATCTTTGCCGTCTGTCGCCGCTCTTTTCCTGTTGGTAGCGCCCAGTCATTACCAATGGTTGAGAAAGGCAGATCAGTAAAAGGGGTGAGGCCGGTGATTTGATAGCTGGGTGAGCCGGTGATGATGCCTAGGCGATTTACTGAGGCGTTTACGGTAAAGACCGGTCCTTCGACAAAGTCGACAATTCGGCATTCGCGGTTTGGAAATTGTGTTTTGAGTGAATCGAGTTCAGCGGCACGTGTGATGACAAACGTTCCTTGTCCTGTATGTGTGTGGTTAAACTGAAGAACAAATCGCTTACCGTCGAACACGATGTCTTTAACCAAGGCGATGCGATGCGGTGGCAAAAGTTTTGCATCATCCCCAAGCCATGCGACCTGAGAAATTTTTTCCTCTACCATGCGTGCGAGAGTCGCCGATGGATTCAAAAGATTCCATTGCATCTCCGCAGCGAGTCTTTCGATGCGGGGTGTATTCTGAAAGACGACAACGTCTCCATCGAGCTTATCTATGATGGCTTGCACCTCGGAGAGGGCTAGGAGGTCGTATGTGTCGAGAGCATCTGATACGCCGACTGCCGCAGGTGCGCCCCGGTCTTGCTCAGGATTTTGTATGAGAAATACATTATCTGGATACTTTGTCTGAATTTCGCGCCCGTGGGAGGTACTGTTAGATATGATGAAATACAGGCCTTCTGGCTCCATTCCTAGGGCTCGCTCTATATCACGGGTGACGTATATAAGGGGTTTTTTGAGACGGATGGACATAATGAATAGTATACCCAAGAAGCGCGATTTGTCTTTGTACGACCGCGGTAGTACAGTGGCTCTATGGCAACACTCTATATAGTAGCGACACCGATCGGCAATCTCGAAGACATCACGTTTCGTGCAGTCCGTATATTAAAAGAAGTAGCGGCGGTCTTTTGCGAGGATACTCGTACCTCTCGAGTACTTTTTTCTAAATACGGTATTAACACCAAAACCGAAAGTTTTCATGCACAAAGCCCTCTCTCGCGCATAGACTATATATCCGAGCTTTTGGAAGGGGGCAAGGACCTTGCGCTTGTTTCCGACGCAGGCACTCCTGGTATATCTGATCCTGGCATGGTCCTGGTATCAGAAATCCGTAAGCGTCTGCCTCAGGTGCAGGTTATCGCTATTCCTGGTGCTTCGGCCCTGACTGCTGCAATATCTATCGCGGGACAACCACTCCACGAATTCGTCTTTTTAGGATTTCTTCCTCATAAAAAAGGCCGCCAGACTATTTTTGAAGAGATAAAGACAGGGGAGAGGCCATATGTGTTCTATGAATCTCCGCACCGTATTGAAAAAACCCTCGAGTCGCTCAAGGGTATACCAAAAACTGTTACCATTCTCCGCGAAATTACAAAAATATTTGAATCCTACGTTTCCGGTACGGCCGAGGAGGTTCTGCTTTCATTCAAAAATAATCCCGATACTCTACGAGGCGAATTTGTGGTGATTGTCAGTTAATCATATTCGAACAGAGCTCAAGGTGCATGGTATACTCGACGTATAATCTTTTATACGCATGCGATACAGAAATATAATCATAGGCCTTGGCTTTTTTGTCATTATTATCCAATCTCTTGGCTTTCCTCAATCATGGAGGAACGGTCTTTATATTGTCTCGGGCGTTTTGATAATTGCAGGTGGATATCTTTCCGAAAAAGAACGCAGAATTAATCCAAGCACATCAGCAACGACTGCTCCTTCTTCATCAACAGGCCCTCTCTCATAACATCATCGTGGCACAACGTAGAACAAAAGAGAGCATACGGGCCTACAGGATGGGAGTTTCAATCTTCATCGCTTTTTTGTTTTTGTTCGTACTCATATATGCGGGTCTACCGGGCAGTAATATTGAATACGTTTCAGGCACTGTAGTTAATCAGACAACATCTACACCGCCGGCGCCCGCGATCCCCGAAGTTCCGCACGTATCGACGCCGGCGGCGGTGAAGGCTATATATATGACATCGTGTGTGGCAGCAACTCCGAGTCTGCGTACCAATTTGGTGAAGCTCATGGACGAGACGGAAATCAATTCCGTTGTTATTGATATAAAATCTTTTGACGGTTACCTATCATTCGAACCCGAAGATCCGGCACTAAAATCCGCAATCGGCGGTTGCTTTGTCAGAGACATGAAGGATTTTCTCAAGACACTCCACGATCACAATATTTATGTCATCGGTCGTGTGGCAGCGTTCCAGGATGCATTGCAGGTAAAAAATCATCCAGAACTAGCTGTAAAGAAGGCAACTGCCACCTCTACCGTCTGGCGCGACCACAAGGGGATTCCGTGGATTGATGCGTCGGCACGAAAGCACTGGGATTACCTCATCGCCATATCAAAGGAGGCCTATGCGATTGGCTTTGATGAAATCAATTTTGACTACATCCGATTTCCGTCCGATGGCAACATGAAGGACATTAGTTATCCATGGAGCGGAGACAAAAAGAAGAGCGATGTCATGCGATCATTTTTTGAATACCTCCACGCACGGCTCGAGCCGACGAACATCGTCATGTCGGCCGATCTTTTTGGCATGACGACAACCAATAGCGATGACCTGAATATCGGACAAATACTCGAGAATGCTTTGCCGTATTTTGATTACATTGCCCCGATGGTATACCCCTCGCACTATCCAAAGGGCTTCATGAATTTTTCAGATCCGAACGAGCATGTCTATGAGATAGTTAATCATTCAATGAAGGTGGCTGCCGACCGAACAGTTGCGACTACAACAAAAGTTCCTTTGCCTGATTCGCGCATCGGTACATCAACACTTTATGCAAAGCCCTCTTTCGATGTCAACAAACTTCGTCCATGGTTGCAGGACAACAATTATCCAGTTCCATACACTGCGGAAATGGTCCGTGCCCAGATTCAGGCAACATATGATGCAGGGCTAAATTCATGGATGCTGTGGAATGCGGGTAATAGATATACAAAGGCTGCTTTAGAGACTGCTTCGAGCACAGGTTTTTAAATATTTTTGACACCTGGACAAATATACAGAGAAGAGTATTATTGCGAATGAGGCCCTTTTTCAGCGAGAGCATATGACTTGCGGAGGATGGGAAACGATAGACAACCCAGTAGTTCTCCAGACAATGAGTAAAAAACCAGAAAGGAAACTGTCTTCAGCAACAGGTTCCTCTAACCACGCACAGACCGGAATTCAACCATCATCGGCAGGGAGCACGAAAAGTGCTCCGCCGTGGATGCAGCCCGGTTTGGATCGAGCCCGTGAAGAACAACAGGTAGCCGAAGTTCGACTTCACCGAATAAACGCCTTGGCTTGTCACAGCTACGGCGGTTCCGGTTAAGGTAGTGGTTGGTGGACTGGTTTCAGCAGATAGTAGTAAGCGGCGTGCCTTCCAAGGTTCGCCGCTTTCGCTTTGTCTAAATTACTGAAAAATGGCACAATAAGGGAAATGACAAGCGATGACAAGGTAACATATTTTGGTGAGACCGATGCACGAGGCAAGAGGGTAAAGTTCGGCATAAAGGCCGAAGATCGAACCCGCCATATGTACGTCATCGGAAAGACAGGTATGGGCAAGTCCAACTTGCTCGAAGTTATGGCCGTCCAGGATATTCAGAGCGGGGAAGGTCTTTGCTTCATCGACCCTCACGGCAAGACCGCCGAGCTTCTTCTTAATTATATTCCCGAGAACCGCATAAAGGACGTCGTGTATTTCGCGCCATTCGATGTCGATTTCCCAATCTCATTTAATGTCATGGAAGACGTGGGATATGACAAGCGACACTTGGTTGTGTCGGGCCTCATGTCCACCTTTAAAAAAATCTGGGTCGATGCATGGTCGGCCCGCATGGAATACATTCTTTCAAATACACTTCTTGCCCTCCTTGAATATCCAGATGCAACGCTTCTGGGTGTGAACAAGATGCTTTCCGACAAGGTATACCGCAAGAAGGTCGTCGATAATATCACTGACCCAGCTGTAAAGTCATTCTGGGTAGACGAATTTGCAAAATACACCGAAAAGTTCGCAGCCGAGGCGACACCTGCCATCCAGAACAAGATTGGACAGTTCACCAACAACCCCCTTATCCGAAATATTATCGGTCAGCCAAAATCATCATTCGATATTCGAAAGATGATGGACGAGCGCAAAATCATGATCGTAAACCTGTCGAAGGGACGGGTAGGCGAGTCGAATGCAAACCTTCTGGGGGCAATGTTCATCACAAAGATATATTTAGCTGCCATGTCCCGCGCCGATGCATCGGAAAAGATGATGAAGGCCCTTCCAAATTTCTATCTCTACGTGGACGAATTCCAGTCTTTTGCCAACGAATCATTCGCCGACATTTTGTCTGAGGCTCGAAAATATAAATTGAACCTTACCATTGCTCACCAGTATGTAGAGCAGATGTCCGAGGAAGTGCGTGCGGCCGTATTCGGAAACGTGGGTACCATGATTGTCTTCCGTGTGGGTTCCTTTGACGCAGAGCAGTTTGAAAAGGAGTTTGCTCCCAAATTCATCGCTGACGATATTGTTAACTTGGGTAAGTACCAAATGTATTTGCGCTTGATGATAGATGGCGTGGGATCGCAACCTTTCTCTGCTAGGGGATTGCCTCCGGTTGCCCTGCCAGCAATATCGTATAAACCACAAGTCGTAGAGGCGTCACAGACACAATTCGGTCATGCGCGCGAAAAAGTTGAAGAGTATATCCGTGTATGGATGTCCGGCGGTCCGACCGAGGCAAAGACTGACAAGTCAGCAACGGGTACCCAGCAGGCATCGCCTGCACAGGTTCCTCAGCAGGGAAATGCGGTTCCACGAACCGCTGCAGTAACCCCGTCTGTCCAGCCGGTTCCCGCAGCACGCCCTCCACAGCAGACGGCCACCCGTCCAGCACAGGATTTTCGCCGACCTCAGGAATCACGCTCTCCTGAGTCTCGTCCTCAAGAAAATCGCCAGCCACGCACCTCTTCACCTATAGATATGCGCCAGCCTGTTGTCGCGCCTGCTCCAAAGCCGCGTCCGATAGTGCCTCTTCCACCTGCAGATCCTGCCGATGGTTTCCAGGGATTGGATTCACTAAAATCGCTCGTTCAGCCAAGACCTTCGAATAATCGTCCGCAAGATAATCGCCAGCAGCCCGAGCGAAAAGGTATCACTCCTGAGTCTCGTAACGATCTTAAAATGGCGCTTGCTGCCCTCATGAAGCCTGAAACAAAAGGTGGCGACAAGCCAACCCCAAAGCCCGCTCCGACAGTGGCTGCAACTCCTGCACCTGCCGCCATTAAGGCACCAGTTGCGAATGCGCAGATCCCTGCTCACAAAGTAGCGCCCGCAATTGATACTTCACGATCGAATAATCCACAGCAAGCTCCAGCTACTCCAAAGGCACCGACACAGGAAAAGAAGGGTGACCTCCAGGAAGTTCCTGAAGACGTTTTGAAAAAGATGCTCGAGGTGTAGAGTGTAACGATTAAGCAGTAGTTCAGATTATAGAAGCTATGACCGACAGCAAAAAGAAACGAATCCTCATATTCTCCTTCGTATACTACCCGCGATTCATTGGCGGGGCGGAGATCGCCATAAAGGAAATCACTGACCGCATCGATGATGTGGAATTCGACCTAATTGCACTACGTTTAGACAAGAGTCTTCCTAAGATGGAGAAAATCGGCAACGTGACTGTCCACCGCATTGGTTGGACAGGAAAGACTCAGGCATCCCCAGATTCGTTGCCTGCTTTTTTGCACCTCACTAAGTATGCATATCCTTTTCTGGCGGCACTCAAGGCGGCGCGCCTGCATTCAAATCAGGCCTACACCGCGACGTGGGGAATGATGGCGAATTATTCAGGATTTGCCGCACTTTTCTTTAAACTTTTTCATATGCACGTGCCATTTCTGCTCACCCTTCAGGAAGGGGATCCGATTGAGTACATAAAGAACAAAGCATTTAGAGTATCAATCGGTCCTATAAAGATTCCGGTCAAATGGATCATGTTGCCGATTTTTGGAATGATATTCAGACATGCGGACCACGTACAGACTATCTCAAATTATTTGGCGGACTTTGCTAAAAGCATGGGTGCGACCTGTCCCGTGACAGTTGTACCAAACGGCGTGGACGTTGCGCATTTTTCCCATGAATATCCTGCCGAAGAGATCGTCGCCATCAAAAAAAGTCTAGGCAAGGAAGAAGGGGACACTTTCATCATCACCACTTCACGCCTTGTCGTAAAGAATGCGGTGAACGATATTGTCGAGGCTCTGTCGCATCTACCCGCACAGGTAAAGCTCCTTGTTTTGGGGACTGGATATGAGCTTGCCTCGCTCAAGGCTCTTGCCACACGGCTTGGTGTTATATCGCACGTTCAGTTTTTGGGATACGTGGCGCACGCAGACATGCCAAAGTACCTAAAAGCGTCAGACATTTTTATTCGTCCGTCACTTTCTGAAGGATTTGGTAATTCATTCATCGAAGCTATGGCTGCCGGCCTGCCTGTCATTGCTACGCCTGTTGGGGGCATTGTTGATTTTCTTAAAAATAAAGAAACAGGGCTTTTCTGCGAAGTATCAAATCCTGAGGACGTTGCTCGCAAGGTGGAAGTCTATATGCACGATACAAATCTGCGTTCCGAAATCATCGACAGTGCCATGCATATGGTGCTTGACCACTACGATTGGAAGCTCGTGTCAAAGGACATGAAGGAGAAAGTTTTTGATATACTCTAGGCATGAAGATTCTGATAGCTACCGGCATATTTCCGCCCCAGATAGGCGGCCCTGCGACCTATTCCAAGCTTCTCTACGACGAATTGCCAAAGCGCGGCATACAGGTTGAGATTGCAACTTTTGGCGATTACTTAGACAAACCAAAGCTTGTCCGCCACTTTTTGTATTTTTTGGAATTACTCCGCAAGGCAGAGGATGTTGATATGATTTATGCTCTAGACCCTGTATCGGTCGGTTTGCCTGCGCTCATCGCCTCACAGATCCGTGACAAAAAATATATTCTGCGCATCGCCGGCGACTATGCCTGGGAGCAGGGGACGCAGAGGTTCGGTGTTACTGACGTACTTGATGACTTTTCAAAGAGATACCAGAAGTACCGATGGCAGGTGAAGGTCATGAAGAAGGTGCAGAAATATGTTGCCGACGGTGCGTACCGCATCATTGTGCCGAGCAACTACCTAAAAACCATCGTCACCGATTGGGGTGTCATTGCTGACAAGATTACCGTCGTCTACAACGGCTTCCATGTAGCGCCGAACAAGAGCCTGCGACCAAGCATTAGGAAGCGCTTGGGTCTCGTTGGCTCTGTCATCGTGACTGCTGGCAGGCTTGTGCCATGGAAGGGTATGAAGGAGCTCATTCAGGCTCTTCCTAAAGTGCTCGAGTCCGTACCCGATGCGAACCTTGTTATTGTGGGAGATGGTCCAGAGAAAAAGAATTTGGAAGAAGTCGTTGCTGGTTTGAATCTTGCTGGCAAGGTCCGCTTTACGGGCAAGCTCGGCCAGAAGGATCTTTTTGATTACATAAAGGCTGCTGATGTCTTTGCACTCAATACTGCATATGAAGGGCTTTCACATCAGATACTTGAAACCATGGCTATAGGAACTCCTGTTATAACTACTGCAATAGGCGGAAATCCTGAAACCATCACGCATGGCAAGACAGGGGTACTATTGCAGCCTAACGATATTCCAGGGTTCTCCAAGGCTCTGATTGATTTGCTTTCATCGCGAGCGGTGGCGTTCAGCTATGCCCAGGCAGCCAAAAAAGCTGTCGCAAAGTTTACTGACGAGACCATGCTCGCCCGCATCACAGAGACGCTCAAGAATCTATAAAGAAATGATAAAAGTACTCATGATATCGACCGATGCCAAGATCCTTGAGGAGGGGAGCTCGGTTCGCGCCCGCATGGCTGAATACGGTGGCATTTTTTCCGAGATTTATATCGTGATTTTTTCTACTGATACAAATGCACCAGCATCAGTACAGGTCGCATCGAACGTTTTTGCATATCCAACAAAGTCGCTCACAAAGTTTTTGTATATGGCTGACGGAATTGCTCTAGGACAAAAAATAATTAAGGAGAAGGGCCTGGTAGCGGGCGATTGTGTCATAACAGCGCAAGATCCATTTGAAACAGGTATGGTCGGCAGTACTCTTTCAAAGAAGAGCGGCATTCCTTTGCATGTTCAGATCCATACGGATTTCCAGAGCCCATATTTCAAAAGGAGTGCTCTTAATAAAATTCGCATAGGTCTTTCAAAGATGGTTTTTCCTCAGGTAAAGGCAATCCGTGCCGTTTCGGAAAGGATAGCGGCAACTCTGCCGATTGATGTCCGAGCAAAGACGTCTGTTCTGCCGATCTATGCCGACATTGCTTCTATATCCACCGCACCAGTAGGAGCGGCGGCAGACCTTAGAAAAAAGTATCCGCAGTTTTCGAAGGTAGCCCTCATAGCGTCCCGCCTGACAAAGGAAAAAGATATCGTCACGGCGATTCGGGCATTTTCGATCGCCCGAAAAAATATGCCTGGAGTCGGATTGGTGATCGTTGGATCGGGCCCAGAGGAAGCGCATCTAAAAAAGGAAGTTGCAGCGGAAAATCTAGGGGATGTTGTCATATTTGAATCATGGGCCGATCATGCGACGCTCATGTCATACATGAAGACGTGCGACACCTTTATTTCTACATCGCTCTATGAGGGCTACGGTCTGTCGATGTTGGAAGCGCATGCTGCAGGTGCAACATTAGTGGCTACGAATGCCGGCATTGCACCGCTTTTAGCGGATGAATCGTGTCTCGTAGGAACGGGTGATACGGCCGGCCTGGGTGCCTCATTGCAGCTGGCTCTTTCAGGAAAAGCCAAGAATAGACCGTATCAGTATCCGTACTCAACAAAGAAGGCATATTTGGATATGTATCGTACAGATATAGAACGAGCACAATAATATGAAGCTCCTCATAGTCACACAGACCGTAGATACGAATGACCACAACCTTGGATTTTTCCATCGATGGATCGCTGAGTTCGCAACTAAATTTGAAAAAGTAACCGTCATCGCTCTGGGTGTCGGATCATATGACCTGCCAGAAAATGTTTCAGTTCTTTCTTTAGGAAAAGAAAAAGGCATCGGCCGCTTTGGATACGTACGAAATTTTTATTCGTACATTGTTTCAAAAAGAGGGGAGTACGATGCGGTTTTTGTTCATATGAATCCCGTGTATGTTTTGCTGGGATTTCCGGTATGGGCAATTCTTCATAAAAAAACGGCTCTCTGGTATGTCCACAAGAGCGTAGACTGTAAGCTGCGCGTCGCGGCAGTCCTTGTCCATAGAATTTTCACTGCCTCAAAGGAAAGTTTTCGTCTCAAGTCATCAAAGGTCATGGTTACAGGTCATGGCATAGATCTGGCGACCTATCTCCCGTCGCCCAAACCCAGAATGGACTCGGGAGTACAGACCATTGCTACGTTGGGCCGCATCACTGCCTCCAAAAATATTGATTTCATGCTACGGGCATTCGCACAGGTGCAAAAAGATGCCGATCGTCCGATGTGTTTTGAAATAGTGGGAGAGGTTGCTTCATCTACAGACAGTGCATATAAAGAAAAGCTCATGGCACTTGTCCGGGAGTTGGGCGTAGCGCAGTCGGTCGTATTTAAAGGTGCCATGGCTAATACTGATATTCCAGAATATATTGGAACAGTCGATCTGACATTAAACGCAAGCTCGACAGGAAGTCTGGATAAGGCCGTATTGGAATCAATGGCTATCGGTGTACCCGTCCTCAGTGCAAACGAAGCCTTCAAAGATATTTTGGCGCCGTTTGGATTGTATTGCGAGGGCTTGGACCAGGAGCGGTTCGCATTTCTTATCACGGCACTGCTGAAGGGCGTGCCCCTCGACAGGACGGGTCTTCGCGCAGTCATAGAACGGGACCACTCACTTACTAACCTTATTGACCGTATAGCAACACATATATGAAACAAGTAGACCGCGATCATTATTCTTTCGGTTCATATGCTCATCCGGGCAGATTCGCCAGCTATTTTTATCAGCTGCGCGAGATCCACGATGCTAATCCGGTATCGGTTCTCGAAGTTGGGGTGGGTGATGCGGTTATTGGAAACTATATTCGCGACAATACGGAATTAAAATATACATCGATTGATGTTGCGGCTGATGTAAATCCTGATGTCATTGGTAGTGTCTTGGCCTTACCTTTTGAAGACAAGTCATTCGATGTTGTATGTGCATTTGAGGTTCTTGAACATATCCCATTTGAATCATTTGATAAGGCTATAAGCGAGATGGCACGAGTTGCTCGTAATAGGGTATTGGTAAGCGTGCCTCATTTCGGTCCGCCGGTTAAATTTCTTATAAAAATTCCATTTCTACCAGAAATGAGCTTTGCCTTTAAGATTCCATATCATCCACTACATACATGGAATGGCCAGCATTACTGGGAGCTCGGTAAAAAAGGTTATTCAAAGAAGGCGGTTATAGCAACCATGTCCAAGTATGGAAAAGTCCTGAAAGACTATGTTCCATTTGAAAATCAGTACCATCACTTTTTTATCCTCGAAAAATAGATGAAGCTCGCATACATCGTAAACGCACGCATACCGACAGAGAGGG
>CAYJAC010000015.1:0-6881 GCA_964368565.1 uncultured Candidatus Saccharibacteria bacterium
GAATCGAAAAGGTTCTCCCATATTTTCGAGCTTTCCAAGCGAGAAAATGGGAAACCTATACTGGTCCAGTAAGGACCGATAAGCGTACTCGCGGTCCAAGACCGCTACAAGCGATTTTGATATACTCAGCACCATGATTTATCTAGTAATCACAGGGGTACTCCTCAACGCTGTCCTAGCCATTTTGCTCAGCAAACATGACGTCAAAAAAGTACTGACAAAAAGCACTCCTTCTACTTTTCTTTTTCTTGGACACTGGTTTTTATTCCTGATATTGCCAATGCTTCAGGCATTTGAAATTATCAAAAGCCTCCCATTACCCGCCTACGGATTAACGTCAGTTATTGGAGCTATACTATTCCTTCTGGGTTTGGGTATTGCGATCATGGCAAGAATCCACCTAGGCAAAAATTATGTAAACGGCGTTAGCTCTGAAACACCCACCCATCACAGACTGGTGACGAATGGCATATACAAGCATTCCCGCAACCCCCTCTATGTAGGAAAGATGCTCTTTTTTATAGGATTCGAGCTGATCCTCGGCAACTATTTACTCCTATTGATCGTGCCAATCTTCATAGCATTCCACTTGGCGATACTGAAAGAAGAAAAAAGGCTGGCTCAGTCATTCCCCGTAGAATTCAAGATTTATACTTCGAATGTCCGAAGGTATGTCTAAGACGGCTTAATTCGGGTTCCAACATCGTCCCAGGCGGCCAACACGCACTAAAAAGCACCCATATCTTGGGTGCTTTTTAGTGCGTGTCTGAAGGTGAAGCGAGTCCAGTGGACTCGCGCCTTGGAATCGAAAAGGTTCTCCTATATTTTCGAGTGAGATTTGGGTAGGGCCCCAAATCGCAAGACTCATTGAGATCGAGACCTTGAGATCCAATGAGTGGACAGATCCTGTAAGGATTTCCAAGCGAGAAAATGGGAAACCTGTACTGACCATGTAATGGTCGATAAGCGTACTCGCGGTCCAAGTCCGGCAACAAATAAAAAAGACCGCCCCGTTAAAGGCAGTCTAGTATTCTGGAACGAACATGCTCGGCATCCTTCTGAAATCAATCTCTCGTTCGGCGCGATAGTTGAGTCCAACTAGAGTAAACGTGTATCCTAGTCCCGACATTCTAGCTACGAGCTGGAGTGAATCCCTTGTCTTATCGAAATCAGTCATGGAGACTTCAGCGTCGTGAAATCTCACCTGAAACTCGCCCGAAGCCGGACTTGACGAGTCAGCTGCCTCGAAGACTGCTACCGCCCTTATCTTTTTTCTCGAGAGAATGAATCTGACGGTGCATGTTCCGTTCCAGTGATATCCTGGTAAATACTCCGGAATGACCCTTGGTGGCATAAGCTGATCCAAGAGTTCCTGGTAAGAATCAACGTGCATACCTCACCACATTAGCTTTTTGGAGTAGCAAGTCAATAATACGGCTTAATCAGGGTTCCAACATCGTCCCACACTGCCAACAATGAATTTTCAAGTATACTTGATAGTATGAGTATCGACTTATCTTTTGAACCGCTTACGCGGGAGAATATTTCGCAAGCCTTGGAGCTCGCTTCCGCTGTATTTCCTCATAACAAAGAAGCAGTTAAGTCGGCGTACAAGGACAGTCTCAATTCCGCGAGTGAACGTATGAAGCAGAGGCGCATGCTTGAGTACTTCGCCGTAACCGACAGGCATACGGGTAAAATAGTCGCTATCACGGGACTCTATAACCAAACCCAGCAACCGCCAGAAGAGGCATGGCTTGGATGGTTCTGCGTTGATATTAACGAGCGAGGGAGAGGTATTGGACGAAAAACGCTCGAATGGACAATCGATCGAGCAAGGACGAAAGGCTACCGGCTATTTCGCCTCTACACTTCGACTGATCCAAACGAAGCAGAAGCCCAGCACCTGTATGAGAGCATGGGCCTTAAAATATATAAGAGAGAACGAAGCGAAGAATTTCCAGAGGAAGAGACACTTTATCGAGAGAAGTTTATTGGCTAGGAGGAAGATATGTTCCAACACCATCCCACACTGCCAACAGTATTGAAATAGGCGGATGAAAAGGGTGATATCATAAAAATATGATCATAAAGCTCATCTCTACAGGCAAGCGTGTAGTTATCGGTGCCACCAAGGGTGCTGAAACGCTTGCCTCCGCTCACGACGTGTTCAGCTCTATCAGTTCCGACTTCAAAAATTGGGGATGTGACAAGGTTGAGCAGGCGACTCCCGAAGTGGCAGTTCTGGTGTATGAGCAAGTCGAAGACGCTGATTATCCCAAGATCTTCGGTAGCTTGGATCAAAACCTCGATCGCTTGGTGTTGACTACTCCGCAGATCAAGAACTTTGTGGTAAATCATGCAAAGGATTATCTTCTCGAGGCAGAATGGACATGTTTCCGCTTTCTCTTTAAGGCGGGTGACGAATTGTTTATTGCGGATGTGCGTGTTCTCAAGGGTGGCAGCCGCGCGGTTCGCGTCACTCGCTTCTTGGACGGCTCTGTTCGGCATGCAGAGTACCGTCATCGCATCGTGGTTCCGGCATAACTCCGGACCCAAATCAACAAGAGCCCTAGATATAACCACCCCCACCGTCGACAAAACGCCCAAATTGGGTATGCTGTCGTAATCTATGATCAGTCGAAAGTTACTCAATATTCTCATTAATTGGTCTATTGAATTTGGGCCTATAGGCATCTTCTTTATTATGCTCGCCACATTGGGCGATACTGAAAACGGCTTTGTCACCTCGACCGCCGCATTTACGATAGTGACCATCATGGCTCTCACCGCCTCATATAAAAGAGAGGGTCATGTGGCAGTATTCGCAGCCGTTGCCGGAACATTCATCATAGGGTTCGGTGTCGCAACTGTAGTCACTCATGACCCACACCTATTCATGTTCAAAGACACTGCATATAACGGCTTTTTTGCACTCGTCCTCTTGCCTGGCCTATTCGTCAAAAAAGGTTACCTAAAATTCTTCGTCAATTCCCTTTTTGACCTGACTGACCGCGGCTGGTTTAAACTGTCGTTCCACTACTTCATCCTTTTTACTCTTATCGCCGTATCAAACGAAATCATATGGAGGAACTATCCGCAGGAAGTGTGGATCATCAGCAAATACATCGCAACCTTCGCCACCATCGCCCTGGGATTTTGCGAGATTCCTCTCGGCAAAAAACACAGGAACCCTACCGCCTCTGCCTGGGGTGTACGAATAACTAGTAAATCAGACAAAGCAGCAAGCATGTTGGTTGCCGACGGACAGTAAAAAAACCACCAGCCACCTGGTAGTTTGTAGATCATATATTTGCATACTAACTCAAACCACGGTTTGGGCAAATATTTTGCTACAATAGAATAGCAAAGCGTAATCACATTACTTATGAACAGACACCTCGTAATCGGCACAATCGCCGTCATAGCAATCATCGGATTCATAGTATTTCGACCTGCCGCATCTGACCCTGCAGGCAAGAACATTGACCTTATGCAAAAAACCACCACGCTGGATGTTGCCACGACCAGTGTAGAGTATTTTCCTGCTGCCACAGGCTATCTTGCCCGCCCTACTGCACCCGGAAACTATCCAGGAGTAGTCATGATCCATGAAAACCGTGGCTTGCGTCCCGAAATACAGAGCGCAGCAAAAGCGCTGGCCCAAGAAGGCTATATTGTTTTGGCCGTTGACCTTCTTGGTGGTGTTGCCGAAGACCAGGACGGCGCACGTGCGCTGACCGCAAAATTCAACCAAACAACCGGTGTTGAAAATATGAAAGCGGCGGCTGCATACCTGCGATCAAATGGTGCAACAAAAATTGCCTCGCTCGGCTGGTGTTTCGGAGGCAGACAGTCAGTTGAACTTGCAATATCAGGCGAGAAACTCGACGCAACAGTCGTCTATTATGACGGCAACATGGCCACATCTACGCAAAGGCTCACCCCTATCAAGTGGCCTGTACTAGGCATATTCGGAGATCAGGACCGGGCAATCCCACTCACCATGGTCAATGATTTTAAATCATCTCTAGAACAGCTGGGTGTAACAAACGAAATACACATATATCCTGGTGTTGGTCACGCATTCGCCAATCCATCAGGAGCAAATTACGCTCCAAAAGAAACTATGGATGCTTGGGAGAAAACTCTGGCGTTTTTAGAGAAAAATCTTAAATAAATTGTGAAAAAACACCGCATATACACAACCAGTTTCGCGAGCGTCTATCCCTTTTATATTGCCAAGGCCGAGAAAAAGGGACGAACAAAAGCAGAAGTAGATGAAATCATCTGCTGGCTGACAGGATATACCCCAAAAGCCTTCGAATCCCAGCTCAAAAAGCAGACGGATTTCGAGACATTCTTTGCCCAAGCTCCCCTGCTCAATCCCGCACGAGCCCTCATCAAAGGTGTGATTTGCGGTGTTCGAATAGAAGAAATCACAGAGCCCACCATGCGCGAGATCCGCTACCTAGACAAGCTCGTCGATGAGCTGGCAAAGGGAAGGACAATGGATAAGATTTTAAGAAAGCCATAAACATGGACAAGAATTCTTCTGAACAATTCAATCTGATAGGGGTGGGCGTCATGCTTGCAGTCCTTATCGCCCTTTCATTCATTGTTGATATCGACACACTAAAAACATGGGTTATACAGGCAGGTGTGTGGGCACCTCTAGTATTTATCTTGCTCAAAATCTCGACCGTTGTTATCGCACCCTTGTCGGGCTCGCCCCTGTATCCCCTCGTCGGACTACTCTTTGGATTCTGGCCAGGATTACTGTATGTGGCACTAGGAGACTTCATTGGGTATACGGTTACTTTTTTCATAAGCCGTATATTCGGAAGGTCTATAGTGATGAAAATGATATCTAAAAAGGAAGAAGGCCTTTTAGCAAAAATTGTCTATCATATAGGAACCGGCAAAGGATTTTTTCATGCATGTCTTACCTGCTTTGCCCTACCTGAACTACTTTCGTATGGAGCGGGACTGAGCAGAATCCGTTACATCACATTTATATTAATCCTTTGGCCTGCAGCGACCGTGGCAACAGGGTTACTCGTACTATTTGGATCAAGTCTCGGAGGATCTGATAGCTCCCTCCTGATTTCGGCAGGAATGCCCCTCTTGGGTGCCATAGCAATGATTATGGGTGGCTCTTTCTTTGTGAAAGCTATAAAAAGTAAAAATAATGCTTAAAAATAAAAAACTTTTTCTCACTCTATTCTTCTGTGTCTTTCTTATAGCAGCCCTCATTTTCCTATACCTATTATTCTTTGGTGCACCGCAAAAAACCGCCGAGACTGTGCGCTTTGTCGTAACCACCACAGCAACGCAATCTGAAATCATACAGAAGCTCAAAACTGATGGATTTATTAAGTATATCGGCGCATTCAACATCATAGTCCCCGATTCAATTGCCCCAGGCGGATACAAGCTGCAAAAAGACATGAATGCTTTTGCCGTCGCCGACGTTCTAAAATCTGAGCCGTACATGAAGTGGGTAATAATTCCAGAAGGCTTGCGCAAGGAAGAAATCGCCACCCTCATGCAAAAGAGTCTTGGATGGAGCGATGCACAGGTAACAACATTCCTCACCAAAGACACAAACACCGCGCCCGACATGCGCGAAGGAGTCTATTTCCCTGACACATACCTGATCCCTGTGGACGAGAGCACGGCCGATGTTGCAAAGCGCCTCAACCGTCGTTTCAATGAAGTATTCGCGCCCTACGCCAAAGAAGCACTAGAACAAAACATCACATGGCCAACCGTCATCACTATCGCCTCGCTCATCCAAAGAGAGGCCGCGGGCAAACATGACATGCCCCTTATTGCGGGTGTCATATGGAATAGACTGGAAATAAATATGAGGCTCGATATAGATGCGACAATACAGTATGCTCGTGGTGATACCGGTCTAGGATGGTGGGCTCCACTTACATTTGCAAAAAACAGCCTAGAGTCGCCCTACAACACATACATCTATAAAGGCCTTCCCCCTGGTCCCATTGCTAACCCCGGCTTAGAAGCAATCCGTGCCGTACTGCATCCGCAAAAAACTGACTGTTTCTATTACCTTCACGCCAAATCAGGTGCAATCTATTGTTCGAAAACATATGACGAACACAAAGAAAAAATTAAGTTATACTTACAAAAATAAAAACATATGGAAAAAATTCACTTTTCAATTCATATTAATGCGCCACAGGAAAAAGTGTGGGATATCATGCTCAGTGACAAGACATACAGAGAATGGACGGCAGCATTTAATCCAGGCTCATACTTCAAGGGTGACTGGAATGAAGGTTCCGAGATCATGTTTCTTGGCCCTAACGGCAGCGACACCAACGGCGCGATGGGTATGTACAGCCGCATAAAAGAAAGCCGCAAGCCAGAGTTCATCTCAATACAGCACCTCGGCATCGTCATGAACGGTGTAAAAGACACGACCAGCGATATGGCCAAGAAGTGGGCTCCTGCATTTGAAAATTACACCTTCACACAAAAGGATGGGGGCACAGAATTGTCTATAGATATGGACATCGTCGTTGAAGAAAAAAATACTTTCGAAGATATGTGGCCAAAGGCACTCAAGAGACTCAAGGAAGTGGTAGAGAGATAACCTAACAATATGATTGAAGAATATTCCCCACAGTGGCCAGATAAATTTACTCAAGAATCATCTTTGATCAAGGAAAATCTTGGCGACCTTATTATTGAAATCGAGCACATCGGTAGTACGTCGATTCCCAACCTACCTGCAAAGCCAATTATTGATATAGCGGTTCTAACCAAATCCATTCAGGACCCGCAGGGTTTTGCCATTTCTCTTGAAAAAATCGGATATCGATACAAGCCCGACATGTCTTCCGTCGAGC
>CAYJAC010000015.1:6981-22385 GCA_964368565.1 uncultured Candidatus Saccharibacteria bacterium
ATTTCTCTTGAAAAAATCGGATATCGATACAAGCCCGACATGTCTTCCGTCGAGCGAGTATTCTTGAGAAAGGGCCACCCCGCCGAATACCACCTCTCGATTACCGAATCAAAATATTCATATTGGACAAGACAGATGCTTTTTAGAAATTACCTCCGCAATCATCCTGAGGCAGTAAAAGAGTACGCGGAAATTAAGAAAAGGCTTTCAAGGGAGGTACCGGAAGAAGACCTAAAAGACCTTTCACGAAGCAAGGGATACAACAGCGGAAAAACCCCTTTTATTGAAAAGATACTCAAGCTTGCCCAGCAAGAGAAGGGGCTAATATAATCTGCTATACTTTTCCCATGGTATCTCTCCGCTCAGAAACAATGAAAAATAAGTACCAAGAGTACCAGAGGGCAAACCCTTCTAACGACTCATGTGCTCTCTGTTCAAAAGAACCCCTGGTGACCTACACCCACTGGAAGATCATCGACAATGCATTCCCCTATGATCTGATAGCAAAAGACCATCACATGATGGTCCCTATTCGACATACAAAGGAAAGCGGGCTAACGGACGCTGAACTTCTGGAGTTTACCCAAATCAAAACAGACTTTATTAACTCCAAGTACGACTACATTATCGAGGCCACGCCCCAGAACAAATCGATCCCAGGACATTTCCATCTCCACCTTATCATCGCCAAGCCATAACCATGCTCAGGGCAGCTACTTTCCTACATCCACACAGAAATGATGGTGCCGCTGATCAAAAGGAACGCTAGCCAATACCCACTGTTGATAAAGAAAAGCTTCCATGACTTTCCTTCCCATCCAGAAAAGTTAAAGAGAACAGGAACGATGAAGCCGACCCAGACCATGAGAGCTGTGGCGAGACCGTTTGATATGCCGGAAAATCCAAGATACGCAGTACCGACTGCGATCAGTCGCGCCATGACAAAGCCCATGAAGAATGCGCCGACAACTGAAATGATAATCGGCTTTATCATAACCGAAAAGCCGGGCTTTGGATTGGGCATCTTCATGCCGTTGAGTGCCATCCACTTTTTACCAAAGAGTGGACCATACCAGATGAAACCAAGAACAACTGACACTACGACGCAAACTAAGATTGCCCAGACATTGATGGTTACTGTCATAAAATGTAAAAACTTCTGCTAATGGATATAGTATAGCGCCGGATCGCTTGAGTTAGTAGTGATGTGGTGTATAGTGTATGTATGGCAAAAAGAGAAAATTCAAAGAAGCGAGCGACGCGATCTCGAAAGACTACGAAGCGACTTGCTGTAAAGCACGCTCGAATCGCGGCCCGAAAGACCGGCAGCAAGAAGAAATAGTCTTCAGTCGCACAAGCAAAAGCCGTACGTCTCTAATCCGAGCAGTACGGCTTTTCTTTTGGCCTTAGCCTGTATGACATAATCGCGACAGTGCGCTCTGCGTTCAGTAAGGCTATACTGTGTCCATGAAAACCATCGCCATATACCACAAAGATTGCAATGACGGCACAACAGCAGCGGCCGTAGTACTTAAAAAATATCCGGATGCCCTCGTATTCCCTCTGAGTCACGGATTCGACGCGCAAGACCTTGCAGACATCATAATCAAAGCCGCACCAAAGCCAGGCGACCGCATCCTCACCGTAGACTGTGCTCTCGGTGCCAAGGAATTCCTTCACAATGGTTTTGCCGTCACAACCATTGACCATCATGCGAGCGCAAAAGACGAGTACACAGCACTCGCTCTAACCAATCCTGCCTTTACATTCGTATTTGATAACAACCACTCCGGTGCAGCTCTGACATGGATCACTCTTTTCCCTGGCGAGCCTATGCCTGAAATTATTAAACTGGTCGAGGATCAGGACCTTTGGACAAAAAAGTATGGCGAAGACACAAAGAGTGTCGGTAACTTCGTCTTTACACTTATGAACAAGCCAGAGGAGGTGCTCAAACTTTTTACCGCATCGCTCGATGGGATAAAACGCGATGGTGGCATCATATCAAAATACTCGCAGTTTATGATCGATGATATGGTCCAAGGTACCAAAGCTATTATGGTCAAAGTTGGCACCCATATCGTTCCTTTTTATAACATTACTTCGTACAAGTCAGACTGCGGCAATATTCTGGCAAACGCGCTCGACAAGGCAGTTGGCCTCTTTACGATTGATGGTGAAAAAGTAAAAATTAGCTTTCGCTGCCTCGACAAACACTCCCCTTCAGCTTCTGACCTTGCTATAACCCTGGGTGGAGGTGGTCATCACAACGCCGCCGGCGCCGCCATGCCACTCGGTGATTTTCTTACATCTATTGTCCGAAACTAAATAGCATATTGCGCTATTTACTCATACCTCAGTGCTTCTATCGGATTCATTGCCGCTGCCTTCCTCGCTGGATAATATCCGAACACAATACCGATCAGTGCCGACACTCCGAATGCCAGCAATACTGATGAGACTGAAACTTCTGCAGGGAGAAGTCCTGACCATGCCAAAGCCGAAGATATTCCCCAGCCTAAAACTACGCCGGCGATACCACCTATAAATGTAAGCACTATAGCCTCTGCCAAAAACTGCATATTGATATCGGCCCTCTTGGCGCCGATGGCTTTGCGCAAGCCGATCTCGCGGGTGCGCTCGGTCACTGTAGTGAGCATCATGTTCATGATGCCGATACCTCCGACAACCAGAGATATGCCAGCGACCGCGGCCAAAAGAGCCGTGAATGTACCCGTGACAGATGACGCGGTCGCCACAATGTCTGACTGGTTAATGACGGTAAAATCAGCGGCTGCAGGATCAGTTATTTTATGTCTCTCCAAAAGCAATGAGGTAATTTCAGCCTGTAAATCCTTCATAGAGTCCGCTTCGGCTGCCTGTACAGAGAGTGTTGTGACATACGCATTGCCCGCCAAAAATCGTGCGGCAGATGAAAGCGGAATAAATACCATATCATCCTGACTGCCGAATCCTGTTCCACCCTTTGGAGCCGTCACGCCAATGACTTTAAATTCGATACCCTTGATACGAAGAGTTTTTCCAATAGCGTCAGCACCTTCACCAAAAAGATCATCGCGTGTCGTCGGTCCTATAACCGCCACCTTGGACGTATTGGCAACCTGCTGGTCTGTTATGAAATTTCCATCCGCGACAATCACGTTGCGCACGCTAGGATATGACGAAGTGGTCCCTACGACTGACGTATTAGTATTAGTTCCCTTTGCAGTTATCTGGTAGCGTCCAGTAATTTCCGGTGCAACCGCCTTTGCTAAAGGTATCGCCGAAACAGCTGTGGCATCGGCCTGTGTCACCGTGCGTGCGCTGCCACGGGCGGTATTTACCTGATACCCCTGTGTGCGTGTGACACCTGGTACAACCATAACCAGATTAGCTCCAATAGATTGAATGCTTGCCTCGATACTTTTTTGTGCGCCAGCACCAATAGCAACCATGGCGATGACTGATCCAATACCAATAATTATGCCAAGCATGGTAAGGCCGGTACGGATCTTATTTGCCGACAGGGCGGTATGTGTCTCTTCAAAAAGGTCTTTAATGGTCATTGGATTGCTAAATTTAAGGCAGTTTAATATTCCGCTTTGCGTGTGTTTTGGTGTCGCTCAGAATCATGCCATCTTTGATATGAATGATGCGGTCAGCATGCTCTGCAACGTCCTGCTCATGAGTGATTAGAACAATGGTCCTGCCCAGCTCCCTATTAAGCTTCTGAAATGTTCCCAAAACTATCTCTCCTGTTCTTGAATCAAGGTTTCCTGTTGGCTCGTCGGCAAGGATCAATGTCGGGTCATTTACGAGCGCACGCGCAATAGCAACGCGCTGGATTTGTCCGCCGGAAAGCTGATTGGATTTATTCTGATAGAGTCTCTCATCGAGTCCCGCTGCTGCGAGGGCCTTGTTTGCCTTTTCGTTACGGATACTTAAATCTACGCCAGCATACACAAGCGGCAGCGAAACATTTCGCAACACGGTTGTTCGTGGCAAAAGATTGAATGATTGAAAGACAAAACCAATCTTGTCCTTACGAATATCAGCAAGCTCGTCGTCACTCAACGTTGAAACATCTTTAGTATCCAGAAAGTATTCCCCGGATGTCGGTGTATCGAGCGCACCTAGTATGTGCATGAGTGTGGATTTTCCTGATCCTGACGGACCCATGATGGCTACGAATTCTCCATCCTGAATGGCAAAGCTCACACCTTTCAATGCTTGAAAGGCGACGTCCGTGTCTGGCGAATACGTCTTTGTGACATTCTTTATCTCTATCATGCTATCGAGTTATTACCTGTACGGTCCCTCCACCCGCAGCACCTCCCGTCATAACACGCGTTCCTGAAGCAGCACCAGTGCTACGATTCCTATTTGTAAGGCTGTTAAGCAGGCTCGATGACTGTGCGGTACCCGCTGATGCGGTTATAGTTCGGGCAATGATCTGATCACCCTCCTCAAGTCCTGAAAGGATCTCGACAGAAAAATCGTTTGCGTCACCAATCATTACTTCTTTGTTTATCGGCTTGCCGTCTTCGGACATAACCTGAACAAATGATTTGCCTCCAACAGTTTTTATGGCTGACGAAGGAACAAGAAGTACATTTGATTTTGATGATGCAATCATTTCAGCATTCACCGTCATTCCTGGTTTTACCCTTGCATCATTCTGGTCAAAAGCAATCTCCACGTTATACGACACAACTCCCTGCGATACGGTTCCAACAAGGTCAACATTGGAAACGTGTCCTTCGAGCACTAGATCATCAAGGGCATCAAATGTAAGCACTGCCTTGTCACCACTCTTTACCTTTGCAGCATCAATTTCATTAAGCGTGATGGATACTAGTTTGTTCTTTGAAATAATAGTGGCAATGGCCGTTCCTGTAGATGCCTTGTCCCCCACTTTGCCGGAAACTTTTGCAATGAGGCCACTGAAAGGTGCTCGTACAACATGGTCTGCCAGAGCGGTCTTGGCGTCACGTAGGGCGTCTGCAGCTTTGCTCTTTGCAAGATCAGCCGAGCGCATATCCAAATCCGATGTCGTCGAGCTATCCTTTGCATCGTCGATGTCAGTGATCACATTGTCGATACTCGATAAATTTCCGTTCACCTTGCTGATATAACCTGAAAGCTGCGCCTTGTCGCTCGTCATTTCAGACGGAGCAGCAGAAGTGTACCGGTCATTTACATACTCAATCGTGCTATATGTTCCAGACAGGGATGAAAGGAGCTGTTTCAAAATTGACTGTGTGGACTCAAGGAGCGATGCGATTTCTGTGGGAGAGGAATCAACAGTCAGAGTCTTGTATACAACAAAAGTCCTGTCATACTCCTTCTTTGCCTGATCAAATGTTATACCTGCCTGAAGCTTGTAATTGACTGCTGTCTGACCCGCACGAATATTGAGATTATTGTCGCTAAAATAAGGAGAATGCGACGGGATATAGTAGATATCACTGAGACCCATGAATATCGCGGGAAGATCGATAAAGGCGTTTGCTAGAGCATTGTAGCCCGATTCATATGCCTTCTTAATATCCGATGTTGATGAATCTGCCTGCTGTGCAGTATTCGCTTTCTGCGCTTTCTCATATTCAAGCTGTGCGCTCTCGTATGAAAGCCCTGCATTGGACACAGCCTTTGCCGCATCACTGCTTTCGATATAAGCGATGGCCTGACCCTTGGCCACTTCATCCCCTGCCTTTACCAGAACAGCGGTTATTTCATCACCAGAAACATTCGGCGCTATATTCGTCTGTTCTGATGCCGCAACCTGCCCAGTACCTGTAACAGAACTGACGAGCGATCCATTAGACACCCTCCCCAATATATATCGCGTCTCTCCCGCTGCATCACCCGACCCGCCAAATATACCGTAACCAATCCCAACCAGGACTATTATCACGATTATAGAAATGATCTTGTGGGCAAAGATATATTTTTTTGCAGACGAGAGGATTTTCATATTATCGTTTTGAAGTAGTAGAGATAGTAAACACACCGTCGTCACCCGTAAGTCGAATAAACTTTGCTTGAATAACACCAGATTCATCAGGTTGACCCAGTACTACAGTAAAGTCGTCGGGTCGGATATCTGTTGCCGGAACGGTCTTTTTGAAACGGCGAATCATCGTACCCTCGGAAACTGTTACTGTGCGTTCGCTGTTGTCAGGGCTAGCAATGATAAATGAAGGCAATGAAACCGACAGTATCCTCCCTGTTGCACCATGGCCGGTTGGAAACTCTTCGCGTGCAAAGCCAGGTGAAGGAACGCGCAAACCAATCATCATGCCATCACCAGACCTCATAGACATACCATGACGTGCATCGGAACGATATGAGAAAAGCGCCTTGTGATATCCAACAAACATACCGAGTTTAAATACTATAAGCACACCAATAACAGAGAGCACAACGATAGAGATTGTACGATCCTTCTTTGTATCCCAAAAAGTTTTTTTGATAGCTTCCATATATTTTTTATACGTATAAAGCAGACGGAGACATGCGAACAAAACGTGGTAGCACAATGGCTGAAAAAACTCCTGTGCCAAAGAATGCCGCTACTCCAAGTACAGGCAGAGACTCAACAACCGATAGGAAGAGCTCTTTAGAATATGAAAGCGCCGCCGCATCCCTAAAAACAAGAGCGACGAATTCATATACACCCGACTCTGCCAGGGCTGAAGAAACGGAGATTGCTGAAACAACACAGGCGGCGACAGATACTAGAGCATATGCCCCGTAGCGAATCTTTTGCATTCGAAATGCCTGCTCTTGGCCACGAAGAAGCCGCGCCCTAAAACGCGCCTCTGCCGAGAGCGACATCTCTGTATTCCCAAGTCCCGCGTATGGTTTGTTGATCTCCATATTGTTATATACGTTTGATAAATACTTTTTGGTGCACCTATACATCCTTGTCATCCATCATCACCCTGAGGGCTGCCAGAGATCTCCTGTAATGACTTTTAACCGTATTCATAGGCATGTTCATTATGTCGGCTATTTCTTCAAAAGTCAGACCATCCATGTCATGCAGGATCACTATAGAGCGACGCTCTAAGGAAAGATTTGCTAATGATGCCTCTAGGATCTCGCGTGAAATTTCCCTATCAAAACTAATATTAGGTAGTTCAGTTTCATCTGCCACTAAATCGATCATATCGTCCTCGCCATTGCGATCGCGACCAAAAAGACGCGAAAAGGCTACACTCTTTTTCTTGCGCAAAATATCAAACGCCGTATTACGTGCGATTGCAAATATCCATGCCGCAAAGCTCTTTGATTCATCAAAAGAATCGATATGCTTCCATGCTTTTATAAATGTCTCGGACGTTGCATCCTCGGCCAAACCCTCATCATTTACCAGCCTATAGGAAAAGGCATAGACGCGACGCATATAGCGCGAAACTAGCTCGGCGAATGCCTGCCCGTCGCCCTTTTTATGGGCTACAACAATATCGGAGTCGGTTCTCTCCATCTATCGATTGTACTACACAGACAGGCAGGTCCTCCCATCCCGCATAGACTCAAACAACTGTTCTTTGACGGATATGCCGTCAGGCGAAAGTGATACCTCAATCCCCATACCCTTCCTCACAGTTTCATCCCAATACTGATCGAATATAAAATTGCCGAGGGAGTAAAAAATATATTTACCTTTATACATCTCGCTCTCCTGTATGACATGTGGATGCGAACCTATGACCATATCGGCACCGGCGTCGATAAATCTACGGGCAAGGTCTTTCTGATAATCATTTGCTGGTACATACTCCTCACCCCAATGTGTGTACACAAATATAAAATCTGCATCGGCGCGCAGATTCTGGATTGCGCTGACCGTAACCTCAGGATCATCGAGGCCGAGGAACTGATTAAAATTAATAAAAGCCACCTGGTAGCCTCCGATAGTCGTGGTGGTTGCATTGTTCCCCGTTGGCGAGCCGAAATGTGCTACACCGGCTTTAAAAAGGTATGCCTGTGTAGAGTTAGCACCCGCTCGACCCTTGTCAGAACTGTGGTTATTGCCCAGATTAGCTACACGTACATTGTTATCGTAGAGGGCGCGGGCCACATCAGGAGCGAATGTAAATGAGGTGTTGCCGGGTTGGCCGGGCAGTGTTCCCGCGCTCGTCGATAGGTATTCTGTTATCGGACCCTCTAGGTTTGCCACAACTGTATCAAAACTTTTCATATAATCTGCCATACACGAAAAAGGTAGGTCATAGCCCTTATCCTTGCTCGCGCTAGACCCAGCAATGCCCGCTGCCGCTTCCACTTTTGATCTGATGGTACGGTCAAACATCATATCGCCCGCAAACAAAAGACGTGCCGAGCGACTGTCTCTAAAAAAGGATGTGCCCGGCTCGTGAAAAACCTCGACCTTCACAAAGAATGCGAGGACGAGTGCAAGAACTATGTAGATAGTAATTTTCACGATCTAGACGCGGAGATATTTGCGAACCGCCAAGTAACTAGAGATTGCACCAAGAAGAATACCAACACCCATAAGAAGGACAAAAAGCTGGAAAAAATTTGAAAGATAGTATGAGAAGACACTAAATCCACTAAAGAAAGTTTCCGTAATAGAACCAACCCACAGTGTCGCAGGGTACAAGAGGACGAGCGTAATAAAGGCAGATACTACACCGTACATAATACCCGCAACGATGAACGGTCCGCGGATATAGCGGTTAGATGCTCCCACGAGGCGCATGACAGAAATCTCTTCGCGGGCAATATAGATAGCCAGGCGAATAGTGTTAAGGGCAATCAGGATAGAGATGATAACCAAAGCAAGGGTGATACCAAAGGCAATGGTCGTACCACCGTTTATCATTCGGGTAAGGGTGTCGATGGCGGCCTTATTCTGATAGTAGTTGACCTTGTCTATAAAAGAATTGTTATCCCCTGCTTCTGAGTCCAGGAACTTAGCAATACCTTCGTACTGCGAAGTCTCCTTTGCACTAATGTTAAGGATCGCTCCTAATGGATTTTCACCTAGCTCGTCGAGTGCCTGAAGAGTGATTTCATCGTTCGCATGACGTTCTTTGAAATTGGCTAGGGCCTTTTCGCGCGAAACATAGTCAACAACAGCGACCTCAGGTAGGCTTTCTATTTTGTTTTTGAGAGCAAGAATGTCATCCTCGCTTGCCGCTGGGACAAAATATACATTAATATCGACCTTTGATTTTACTTCCTCCAGAGAGGAGTTAAGGAGTGCACCGGCAAAAATGATGCTGCCGAGCGAAAAGAGCGTGAGTGTGATAATGAGTACTGACGAGAGCGACACAAAGCCGTTTCGCCAAAATGATACGAAACCTGATTTTATGATGCGCTTTGTGTTGATCCAGAACATAGTTATAGAGGTATTATAGCAATTAGATAGCGTATTTGCCGTCCTTGTCGTCGCGTACGACACGGCCCTTCTCCATGGTGATGACGCGCTTGCCTATGGATTCGATTACACCTTTGTTGTGGGTGGTCAAAATGACAGTGGTACCTAAGTCGTTGATTTTCTTCAATATCTGTACGATCTCATATGTATTCACAGGATCAAGGTTTCCTGTAGGCTCGTCGGCGATGATTACGTCGGGCTGATTTACAATTGCACGAGCAATGGCCACGCGCTGCTTTTCACCTCCGGATAACTCGTGTGGAAAGCTCCAGATCTTCTTGCCGAGGTCAACCAGGTCAAGGACATGCGGAACATCAGAAGCAATTTCCTCGTCGGTCCTGCCCGCTGCCTCCATAGCAAAGGCGATGTTCTCAAATACTGTCTTGTTAGGGATGAGTCTGAAGTCCTGGAATACGGTGCCGAACTTGCGACGGTATGCAGGCATATGCTTTCGCTTCAATTTGTGGACATTCACAGATTCGAACATAACCGCACCACGAGAAGGGCTGTCTTCTGCCAGGATCATCTTTATAAGGGTGGTCTTGCCGGCGCCTGAATGACCGACGATGGAAACAAATTCTTTTGGATGTATCGTAAAGGTAACCTCTTCGAGGGCGGCTGAATCGTCCGCATAGACTTTTGATACTTTATCGAAATAGATCATAGACTGTTTATTTTACCATATATACAGTCGCAAGGTACGGTGCGAAAAGACAATCTAAAGCCCCTTCTCTGCTTCTATAAACATATCTAAATTCCCCTCGAACACTGCATCGGTATTAGAAGTCTCTACTTCTGTCCGGTGATCTTTGACCATTTTGTATGGATGAATGACATATGAGCGAATCTGGCTACCCCATTCTATATCGGTGTGTTTTGCTATGGTCATACCACGTTCCTTGGCCTTGCGCTCCTCATCCTTCAGCTTATAGAGCTTTGCCTGAAGCATATCCATTGCACGACTGCGGTTATCCGCCTGGGAACGTTCAGAGTCCACATGTACGGCGATTTTGGTTGGTATGTGGACGACACGGACAGCGGTCTCCCTCTTGTTCACGTTCTGTCCGCCAGGACCGGATGATCGGGCGAATTCTAAGCGGATATCGTCTGGATTTATGACAAACAGCTCTGCCTTTTCAAATTTAGGAATAACTTCCACTAGGCTAAATGAAGTCTGACGCTGCTTCTTTGCAGACGTCGGCGATATGCGGACCAGGCGATGTACGCCGGATTCGTTCTTGAGTGTGCCATATGCTCCCTTTCCCTGCACCTCAAATGCCACGTTACGATACCCTCCACGCTCGGTCTGGTGCTGATGCACGAAATATACGGACCAACCCTGTTTGGCGGCGTATTTCATATACATCTCCATAAGCATGCGCGTAAAATCCTCGGCATCGTCGCCGCCAGCGCCGGAATATATAGTGATGACGGCATTGCCCTTCTCATATTTGTCGGCCTCGGCAATCTCCCCCTTCAATGCATTAAGCTCCTTTAGGATGGCCTGCGCCTTGTCCTTGTTCTCCCAAAAGGCGGCGTCTGCCATCAGAGCCTCGATTTCATCTATGCGTGCACGGGTGACGTTCATACAAGCATTATGGCACAACCTTTATCTGTACACCGAGTGCCTGCGCGACTTTGACAGCAAATCCCAGGGTAGCCTCTGTCGAGCCTGATTCAAACCGTGCCACAGCGGACTGGTGCGCACCCATCCTTTTTGCGAGCTCCTTTTGCGTGATCTTTCCTGCAATACGAGCGTCGATCAGTGCTTCATATACGGCATACTTGGCTTTTGCTGATTTGTAAGCCTCACGGTATTTAGGGCTCTTCATTCCCTCTTTATGAAGATCGTCCGTGGATAGATATGTTTTGCCTTTAATAGTGATCATGTTTAAATTATAACAGTAGTGTTATATGAAATCAAACACATATAGTATACTTAATACATATATGACGAAGTCTAACCTTATCTCAAAAGAAGTACTAGTTAATCTATATCTTATTAAAAAGTATTCTTCAGCGCGTATCGCAAAAGAACTGAAGCAGTCACAAAGAAAAGTTGACTATTGGCTGAATAAACATGAAATTAAGAAACGCAGCATCTCTGATGCGATATATGAGCTTCGAAATCCCAACGGGGATCCTTTCAAATTTACTCCTCCAAAAACTCAAGAAGATACTCTTCTTTACGGCTTAGGACTAGGTCTATATTGGGGTGAGGGGGCTAAAAGAGGTAAAGGCGGGGTCAGACTCCCTAATACAGATCCGCACCTAATTAAAATATTTGTAAAATTTCTTGAGAAATTTTTTGCCATAGAAAAGAAAAAGCTACGATTTGGTCTACAAATATTTGATGACATATCGCCCAGTATTGCACTTGAATACTGGACGAAAGAACTTGGTGTATCCAAGGACCAATTTTATAAAATAATTATTTCAAAAGTCCGTGGTTCAGGAACTTATAGCTACAAATCTGAAAATGGAGTACTTATGGTCTATTTCAATAACACCCGCTTAAAAGCACTTGTCTGTCGCCTTATTGATAATATCGCCTAAATATACTAATCTGTGTGAGCAGTTATTGGATAATTGCCAAAGTAGCTGTTTTGGTAGTTAAACAAAATCAGCCAAAGTAGCTGTTTTGGTAGTTAAACAAAATCAGCCAACGTAGCTCAGTTGGTAGAGCACGTCATTGGTGGGTCGTAACCCCTGCCCACGCACTCGGCAACGTATGCGTGAATCCCGAATAACGGTTAAAGCCCTGTTCAATCTGATTGAAGGGTCAAGACCGTGGCGTCCTCAAAGAACGCCCGAACGACTGACAAGGGTCTCCACTTCGGTGGAGAAAGATACAGTCTAGTCCTCCCGCAAGGTGAGGTGTAAACGAATGACGAGGTCTCCAGTTCGATCCTGGACGTTGGCTCCCGCAGTGTTGCCCTTCTAAGCTATTTGACCGGCGACGAGGCGTGCCACCCTAGCTGTTTTGGTAGATAACAGAGAGATGGTACATTTAATACCATTCTAACTATCCGCCACCTTAGCTCAGTTGGTAGAGCAGCACATTCGTAATGTGAAGGTCCTCAGTTCGATCCTGAGAGGTGGCTCCAAGGGAAGACTCTCGATTTTTTTACGAAGGTATGCTTAAATGATGCGACGCAGTTAGGGTATATAATATGCAGGTGTAGCTGTTTTGGTTAGACAAGCAAAATATGCGGGTGTAGCTGTTTTGGTTAGGCAAGCAGAATGCAGGTGTAGCTGTTTTGGTTAGACAAGCAAAATATGCGGGTGTAGCTCAGCTGGTTAGAGCGCTTCCCTGTCACGGAAGAGGCCGTGGGTTCGAGTCCCATCACTCGCGCAGATAACAAAAGGACCGCAATATTGCGGTCCTTTTGTTATTGCCTTTTATGTGTGTCGGCGGAAGGACTTGCACCTTCGACCTTAGCTTTATGAGTGCTATGCTCTAACTACCTGAGCTACGCCGACATATTTATCTCCTATTTACCGTACAGTTGGTAATCCTAGCAGAATAGGCCTGAAATTCAAAACTTTTGGTGGCCAAAAATTGACATACATTAGAGGATATTATCTAAGAATAAACCTGAAAGAAAGTGCTTTCTTTCCGCGTAATACCTATGTGTCCTTCTCATAGTGATGGAAAACGGCGCTCCTCTGAGCGCTGTTTTTCATGCCCATATCTAGCCCACCCCTCCTATATCACTTCTTTTGTAATAAACAGCCCCTCTCATACGTATTATATGTATGGATAACACAATGGAACGCCGTGAAAACGGCAACGGAACATATTATTGGATAGGAGGCATTATCATCGTTCTTTTGGCTCTTGGCATCTGGTACTTCAACCGTACCCCGGATACCGACGCGACCAATAACGGAACAGACATCAGCACAACAACCGACAACCGGCCGACTGTCATGAACCCCTACGGATCCGTCACACTTCGACTTGGCGAATCAGCTAGCTTTAATGGCATCACTATCACCCCTATAAAAGTCGAGGAGGACAGCCGCTGTGCAAAGGACGTCCAGTGCGTATGGGCTGGTACCGTAAAAGTCAGCGTAAAGTCAGAGCTTGATAACGGTGCCGTCTCGACCAACATGATCACCCTCGGACAAAAGACCACTGTCGACACATTCTCAATCAGACTTACCACAGTAACTCCTGACAAATCTTCGACCGCGGCAGTGAATGACTCGGACTATCGCCTGACATTCGATGTTCACCAGACATCAGTGGTGGACGAAGAGTTGATCGGAAAATAGGTACAGGTTTAGATACAGATATAAAGGCCGTCTGCTTCTTTCGAAGCAGACGGCTTTACTATCTCCAGCAAGTTTGTAATTACCTTTATATAAATCTAAGTACCCCAAATACTACTGCATAGGACAAAAGACCGTAAAGTATAAGAAAGAAAAATGCACCCGGAAAGGACATCCTTACGAATTTGATGAGAAATACAAAGACACTTACCCAGGCAATAGCTATCCAAGGCATGCCGAAGCTCGCCAGGAACTCAAGAGATGCGAGTACAATGGCACCGATAATTACTCCCGTAGCCGAAGGAGTCTTCAAAAAAGAAAACATGACTGCCGCGACAATAAAAGAAACAATAACCGGTAGATGTTCCATGGAGAAAGTATAGCAAAAAGATGACTAATTGCCTTTTCCGCCCAAAAAGGTAATCTGAGCCAGAATACACCTCAATAACTCATGCACCTAAAATTACCAAAACTCATTATATTTGCGTCAGGCAGCAAAGATGGTGGAGGCTCAGGCTTCCAAAAGCTCGTCGAAGCGACCGGAACATGTGTTCTCGGGGCTGAAATTGTTGCGGTCGTCTCTAACCACGAACACGGCGGCGTGCGAAAACGCGCCGACGCCCTCGGCATCAGATTCGTCTATTCCCCAAAGGGACGGACAGCGGATGACTATCGGCGAATCATCCAGGAATCAGGGGCAGACTACACCGCATTGTCGGGCTGGCTCGGGAAAATCGAAGGTCACGACCCTCGCACGACCTTCAACATCCACCCCGCCCTTCTCCCATCACCATTCGGTGGACAGGGCTTTTACGGCCACCATGTCCACGAGGCAGTGATTGCCGCTTACAAACGCGACAAGATCACCCACACTGGCGTGACGATGCATTTCGCCACGGCCAAATATGACGATCCTTCGGCGGTGTTCTTTCAGCGGCAGGTAGAGATACTGCCGGACGACACCCCTGACACCATCGCACAGCGGGTAAACCAAACCGAGCATTCCTGGCAAGCCAGAATAACCGATCTTGTAGTTACCGGCGTCATCAAATGGGATGGGGTGAATACCGCGTCGATCCAAGGAGCTTCGATCGAATAAGGCCTAGCTGCGCACATAACGTGCGTGGTTTTTTATTTAAATTTAGGCGACCTACTAGCTAGTTGGCGAGGTAATGGCTCACCAAGGCTAAGGCGGAGTCTTCTTTTTATATCTACCCCTACTCTAAGAAAGCCTTAGAAATAAAATAAACTAAAAATATAAACATACCGGCAGCGAGGCCTACTGATTTCCACTTTAAGTACTGGCTTAATTGTTTCTTTCCTGAAAAATAAAATAGAACAAAATATACCAAGGCCACGAGTCCAACCACGAGCAAAATTTTTATATCCATGCGGTAAATTATACACCCGAGTAACCGTCTTTAATAGAAAGTTTTTTCAAGGATTTGGTCACAGCTCTCGTCGGCTCGTCAGCCGACTCGGCCGCGACCCTTACAGGGTCAGTACACCTTTTGGACGGAGTACCGTCTCAAAAGGTCTTGCGCTCGGGTCCCCATCCCGAGCTCACCCTCCTCGCCATCGCCCGAAGCGGTCGATATGGCTGCGGCTTTCAAATCCAAACAGAAACGAATAAATTCGTTTCCTCCTTTACGCAAAGAATAGAGAAAGGCACCCCATTCGGGGTGCCTTTCTCTATTCTTGTTGCGGGGGTTGG
>CAYJAC010000016.1:0-22228 GCA_964368565.1 uncultured Candidatus Saccharibacteria bacterium
ATAAAGGCCGTCGCGGATGACGAGGAGGTTTCAAAGATCGTCGGCATCGACACGAACAAGGTCGTCTCCGGCGTCTTTATCATCGGCTCGATGATTGCGGGCCTCGCCGGCATATTTGTCGGATTTGATACGGGAATAGAGCCGACGATGGGCATGTCGCTCCTGTTGAAAGGCGTGATCGCATCCATCGTCGGCGGCATCGGCAATGTTTATGGCGGAGTGCTCGGCGCATTCCTCCTTGGCTTTGTCGAGAACTTCGGCATCTGGAAGATCTCGGGCGAGTGGAAGGACGCCATCGCCTTCGGCCTCTTGATCATTTTCCTTTTGTGGAGGCCGCAGGGCATTTTGAAGAAATAGTCGTCGCAACGATTAAAATCTGGCTATACAAAGAAAACAAAAGCACCGCCTTACGACGGTGTTTTTGTTTTCCCGCTCTCCGCTGTAGTGCAGATGTAAAGCTCTCGCCTCACGGGTATATGTAAAGTCTATTCTAATGCGAGGGTAAGTCAAATATACTGCTATCCCCATTTTTATCTTTTCTTTATCTCAATTTATACCTTTCTTTAGGCCCTGGTTTATAGGATTTAAGGGTGGACACTGAATCTTATAGGCGACTTCTAGAAGAAAGAAAGATACGTTATCGAAGCTTCGATAAAGTCTACTGCCCAGCACTTGAAGTGTGGGTATTTTTTACATCCAAAGGATTCAATCACCTTTTTTATAATGGATTAGGTACAAGAAGAAATCGTGAAGATATTATGCGTCGTCTCAAGCTTTTGCATCTAGTACCTTATCTCATCGGATCGGCAAAAAATACGAGCAGTCATGGTTTGTTATCATCAGGTGAATTTTGGGAACTGAAAGGATATGACGCAAGTATTTCCTCAGAAATAACCGTAATCTTAAGGAAAATCAGTAGCGGTAAGATCATCTTCTACAGCGTTTGGAAAAGCAGATAACTTCGCTATACTGGATGCACACAGCCACAATGGAATACCTCATTCACCTAGGAATACTCGTCGGCATATACGCGATACTCGGCATATCACTGAACTTGGTCGTCGGCTATGCCGGATTGCTGTCGATTACCCAGGCCGCTTTTTACGGCATCGGTGCATATGCGACGGCCATTTTGATGTCGGCGCAGGGCATGAATTTCTTCCTTTCCATCCTAATCGGCATGGTCGTGACGGCCGTCTGCAGCCTGCTTGTGGGTTTTGTCCTGTCGCGCTTTCGCGAGGATTACTATGCCCTCGGCTCATTCGGCTTCAACATCATCATCTACAGCATCTTTTTGAACTGGCAGTCGCTCACCCGTGGCCCGCTCGGCATCCCGGGCATCGGCCGGCCAGAGGTATTTGGCTTCTCATTCTCGAGCAATATCTCATTCCTCATCCTGGTCGTGGCGGTGGGCGTACTCATCTATCTTTTCAGCGAGTTCATTTCACGATCGGCTTTTGGTCGCGTCCTCAAATCTATTCGCGAGGACGAGCAGGCCATCCAGATATTCGGATACAAGACTATCTACTACAAGCTCGCCATCTTTGTCATCTCGGCTGTGATCGCGGGCATTGCCGGCTCGTTCTTTGCGAGCTATATCACATTCATTGATCCGTCGACGTTCACGCTCAACGAGTCGATCTTTATCCTTTCCATAATCATTCTGGGTGGCCTGGCCAATATCCGTGGTTCGATACTGGGCGCTTTGTTCCTGATCCTCTTGCCAGAAATCCTGCGCTTCGTTGGTTTTCCTTCAGACATCGCCGCGCAGATGCGCCAGGTCGTGTACGGAGTGCTTTTGATCGTACTGATGCTGTATAGGCCGCAGGGGTTGCTGGGGGAGTATAAGCTGTAGGGAAGGTGGTGACATTTTGTCACGAACTGAACCGTTTACAAATTGTAGACGGTTGAGAATGAGCTGAACCGGTGAAATTTTGTCACCGGTTCAGTTGTCTATGAATTGTAGACAACTGAAATGTCCGAAAAAATCGGACGATTGGATTGAAATTCTGACTGTCCCCATTTTTATCTTTCCTTTATCTCTGAGAAACTTTTCCTCGAGTTGCACATGGTAAAATAGGTTCATGGAAGAAACACAGCTCGCGATATTTAAAGGAAAGAAGATACGAAAAATACTCATCAACGGTGAGTGGTGGTTTTCGGTTGTGGACGTGATCGCTGCCCTTACGGATAGCGATAAACCCAGGGACTATTGGTATGTAATGAAGGTGCGAATTGAAAACGAGGATAGGATTCAGTTGTCGACAATTTGTCGGCAACTGAAATTGGAAGCCTCTGACGGCAAGAAATACACTACGGACTGCGCCGACACCGAAGGCATATTCCGCATTATCCAGTCCATCCCGTCGCCCAAGGCTGAGCCGTTCAAGCGCTGGTTGGCAAAGGTGGGATTCGAGCGCGTAAAGGAGATCAAAAATCCAGAACTGGCCGCAAAACGTACTCGTACCCTCTACAAGCTAAAGGGCTATAGCGAAGACTGGATCGAAAAGCGAATGCGCGGCATCGTCATTCGCGAGGAATTGACCGACGAATGGCAGAAGCGTGGCGCACAGGAGGACCGCGACTATGAAATCCTCACCGCCGAGATTTCAAAAGCGACCTTTGGCGTCACTCCGAGCGAGTATAAGAAGCTCAAAGGATTGGAGCGAGAAAATCTGCGCGACCATATGGATGACTTTGAGCTCATTTTCAATATGCTGGGCGAGCGTGCTACCACCGAAATACACAAGGTCGAGAATTCCAAAGGCGTAGCAAAATTAAAAGAAGATGCCAAAGCGGGCGGCGATATAGCAGGAGGCGCCAGGGAAAAACTGGAGAAGCGCCTGGGGAAATCTATCGTGACAAAGAAGAACTTTTTGAAGTAGCTATCCTAATAACCTATGTGCAAAAAACTCTCCCTTAAAAAGTTGCTTACTGAGATAACGCCGGAAAACACGCATCTTCCGGTCGACTGGGGTAGGCCCTTTGGAAACGAAATGTGGTAGCGAAAGACTTGTTCTGTAAAATTTTTATACGGAATTAGTCAAACTCCACAGCTTCTTCAATACCTCCCGCATATTGTGGGCGAGCGTCGCATCGTGTATCTCGACGAGGTGGAAAGGATGTTGACGGGTGACGATCATGACCAGGTAGTCACCGGATACCCAGATGCTCGAGGTGAAGTTCATGCCGGGAACGAAACGTATATCGCGCTTGGTGCGCGGTATTTTCTTTTCCATGTGGCTTTCGATCGCGGAATCGTTGGAAAGGAGGTTCGCCTTTATACGCTTGTCTTTGTACTCCTTTGTCTGGCCGACCCATTCGACGAATTTCTGATAATGCTCGACAAAGCTGTGATCCTGGAAGCACCACCATATGCCGTCGGTCTTGTGGAGTTCCTTGAGCCATTTTGTCGTATTGTCGTAAAGGAAATCCTCCAGACTGTCTTCTTCGACAAAGCGAATTTTCGGTACGGAATATTTCTTGTCAGCGGTTATGAGGCTGAGCTCCTCGATGGCTTTTTTGACGAATTCCTCTTTTTTAAGAAGCTCGCGCTTCGGCCGCTCTATGATCTGCTCGAGGCTTGTCGGGGGAAGGGCAGTAAGGCGCAGGGTCTTGCCGGCGAGATCGTTCGCGATGATACCTTTGCCCAGAAGCTCCTTTGCGATGTTGTAGAGAGTTGTGCGATTTATTTTAGTAATCTTGGCGAGGGCGGCAGGGGTGATCCGGCCCACTTTCAAAAGGGCCAAATATACCCTTATCTCCTTGTCGTTGAGGCCTATTTTGCGAAGCGTTTCCTGGATAGACATGCTGTCAGACTATTCTGTTGTGCGATTATTGTCAACATTTGACGGACAAAAACTGGCAATAGTATGAGTGCCTATGGTACACAGGATGCATGAAGAATAAGCTATCAATAGTCAGTGGGGCACTTATCATACTTGCGGTTACGGTATTTTTGCTTGGTACCGAGCCCGCAAAAAAAGACATCATGAAAGTGGGTGTGCTTTTGCCTCTATCGAGCGATTTTGCGTGGTGGGGCGAAGCGATTGTAAATAGTATCAAGACCGCCCAGGCAAACGGCTATGTAGGGGACACGGAATTCGTCTATCAGGATACGATGTGCAATACCAAGGATGCGGTAAGCGCTACGCGGGCTTTGAAGGCGCTTCATCCTGACATGCATTTGTTCATCGTCGGCTGCGACAATGACTTGAAAGCCATGGTGCCAATATTGAGCGCCTCTAATGATTTGGCTTTTATGGTTGGCCTTTCAGGTGCCGACCTATATGAAGGCAATTTCCCGATAATCAATCTGGCATACAGGCTGGAGGCAGAGGGTAGGGCGGCTGCGGAGTTCGCACATAACAAGCTTGGTGTTAAAACTATGGGTATCATCACTGACAACGGAAATTTTGGAAATACTCTTGAGGTCGCCGCTTCTAATTATCTTGCGAGCGTAGGCGGATCTACCGTGGCAGAGCATTTGAAATTCAATCAGCCAAATCCTGAAACATCGGTCTTAAAAGTCGTGCGGGGCAAGCCAGATGCTGTTTATATCCAGAATGATATACCGACTATTTCCGCCATCCTTAAACGTCTCGACCAAATAGGCTATACAGGCAAGCGCATTGTCTATTATGGCGGACGCGACCAGTCCCTGATCGAAACTACAGGCAAAGCAGCCGAAGGTGTTTATGTACCATGGGTGATATCCGACGCATCTAATCCTGCTCGCGGACTATTTGAAAAGTCTTTTAAAGAAACATACGGAAAAGAACCTTTTGTCACCGCCTATTTCGTCTATGACGGGCTCATGCTTTTGGACAAGGTGCAGAAGGCGTGTGGCACGAACATCCGTTGCATCGAACAGTATTTTTATGATGCAAAGGGTTTTAGCGGCACATTAGGGAGCGTGCAATACCAGCCGGACGGCCAAGTTGATCGTACGTTTTATTTTCAGGAGGTAAGGGAGGGGAAGTTTGTGGAAACGGAGTAGCTATTTGCTTTTGGCCAGATTCCACAAGAAATCGAAATTCTTCTGAAAGCTTTGGATTACGGTCGGGTTCTTTATCGAGAAAACGATAGGATGTTCGCTCCACACTGAAAGGAGAACTTCCGTCGCGGAAATATTCACTGCGCACGGCCCGAAATAACCGGCGGGAAGGAATTTCATCTTGTATATCGTTGGATCGATCCTGTCCTTTGTGTGCACATTAAAAAGCGATTTTTCGGTTAGGAATCGGGCGTCGCATTTCTTGGGCGACATGGCTATGTCGCTTTGCCTGAAGAAGGACCGCAGTTCGCGGCCGCTCATGATGGAACGGTGGGAGAATCCGATGATGGATATCCTCTCGCCCTTTTTTATGCGCTCTATGTGCTGATTGAAGGCCATCCTAAAGCCGTGCTTGCCCTCGTATATGTTCGAATCATTTCGAGAGGGGAGGGGAATGGGGAATGCGGTAACTTCTTTCGCGAATGATTTGAGCTCCTCGATATTCTTTCCCGCCTCTTCGATGAGCTCGTCGGGAGATTCGGCGTTATAGTATTTGATATTGTTTTTGACCTGGTATGAGACGAGGCCACGCCCGACGAGGATGCGGAGGGATTCATAAACGCGGGAGCTCGCCACCCGCGAGTCTCGTATGATGGGTCCGGTCTTTGACCGACCGATCCGCAGGAGCGACTCGTACACTTTTATGTCGTTTCCGTTGAGTCCATAGCTTTTGAGGATGTCAGTTTTCATATAGTTGCTCTCCTATTAAGGAGAGTTTGCATGTATAATCTATATCTGTAGAATACAAGCTATACAAATAATTGTCAAAGCCATTATGAACCAAACCAGCAAAAAAGCCCTGATTATATGCCTTATACTGATTGCCGCCATCGGAGTGGCTGTGTACGGCCGCACTCAAGGAGGGGATAGTCAGCTTGTGGATGCTCCTATTAAAATAGGCGGGGTATTCGCCCTGACGGGACTAGGGTCGTGGCAGGGAGAGCAGGAATTTAAGGCCTCAAAACTTGCCCTTGAGGAGATCAATGCAAAGGGCGGCATAGATGGTCGCATGCTCGAGCTTATCGCCGAGGACGTCTCTCTCGACAAGCTAAAGGTCGCTCCAGCTGCTGCCTCGAAGCTTATAGGGGTGGACAAGGTAACTGCCATGGTCGGCACCACATGGGATGAGCCGGCGCAGGTGATTGTACCTATTGTCGATGCGGCAAAGATCCCTATGGTCGGCCATGATCAGACTCGCTCGATAGAGAAGGCACAGTCATACGGGTATTTCTTTAACACGAGGCATCAGGATGAGATTGCGATCGATACCCTTCTGGCGCACGCCCAGTCAAAAGGTATACGCAAGGTCGCCATGCTTCGGCCCCTTGCCGCCGGCTTCTATCAGTTCGTCGCCGATCATATCCACAAAAGCGCTGCGAATTACGGAATCACGATCATTGACGATGTGAATATGAACAATTCTGCCACGACCGATTTCCGAACATTCATAACAAAAATAAAGGCCAGCAAGCCCGACGCCGTATTCATGGTGGTTAACGGATTTACCGAGTGTAATTTCCTGCGCCAGGCGTCAGAGCTGAAGCTTGGCGTGCCTGTCCTGTCGGTCGATTCTGCCCAGGATTATAAGTCGCTGTCAGACTGCGCAAAGGTCATGGAGAATATCACATTCGTATACCCAAAGAAGTCGGCGGGCTATGCGGCATTCGCCCAGCGCTTTGAAAGCAGGTATGGAGTGCCTCCGCAAACGCCGTCGGCAGTTACGGCATATGATTCGATGATGATGTTGGCTGAAGGGCTGAAGAAAACCGATGGAAAGGGTGGTGAGGCACTGCGCGAGGCGATTAAATCGCTTTCTGGTTACAAGGGTGCAGCCCACGAGAGAATAGTATTCGACTCGCTTGGATATGTTGAAACTGCCCCAGATGCATTCGAAATAAAGACGGTGAGGGAGGGGAAGTTTGTGAGGGCGGAGTAGATAAAAGATTGCTATACTTTTCGTATGGCGATTCTAAGCACCCAAAACCTCATAAAGCATTTCGACGGAGTTCACGCCGTGGACCATCTTTCCATTGCTTTCGAAGCAGGCAAGGTGACGAGTCTCATCGGCCCGAATGGTTCAGGAAAGTCGACGCTCATCAATACCCTCACCGGCATGCACCAGATGGATGGCGGCCTCGTCATGATCGGCGAGCATACAGAGCTGTCAAAAATCGACCCGTCCGAGGTCGCATCATACGGCATGACGCGCACCTTCCAGGACGTGCGTCTGTTCGAGCAGATGACGGTTCTCGACAATATTCTGGTCGTCCTCACCGACCGTCACGTCGCTGGTTCATTTGTGAGCAAGCACAATGCCTTTCATCTCGATCGTGCTGAGGAAGTTTTGAAGAAGGTCGGCCTCTGGGAAAAGCGCAACGAGCTTGCCCACGGTCTGTCATACGGCCAGAGGAAACTTGCCGAGATAGCGCGCATCCTCGCCATGATCCATTCGCCGTCCGGCGAAGCACAGATCTTTTTCTTTGACGAGCCGTTTGCCGGGCTGTTTCCCGAGATGATCAAGGTCGTCGTTTCCGCCATCAAGGAATTACGAGCGGCAGGCAAGACCGTCATCCTTGTTGAGCACAACATGGACCTTATTCGCGAGCTTTCCGACCACGTATTCGTTTTAGATGCGGGCAAAATTTTGGCGCAAGGAACTGCCGCAGAAGTACTTTCTAACAAGGAGGTTATAGAGGCGTATTTGGGGGAGTAGTTAGTTAAGCCTTCCTCGACACTTTCCACAAAGCTTTAAAAAGCGTAAGCATCGACTCTGCAAAGTCGGTGCTTTCGACGAGAAAGCCGAAGTTGTCGCGGGTAGAGATGACGGCGACTTTGTTTTTGTATATAAACATGGTGTTCGGTATGACGGTGCCTTCGGGCGCAAAGCGCGTCTCGCGCAGGGCCTTTTTGTCGGTAGGATCATACATCTTGTCTTCCACTTCTTTATCCTCCAGTCGGACACCGATGACTTTGATGCCCAGCTTTACGCGCCTCTTTACGTAATTTTCCATGAACTCTTTGCCAGCAGTCTCTACGAGATGCCGCGCCGAGCCGATGCAATAGTATTCCTGTATGCCACCGGTGAGGCTGTCTTCGAATATGCTCTGCACGCCTTTCTTGCCGGAATAGAATCGGATAATCGGGGCGCCTTCGCCAGGGCGATGGAGGCCGAGCAGGGAAGGGATGATGTTTTTGGCCACGACCACGTTCTGCTCGGCCTGTTTCAGGAGTAGGTTCGGAGACTCTGCCTTGTACATGAGTTTTTTAGATTGATGGACGACAGAGACAAGGCCTTTCTCGGCAAGGCTCTCGAGTATGACATAGCAGGTGGGGCGCTTGAGTCCAGTTTTTGCTGCGATTTCAGACGCGGAAAATATACCTAGCATGAGGGCGTGGGTGTAGATTGTCGATTCCTTGCTATCGAGTCCCAGGGATCTCAGGTGCGGAGAGTAATCCATAGTTTGAGATTATCAGATACCAATACTGTTGTCAATTTTATTGACAAAATATGGTAAGGTCAGGAAAATGGCTACAAATATAGTCCATAATCTATAAATAAATAATCTAGTTTTGACATATACCCATAATACTTTACAATATCGAGTATTAATTGCCTTATAATATATGAACAACAAACAGATTCTTGTCGGAGCGGCGATAGTGATAGCGGTCTGTGGAATGGCGTTCTTTTCAGGGCGTAGTTCATCAGACGAAGTGATAAAAATCGGCGTGATCGCGCCACTCACCGGCCCTGGGGCGGCTTTCGGCAATTCTCTTGTAAAAGCGATCGAGCTGGCACACAGGGACCTTGGTGGAACTAAATACCAATACGAAGTGGTGATCGAGGACGATGCGACTAATCCCGCATCATCGGCAAGCGCCGCGCAGAAGATGATCCAGATAGACGGCGTGCGTGCCATCATATCTGCGACATCAGGCAGTGGCAATGCTATTGCCCCTATAGTTGAGGCAGCACAGGTGCCTTTTATCTGCGTCGCATGCGCGGACAAGAGGATCGGTACGGGCACATACAGCTATACATCCTCGGTACAGGTCGAGGATGAAGCAAAGGTTTTCATCGACTATGCGGTCAAAAATGGCACAAAGACCATCGGCATCCTGAGCCAGAATCATCCAGGTATAAATGCGGTAGCTGACGCGGTCAGGGCCGAGGCGGTCTCGCGAGGCATTCCCGTCGTGTACGAGGAAAGGTTCGACGGCGCAAATCGCGACTTTAAGACGATCATAAAGAAGGCGGCTTCTGCAAAGGCTGATACGTATTTCTTGCAGGCTTTTCCGCCGGCTCTCGATATCGTAGGCAAGGAGATGGCTGCTCTCGGGATCAAGAACGTGGCGGGCGGAGCGGGCGCATTCACCATCGCCGCCGAGCCGACCTTGTTCGAAGGCAAATGGTATACCGAGGCGCTCTCTGATCCTACTTTCACGGAACGGTTCGCGCGAGAGTTTCCAGAGGTTCGATTCAATATTCGAACAGGGCCGTATGGATACGACGCATTCAATATGCTCGTCCAGGGCCTAGAAAAAGATGCCGACATGGCGGCGTACCTTGCTGGACTCGATGAATTTATCGGCACAGTCGGCCGACAGTATAAGACCAACGGCAACTGGTTCCGCTCGACTCCGGGCGTGTGGGCGATACAGCATGGAAAGGCGACGGTTATTTCGCGGGATTAGCGGGTTAATAATAAAGGAGATTTGGTACAATAGTTTAGTGAATCAAAACTACTACAAACAAGGCGTAAATAGTTCGAAGGTATTTTCTGGTGATGTTAAATCTGTAGCCAATCAGATGATTTATTCTGAATCAGCAAAGTTTTTTGCTGAGGATATAATTCGAGATTATTTTACAGTGGGAGTGCGGTATTCACTCATAGATATGGGTGGCGCAGGAGGTGATTTGGTTTCCAATATATTAAGTTTTGTACCAGACTATGCTTTTGATGTGACAGTAGTTGATAATGATAAGACCGAGTTATCTAAAAATAAAACCGCCTCTGTAAAATTGTTTGCTGACGCATCTAGTGTGCCTGTTCCAGACAAAAAGTTCGACTTAACGATAGTGCGCTACGTAATGCCCTGGAATGTTTGGGATAAACAGATCAATATTCTTAGAGAAATAAAAAGAATAACAAAAGGATGTGCCATTATCCAACATTGCGGTCCTGTGAATGAACGGGCGGATGAGTGGCGCTCTAGGCTTGATAATGCCTTAAACAAATCTGGAATAGACAAACTCAAGAGGGATAACTACTTTTTCGCCACAGAATCTCAGATGGAAAATCTCTTTAAGAAAGAAGATGTAAAGTTTTTTATAAAGCAGTCCCGTGTGGTTCATGGTTTTACAGACGTATTCGCTGAGCGATTTGATTTAAATCCTGGTGAAAAATCTACGGTAGAAAAAGCACTAGGGGACATGAATTACCTGGGTCAAACTACGTGGTTGCTCGACTTTAAGGCATAGATTATAGTTGTCATATGACAACAAACAAATGGCCGCTGATCGTAGTTGTACTACTTATTGTTATTGCTCTCGGGTACACGTTTTTGGCTGATAAAGAAACATCTAATGTTTCTGGTGAAGTAATAAAAATCGGTGTTGTAGCTCCACGTACCGGGGGTGCTGCTGGGTATGGCGAGCCGCTATCTCGAGGTGTAGAGCTTGCTCTTGCTGATTTAGGTAAGACAGACAATTCATACAAAGTCATCTATGAAGACGACGGAACTAATCCAGCTCAGTCTGCGAGCGCTGCTCAGAAGCTGGTGAATATAGATAAAGTTCAGGCATTGATTACTGTCTCGTCTGGGACCGGTAATGCTGTAAAGCCAATTGCTACTGCTGCGGGAGTTACACATGTTTGCGTATGTGCAGATGTTCGTCTTGCTGATAACAATACAAACTTTACCTATCTGCCTTTACCGGATAAAGAGGCCAATGCATGGATACAAGAAGCAAAAATTCGTGGCGTTAAAAAAGTAGCCATTATCTCTCAGAACCATTCTGGGATGAATCTTATCATTGATTACATAAAGACCGGTCTAGAAAAAGAAGGAATGAAGCTCGTGTACGAAGATCGTTTTGAACCATCAGTAAAAGATTTCAAGACTTCTATAGCTAAAGCAAAAACATCAGCTCCTGATGTGTACATATTGGGTGCTTTTCCGCCATCTCTTGACGTGCTGGCTCAGGAATTCAGCGTCCTCGGCATAAAAAACATTGCTGGTGTGGGTACATTTGCTATTTCTACGCATCCAGAGCTTTATGAGGGTGGATGGTACACAGATGCATCTCTAACAGACATGGCTTTCAAGGATCGATTCGAGGAGAAATTTCCTAGCGTTAAATTTAATGCCCGAACAGCACCTTATGGCTACGACGCTCTAAACATACTGGTTGATGGATTTGAAAGCGGCGACGGAATTTCTGTTTATATAAAGAATCTTTTGCGCTATGAAGGTAAAATAGGTATTGCGACCAAGTCTGCAGATAGCGGTAGTTTCGATGCTCCGTTCGGTATTTGGGAGATTAAGGGCGGAAAGGTGGTGCAGATTAAATAAAGCAAAAGCCGCGCCTTACGGCGCGGCTTTTGCTTTGTGTATATGCTCCTGATGCAGAAAACGATCGTCGAACTGCCTCATACATGGGAATTGATGATATCTACAAAAATCTAAATTCGGAGTATTATTGGTGTAACGTGTCCAAAGAAACCCTTCTCAAACTCAATAATGTTTCGGTCCATTACGGCGGAGTCAAAGCTCTCGACGGTGCTTCTGTGCAGATTGATGAGGGGGAAGTCATCGCGCTGATGGGTCCCAATGGCGCCGGCAAGTCGACCGTGCTCAAGGCACTTTTCGGCATCGCGCCGATTGAATCGGGGCAGGTGCTGTGGCATGAAAAGGAAGTGAAGCCCGTCTCGCACGAGATGGTTGAGCGCGGCATCGCTTTTGTTCCACAGGGCCGGCGTGTCTTCAAACATCTGACCGTACGCGAGAATCTGGAGGTCGGTGGGTTTGTTGTCAAAGACCGCAAGCTCGTGGAAAAGCGCGTCGACGAGGTGTTGGAACTATTCCCGGCACTTAAATTAAAAATGAAGGCGAAGTCAGGGACGCTTTCCGGCGGCCAACAGCAGATGCTCGCTATCGCTCGCGGATTGATGATCGATCCGAAGGTCCTTCTCCTCGACGAGCCGACGCTCGGCCTTGCCCCGAAAGTTGTGCTTGAGGTTTTTGCAAAAATAAAAGAGATAAACGACAAGCGCCGCATCGCGGTCGTGGTGGTAGAGCACAACCTCAAATCGCTCATGGGGATAGCCTCGCGCGCCTATGTCATGGACAAGGGTAAGGTGGCTTTTAGCGGCTCTGCAAAGGAGGTTATCGAGAGCGACATCCTTAAAACAATATTCACACGTTAGGAAAAACTGCCCGTGGCCGAGGCGGTTTTTTCGTGGTTTAATAGTCGTAATTACTCATCAATACATATATGGAACCAGTACCACAGTCGGAGCCGGTAGCAGCGCCAGCAACGGCGCCGGTCGCAGTAAAAGCAGTTTGGCCGTCAGCTTATTCGCTTCTCAAGCAGGCCCTCGTACATTACAAGGCGCATTCATCGCGTTTTATGATGCTTGGTCTTGTTCCATTCGTGCTTGCGGCGGTTACTAGTCTTCTAGCTTTATATGCTGAGTCTTCTTCTCAGACTACAGCGATAATTATATTAGTAGTCTTTATTGTTCTGACTGCTGCTGCGGCTGTTGTTGGTGTTGCAAATCAGATGGCTGTTATAAAGTCCATCGAGGCTTTTGAAAAGAATGAGGACCTGGGCGTAAAAGATGCTTATAAGTTCGGCTTCGGTATCTTCCTTTCTACGGTCTGGATCGGAATTCTAACCATGCTTGTAGTGTGGGGAGGATTCCTTGCTTTGATTATCCCTGGAATCTTCCTGTCTATTTATCTCTCCTTGGTTTATTTCACCCTTGCTTTGGAGAATAAAAAGGGAATGGACGCTCTTGCGCAAAGCATACTGTACGTAAAGAAGCACGCCTCTCAGGTGTTTGGAAAGTTCTTCTATCTAGGACTTGTAAGTATAGGTGTTTACTTCATTATTATGGCTCTCGCGTCTCTAGTCTCGGCCTTGGTTACGGGAGATATGGCATCTGTATTTGTGGCCTTGTCCGAGAAGGCCCCTATGTCTAACGTAAAGGCTGCATACGGCATCGTTTCTGATTTCCTCACATTCACCGTTTTCCTGCCGATAATGTTCTCGTACTATTACTTTATCTATAAGTATGCCCGATCGCTCCGAGCAGCTTCTCCAATAACAGAGGCCGAGACAGCAAAGACAAAGAAGACTCTCGTCATCTGGGGTATTGTTGGAATTTTCACTATCATAATTCTCGCATTTCTGTTCCTGCTGGCCAACTCTTTTGGACTTAGTGGTCAATAAAACCAACTAGGAAAATAGAAAACCTCCGCCTTTAGGGCGGAGGTTTTCATTCGCTTGTACCGATAAGCCGAATTTTGTTGCCTTGCGGCATGGCTGTCATTTATCTAGGACCGTCGTTGCCGACGGCCTCGAGCGGCACTTCTGCACACCGGTTTTACCCGGGACAGACACGGCCTTGCACATACGTAAGGATTTTGCCGTTGCACCTTCATGTTTCCATGAAGCTTATCCCGAAGGATACCGAGCCTTTTCAAGCTCCGGCGTCTCTGTTCGCACCTCTTGGATTGCTCCCGACGGGCGTTACCCGCTACGATGCTCCATGCCTTGCGGTATGGATGTGTTCGGACTTTCCTCCCTAGGGCCAAAACCCTAGAGCGACTGCCTGGTACAGGCATATATGTTCTACGCTACTTTGGGGATAAAATCCAGTCCTAGTCTTGTTTTTTTCTGATATACTGTGCCCATTACTTTTTTAATAAGCACACGATGTCAACCCAAACGAGCGGACTTGATAAAGCAGCCTTTATCATCCTCCAGGTAGTATTATTCCTTACACCGATATTCTTTATCCCGTCTTTGGCAGTACCACTACAGACAGGACGCGCAGCTTTCATTCTCTATGGAATCATCGCTGCATTCATTGTTTGGGCCATTGCCCGATTGAAGGACGGCATATTTGAAGCTCCTCGCTCTCTCTTCTACGCATCGGCCGGCGTCTTGGCCCTTGCTTACACAGCGTCGGCGCTTTTTTCGGCTAATCAGGCGGTGTCGCTCTCGGGCAGTGGCTTCGAGCTCGGCACATTGGCATTCTTCTTGCCTTCGCTCGCACTCTTTGCTCTTGTCCCATTAGTGACAAAGACAAAAGAGCAGATCTTCTACTCATTCGCAACTCTCCTTGGCTCATTCTTCCTTGTTTCACTCTTTCATACGATTCGCTTCATCTTTGGTGCGGACGTACTCTCGTTTGATATCTTCACTTCGGCTACAGCGAATGTGATTGGAAAGTGGAACGACCTCGGTATTTTCTTTGGTCTCTCTGCGCTTCTTTCGCTCATCGCTCTAGAGCGCGCAACCCTGACAAAGCTCTTCAAGATCCTCGTGTACGTGTGCTTCGTACTATCGATGATCATGCTCATCGTGGTGAACTTCGCTCCGGTTTGGATCTCTCTTGCGGTGCTTTCACTCGTGTTCTTTGTCTACAAACTCTCCTTTGATAAGGAAGAGGGCGAGCTCGGTGCACGCATCCCGTATCACGCTCTTGCGGTGCTTATTATCTCGGTACTCTTTATATTCGCCGGTGCAAAGATCAGTGGTCTTATCTCTGATTCTCTAGGAACTTCTCAGGTAGAGGTGCGACCGTCTTGGGGTGCAACAATGGAGATCGCAAAATCATCACTCGGTGCAAATCCAGTTTTCGGAGTCGGCCCTAATCGATTCTCGTCTGAGTGGCTCATGCACAAGCCTGTTGGTATTAACTCGACCGTATTCTGGAATGTAGATTTCAACTACGGCATCGGTTTCGTTCCTAGCTTCATTGCTACGTCGGGTATTCTCGGAATTCTCGCAATTCTCCTCTTTATCGGCCTCTTCGTTACGCTTGCAGTCAAGGCACTTCTCCGACCGAGCGCAGCTCCTTTCACTCGATATCTCGTTCTTTCTTCATTGTTTGCTAGCGTGTACCTCTGGATCTTCTCGGTCATATACGTGCCTTCTGCAGCTATTTGGATTCTTACTCTCATCTTGTCAGGCCTCTTTGTTGCGGCAGCACGCGAGGATGGCATCGTTGGAACAAAGCGATTCTCGGTCCTTAACAGGCCAGCAGCGAGCTTTGTATCGGTATTGCTAACCATCCTTGCCCTTATCGGTGCGGTATCATTTGCTTACTTCGTAACAGTAAAGGTTCTTGCAAATGTCTACTTCCAGAAGGGAGTGATTACCATCAATACGACAAACGACCTTGTAGCAGGTGAGAAGAGCATTACTCAGGCTCTCACTCTCGCTCCAAACGATACATACTATCAGTCTCTGTCAGAGCTTTATCTCGTAAAAATTAACAATCTCTTCCAGGATACAAAGATTACCCAGTCTGAAGCTCAGGCTCAGTTCCAGCAGCTTCTCGGTGTAGCTATCCAGGCAGCGCAGGCAGCAGTGGCATACGATCCTACTAACTATCAGAATCACCTCACTCTCGGAAGAATCTTCGAGGCAGTTGTTCCTCTCAATATCGAGGGCGCGTACGATAGTGCAAAGAAGGCATATGATGCTGGCCTTGCGGTAAATCCAGAAAGCCCTGAAATCTACCTTGTTCTCGCACGACTCGAAGTTGCAAACAAGAACAATGAAGCAGCAAAGGCATTTATCGCGCAGGCACTTGAAAAGAAGAACGACTATGCTGATGCATATTTCCTTCTTTCTCAAATCCAGATTGCGGACAACGACGTTCCTAATGCTATCAACTCTGTGTCTGCGGCAGCCACACTTACTCCAAACGATCCTGGTATCTTCTTCCAGCTGGGTCTTCTCTACTACAACCAGAAGAATTTCCAGAACTCAGCACTTGCTCTTGAAAGGGCCGTCACTCTCAATCCTCAGTACGCCAATGCAAAGTACTTCCTTGGTCTCAGCTATTATGAAAACAAGGATACTGCACGCGCTATCCAGCAGTTCAAGGATATCGAGGCTACAAATCCTGAGAATGAGGATGTAAAGACAATCATTGCAAATCTCGAGGCAGGCAAGGCTCCTATTCCTCCAGCGGCTAATCCAGTAAAGGCAGGTACTCTCCCAGTCAAAGAGACAGTGAAAAAGGAGACGATCTAGCTAGATGGTCAAGAGGATACTATTGTTCGTAGGCAAAGAGATAAGCGGGCTTCACGAAGCTGCTTATCTTTTGGCTTTATCGTCGATAGCATCCCTAGTATTCGCGCTTGTTCGAGACAGATTACTGGCGCATATGTTGGGCGCAGGTCCACAGCTCGACGTGTACTACGCGGCATTCCGAGTACCCGACTTCATATTTGTTGCAGTGGCTTCGCTGGTCTCCACATCGATACTTGTACCGTTTTTGATTGAGTCGCGCCAGAAAGGGGAGTCAGAGCTGAAGGAGACAATTCAGAGCCTTTTTTCGGCATTCTCTCTCCTTATCCTTGTCGTCTGTGCATTGGCATTTGCATTTATGGAGCCTATCCAGAAAATGCTTTTTCCTAATCTGTTTCTGGCCGGTCTCGGTGACGATCTTGTACACACATCACGGATATTACTGCTATCCCCAGTTCTTCTAGGTCTCTCAAACTTCTTTGCGTCGATTACTCAGATACAGAATCGATTCATGGTGTATGCATTGTCTTCGCCTCTCTACAACATTGGTATTATTGCCGGTATCATATTCCTCTTGCCACAGTTTGGTATCACAGGCATTGCTTTTGGAGTCCTGCTTGGCGCACTCATGCTTTCTTTGACGCAGATACCACTGGTTATTCGAGACGGACTCTTTCCGCGAATTTCCTGGCGTTGCGACTGGTCTCATGTAAAAAGGGTGGCGCGATTGTCGGTGCCTCGTACGATTACCATGTCATCGCAGCAACTTACGAATATCGCCCTCATATCATTTGCTTCGTTTTTAGGAGCGGGCTCTATCTCAATCTTTAACCTCTCTCAGAATCTTCAATCGGTACCCCTTTCTATTATTGGAGTGAGCTACTCATCGGCAATTTTCCCTATGCTTGCTCGCCTAATGGGCGAGGGCAAAAGAGATGTCTTTATTGGCAAAATGATATCAGCGGCGCAGCATATCATATTCTGGTCCATACCCCTTTCAGCTCTCTTTATTGTATTGCGTGCGCAAATCGTACGTACTGTTCTGGGATCGGGAGAGTTTAGTTGGTCTGACACCAGGATTACTGCAGCGGCACTGGCCTTGTTTGTAGTCTCAACAGTGGGTCAAAGCTTGATACTCTTGTTTGTTCGCTCGTTCTATGCGGAAGGCAAGACGGCAAAGCCACTTGCTATTAACGTATTCTCAATGGCTGCAACCATTCTGATGGGTTTTGGACTGGTGAAGCTTTTTCACGGGATGCCGCAGTTTCGCTATTTTACCGAGTCGCTTCTGCGCGTTGAGGGAACCGTCGACACGTCGGTGCTTATGCTGCCGCTCGCATTCTCTCTTGGCATATTCCTGAGCCTTTTTCTACACTGGAAGGCATTTGCAAAAGATTTCTCAGGCTTTACTCGGCCCGTGCTCAATACAGCATTTCATTCCCTTGGTGCGTCTATAATCGGAGGATTCGCTGCATATAGGTCTCTTCGATTATTCGACGACATATTCAATCTTTCTACTGTTTGGGGGGTATTCCTGCAGGGGCTGTGCGCCGGTATTGTTGGTCTAATCGTTATTATTGTTGTCTTGATTATCATGCGTAGCAAGGAGCTAAAAGACGTGTGGGGAGCGCTCCACGAAAAAGTCTGGAAAGTAGATCGAGCATCTCTGGATAAGTTGCCTTCATAAATATATGGACAGTACAGAAAAGCAGCCTCTTTGTCCGCGCGATTTGTTCCGTATGACATGGCGAGAGGGAGCTGCTCTCTTTTGTATTTTATTGGTTGCCTTCCTGATTCGCTTTGCGGCGCAAGATCCATCGATAGGGGTGCATGGAGGGGATGGGTCTTCAAACTATTTGGTTGCTGACCATGTGTTGCGGTACGGAGAATTTCCTCTCACAGGTCCATACAACGCTTTTTTGCCATTGATAGGTAATAGTCCTTTTTATTACTACTTCATTACGGCGATGGCGTTGTTTGATAATAGTCCTGATAACGTAGCCACGGTCTTTACTGTGTTGAATTGTATCTCTCTTCTATGTCTTTTTTTTGCAGGCAGGGAGTTTTTTGGGCGGGGTGCCGCTTTTATCGCAATACTCCTCCTCACTTTTTCACCAATTTATATTAGTGACTCCGGTTCTTCCATTTGGCAGCCCTACATAATGGAGATTGTCCTGACGGTTTCCTTGTTACTGTTTGCTATTGGATACAAATCCAAAAACTTGCTGTATTTAGGTCTGAGCCAGGCTGTATTCATGGCAGCCATTGCAAGCCACATGTCGGCCGCCTTTCTTTTGCCGGTCTTTGGGGTCTGCCTGTATAGGGTAGTATTTTCAATCGGTGGAAAAAAACAAATATATAGATTTGTTGCCTCCGCCGCGGTGATGTTTTTTCTTTTGTACGGTTCAAGTATCGCTGTATCGATATACAAAGCACATCAGCCTAACTACGGTACTCCTGATATTGAACATAACACCTCATTAAGCATTCCTTCGGAGCAAAGCGTGCGAGTCTTTTTGTATAGTATGGTTCTAAGGGTGTTTTATCCTATGAATAGTCCCATTGTCCTTTCAGTGATCGCTATTTTTTCCATTGTATATCTATACGTTCCATTTATATCTGAGACGCGTAAATACTATTTTAGGGTTCTTTTAGCCTCTGTTGCCGTTGTTCTGCTTATCAACCTTGTGATTTTGTGGTTTAGAGATGAGACCATACTACGGTACTTTACTGCTGCAGGCTGGGCATTAGCTTTAATTACAGGTTCTATTCTTTATGAGTTTTTCTTGCGTTGGAAATGGCTGCGGTTGCTAGGTGTAGGAATCATCCTGGCAGTCATTTATGTTTTTATCTCGCATCCCGTCGTGCAGAGTGCGGTACTGAATATCCCACATCTAGATCGACCTAATAGGGTGATTAGAGACGATTCGATAGACGCTGTGATTAAGGAAATAGAGCACATCAAAAAAGAGAAAGGGTTTGAAAAATACAATTTCTTTGATTTTTACGGATTGCGAGTAGGCGACCACTATACGGTCCCTCATATATTTCTACAGCCGATTGAAAAAAGGCTTGGAATACAGCTGCAAAAATTGACACTGTCAGGATACGTCGGACTCAACACCTCGGAATACATGTTTCTTTCTTGTCTTAAAAAGATCCAGTTGGAATCTCTGTATTCTGATGAACAGTGCCTGATTACCTTTAAGAAAAATCAACCAACATACAGCGTGTTGAAAGAGGTTTACGGTCACTCGACATTTTCAGTTTTTATCGCCAAAAAAGATACATCGATTTAGTATGAGTGTCTAGTTTTGATCCGTAACTTCCATACTAAAACCACCATATCAAAGAAGGGTCGGATGGCCATAGCACGCAGTCCGTATTTCGATGTTCCTTTTTTGCGCGGGCGATGTTCTACCGGTATCTCGAGTACGGTAAAGCCTCTAGAAACAGCGAAGGCGGGGAGGAATGAGTACATAGTTTGTATAGGCAAAAAGGATGAAGTGACCTCGCGTTTGAATATTTTGAGCGAACAACCTGTATCAGTGACGCCGTCTCTGAGTAATGTTCGTCGGGTATGATTTGCGAGCCTGGACATTATTCGGCGCTTGATAGAATCTTGTCGAATTTTGCGTCGGCCAGCTATCATGTCGGCCGACTCACGCACCCTCCATAGATTTACGAGCTCGGCCGGCGGATTTTGCCCGTCGCCATCAAGGGTCGCAATCCACATACCATTGGCGACAGCAAACCCGCGGCGAAGGGCTGCGGCTTGTCCCTGGTTATTACCCATACTCTCAATGCGCAGAACTGGTTCCGTTTCTGCAAGTTTTTTTAGTATTTTATGGGTGGCATCACCACTGCCATCGTCTATACATATAACCTCAACCGTTCCGTCTATAAGCGCACAGACGGCTTTGATCTCATGTATGAGGCCTGAGACACTTTCTTCTTCGTTATAGAAAGGAATGATGATGGATAGGTCGGCCATAGGTAGATGGTCAAATTCTACCACAGGGTATATGGCCCAAAATAAGGCCGAAATTGGCGTTTTTATGGGAAATGTGGTATTTTGACCTGACATATGGATATCTCCCGCATCAGAAACTTTTCAATCATAGCTCACATTGATCACGGCAAGTCTACGCTTGCCGACCGTTTGCTTGAGATCACGGGAACCATCGAAAAGCGCAAGATGCAGGAGCAGGTTCTCGACTCGATGGAGCTCGAACGCGAACGCGGTATCACCATTAAAATGCAACCTGTGCGTATGAAGTACGTAATGGATGGAACCGAGTATGCGATGAATCTAATCGACACCCCGGGACATATCGACTTTTCATACGAAGTTTCGCGTGCCTTGAAGGCCGTCGAAGGATCAATTCTTCTTGTTGATGCTACCCAGGGTGTTCAGGCACAGACATTGACTACCCTTAATATGGCACGCGAGTCAGGTTTGGTGATCATCCCGGTCGTTTCAAAAATTGACTCACCTTTGGCTCGCGTCGATGAGGTGAAAATGGAAATCGCGCAGCTTTTGAACATTGACCTCGATCTCATTATTGGTGTTTCGGGAAAAACAGGCGAAGGTGTGCCAGAGTTGCTGCGCGAACTAGTACGTCGTGTTCCTGCTCCAAAAACATCGTCACCTGATCCAAAAGACTTTCGTTCTATTGTCTTTGATTTTCAGTATTCGAATCATCGTGGCGTGACTGTATATGCGCGTGTCATGGATGGCTCGGTTAAAAAGGGCGACACACTGGTATTTCGCGTCGCTGAGGAAACATTCATTGCAAACGAAGTCGGTATTTTTTCGCCCGACGAGACACCACGTGATTCGTTGTCTGCTGGCGAGATTGGCTATATCGTGACAGGTGTAAAGGAACCTGGTGTGGCATCTGTGGGAGACACCATCACGTTTCCTCGCTCTGAAATGCCGGCGCTCGAAGGATACATGAAGCCCTTTCCGGTGGTCTGGGCATCAATCTATCCTGAAAGCCAGGATGATCTCACTCTGTTGCGCCAGGCACTCGGTCGACTATCGCTCTCGGACTCTGCTTTTACTTTTGAGGAAGAGTCGTCGGGAACCCTTGGTCGCGGATTCCGCTGTGGCTTTCTTGGAATGCTCCATTTGGAGATCATTACCGAACGCCTGCGTCGCGAATTTAGCCTGAACCTCGTCGTCACCACACCATCAATCACATACGAAATTACTTTCAAGAATGGCAAGAAGGAGATTATCTATTCACCTCCACTTTTTCCTGACCAAGTCGATATAGCTACTATTGAGGAACCTTGGGTAAAGCTCAAGATCATCACTCCAAACGATTATATCGGTGCTTTGACACAGATTATCTTTGAACATGAGGGCAATGCGTCGAATATGGACACATGGGGACCGTCGAGCTCGGGGCGAACAGCTATCACTGTCGACATGCCTTTACGCGAACTCATGCGCAACTTTTTTGATGCGGTAAAGAGTGTTACTCAGGGATATGCTTCTATTTCATACACCCCAACAGAGATGAAGATTGCGGATGTTTTGCGCTTGGACATACTGATTGGAGAGGAGGTTGTACCCGCATTCACCCGTATTGTGGCGAGCGGCAAGGCCTATGAAGAAGCAGAACATGCTGTAGAAAAGCTCGAAAAAATATTGCCAAAGCAGATGTTTGTTACAAAGATTCAGGGCAAGGCGGGTGGCCGTATACTGTCGTCGCGAACTCTTGCGGCACTAAAGAAGACCGTTACCCAGCACCTTTCTGGAGGAGACATCAGTCGAAAAAAGAAGCTTTGGAATATTCAAAAGGAAGGCAAGAAGCGCATGCTTGAAAGAGGTCAAGGGGATATAAATATCCCGCAAGAAGTATTCGTCAAGATGATGCGGATGGGTG
>CAYJAC010000017.1:0-4101 GCA_964368565.1 uncultured Candidatus Saccharibacteria bacterium
CCGCCACGTAGGACAGCAACGCGGATCTTGTGAGAAGAATGCGACATGGGATTAGTATAGCAAATAATTTCTTGCTAAAACTTGCCCTTCCTCGGATTTCTCATCCTGCGCAGTTTTCTATGGTATGAAAGAGAAAATCTGTGCGCCTCGTGGTTAGCAAGCAGGATGGACTTCTTATGCTGCTCAATCAGGGCTGCACCAGCGGCATCGCCGAGCAATCCTGCAGGCTTGTGACGCTCGTCTTTGACTACGGATACGAGCGGTACATTGATGCCTCGTTCTTCAAATACCTTCTGGGCAAGGTTAAGCTGTCCCTGTCCGCCATCTATAACGACCAGGTCAGGGGTTCGCCATTCAGAATGATTAAAGCGGCGCTCGATGATCTCGCGTAGGCTCGCTGTATCATTATTGCCAATTTCCGGCGACAGTTTAAACTTTCGATATTCATTTTTGTCGAGCTCGCCATCGGACACCACAGTCATGACGCCAGCGCTCTCCTTGCCCGACATATGCGCCGTGTCATACGCCTCTATACGGAATGCGCGATTGAGGACCGCGCCGTCAGCGCCTATGACACCACTGTCGTTTGCAGATGCGAAGTCTCTAATGCCCGCCGTGCGCGTGATCTGCTCTACATCTTCCTTTATGAGCGCGATGTCGCGGATATGATCGAGAGCAAACATTTTTTGGCGCACTTCGGCTGCTTTTTCAAAACGTAGGGCTTTGGCATGCTCATCCATCTCGCGACCGAGTGCGGCAAGGAGTTTTCCCTTCTTTCCTTCAAAGAAAAGAATGATGTGGTCGATATTTTTCTGGTACTCGATGTGAGCTTCTTCGGATGCTGTGTCTGGGGCAAGGCCGAGCTGGCGGTAGAAAATGGCTGTATATTTAGACGAAGAATGCTTGTCGATGAATGGGAACATGCGTCGAATTATTTTCAACGCTTCGCGTAGTGCTGAGCCATTCGTGAACGGGCCGAATGTTTTTCGGACCTTTAATTCCTTTTTCTGGCGCTCGACGTCGAGGGTTCGTCCGCGGATGGTGAGGATGCGCGGGAACTTTTCGCGCGTAATGACGACATAGTTCCAGCTACGATCATCCTTGTCCCGCACGTTGTAATCCGGCCAGTGTTTTTTGATGAGGTTTGCTTCAGATATCATGGCCTCAAGCACCGAGTCGGTCTCGACCCATTCGATCTGGTCAGACTTGAATACCATGTCAACGAGTCGCGGTCCACGCGTGTGTATCAAATCTGCGCCGAAATAGCTGCGCACACGGTCGCGCAGGCTTGTTGCTTTTCCTATGTACAATATCTTCCCTTCTGACTTCCAGAAATATACTCCTGGTGTGTCGGGAATATTGAGTTTTGTAAATTCAGCGATTGTCATTTGGTGGCGCGTACTATGGCGAATTTTGGTATTCTACCACGATTTGACACATTATGCATTTGGTGTAGAGTATTGTATGGGAAATTCCTCCCTTGCTCAGTTCAACCCAAGTAAGTGTTAGTTCCTTCCATTATGAACACCCCTCGTTCGTTTAGCTCCCTCACCGACGGCACGATCACCCTCAAGGACGGAAGCAGTATTCCTTTCTGGGCTTCGTGCACCCGCACTGCGCCAGAGGCCATCCGTATGGCACTGAACATTAAGGCCACATCACACCCCGTGCTCAAGGAGCGCGGGGTCATGAAGATCACCTTTGGTCGCAACACCCTTTTTGACTTCAGCGACTCGAAGTCTCACCGTTCCCATTTCGATCGGCGGCCGGTCACCAAGGACCACAGCCGTCATCCGTTCGTCAGCGCGACCGCCTTCGCCTAACGGCCGCTGCACCCTAGAAGCAAAAACCCCGACCCGTGTCGGAGTTTTTTTATGGAAATAACGAGCCTTGAGACAGCTATCTCCTCTTTAGTAATTTCTTTAGATACGCTCCTGTGTGGCTTTTTGCATTTGCCGCAACATCCTCAGGGGTTCCCTTTGCAACGACGTGTCCGCCACCTTTTCCGCCCTCGGGTCCCATATCAACGACGTAGTCAGCACATTTGATGAGATCGAGGTTGTGCTCGATGACGATGACGGTATTGCCGTGATCGACAAGCTTCTGGAGGATTTCTATGAGCTTGCGCACGTCCTCATAATGGAGTCCGACGGTTGGCTCATCCAAAAGGAATACTGTTTTGTGCGTATCGGGCCTGTAGAGCTCCGATGATATTTTAACGCGCTGCGCCTCGCCTCCCGAAAGGGTCGTCGCAGACTGACCCAGTTCCAAATAGCCAAGACCCACATCCGACAGCGTTCGCAAACGGTCATAGATAGCTGGAATATCCTCAAAGAATTTCAAAGCCTCCTCAACCGTCATTTCCAACACATCAAATACGCTCTTGTTCTTGTACTTAATTTCCAAGGTCTCTTTGGTAAAGCGATTGCCCTGACAAACTTCGCACGGCACATACACAGTCGGCAAGAAGTGCATTTCCACGGCGATCTCTCCGTTTCCCTGGCAAGCCTCGCAACGGCCACCCTTTACGTTGAATGAGAATCTGTTTGATTTCCAGCCACGAGCGCGTGCCTCGGCAGTCTCAGCGAACATTTCACGGACAAAGGTCCACGCGCCGGTATACGTGGCAGGATTCGATCGTGGCGTACGACCGATCGGAGATTGGTCGATGAGGATGGTGCGCGAGACATACTCGGTACCCGTAAACGAAGTGGCATTGAATGTCTCGTTCGTCCTGTGGCGCTTTTCGAGGCGAGCCTGGAGGTTCTTGTGGACAATCTCGTACAAGAAAGATGACTTACCCGAACCGGACACGCCGGTGATAGCCACGAGCTTGCCCAGCGGTAGGTCAGCTGAAAGGTTTTTTATATTGAAGATATTGCCACCACGGATCATGAGCTTGCCCTTGTCATGGTTTCGGCGGACGTCAGGTAGTGGAATAGAGGTCTCCCCACGCAGATAGCTGAGAGTAATAGATTCCGATGTATTTTTCTTCGCGGTGAGGAGTGGCTCAAGATAATCGGCTACGACAACCTTTCCACCGTGAACGCCCGCACCCGGTCCGATATCGATGATGTAGTCGGCAGCAAAAATGGTATCTTCGTCGTGCTCCACGACCAAGATAGTGTTGCCTAGGTCGCGTAGGTTAAGGAGTGTTTTTATAAGGCGGTCATTGTCACGCTGGTGAAGTCCAATGGTCGGCTCGTCGAGCACGTACAGCGCGCCCACAAGGCCCGAACCAAGCTGCGATGCGAGCCTGATGCGCTGTGCCTCGCCTCCCGACAGCGTATGCGCACGACGATCGAGCGTCAGATACTCAATACCCACGTCGAGCATGAATTTCAGTCGCGATTCGATTTCTTTAAACACGGCCTTGCCGATGGTTCGTTCCTTGTCCGATATTTTGGCATTCGTAAAGTATTCAAAAGCCTGGGCGATGGACATATTCGTCACACCAACGATGGAAACGCCGTCAATAAGGACATGCAGGGCCTCCTCGCGCAATCGCGCGCCTTTGCAGGTCTCGCACGGCTCATCTCCGAAAATGTATTTCGTTCCAAGACCATTACAAGCAGGACATGCTCCGTACGGCGAGTTGAACGAGAACAGGCGCGGCTCGACTTCTGGGTATGCATAGCCGTCGTACGGGCACATGAACTTTACTGACATGAGTTTTTCCTGGGGCGCGTCCTTTCCCGGGGTCTCTATCTTAAGAAGGCCACCCGATTCAGTGACTGATCGCTCGATGGCTTCGGCGAGGCGCTCGCGGACGCCCTTTGGATCGTTCTTAAACTCGCTTATATAGAATTCGTCGATCAAAATATCGATATCATGCTTCTTATTCTTCTCTAACTCGATGCGCTCGCGCAGTTTCTTTACAACGCCGTCGATTTTGACGGTCTCGTAGCCTTTGCCAAGGTAGTCATAGAGCATTTGGTAGTACTCGCCCTTTCGGCCAACCACGACCGGCGAATAAATACGCACTTTTGCCTTGTCTACGGGCACGCCCATGACTTTTGTGCCGTGCTCCTCGGTTTTAATATGGTTGATGCTCTCGAAAACGGTCTCGAGGATTTCTTCGTTTGAAAGTTTTTTGATCTC
>CAYJAC010000017.1:4201-7935 GCA_964368565.1 uncultured Candidatus Saccharibacteria bacterium
GAAAGGCCTGTAAAGACGACCATTTTGTTGCGAGGCATCTCTACTGTGATGTTTTTGAGGTTATGGGTACGCGCGCCCTTTACCACGAGCTTGTCTGCGCCTGGATTAAAATCAGTCTTATTTTCAGCCTTATGTGGGTCGTTTTTAGAGGTTTTTTTGGTCATGTGATTGAGCAGGCGCCTTACAGCGCGCCGTATATAGGACTTCGCCCCTGGCTTGCGCTAGGGGTTTGTACCATCACTTTAGCAGATTGGGTGACATTAAGAAAGTCGGCCGCCTGTGATGCGCTGAAGTTTTCTGACCGCCCGGATGACATCGGATTTCCAGCTGCCGCCCGTCTTACTAGGGACTTTTCTATACCTAAGGCTAAGGGTTTTCTTGATATGGCGTATGAGGCCGCGAGACTGGAGTTTTTTGAGCGAGTAATGCAAAGATGTCACAGGAATCTGCGTAAGGTGCGAAATCGCCGTAAGACTTTTGGGAGTTTTCCATGTAACAACTAGAATTTTTCTTTCAGTATTGGTCAGGCCCAGAATTCCGAAGCCTGGATCGTCGATGGATGGTGCTTGTTTTTCTAGCATAGGCAAATTTTTCGAATTTTTAATAATTTTTGCGTATGGTAATTTTAGAATATATTAGCGAACAAACAGAATCTTCACTGTGTGAAATAACCTATAGTGCCTTTATCGCCTCCACCAGCTCTGGAAAATGCTCCGCTCTAAAATGTCCCCTATCTTTGAATATCACATATTCGGCGTGCGGCATTCCCTTTTTGTAGAGCTTTGCATGAGACACTGCAACCACCTGATCGTCCTCACTGTGATATATCGTCACTTTACCTGCCTGTGCTTCCAGTCTTTTGAAAAAACCCGGCGCATAACTCACTGTAAATCCTGCATTAGCACGCATCCCTGCCCGAGCACTACCCTTCTTGCCGGGTTTGAAAAATGGTGCAGCGACCAGAAATATTGCCGCAATCTTTATCTTCATTAGATTTTCACTCAAGTATCGCGCCAGAAATACCCCTCCAAGCGAGTGCCCTACCAGGATCGCGCCACCATTGTCGCTGTTCAAAAATGCCGCTGCCTTTTCAAACACCACTTTCCATTCGGCATATTTTGCATCCTCTGACGACGGCATTTCAGGCTGGAATACTTCAAAATCGCTACCGAGGTCCTTGCCTAAATTATCCTTCCATTTCATTGACCTGTCACGAAAAAGTTCCTCGCGCTTCATCGGCTCTTTTTTAAGAGAAGCCAAATATTCCGCTCGTGTGTTGAAAAAATTTCCGCCGTGAATTACTAGTACCTGTTTCATTCTTTAAGTATATCAATAAACAGAAAACCCGCGCCAAATGGAGCGGGTTAACGTAAAAAATAAGAAAAAGAGCTAAAGCGAGCTGACAAGCGGGGGCCCCGTGAAGGACCCCCGCAGGTCCAGCTTCAACTTTGCCAACAGGAGCTAGGCTCCCATTTAGGCTGTGATACTATACATATCCTATTCATTTTTTGCAAGCCCCTTCCCCGACAGTCTTTTTTTCTTATCCACCTTTGGCGGTTTTGGTTCGGCAACATCCATCTTTTCATACAATGCCTGAATTTCGTCTCGCAAGAGCGCTGCCGTCTCGAAATCGAGCAGCTTCACAGCATCATTCATCTGGCGCTCCTTATCCTTTATCAAAGCCCTTGGATCTTTCTTAAACATGACCTCGTCAATCTTCAACTGTTCGTTCACCGCCTTCTTGTGCTCGGTCTGCATGTGGTCAGTAATATCCTTGATTGCCTTAATGATGGTCTTTGGTGTAATGCCGTGCTTTGTATTGTACGCCTCTTGAATCGTGCGACGGCGATTTGTTTCCTTTACGGCACGATCAATAGATCCCGTCATCTGGTCTGCATAGATGATGACGCGACCCTCCACGTTTCGGGCGGCACGTCCGATGATTTGGATAAGGGCAGTCTCAGATCGTAAAAACCCTTCTTTGTCAGCGTCCAAAATAGCAATGAGAGCAACCTCAGGCAGGTCGAGTCCTTCTCGCAACAGGTTGATACCCACGATTACGTCGAACTCGCCACGACGAAACTTTGTCAAAATTTCAATACGGTCAATGGTCTTGATGTCGCTGTGTAAATATTCGGATCTGATCTTCTTTTCCTTCAGATAATCCACTAGATCCTCAGCCATCTTTTTTGTGAGTGTAGTCAAAATGACTCGGAAGCCTGCCTTGATAGTCTTTTCTGCCTCGGCGATAGAGTCAGCGATTTGGCCTGGGAAAGCGGCCTTGCCCGCTCCCGCTTTCGTTTCCGTGACGGGCTTTATAGTAATAATCGGATCAACAAGACCGGTCGGACGAATGACCTGCTCGACAACCTGTGTGCTGTGTTCTTTTTCGTACACTCCGGGAGTCGCCGATGTATAGACTGTCTGGCCTGTGCGCTGTTCGAATTCACTGAACTGCAGCGGGCGGTTGTCGCGCGCAGATGGCAGGCGAAAACCGTGCTCGATCAAGGTATTCTTGCGAGACTGGTCACCTGCATACATGCCGCCAATCTGTGGAATAGTCACATGCGACTCGTCGATGATAGTAAGGAAGTCCGGCGTACCGTCTGCCTTGTGCGGAAAATATGACAGGAGGGTTTCTGGAGCTTCGCCCGGTTTCTTCCCCGCAAAATGCCGCGAATAGTTTTCAATACCATTACAATATCCAACCTCACGAATCATGGCCAGGTCGTATGTCGTGCGGCGCTTGAGACGCTCGGCCTCCAGATTCTTGCCCTCGCGCTTGAGCTCTGCCAATTGTAGGTCGAGTTCGGCCTTTATAGAATTGAAAGCACTGTCGACCTGGGCCTTGTCGGTGATGAAATGCTTTGCAGGGAAAAGAAAAAAAACGTCGAGCGGCTTGATCAGGGCGCGCGTCACATGGTCAATCTGGTCGATATGGCTCACCGCACCATCCTCAAAGCTGATGCGATAGATGGTCTTTTCATTCACCGGCATGACTTCGATCATATTTCCTATGGCACGCATCTGGCCGGGCTCCAGGTCCGCGTTCGTGCGCTCAAAATGGATGCCTACCATGCGACGGATCATGTCCATGCGGTCGGCCTTCATACCTACGGCTACCTTCATGTTCACCTTTTCATATTCCTTTGGCGAGCCGAGGCCGTATATGCATGAGACTGACGCCACAATGATGACATCCTTGCGAGTGAGCAAAGCCTGGGTCGAGGCATGGCGCAAACGCTCGATCTCTTCGTTGATCATGGCCTCTTTTTCAATATATGTGTCGGTCACCGGCATGTACGCCTCGGGCTGGTAGTAGTCGTAGTATGAGACAAAATAGTGGACAGCATTTTCCGGAAAGAATTCCGCATATTCCTGGGCAAGCTGGGCGGCAAGCGTTTTATTGTGAGCGATGACGAGGGTCGGCTTGCCCACTCGTGCGATGACATTGGCGGCTGTAAAAGTCTTGCCTGAGCCAGTCACACCCAAGAGCGTCTGGTGTCGAGCACCTGCCTTTATACCCTTTACAAGGCCTTCTATGGCCTTTGGTTGGTCGCCCGCGGGTGCAAACCCGTTATGTACCTTAAATAATGACATCTAGTCACTATAGCGCACTGGAAGCAGGACATAAAGACCGGAATAAAAAAGCCGCGCACAAAGTGCGCGGCTGGATCTGCATAAACTCACGGTAAATGATCGTGGGGAGAACGATGTGGCGGCGCAGTCAGACT
>CAYJAC010000017.1:8035-11721 GCA_964368565.1 uncultured Candidatus Saccharibacteria bacterium
TTTTCCCAATAGGTTATATCAGGTTTAGGAGGCTTGCATCGAGCTTCCGTTTTGAGCGGGGGCTGCGTGCGATGGGGCGTCTTTACGCTATGAACACTGACGATGACTAGTGACGATTTTTGATTCATATGTATACGGTATTTCAGGTTGGGGGGGGGTGGATATATCTGTGATACGAACAAAAGAACGACTAACATCTGACAAAGAACAATTCTGCTACCAACAAAAACAAAATGAGCCATCGAATCATGTTCGAGGGCTCATTCTTGATTTCGCTGCTATCTGAGAGATTTAGCGTATGCCATCAAAAATGAGCCCTTTCTTGAGAAGGACCTTCTTGATGACGGTAAACTTTACACCAACGTGTGACATGCATAAAAGAGTAGCATACGATTTTTTTATCGCAAGTGTTTTTCTTAATAACACCAATTTGACATTTAGTAAAATAAATGTAATATCAGAACCTGCCCAGCTGCACATTCAACAAAAATTCATCATCGATGAGCGAAGATACATCCACTGTCAGCCGAGTCCCCCATAACGCCCGCGAGCTTACGATTAGCGGAATCAGCGATCCGCGCATCACGTGGTGCTTTGAGCGCCTAAGCCGAGACATACCTATCCCAGGAAAGGTGACTGTCACCTTTATGGATAAGTCCATTCAGGCAAAAAGTGAACGTGTCGGGATCGTGATTCTGAGTCATGTTCCGAAGCAGCCCGTTCAGGTCATTTTGCAAATGACCCAAACGGAAGCATATCGCTTCAAGATCAAGTCTAGGGATCTGAGCGATCGGGACCTCCGCCTTCTTCTCACCTCGTCATCGGCCGTAAGCAACAGCTTCTTTCCGATAACCGAGACACTACCGGCCGTTATTGTCTCGAAGGCGATCAAAGCTCGTCGAGCCTACAATCGCAAACCTCTACCCCACAAGACACGACTAGACGAGGTGGCCAAAATCGGCAAAATGATCGATGTAGCCATCGAGCTACAACGTCAGGTCGACAGGCTTATGGACGTCGCCCGACACCAAGCAAAGAAGCTTGGTCTCGACATCTAGAAGCTTCATCGTAAGGCCGCCCCACAAGGCGGTCTTTTTTTGTCTGAACAGTGAGCCTGATTTTTTACCTGCGGTACTCCGCCAAAAAACTTTTCTTAAACTCCGCAAACGTACCATCGATAATGCTTTCGCGCATTTTTTGCACTAAGTGAACTATGAAATAGAGATTGTGTATCGAACAGAGCATCGGACCGACCATTTCGCGAGATTTATGGAGATGGGATAGATATGCACGCGAATAATTTTTACACGCATAGCACTGACAGCCTTCGTCTATAGGACCTAAATCACCTGTATACTGCGCATTACCGATATGAATTTTACCTTTTTTAGTATAGACAGTGCCGTGACGTGCCAATCGCGTAGGGGCCACACAATCAAACGTATCACAGCCATTCTCGACACCCTCAAACATGTCCTCGGGCTCGCCAATACCGAGCAAATGACGTGGCTTGTCTTCAGGTAAAATTTCATTCACCCACTTTACAGCAGTGTGCAAGTCTTCCTTATCAAAAGATCCACCGATGCCAAAGCCATCAAAATCCATGGCGCCGATGACCTGGGCGCTCTCTTTGCGTAAATCCTCGTAGCGACCGCCTTGGACGATACCAAAGAGTGCCTGTCTTTCAGAAATTTCCTTTGATCGATGATATTCGAGTGAGCGAGCGCCCCAACGGTGCGTGCGGTCGAGAGCCTCGCGCTGATAGCTACGGGTTTCGGCCGGTGATGTGCATTCATCAAAGGCAAATATAATGTCTGCACCAATCGTGTGCTGAATCTCCATAGATCTTTCTGGAGTTATGTAATGAATCGATCCATCAAGGGGCGATTTGAACGCAGCACCATCATAGTCGATTTGAACAAGTTTTGGCTGAACGTCTTCCCTTTCATGTGTCTTGTCGATGAGAGGCAGTGCTTCCATGTCCTTCAAAACCTTAGAAACATTTGAACCATATCCAGCTCCCAGTGAAAACACCTGGAATCCGCCAGAGTCGGTAAAAGTGGGACCATTCCAGTTCATCATCTTTTGCAAACCGCCCATCTTGCGAACCAGCTCTTCGCCAGGCTGCATATAAAGGTGGTAGGTATTGGCGAGCACCGCCTGTGCACCCAAGCCCAAAAGCATGTCAGTTGTCAGTGCTCGCACAGACGCCTTTGTGCCCACCGCAATGAATGCGGGGGTTTGGATAGGGCCATGTGCTGTCATGATTGTACCCGCACGACCGATGGTGCCAGGAAGCTTCTTATCTATAGTGAATATAATAGGTTTTGCCATAGCCACAAGAATACCATAGAGGTAATTAAGTGCGATTGACACCCAGCTGTTTAAGGCGTACTTTTACACAAACCCAACGCCTTGAAAACAACCCTACCCCATGAACAAAATACGGGTTATTCCCTTAGTTCTTAATCGGAGTGTTGAGATTGTCTGTCCGACATGCAAAACAGTCATCGCATCAGGAAACACAATACTTATCTGTGTGAATGATAAAACGGCTGTCGGCCATCTGCCTGACGACACTCTGGATCACTGCACATGTCACCTGACGGGACCACGCGTCTTTGAAGGACTAGATGCAGCGGAGGCGTTCATACAAAGGGCCCGAACAACTTCAGTAACAAAACCCCTTCGCGCTGAACCGCTCTCTACGCTTAGGAAAACGCTCGAATCCATAGGCACAAACACCGCCGAATTGATCGCTTATGTTTCCGCTCTTTTAAGTAAGCGACAAAGGACATAATTCAACAAAAGCCGCATCACGAGGATGTGGCTTTTTTAACTCGAATCTTTTCTACTCCTTCCTCAATCTGGCTTCTTTCACTATCTTTAAAATCTCCTCGTCGCTGTCTGTAATGTGATATATCTTTTCGTCGCCCGGCGAGATGGTCTGAAATTCATCACGAAGTGCAGCTGACAAGGTGTCGATATTTTTCCAGAATTCAGAGCCTACGCAAATAATCGGAACCTTTGGAATCTTGCGGGTCTGCATCAGGGTTACGATCTCGAAAAATTCATCCATGGTGCCGTAACCACCAGGGAAATAGATGTACGTCTCGGCCGAGAAAGAAAGGGCTACTTTTCGAATAAAGAAATAATAGAAACGAACATGGGCGGTGAGGAACTCGTTCATCTTTTGCTCCTGTGGGAGGACAATGTTCATACCAATAGATTTTCCACCTGCCTCATAGGCCCCCCGGTTGGCTGCTTCCATGATACCACCTGCCCCACCAGTGATGACGGCATACCCTGTCTCTTCAACTATCTTTTTTGCTAATCCGCGAGCACGAACATATGAAGGATGGCTTTCATTGAATCGAGCCGAACCAAAGAACGTGACAGAGCGGGGATATCTTTTAAGGAATTTGAATGTTTGCTTGAACTCGCTGTTAATGGTGGCGAGTCTCTTGCGAGAGCCGTCCTTGAGCTCTTTCATCGATAATTCATGGCTGGTCAGGCGATTCTCAACCGCATGGCCAGGGGCATTTTCCGTCTTCTTTTTGAAAAGGTGTCGTAGCATGTGAGACATTATAGTACAATGTGAAGGTACAAGCATCTTATTTTTAACGATACACATGAAAACTCTTGAAAAGCGTGAATGGATAGGGGTAGCCGTAGCAATCTTGGCG
>CAYJAC010000017.1:11821-16561 GCA_964368565.1 uncultured Candidatus Saccharibacteria bacterium
CCGACGGTACAAAGTTCGATAGCTCTCTCGATCGCGGCACACCATATTCATTTATGCTCGGTGGTGGCACAGTCATCAAAGGTTGGGATGTTGGCCTCGTAGGTATGAAAGTTGGCGGTATCCGCGCTCTCGTCATTTCTCCTGAATACGGGTACGGCAAGGAAACCCTCGGTAGCATTCCTGGCAATTCAACGCTTGTGTTCCAGGTGCAGTTGTTGGAAGTGAAGTAGTCAAAAAAAAGTCCCTATCACCTCTCCATTTAGGCAAAACAAAACCCGCGCTCTTGCGACAACGGGATTCTTCTTAAGGATTCGGCGATGCGTCTTTTCTTGATGTTTTCTCGACATGCTTGGCCTGACTTTCGTCAGGTTTCCTTTCTTTTTCTGAGGTTGATGTTGCTGAAAGTTGATGAACCTTTTACTTACATACTATACACCCAAAATCTATATTTGTCAATATTCATAAAATGGCTTAGAATAAGCCTATAATGCGCAAACTAGCTAGAATTACTGGCAAGCAAAAGCCTCCAAATAGCCTTAGAGGGTACTCTCGGAGCGCGACGGCGCGAGAGTGAGGACATTTGCTTTCGGAGCAAATAGTCCGGTACCCGAAAAGGCTGTTTGGAGGCTTTTGACTTACTTAGTAATTCTTCAACTGATTTATCCTCTCATGCTGCCTAATCTTCTCATGCGCCTTTGCTTCAATCTGGCGGATACGTTCACGAGTAACACCGAATTCCTTGCCCACCTCCTCGAGGGTGTGAGTGATTCCGTCGTTCAATCCATGGCGCATCTCCAAAATCTTGCGCTCCTTTGGAGAAAGGTCGTCCAGAATATTTCGAACCTGATCGGCCAAAATGCGGCGTGATGATTCCTGGTCTGGAGACAAGATCTTGTCATCTGAAAGGAAGTCACCGAGAGTAGACTTACCATCGTCGCCGTCGTCACCAACAGGGCTTTCGAGAGAAACAGTATCCTGATCAATCTTTTCGATCTGGTAGACCTTTTCAACTTCTAGTCCCATTTCTGTAGCGATTTCGTCTGGCAATGGATCTCGTCCTAGGTCCTGTGACAATCGTCGAACGACCTGCTTGTACTTTGCGATGGTTTCCACCATGTGCACAGGTACGCGAATGGTTCGAGACTGGTCTGCAAGGGCGCGTGTGATGGCCTGACGGATCCACCATGTAGCATATGTAGAGAATTTAAATCCCTTTGACCAATCGAACTTATCTACGGCTTTGAACAAACCAAGGTTACCCTCCTGAATAAGGTCGAGAAGAGTGAGATCAGCTGAGCGTCCCACATACTTCTTGGCGATAGAAACCACAAGTCGCAGGTTAGCCTTTGCAAGCAAACCCTTTGCCTCGTCATCCCCTGCCTCGATGCGCTTTGCCAATTCCTTTTCCATGGCAGCGGAAACGAGTGGGTACTGACCAATCTCCTTCAAATACATCTGGATCGAGTCATATGAAGACTCGCTGCCAGCGCGACCGAACGAATACTTCTTGCCCGATTCCTTTACCGGTGGTTCAAGGTCCAACATGCCACCCGATTCAAGTACGTCGATACCGGCGCTCGAGAACTTTGTATAAAGCTCGTCGAGAAACATAATATCGTCCTCCACTGTCGGAAATTCCTTTAGAATTTCGTCATATGTGATGAAACCACGTTCCTTGCCCTTTGCTACAAGTCGGTCAGCCTTTTTATTGGCCTCTCGAGCCTTTTCCCTCGCCTTTGGAGATACAACAGCTTTTATTTTCGCCTTTTTAGGCGCGATTTTAGACGGCTTTAAAGCCCCCTTTTTTTCTACCTTCTTTATGGATTTTTTGACGTTCTTTTTCGCCATGGGTTTTATTGTATCAAATCCGTTAAATCTTTTCTGTTAATGTCTTTATCTCCTGAATTCGCTTGGAAAGTGTCTGTATTTCTTGCATCAAGCTGCCGATGTCCCCTTTTCCTTTTTCTAATCTGTGAAGCTCGGCCATTTTCTCCTCCAATTTCCTCTTGCCGTACTCTTGCTCCAGATGCAGCATCAATAATTTGTATTCTTTTTCTATTGGACCATCTCCGTAAGTCACTTCTGCCTCCAGGGTGAGCTCTGCAATGTCGAGCGGTGTGAGCGATTCAAAGGCCTTTGCCTTTTCGGGACCAACAATGTCATAGAGCGCCTTCTTCTTTACCTCGTCGCCGCCAAAATATTTCTTTGAGTAAGTTATTCCGAGGATCTTTTTCTCTATCGATTCGAGCCGCTCTACCTTTCGCAACTGAGGCGAAGCCTGGGCCATGGCCTGCTTCTCGGGATTAAGCTTTACGTATGCCTGTAAATCTTTCCACAGAGCATCTTCGCTGATAGCGAGCTTTTCCGCCACTGTCTTAATGGCTTGGAATCGCTGCGTGTCAGCTGGAATCCTGCGAACAAACGGAAATACATCCTGATTGATGAGTTTTCGCGCTTCGGTCGGTGACGATTCCTTGTCCACAAACGAGTCGACGAGGAAGTCAATGAAATGCTTCTTCGACTCCATAGCCTTCACCCAGTTCTTTGGATCTTCCTTCACAATATCTGCCGGATCCTTACCTCCCTTAATATCAATAATCTTGATATTCATGCCAAGCGAGATCGCTGTCATGAGTGAGATCGCGGGCACGATGCGCTTTGCCGCCTTTTGCCCCGCCGCATCAGAATCGAAGGCGATGACGATATTGTCAGTGAGCCTCATGATGAGGCCGAGCCCTGACGACGGACCGTCATCCTCGGTGAATGCTGTTCCTGACGCAGCCACCGTATTGGTAAAGCCTGCCTGATGAAGCATGACGCAATCCATCTGACCTTCTACTAGCAACACGTGGTCGCGCTTCCTGATGTCAGCCTTTGCCTTATCCAGCCCGTATAGGGTCTTGGACTTGCTATAGAGGGCTGTTTCAGGGCTATTGAGGTATTTGGGCGATTTATCGTCCGAAACCACGATACGGCCCGAATAGGCCACTACTCTGCCAGACGTGTCGCAAATCGGGAATATAATCCTGCCACGAAATACATCGTAGAAAGGATCGCCACCCGGCTTGTCGGTACGCTTTATGAGACCCACGGCTTCGACGTCGGCATCCTTATATCCCTTTGTCCGTAGATATGATCGCAACTGCCTCCAGTCTGCCGGCGCATAGCCGACCCTGAAATGCTCGATCGTCTTTTCCGACAACCCTCGGCCTGTGATGTAGGCTTTGGCAGCTGCATCTTTCTTAAGAGTTTCCTCATAGAAGACGGTAGCTACTTCGAGAATTTCGTAAAGGATCTCCTTGCGATTGTCTTTGCCTATGTTGCCCCGGTCGAGAGAAACTCCCGCACGATCAGCAAGCACTTTCAAAGCACCCGTGAAGTCTAGACCTTCGAATTTTTCCACAAAGCTGAATATGTCTCCTTTTTCACCGCAACCGAAACAATAGAAAGAGTTTCGTTCAGGTGACACATAAAAAGACGGAGTCTTTTCGTTGTGAAAGGGACAGCGCGCCTTGTAGTTCACGCCTGACTTATCCAACTTTATATAGGAACTCAAAACATCCGTGATGCTGAGGCGTTCCTTAATGTCTTGCACATGAGTAGACATATTGATTGTTGTGGCTATCCCGTAGTCACCGGCACCTGCCGGAGCACGGGTAATTCGTTTGGAACGAATTCCCTCACTCTCGCCCCGTCGGGCTCCGAGAGTCTCCGTCAGGCGCCGTGCCTACGGATCTATCCTCACCAACTAATTTTCTGACGAGACTTCTTCTTTCGGCTGCATATCCGCAATCATCTGATTCTTTGGGCTTCCCTTGTAACCGGTACCCGCTGGGATGAGGCGACCGATGATAACGTTTTCCTTGAGTCCCTGGAGTGAGTCTTCAGTTCCACGGATAGCCGCAGAGATAAAGATTCGAGTGGTGTGCTGGAACGACGCTGCCGAGAGGAATGACTGTCGTGAGAGCGATACTTCGGTGATTCCCATAACCACTGATTCGGTTGTCGCTTCGGTAGTCTTTTCTGAAAGCTTTACCTTTTCGTTCTCTACGTTGATGTCGAATGCATCTACCAAGTCGTCGATAGAGTACTTTGAATCTCCTGCGCCAGTAACGCGTCGTCGTGAGAACATCTGCTTTACGATGATCTCGATATGCTTTCGAGACACGGTCTCTCCCTGAAGTTCGTAAATCTTTCCGATTTCACGAATGATGTAGTCCATGGCTCGTTCCTTGCCCGCGTACTCGAATACCTCGTCGATATCCGCAGAACCGTCGGTGAGGAAGGCACCTTTTACTACCTTGTCACCAGCCTTTACGAGTGCCATACGTCGAGATGAGAATGAGTACTCGATCTCTGCTGCACCCTTCTTTGTCTTGCCCTTGTCTTCGAGGTCTGGAATAACAGAGATAACCTTTTCCTTGCCCAAATCCTTTACTGATGTGACGACACCGCTCACAGTCGCGATAACAGCCGGATTCTTTGGACGTCGCTTTTCGAATACTTCTTCAACGCGAGGAAGACCTGCAGTAATGTCTCCGCCGACCGATGCTGTACCTCCGGCATGGAATGTACGCATAGTGAGCTGTGTACCTGGCTCTCCGATAGCCTGAGCCGCGACAGTTCCGACAGCTTCACCAATGTCGATCAAATGGTTCTTACCAAGGTCGATTCCGTAACACTGCTTACATACTCCGTGAAGAGTCTGACAAGCGAGTGGGCTGCGAACATGGATCTCTG
>CAYJAC010000018.1:0-15483 GCA_964368565.1 uncultured Candidatus Saccharibacteria bacterium
TTCGAACCCCCAACAACGGTTCCGAAGACCGGTATGATATCCATTTCACTACGGGAGCGCAGACTTATCATACGCGAAATACATGATAAATCAAAGGAATTGGAAAAACTTTGAGTTTACATCTGTTTGGTGTATATTAATTCCACTGCGGGTATCGTTTAGTGGTAGGACACGTCCTTGCCAAGGATGAGGTGAGAGTTCGATTCTCTCTACCCGCACACATATGAAAAAACCCCATTGTATGGGGCTTTTTCATATGTGTGCGGGTAAGCATGTCCGTTGGACATGCGTGAGAGAATCGAAGCCTGATTGAGATTTTATCGAGCTGTCTTCAGCGACGAGAAAATCCAATCATGGGTACTGGTCCTGTAAGTACCGATTCAGTGCGGCCTTGTCTAAGACATTCGAAGCTATCTCTCCAACAGGATGTCTTTTGGCCCTTAAGATAAATTTTTAATAAAATGGTGCTAGATATGGTTTTTTGTACAAACTGTGGATAACTCTGGGGATAGTGTTTAAAAGACAGGGTACATAAAGTACATGTTTTTATGTCTTTTGTCCTTATAATCGCTTAACGGAGCCGTTATTTTACAAAACGATTTCGTTGGGTCGCAATCCACAATTATGTTACATATGTAACATAATTTGGTGTTTCATGTGAAAGCAGTTGTGTTCTTTATGATTAATTTATATGTCTTTTGGCATGATTAGTGCATGAAAAAGTTTACCTCACAGAGCCAGAGAATAGGAGAAAAAGGAGAGGCACTTGCCTGTCAGTTCCTCAAGAATCACGGTTACACGCTACTTGAGCGTAACTATACGAGAAAATGGGGTGAAATAGATATAGTTTGCTGCAAGGACGACGTTATTCACTTTATCGAGGTAAAGAGCGTTTCACGTGAAAATGAGGCAGTGAGACCCGAAGAGAATATGCATAGTTTGAAGCAAAGAAGGCTTGCCCGTACGATCGCCACGTACTTGGCGTATCGAAAAATTGATAGGTGGCAATGTGATTTGGTTTGTGTCCTTTTAGATGATGCACAGAGAAGGGCTGAGGTACGTATGGTAGAGGATATTATCCTAGAAAATTAGATTTTTACTGACATTGTGCTAGTATGTGAAAGCTCACATGAGTTTCGGGGCGTGGTGTAACGGCAACATGCTTCACTTGGGATGAAGTGACTCCGGGTTCGAATCCCGGCGCCCCGACAGAATAGAAAAATGCCACACGTGTGGCATTTTTCTATTCTGTCGGGCGAGCATTCGCCGTTGGCGAATGCGACCGGGATTCGAAGCATGTTTGAGCAAACTTCTGAGCCTTTGACGAAAGAAGTTTCCAAACAGGGTACTGGTCCTGTAAGGACCGAATCCCAGCCCTTGCTTCTGATTATTCTTGTATGCTTATCTTACTATATGGACTCCAAGAAATTCACTCGAACAATAGAAGACTTTGTGTGCGGTAACTGTGGTGCTCAGGTAAAGGGAGACGGATATACTAACCATTGTCCGAAATGCTTGTGGTCAAAACACGTAGATATTAATCCTGGCGATAGACTAGAGAAGTGTGGTGGGCTTATGAAGCCTGCGGCGATAGCTAAAGAAGGGAAGGGTTTCATGATCACACACCAATGTGTGCGCTGTGGGTTCGAGCGTAGGAAGAGGGTAGAGGAGGGAGATGACTTTGATGTCGTTATTAAAGTATCGTCAAGTGTTGGAGAAGGTAGTGTCACAAAGTAGAGTTAACGAAATATATATAAATGGTTAAATCACAGTTTTACTGAAAGAAAAAATGGTTGGAATGCCTACGATAAAGGGATTCCCCGGCGATTAAAAATTAGTATATTGAAAGATAATCGGCGTCAATTTTAAGAATCTGTTTTGACAGCTCAGTATCAATGTATTGTTTTAGTTGAGAATCTAGGCTTACCCCTATACTAAATGTACGAGAGGAGTTTAAAGACCCTTTCGAAAAAGATCTTTTTACTAATATCTAATAACTAAAACATATGAAATTTGCGGACACACCAAAGCCAGATCAGAAACCACGACCAGATCAGAAACCTCCACAGAAGTAAATTTAAAAATATAAAAACAGCGCTCCGATTGCTCGGAGCGCTGTTTTTTGTTACTATCGCTTAGCGGTACAAAGAGGGAAGTGATAGGTGGCACATATATGCGGGCGTGGTTTAATGGTAGAACGATTGCCTTCCAAGCAGTACGTCCGGGTTCGATTCCCGGCGCCCGCACCAAATGAAAAATCCCCATGCTGGGGATTTTTCATTTGGTGCGGGCGAGCATGCCCTGTGGGCATGCGGCCGGGAATCGAAAAGGTTTTCCCATATTTTCGAGCTTTCTAAGCGAGGAAATGGGAAACCTGTACTGGTCTCGTAGAGACCGATTCCTATTTATTGCTGATATACTTTCACTCTGATCACATAGCTTAACGGCAGAGCGACGGCGGGTAATTCCGACGGAGGCGGGCAGGTTCGACTCCTGTAGTGATCACCTTTTGACTTCTGGGCCGTTTAACCATAATATCTATCCCGTAGCAGTTCCTCGGTTTATGTTCTATCGATATGCCTTATGGTAAGGCGCTGTATCAACATGCAGTCAGATGGTTCGATTCTGTCCGTATCGATCAGTCTAGAGGCACATGCGCTCTAGAGAACACAAACTATGATTACTACATACCAAATCGCCCCAAACGGCGTCGTTGAAAATACAAAGCGTTACGACCTGTCGCAGACGTTCGCATTGTTTAAAATTCTTTTTAAGAACTATTAACGGTTAGTTAGGATAGTTGCATTAGCTACAAGGTCCCGCTTTCCGAAAGGAGGCGGGCCTTTTCCTTTGGCACGGGGGGGTGTGATCACAACAAGACCAGCAAAAAACCGCCCTCTTGGCGGTTTTTTGCTTTCGAAAAGAAAACGAAATTATTTAACTGAGTCCTTGAGAGCCTTTGCTGCGCGGAACTTAGGAACCTTCATAGCTGGGACTGAGATAGTCTCGCCTGTTCGAGGATTTCGAGCCTGGCGTGCCTTTCGCATCTTTACTGAGAAGATACCGAGACCTGCGATTGAAACTTCATCACCCTTCTTGAGACCTGCTACGATAGAATCGAAAACCTTGTCGACTACCTGCTCTGCCTGGACCTTAGTTGTGTTGAGAACTCCGTGTACTGCTTCTACGATTGCTGCTTTGTTCATGGTATAGAAATTACTTTTAATAATTACGAACTTTTACTCGCAGGATTTTCATCATGCGCTTACCCTCGGTAGTCGAGAGGTTTGGTCTGTATTCATTATATAAGAAGCCATATTTTAGGCAAATGGGTAAAATATGGCTCTGTTGACAACTGGGGATAAGAAAAAGTAGAAAATAATAAAACGGCTCAGTTGAGCCGTTTTATTGAGTATCTATCGTGCAAACTCAGTTATCCTATTCTCTCGTATCAGCGTGACTTTAATTTCTCCTGGATACTTTAAGTCCTGTTCTATTTTTTCAGCTACGGCGCGTGCCATATTTTTTGCGTCCAAATCAGAGACCTGTTCTGGCTTCACAAAGATGCGGATTTCACGGCCTGCCTGGAGGGCATAGGCCTTTTCAACGCCCGGCATACCGGTTGCGATAGCCTCGAGGTCCTGCAGGCGCTTCAAATAGTTCTCGACGCTGTCGTGGCGTGCACCTGGGCGAGCGCCTGATATGGCATCAGCCACCTGGACGATGATAGATTCGACTGTTTCATAAGGATATTCGTCGTGGTGGGCCTGCATTGCCTTTACAATGGCCTCATCTGCGCCGAATTTCTGGAGAATACGACGACCGATCTCGACGTGGGAGCCCTGGACCTCGTGGTCGAGAGCCTTGCCGATATCGTGGACCAGGGCTCCGGCCTTTGCCACAGCCACATTTGCACCCAACTCCTCGGCAATCATACCGGCGATGTGCGCCATTTCAACCGAATGCTGCAAAACGTTCTGGCCGTACGATGTGCGGAAGTAGAGTCGGCCCAAAATGGCTATGATTCGTGGATCAAGGTTCATGACGCCGACTTCAAAGGCCGCCTGTTCGCCCTTTTCCTTTATGACCTTATTTATATCCTCACGAGCCTTTTCAACAAGCTTTTCAATCTTTGCGGGCTGGATACGACCATCGGCGATCAATGCCTCGAGTGCCATGCGGGCAATCTGGCGGCGAATAGGATCAAATGACGAGATTATGATGGTACCCGGCGTGTCGTCGACAATAACCTCGACGCCTGTGACACGTTCAAAGCTCTTTATATTGCGTCCTTCCTTGCCGATGATTTTGCCTTTGATTTCGTCAGAGGCGATGGTGATTGAGGTAGAGAAGAGATCCGATCCTACGGCATTACCAAGGCGGTGTATTGCGGTTGCAAGAATATCCTTTGCCCGTGCCTCGATTTTATCCTGATTCGCTCGTTCGAGTTTCTGCATACGCACGAGGAGATCGTCGCCATATTTGCTCTCGGTTGTTTTTATAATCTCTTCCTTGGCCTGTTCCTGGGTGAGGCGAGCAGTTGCTTCTAGCGCACCCTGTCTGTCGACGAGGAGTTTGTCTGCCTTTTCTTTGATGGCACGGATCTCCACCGCCTTACCTTTGATGGCTTCGACTTCAGAGTCGAGGTCTGCCTGACGTTTGTCGAGAGAGTCCTCCTTTTTTATAAGACGGTCTTCGACGGCTTTTGCCTTTTCCTCTTTTTCCTTTACCTCCTGGCGCAATTCCTTCATTGTCTCTGCGGCCTTTTGTTCTGCCTCAAGCACTACTTTTTTTGCGGCTTCCTGTGCTTCGACTTCCATCTTCTTTATCTCGAGCTCCATCGATCCGCGCTTGCCGAGCGAGATGATGAGGCGTAGGTAGTAGCCAATGGCGACGCCTGCGATCAGTGCTGCTACTCCGAGCAACAATACGGTTATAAATGACATGTGGTTAATAGGCCGTCTGCTTTTTGGGTCTGTGTTGGGCGAAGAGAAGAGGGTTCAGGGCTGTATCAGAAAGGGTGGAAAGATGCAGGAGAAATGGTGCGTCCAAGCGATCGAAGAGGCGTCCGGCCGGAAATTAAATGGTAACGATTTCATACTACATATAAAGGGGGAGAGTGGCAAGAGAGTTTGGTTGTGCCTTCCTCAGGCACAGGTCGTTCCGGTGGACGGAACGCCTTCACACTCGGACCGTCGTCCTCCGTGAGTCCCTCTGAAGGCACAACCAAACTCTCTTGCCACTCTCTTGTAATAAAACAAAAGTGCCGCTTCCGCGACACGTTCGTTTTTTAAATTTAGTTTTGACTAGCCCAGTACCTTGTCGACGATACCGTATTTTTTTGCTTCCTCAGCCTCGAGGAAGAAATCTCGGTCAACATCCTTTTCAATCTGAGCGACAGGCTTGCCAGTGTTGTCTGCAAGAATCTTATTCAAGCGCTCGCGAGTTTTCAGAATGTGCTTTGCGGTAATCGCAATGTCTGCTGCTTGTCCTTCGACTCCGCCGAGTGGCTGGTGAATCATAACCTCTGCGTTCGGTAGAATATATCGCTTGCCCTTTTTTCCTGCAGAGAGGATTACCGCACCCATCGATGCAGCGATGCCGATGCAGACGGTTGAGACGTCGTTCTTGATGTGGTTCATGGTGTCGATAATGGCGAGTCCTGCAGTTACAGATCCGCCGGGAGAATTCACATAGAGTGAAATGTCTTTTTTGGAATCTTCAGACTGAAGGAAGAGGAGCTGGGCGATGACGGTGTTTGCAACATTGTCATCGATAGGGCCAGCGAGAAAAATAATATTCTCTTTGAGGAGACGTGAGTAAATGTCATAGGCGCGCTCGCCCATGGTTGTCTTTTCGATGACGGTTGGAATGAGTATCGACATATTTTTTGATTAAGGTTATCTGGGTAACTATCTGTGACTAAAGGGATAGCGAAACAATATACAAAAAGAGAGGGAAGCGCAATACGGCTGACGTGTTCGTCCTAGACGGCCTTACCGAAGGGTATGTGTTTCTTTTTCTCTGAAACTGCCTATACTGTTACACATGAGGTTACACCGCTTTTTTCTGACGTCACATATTTCTAAAGGAAAGATAAACTCTTTCTCAAGTGACTCTCTTGTCCATCAACTGAGCCATGTTTTTAGGTTGCACGCAGGGGATAAGGTCATTTTCTTCGATGGTACAGGCTTTGACCATGAATGCGAGATTGTTTCACTGGAGAAGTCAGAGGTGACGTTCCGCATCCTCGAAACATCGTCTGTGAAACCATTCTCTGAAACAAAGGTTGTGCTTGCCGTCTCCCTTATAAAGAAAGACAACTTTGAATGGATCATTCAGAAGGGCACCGAGCTCGGTGTTTCCGAATTCATTCCCCTTATTTCCGAGCGCAGCGAAAAGAAGGGTTTCAATATAGAACGTGCAAACAAGATTATGGTAGAGGCCCTCGAGCAGTCCGGACGAAGCGATATGGTAAAAATATCTGAGCCTGTCGCCCTCGCTGATTTTCTCGAAAATGAAAAACGCCCGATGATGGTATTTCATGTCAGTGGTGATTTTGTGAATAAAGAATCGATGCAAGTTGGTGGCGAAGTTGTACTGTGCATCGGACCTGAGGGCGGTTGGTCAGACAGGGAAATCGGTGTGTTCACTGGAAAAAGGGCGCATGTTGTCCGATTGAACTCTCCGGTGCTGCGCGCAGAAACGGCTGCAATTACGGTCGCGGCGCTTGTCCTTGTCCGATAGTGTCTTTTAGATAAAGAGAATATAAAAATTTTCTAAAGAAAAGATAAAGTTCCAAAACAAAAAGACCGTTCGTTTGTCCAAGTTGGGGAAGGACTCACGAACGGTCTTTTTTGTTTTTTCAGATTATTTCTGCTTTTCGAGGAATTCGAACACCGCCTGATTTACGAATATGTGTTCGAAGTATGATCGTGCCCGTTCTGGATCTACTCCTTTATGATGCTCGGTTGCGTGCTTCACTTCATCATCAACCTTCTTTTTGTCTGCGACGATTTTCTCTTCTTTTGAGATGAACGACATAGCAAGGTCGAGCTTCACACGTTTTATCGCATCGTTTCTCCATTCCTTCTTGAGGTCGTCCGCAGTTTTCTTGAGGTGTTTAAGGTAGTCATCGAACTTGAGGCCCATGCGCTCGATGTCCGCCTTCATCTGCTCTGTCATGCGGCCGAGCTCTGACTCGACGAGTACCTCAGGGATAACTGCGTCGACGTTTGCGGTGAGAGCATCCACGAGTGCGAGGCGCTTCTTTTCGTTTGCCTTGTGCTCCTTCTCTTTCTGCATATTCTCTTTAAGTTTTGTTTTGAAGTCAGCAACGTTTTCGAACTCTCCAAGAGTTTTTACGAATTCATCGTTAAGCTCGGGAGCCTTCTCGCTTTTGTTTGCCTTTGCAAAGTTAACGAGAATACTTTCGATAGTTTTTGTCATCTCATCATCAGTTATGACGACGGCCTCAGTCTTCTTTGCATTCTCCTTTGCAGCGATCTTCACATAGTCGAGCTTTTTCAATTCAGGAACGATTGCGGTAGTGATGGTGAACTCAAGAGGATTGCCTTCAGCAATCTTAGTTATCTCAACCTTAGGGTGTCCGATAGCGTCGATTTTTTCTGCTTCGAGGATATGACTGTATGCATGTGAGATCGCATGCTCGGCTGCTTCGCGGACTATCGCGCCTGCTCCCACCTTTTCGCGTACCATCTTTTCTGGAGCGGCACCCTTTCGGAATCCTGGGATAGTGACTTCTTTCTGGATATCCGAAACCGCGTCTGCAATGGCTGCATCGAACTCCTTGGCGCTGATCTCGCTCTTTATCTCGACTTCCGACGTCTCAGGAAGCTTCTTTATTGTCGCTTTATATGTGTGATGTGATGCCATATTTGTTGTTTATTGTGCCCGTCAGTCTATCCGCAAAGGGGCAATTTGTCCACAGAAAAGCCTCTCCGGAGAGAGGCTTTTCTTGTGAAGAACTGGAAGGGCTCTGTGGACGACTATAGCGTCTCGTCGATACTTGAAAAATCAATTTCAGTGCCACTATCTGTCTGCAGGTCTGCATCGAGTGAGTCTATGTCGTCAGATGCTGATACGGGTGCGGGTTCCTGAGGGGCCACCATACGCTGAGATTCAGTTATACCCGCAGCAGAATCGCTGGTGGAAACCTTTGACCCCCATACATAGAGAGAGCCGGCGATGAGGAGGATGACAATGACAACGATGCTGATGATAGGTCCAAGCGATCGCTTTGGCTGTGCCTGGATAGGAGCTGGTATTGGATTCTGCTGGATTGGGTCCATATATGTTTATTATAGAGCTAATTTATTGAACGTTTGCTGAAGATGTCGCGTTTACTGAACCTTGGAGTGTCTTAAGGCTAGAAACGACGTCGGTAAGGCTCTTCTGCGCATCTTTGACGGCAGCCTGAGCGGTCTTAATAGCCATTTTTACAGCATCTCCGCTTTCACGAGGGGTTGTGCTAGAAACCTGCACAGACGCCACTGCATTCACGGAAACTTGTGCTGCATCGATTTTAGTTTGGGCGGCCACCATACCAGCTCGAGCATTAGTAGTATTTGCGCCAGCTGTTTCAAGCTTTGTGATACGACTCTCAATCTTTGTCTTGATTTCATTCAATCGTGAGATGGCGTTCGAAAGCTGCTTTGTTGAAGCGACCACAAGATTCGAGATTCTCTCAGAAATAGACGCTTTTGCTTCCTCTTTTCGGTCCTTGAGCTCCATTTTGCGTGATTCTATCTGTGATTTAAGGTCTTCACGCTTTTCCTTCATCTCAACGCGAGTAGTCGATGCCGTATCGCGCATTTCATCGCGCCTTTCTTCACGTTTTTCTTTCATTTCGACGCGAGTAGTCGATGCTGTAACACGTATTTCCTCGCGTCTCTCTTCACGCTTTTCCTTTATTTCTACACGTGTTGTTGATGCCTCTGCACGCATTTCCTGACGATCTTCCCTCATCTCCTTGCGGATGGGCATAGTACGGAGTTCTGCCTTTCTTTCTATGCGTGCACCGTCAGTAGACGGCACTTCGGTATTAATGTCTGCCTCCTGTGCCTGTGCCTGGCTAGCACTCACTGTGGCAAGGGCAAGAACGGCTAAAAATATAGATAATTTTTTCATAGTGTAAGTTAGATGACGCATGTCGCCTTTGGGCTGATGTGCGCCATCGGAGTATTATACACCCAAAAGAAAGCTCGCGACCTACGGTCGCGAGCTTTCTTTTTCTATATTCCTGAAATGTCTAAGCTTCGAGCTTTGGACGGTAGTGATTGTCGTAGCGTTCCTGGCTTTCGCGGATGATCTCCATACCTTCGTCAGCATCAAGGAATTCACCAACGGCTCCGGTGCCTGGCTTTTTGAGAGCCTTATAGTTTTCCCAGTAATATTTGGTTTCCTTTTGGAAGTGCTCTCCGAGCTCCTTATATGATTGTATGTGATCGACACGCTTGTCGCTTGCTAAAACAGCAATTATCTTGTCATCCACTTCGCCACCGTCCATGAATTTCATGGCTCCAATGACACGTGCTTCGACGACCGATCCAGGGACAAGGGGTTCAGTAACGTTTACGATTTCGACATCAAGGGGGTCATTATCGAGATCCCATGTTGTAGGAATGGCACCATAGGTGAATGGATACGCCATTGAAGAATAACCAACACGGTCCAGTTTAAGCTGACCAGACTCAGTGATTATTTCATATTTGTTGAGGGATCCTGCGGATACTTCGACTATTACATTGATGATTCGATCGTTCTCGTTTGAGAAAGAAGGTAGCACGTGAAGCAGGTTATACATGAACTTCGACGGCTTTTGATTTATGTTTGCCACGATAGGAAAGCTTTAGTTTGTAATAGTTATTATTCTGCCTTTGGGGTCTCTGCCGCAGGAGCTGCCACAACTGTGACTGGTCGAATGTCGATTTTCCATCCGGTGAGTTTTGCTGCAAGGCGTACGTTCTGTCCACCTTTTCCGATTGCGAGAGACTGTTCTGAATCCTTAACTTCTACCGTTGCAGTCTTTGCAACTTCGTCGAGAGTAATGTTAGAGGGCTTTGCAGGTGAAAGCGCATCAGTGATGAATTTCTTTGGGTCTGCTGACCATTCGATGATGTCGATTTTTTCACCGCCGAGTTCCGATGTAACGGTTGTTACGCGAACACCACGCTGGCCAACCAGAGAGCCGATAGGATCGATGTGGGAGTCATTAGACATAACAGCGATCTTTGATCGTGACCCTGCTTCGCGGGCTACAGCCTTTACTTCTACGGTTTTATTAGCGATTTCAGGAGCTTCGATTTCAAAAAGCTTTGTGAGGAACTGAGGATGTGAGCGAGAGAGTTTAAGGAATACGCCACGAGGAGACTCTTCTACACGGAAGAGATATGCACGGATGCGCTCACCCTGCTTGAAATGCTCGCTTCTGATCTGTTCTTCAAAAGGAAGAACACCGGTGGCACGGCCCATGTCGATAAAGATGGTGCCTCGTTCTACGCGCTGCACAGTTCCTGATACGATGTCGCCTTCGCGCTTGCCGTATTCACCAAGGACAGAAACCTTCTCGGCTTCGCGGATTTTCTGGATGATAACCTGCTTTGCGGTTTGGGCTGCGATACGGCCGAAATCATCCTTTGATTCAAGGGAGAAGAGGAGTTCCTCGTCGAGAGCCGCGCTCTTCTTTATCATGCGGGCTTCCTCCAGCCAGATATGATGTTCACCGTTATAACGCACACGCTCGTCATCAGGGGCTAGTTCAGGCATCTCTTCTTCTTCTGGAACGTCGATCACCTTTGTGTCGTCAACGACGGTTTTTACCTGAAAGAATTCGGTAGCACCTGTATCAACATTAAAGGTGGCTCGGACGATCTGTCCGCGCTTTCCGTACTCCTTTTTATAGGCTGTGGCAAGAGCCATTTCGATGGCCTCGATTATCTTTTCTCGGGGAATGCCTCGCTCTTCTTCGAGCTGGCCAAGAACTGAGTGAATTACTTTAAGATCGAACATCATAATGCGTATATTTATGGGCTTTTAAGCAAGAAAGTCCGCCCGGAGGGCGAACTTACATACAAGTATCATATATGTAAGAGGTTCAGTTGTCAAACCGGTTATTTGGTATACTTACCGTATGAAAAAGTACTTATTAAAAGCAGGGCTCGCAGTATTATTTTTATCAGCTGTAGTTTCTGGTGTAGATAAAGTACAGGCGCAGGTTGTTTGTCCCGCTGGTAGTGAGTGTTCATGGATTAGTACGACCGACGTGACACGATTCGGTGTTAAAGCATCTGCTTCTGCACAGGGATTTTGGAATGATCAGGTTACAAAGGACAAACTGTGCCAGCTCTCTGGCTACGAAACAAATCCGGGCTATACATGGGCTGTCACACAAGCAAAGTGGAATAGCTGCAATGCTGAGTATCATGTTGATTGGCGTGGTGCCTGGGATTCTCACAAATGTGGAGGTGATTCGTATGTGAGTTCCGTATATTGTGTTCGGGCGGTTGTACCTCCGGCAGAGCCCACTGTTTCCATATCTGTAGATCCGGCAGCTGTTCAGCCTTTTAATAAAGCCACAATCACGTGGAGCTCTCAAAATACGACCTCATGTACTGCTTCAGGCGATTGGAGCGGGACAAAGGCGACTTCAGGCAACGAGGAATCCTCGACTCACATCTTTGGAGGTAAGACTTTCAGTATCACTTGTACGGGTCCCGGAGGTACGGCGAGTGGTGAGGCAAAAACTTCTTTATATATAGTGCCAAGCGCACCTACGATTGCATGGGTTGTAAATCCAGCTAATGCCGATTCAGGTGTTTCATATTCAATAGAGGCTACGGGTAGTGACTCTGATGGTGATCTGTCGTCGGTCATAATCAAGAAATCTGGTTCAACATTTGCATCGGCTGGCGCGGGTGATGGCAAAAATTCTCGGGCTTCTGGACAGTCGGTAGACACCGGTCCAGCAACCATTACGTTTACTGCGCAGGCAACTGATGCGAACGGAAGGACATCGGGTGAGATTAGTCATATGGTTACAATCGCTACTCCTGCCGTCACTCCGCTTGTACCTTTTAACGGTACAACCCAACCGACTGGCACAGGTCCAGGTGTAACCATCACTCCACTTGTTCCTTTTAACGGCATTACCGTACCGACCGGTACAGGTCCGACGGTATCGCTTACTCCTATTACGGCGTCTGTTTCTGCTAGTCCAAGCTGTGTGGCTCCTGGGGGTACCATATCAGTGAGCGGATCTGCGAGTGGAGGCATCTTGAACGGAACACAGTCGACCATTATCTCTAATGTTTTAGAGAAGGACTCAAATAAAGACGGTGTGTTCGGGGGGATAGTATCGCGACCGGATGCGGGGTCTAATTCATCAACTGTTAGCGTACCAGCTTCAGAGACGAGTAATCGTTATGATTTTCGAACGGTCGTAAATGGTGGTGTGTATAGCTCCGTAGCAAGTGTTGCAATAGATTCGTCGTGTGGGGCACCGACTGGAATATGCGCGTTTTTGCCGGCTCTTTGTGGCGCACCAACAACTCCTACGGTTCCGACATTACCAGTCTCCCCAAGTGTCTCATTATCGGCAAGCCCTTCTTGTATACAGCCTGGATCAATCGTAATGCTCCGAAGCACAGCGGGAGGAAATATCACGTCTCACGGCATCGAGAAGGATTCAAATCAGGATGGGGTATATGGCGGGCTTACAGGCTTTGGTGGCGGAGCTGGAACCCAAACATACTCAACTTCGCTTACAGAGGGACTCTACGACTTCAAGTCTGTCGTCAATGGAAATGTGTATTCTTCGCCTGTTCGTGTAAATGTATCTGCTTTATGCGCGCCCGTGACCCCCTCGAATCCTGGCTTTCCTGGTGGGTCGTTTGATCCTAGTGGATCTGGTGGTGGGGGTGGCGGGCCGGTAATTCCAGTTTGTACCGGAGGCAAGAACTGGAACGGATCTTCCTGCGTTTGTCCTAGCTCTACTGTAGACGCGGGTTCATTCTGCGCGACACCGTCATTCACCCTTAGTGCGAGTCCAAGTACAGTAAAAGTTCGCTCCGTGGCCGGTTACTCTGGAGCTACTGAGGGAGCTATAAATCTTTCAGTCAACCCATCATACTTTACGGCGCCCGTATCTATAGAGATATCCTCGATTCCCGCTGATCTCAAACCCGAATTCTCATTTAACAATGGTCCATTCAGCTCAGCGGTCCAGTCGCCTTTCATCCTAAATAGCGGGGGATTACAGTTTTTGCCGGTTAGGGTCCGTTTTGGGGCAAAGTTATCGAGTGGAACGACCTACACCATCACGTTTAGAGCGGTTGGTGTGGATAGTAGGGTTGGAACAATTGTTCAGACCACCACTGTTAATCTGGATTCGAGACCACTTTTCCCTGGATACGTAGAGATATAATTGTAGATGATACATGATTACCAAAACATCCGGCGCATCTCGCGCTGGATGTTTTGCATCTTACTAGGGAATGATATGATGATGGAGATGAAACCACTCTTTTTAAAGTTCGCATTTATTTTTGCTTTCGCTTTCTTGCCTCTTTTCGCTTCTGCGGATAGTGCGCATAATATGTCGGGCTTTGCTTGGTCTTCTAACGTAGGTTGGATTAGCTTTAATTGTACTAATGTCGGCTCTTGTGGAACAGCCAATTATGGCGTCCACATGAACGCAAATGGCTGGCTCACAGGGAACGAGGCATCGTCCACCCCTGGGTATGCATGGTCATCAAATATTGGCTGGATTCAATTTGGGGGCCTTTCAGGATTTCCTTCAGGTAGTGGTACCTATGCACAGAATGCACAAGTCGTGTCCGGCAATCTCAGAGGTTGGGCTCGAGCCTTATCGCACGGAGGGGGGTGGGACGGCTGGATATCGCTTTCAGGTACGGCACCTAACTATGGAGTCACTCTTTCCGGTAACAGCTTTTCGGGATATGCATGGGGTTCGACTGTCGTTGGTTGGTTAACTTTTAATCCTTCAACCGGGAACGGTATTGTTACTTCGGGTGCGGTAGACCCGGCGGCATTCTCCCTGGGTTTTGATGAGAATATCAGGGTTAAGCTTCTACCAAATGGTACATCTGAAACAGAACAGAAGAATGTCACCCTTGGATTTAATGGTGCATTTGAAACTGCCGGAAATTCTGTAACAGTTACTCTTTTGAGTTATCCAACAGTAGCTAGTACGACTTTCATGTACTCATTTGACGGTGGGGTAAATTATTACTCTGCCCCTTCTGGTTCTCTTACAACGATTATCCCTAAAGGATCAAGTCCTTATTACACACAAAACGTTGCACTGAGAGTGCGTATATCCCGTCTGGCAGGCGCACCATCGCTTTCATCTCCGGCGGCACAGATAGTGCTTCGAGGCACAAGTGCAGGAGGTCTTGTAGATGACAAGGTGTTCACTATAGTGCCGGTAACATTTGATCCACGGTACGGAGAATTTTAAATTTATGAAAAAGACACTTATTATTGTAATAGCTGTAGCAGTATTGGCCGGTATGGGTTTTTGGGCATATAGCCTCTGGAATGCTCCAGTACCTTCTGCCGTAGATTTCAAGCCTCTGACTCCAGAGCAGAGAGCCGCCCTTTTTGAAGAGTTGGAAAAAAGCTCAACAGAGAAGCCTATTCCTGTAGAAGAGATACATCAGGTCTTTTCTGAGCTAGAAAAGGAATCGACCGCCCCGACCGTTACAGCAGATGAGAAGGCCGATATGTTCAAGGTTCTAGAGGAGACAAGTGTTCGTTAGGCTGGTAGTTAAAAATGTTGGTATACTAGAGGTAACGTTATTCATCGAAACCAAATGAAAAAAATTATATTCTCTCTTGCTCTTCTTGCACTCGCTTCTCAGGTTTCTGCCCAGGTGTGGAGCAATCCAGCTTCAGCTCCGACAGCGGGGAACACCCCCACCCCCGTTAATATAGGCGGGACGACCCAGGATAAAACAGGTAATCTCAGCGTAGCTTCATTTATTGCTACCCTTAATTCTCAATTTAGCCAGAAACTAGGCGTTGGTATGGCACCTACGTATGACCTCGATGTTAACGGAAATGCTCGTGCTGTAGCCTATTACCATACTTCCGATAGGCGACTTAAGGAAAACGTTAAACCTCTTGAATCGTCTTTATCAAAAATCATCAAACTTCAAGGAGTGAGCTTTGATTGGAAAGAGAATAAGGTATCGAGCATTGGTCTTATTGCGCAAGATGTGGAAAAAGTCTATCCAGCTATCGTAAGTCAAGACGATAAAGGTATGAAATCAGTGCAGTATGCAAACCTTGTTGCACCACTAATTGAAGCGATAAAGGAGCAGCAGGCACAGATAGAAATCCTAAAGGCAGAAATTGCTGTTTTGAAGGCCCGGTAATCATCACCACATGCGGCTTTTCAAAAAAATTATTTTTATAGCTCTCGTACTTATTGTTTTGTCT
>CAYJAC010000019.1:0-14964 GCA_964368565.1 uncultured Candidatus Saccharibacteria bacterium
GTTCATATCGACGGCGGAGTTCGGCACCTCGATGTCGGCTCGTCTTATCCTGGGGGTGGAGAAGCTCCCAAGGGTTTGGCTGTTCGCCAATTAAAAAGGCACGTGAGCTGGGTTCAGACCGTTTAGACCGTGATATTGCATAATATGTGCAGGATCATGCGCTAGACAGTCTGAATCCCTCGGACATCAAGGACAAAACGAGACACAACCAATCACGGCGGTCGCGAAGGGTAACTTTCGCGCACGTCATCAACTTATTTCGGTAAAATCCTGGCATGGTATGACATGCGGGGACAATACCGAGGGAATTTTTGTTACATGAATCTCATGTTATGAAATGCCCGTAGAGACTAAACGTTGATCTCCTTACTAATAAAATAGGTAAGGATGAAGATATAGTCCATTCCTCACAGCAATGTGAGAAAAGAAGCGTGAGACAGGTTGGTCTCCTATCTACTGCAGGCGTTGATTCTTGAGGAGCTTTGCTTCTAGTACGAGAGGACCGAAGTGAACGGACCGCTGGTCTATCTGCTGTCACGCCCGTGGCAACGCAGAGTAGCTATGTCCGGAATGGATAACCGCTGAAAGCATCTAAGCGGGAAGCCAACTCCAAGATTAGGAATCGTTTGAGAGCCCTAGAAGACTACTAGGTTGATAGGCTTTAGGTGTACGCACAGCAATGTGTTAAGCCGAGAAGTACTAATTGCTCGATCTTATTAGGAAATTTATGAATCACACAGGCTATTCGAAAGAATATGTCGTGGTCTAGTTTCCTCAACTTTATTTACTTGAAACTTGCATATTCCAAAAAACAACATGATTGAGCTCTCTGTTCTGGTGATTCAACGCGATGGAACCACCTCTTCCCATCCCGAACAGAGAAGTTAAACGTCGTAGTGCCGATGATAGTCCTACAGGGCGAAAGTAGGTAGTCGCCAGTACAGAGAGTTCAATCGAAGAAAAAGCCGCCTCCTGGGCGGCTTTTTCGTTGCTTGGGCACTATTGACTTTTAGGTAATATAGGTGTATAATATATATCAGAATAAAGAATCTTGGGAGCGCCGAGTACAGCTTTGTGGGGCCAGATCACTGGCTTCAGAAAGCTGTACTCATTACGAGGCCAGCAAGCTAGTCTGTTAGCTTTTTAACTAAAGAAACGAGATACATCGAACCGCCGAAAGGCACACCGATTTTTCACTTCGGTGAATCTCATTTTAAACAGACAACGAATCCAGCATCGTTGAAAAATAATAAGCGGAAAAAAGAAGATGAGTTTCCTCGACCCTCGTCAGTACTTGATCAATGCGGGCCTGCTCGCATGCATGCTCGTGATGCGTGTTCTCATAGCGCCTCGCCAATACAGTAAGTCCTTCGATCTGCTGATGATCCTAGGCATGCTGTATCCCTTCGGGGAGATGCTTCAGAGCATCCGTGAGGTTCCTGCCTTTATCAGGTGGCACCTGTCAGATGCAGGAGTCATCTTTAACGTGATGACCGCTTGCGCGATGGCATACGTTATTGGCCTTGTGACCGCCGCACGAGCGCGCAAGATCGGGCATGCGATATGTTTGTATTTCTTCCTGATGGAGTTTACGGACATACTGGGATCCGCGATGGGTTTCACCTCTCTTACCAGAGGTGATCCAATCGACGCTCTTTCCATGGCTGTCGCTTACGGTATCTCTTTGCATCTTGTCAAAAAGATCGAGATGGAACGAGAAGTGATTGCCCGGGAGCAAGCCCAAAGTCTCAAGCGAGCTTTCCGAAAGGAGCGCAAGCTTAGATTCAAGGTTGGCGCCTAATGCGCGCCCAGTTTCTAGAGACCTGGCTAAATACTCTTTTGTTCATCAACTTACAAACCGCACTCGTTGCGGTTTTGTTCTGTCTAAAGTAGTAGTTTAACCACATGCAAATATGTATCGAGAAGCGCCTCGCACAGCGCGACGGCGCGAGCGGAGCAAAAGGCTTGCTGGCCTTTATGTGTGCAGTGCGAGACATATATTTCAGTATGGTAAACTATGGACTATATATGGCATCATGGTCAGCTAAACGAAAATACGGGTATTTCTTTGCACTTGTCGCTCTGGTTGTATTAGTCGTGGGTTTGCCGGTCTTTTTTCTTTTTTATAAGGCGCCGACATGCACTGATGGCAAGATGAATGGATCGGAAAGGGGAGTTGATTGCGGGGGTAAGTGTGCCCGTCTGTGTCCCGCTGATTTCTCGCCGGTCAAAGTAATGTGGAGCTACTCATCACAGGTTGTACCCGGTATCTACAACGCCCTGGCATATGCCCAGAACCCTAACCAGAACGTCGAGATTGCAGCGCTTGGCTACACTTTCAAGCTTTATGATTCAGAAGGCATATTGGTTGCTGAGAAGAATGGTACCTCGTTCGTTCCTGCAGGACAGAAGTTTGTAGTGTTCCAGGGTGGGATACAGACCGGAACTCGCGTTCCTGCAAAGACAACATTTGAATTTACGGGTGAGCCAGCATGGCGTCCTGGTGTGACGCTCACAAAGATTCGCACCCTCAATGTAGGGCTTGAGCAGGGAGACCGTCCAAGCGCCGAGGTGCGCATAAAGAACGATGCTGTTGACCAGTCTTTCTCGAACATTAATGCATTCGTGGTGCTCTATGACAAGGATGACAATCGGGTCGCTTTCTCAAAGACAGTGATTGAAAAAATTGGCGTATCGGAAACTCAAAGCCTTTATTTCACATGGCCAGAAGCGTTTGTCCGACCAGTCGTGAGGACAGAGGTCATATTCATGGCGCAGCCGCGCAAATAGCTATGCCGGAACTTGTTAAAGGCATTGGCGCGCGCATAGCGCGCGCCCCCATAGACTGGGTAATGCTTGCCGCCTCGGTTACTTTGGTACTTTTCGGACTCATCACCATGAACTCGTTTGTGGGGGAGAACAATTACTTTGAAAAGCAGTCCATATGGCTTGTAGTCTCTTTGGTGGTCTTTTTCGCCACCAGTGTCATCGATTGGACCTTTCTCAAGCGTACACAGGTCTTGGTGACGCTTTTCGGTCTTTTGTTGGCGCTTCTGGCATTCCTTCTGGTCGCCGTACGCGCCGTAAAGGGAGCACAAAGCTGGCTCGACCTGGGACTTTTCTCATTTCAGCCAACTGATCTCGCTAAAATTCTTCTCATACTCATCCTAGCGAAATATTTTTCGCGCAGACACGTCGAGATTGCTCATATCCGCCACGTCATCGTATCCGGCATTTACGCTCTTATACTTTTTTGTTTGGTCGCTCTTCAACCCGACTTTGGAGGGGCGGTGATAATCGCCTGTGTATGGCTAGGCATGGTACTGGTTTCGGGCATCTCAAAAAAGCACCTTTTGATACTTGGGGCATGTGGGGCAATCGTATTCGCACTTTTGTGGAATTTCGGCTTTAAGGACTATCAGAAGAACCGCATACTAACGTTCATTCATCCACTCTCTGATATTCAGGGAACGGGCTATAACGCATTTCAATCTACGATTGCTGTTGGGTCAGGCGAGATATTTGGTAAAGGGATAGGGTATGGTACCCAGTCGAAACTTAAATTCTTGCCCGAGTATCAGACTGACTTTATTTTTGCAGCATTTGCTGAAGAGTGGGGATTCTTTGGGGTGATACTATTTTTTGGTACATTCGGCGTCCTTGTCTGGCGTATCATTGCCAACGCACGTAGGGGAGCGAGCAATTTTGAGATTCTCTACGGGTTGGGTATATCGATACTTTTCATGAGCCATTTTTTCATAAACGTTGGTATGAATATGGGACTCCTACCGGTAACAGGAATTACGTTGCCATTCGTGTCGTATGGAGGGTCACATCTGGTAGCAGGTTTCTTTGCCCTCGGTTTGCTCCAGTCTCAGCGCAGGTATATGCGCGAGGTGCATAGGGAGGATACTAAAAAGGAATTCTTGGGCATATAGCGAAAAGACAAAACTATACCTTTTCGTATACCGCCACAGTATTCATAACCATATTTTCTATCGAGAACTCGATGCGAACCTTTTCTTCTAGCGCCTTTCCAAAAGCAGAGGCTTTTTCTCGTTCAGTGAGCATCATATGTAGCCCTTCCGAAATGTCGGCAGGCTTTCGTGTCTGGACTAAAATACCTGAATGCATATCGGTCACAATCTCACGTACGCCGCCGACATTTGTAGCAACGACAGGTAGGCCCGCAAACCCAGCTTCGATAACAACATAAGGCAGACCTTCTTTAATAGAAGAAAGAACGAAGGCATCGAACGCCTTGAGGTATGTAGGGGAGTCCTTTACAAAACCGACGAGCGCGACCTGTTTTTCGACGCGGAATTTTTTTATAAGGTCGGTTAGGTGAGCACGTTCTTCACCCTCACCCATAATGATGAGCTTCATCGGTTTATCGTAATCCATGGTGAGCTCAGTAAAGGCTTCAATAAGATACTCATAGCCTTTGTTTTTATGGAGCTCACCCATGGCTCCGATCAGAATGTCGTCGGGGGCTATCTCGACGCCTTTTGCATGGGCAAGTTCCGTCATATACCCGCGGCCGCGGGCAACGTCCTTGAATTCGGGCACACGAACACCGTTGTGAACAAGCATCATTTTATGGCCGACTAGAGCCATATTTCTACCATCAGCAAGGTCGCGCTCGGACACACAAATAGTTTTGTGTGAAAGGACTACTGTAAGCCATGAAAAGAATTTTATTGCCGCCAAAGAAACCAATGATCGATCCTCATTAAATGGCCAGCCGTGACACGTAAATATGATGCAGGGAACACTGAGGGCCCTGGCAGCAAAGGCGCCAAGACCGCCGACTTTGGAGCTGTTCACGTGCACGATATCAGGTTTTTCCTTTTTAAAAATAGAAAGCAGTTGGAATAGGCTTTGAGCATCACCGAGCACCGTGACATCACGTTGCAGTGATGAAACTGTAATAGTGTGCACTCCGGCAGCGGAGAGTTTGTCTGCAAGCTGGCCCTTGCCACCAAAGACAACCGCTATGTCATAAAGGTTTTTGGGCAGGGAAGTGGCGAGATCGTAGACGTACTTCTGGGCTCCACCCCAATTTGATTTGGTGATGACAAACAGTATTTTCTTGCGTTTCTGGTCCATAATGTTGTTTAAAGTATACCTTGTAACCCCGGCGGGGTCATGTAATATTACAGTCTATATGACTATCTTTAATAAGAAGGCGCCCTGGATCTTGCTCTTCGGCGACGTAGCCGCTTTTATAATATCTCTCTGGCTGGCCCTTTTTGTCCGTTATTCTGCTACTCCTGCTGAAAGCACATTCATGGCCCACCTTGCGCCATTCTCGCTCCTCTTTGGTGTCTGGGCCCTTGTTTTCTTTATATCAGGACTCTACGAGAAGCAGCTCATCGTCTTTCGATCAAAACTGATTGCATCGCTTTTCCGCGGACAGGTAGTGAATATGCTTATAGCGACCGCATTCTTCTACTTCATACCTTGGTACGGTATCAGCCCAAAGACAACGCTGTTTCTCTATCTTCTCGTGTCTTTTGTCATCATTCTCGTTTGGCGTGTCTACGGATACTTTTTGATCGTACCAAGGTCGCGCGAGAAAGCTGTGCTCATCGGCAGCGGTGAAGAAGTCCATGATCTGTATAGGGAGGTGAACAAGAGCGAGCACTACAGCGTCGAGTTCGCATTCCTTATCGATCTCGCCGAGCCTTTGAAGGGAGACATTGTCGAAATTGTCCGCACATCAGGAGCATCCCTTGTCGTCATCGACTTGCAGAGCGAGAAGGCCAGGGAAGTGCTTCCTGAACTTTATAATCTCTTGTTCGCCCAAATACGTTTCATCGACATGGATCGTATGTACGAGGACATGTTCGATCGCATCCCTTTGTCACTCGTAAAGCACAACTGGTTTTTGGAGAACATTTCGACTTCGCCAAAGTTTGTCTATGACGCACTTAAAAGGTTTATGGATGTGACCTTGGCTTCTCTATTGGGTGCAATATCTTTAGTAAGTTATCCATTTGTGGCGCTCGCCATAAAGGCAGAAGATAACGGTCCTGTTTTTCACACCCATGAACGTATAGGTAAGGATGATAAGCCGATCAAAATTGTAAAGTTTCGTAGTATGTCAGTCGCTGCACAGGATGAAACAGGTGCATCTAGTCCCCAGGCTGTAACACGTATTGGTTCATTTATACGAAAGACCCGCATCGACGAATTACCACAACTATGGAATGTGGTGCGAGGTGACTTGTCGCTTATTGGCCCCCGTCCCGAACTCCCACCCTTTGTAGACCTGTATGAGAAAGAAATACCGTTCTACAGCATCCGCCATCTCATAAAGCCAGGCCTTTCCGGATGGGCACAGTTGTATCACACGACGCCCCCAAAATTCTCGGCTTCAAATGAAGATACAAAGATGAAACTCTCGTACGACCTCTACTACATTAAAAACCGCTCATTCCTTCTCGACCTAAACATTGCTCTCAAGACGATTCGTGAACTGGTTTCAAGAAAAGGCCGCTAATACAAAACTTATGAAGAAAACATCAACAAAAAAGACTGTGATTGTAACAGGTGGGGCAGGGTTTCTAGGCTCGTCGTTGGTTCCAGCGCTTATCGCCGAGGGTTATGAGGTACACGTCATCGACAGTCTTGTTTCAGGTAAGAAGGAGAATGTTCCAAAAAAGGCAAAGCTTCATGTTGTTGATATAACAGATGGATCAGCGATAGAGACACTCTTTAAATCACTCGCACCAATCTACACGGTATTTCATTTAGCGGCTCTTCCTCGAGTTCAGTACTCAATCGATTTTCCAAAGGAATCTCATGCGGTAAACGTTAACGGTCTTTTGAATGTATTCGAGGTGGCCCGCATGGCAAAGGCTCGTCGCATTGTCTATTCTGCATCCAGCTCAGCATATGGTGATCAGACAGTTATGCCTTTGCATGAAGAAATTAAGCCAAATCCTAAGAGCCCGTATGCCTCACAAAAGCACTATGGTGAGCTTTTGGCCCAGCAATACGCGATGCATTACGGCATCGAGACTGTGTGTCTGCGCTATTTCAATATTTTCGGACCAAATTTTGATCCGAATGGACCGTATGCCATGGCCATAGGAAAGTTTTTGATTGCTCAGAAGAATGGCAAACCTTTGACTGTTACTGGGGACGGCACTCAGACACGCGACTGTGTCTACGCGACTGACGTTGCACGAGCAAACATTCTTGCCTCCGAATCGAAAAAAGTGGGGAAGGGTGAAGTTATTAATGTTGGCTCGGGAAGGAACCCTTCCATTCTTGAGATTGCAAAGCTTATTGCCGGCAAGACAGGTAAAATTGAACACATTGCCCCTCGCGTAGAGCCTCACGATACTAGGGCGGATATATCTAAAGCAAAGAAACTCCTTGGCTGGACTCCTAAAATGACGATAGAAAAGGGTATCGCGGAGCTGAAGAAGCAGAACGGGATCAAATAAGGAAAGTATCGCGGTTAGAGCCGCGATTTCCTTTGCAAAATAAGCCTTTGCGCGGTAGTATGGCCCTACATTAATTCAGTAATTCATATGTGGAAAAAAAGAATCTCAGCACTTGTACTTTTGGTCATAGCGTTCGGAATTGGGTATTTTACGTACGATAAGGCGGGTGTAGAAACCCGTTTCCCGTATAAGCTCGGTCTTGATCTATCGGGTGGTACACATCTCGTATTCCGAGCAGATACCTCGAAACTTCCTTCGGCGGATGTCTCGGGTGCAATGACTTCTCTTGCAGAAGTCGTAGAGCGACGCATTAATGTGTTCGGAGTATCTGAGCCTATTGTTCAGGTAGAGACCGGCGGTGCCGTGGGTAACAGTGAGCAACGTCTCATCGTCGAACTCCCAGGCATTACCGACGTGCAGGAGGCTGTTGATATGATCGGCAAGACTCCTGTTCTCGATTTCCGCCTCGTAAAACCAGGTGCAGAGAATCTTACCGAAGAAGAGCAGAGGGCGCTTACTGTCGACGACATCTTTGTTTCAACAGGTCTTACTGGCCGCTACTTAAAGATCGCGCGTCTCGAGTTTGATCAGACGACGTATGCTCCGCATGTAGGGATTGAATTCAATGCAGAAGGCAAGGATCTTTTTGCACAGATTACCAAGGAGAACAAGGGCAAAATCCTCGCTATCTTCCTCGATGGCAGCCCTATCTCGACTCCTGTTATCCAAGCAGAGATAGCAAACGGCCAGGCCGTAATCAACGGTACATTCACCGTCGCAGAGGCAAAGGCGCTCGTCCGTGATCTCAACTATGGTGCGCTCCCTGTACCGATTTCTCTTGCTTCAACCCAGTCTGTTGGCGCAACCTTGGGCAAGGGAGCACTCGATGCTAGCATGTTCGCCGGTCTTGTCTCCTTTATCGCTGTCGCTATTTTCCTTATCATCTGGTACCGCGTTCCAGGTATCATTGCTACGGTAGCTCTCGCTATCTATGTCGCTCTTAACCTCGCCCTTTTCAAGCTTATTCCTGTGACTATGACATCGGCAGGTATAGCGGGCTTCATCCTGACCTTGGGTATGGCCGTGGATGCGAACATTCTGATATTTGAACGAATGAAGGAAGAGCTCGCTCGCGGACTCGACCTGCATGCTGCAATCAAGGAAGGTTTCCATCGCGCATGGAATTCTATTCGAGACTCAAACATGTCTTCGATCATCACGGCTCTCATCCTGTACTACTTTGCATCGACTCCTGTCATCAAGGGATTTGCCCTCGTGTTCGGACTCGGCGTCGTCGTATCGATGTTCACGGCCATTACAGCGTCGCGAACGCTCCTCATGGCAGTGGGCGTAAAAGGGGAGAGCGCGTTTGCTCGATTCCTCTTCGGCTCCGGATTCATCCCATCTAAAAAGATAAACAGCTAAATATATGTTCATCGTCACACACCGAAAATTCTTCTACGTCATCTCGACCATACTTCTGGTCGCATCTATCGTGGCTCTTTCTATCTGGGGACTCAAGCCAGGTATCGATTTCAAGGGAGGTTCTATTATGGAGGTAGAGTATATTTCTTCTGCTCGCCCGGTCACAGAATCTATCAAGCCGGCTCTTGGCGGTCTCGGCCTTGGTGAATATTCTGTACGTGAGACTGGTACAGCAGGATTTATTATCCGCACCAAGGAACTCAGCCCGGCAGAGCATAACAGTGTTTTGGCGGCTCTCTCTGGCGGCTCTACCACAACTATCTCTGAAAAGCGCTTTGACTCTGTAGGACCGATCCTTGGAAAGGAGGCTCTTGAGAAATCTATCTACTCAATCGCACTTGTTCTGATCGCTATCGTTATCTTTATCACCTTCGCATTCCGAGGCGTTTCTCGTCCGATTGCTTCGTGGAAGTACGGCGTGATCGCGATTATCTCCCTTGTTCACGATGTTGTTATACCGGCTGGAGTGTTCGCTATCCTCGGCCATTTTGCAGGTGTTGAGGTGGACACATTGTTCGTTACAGCCCTCCTCGTAATCCTCGGTTTCTCGATCCATGACACCATTGTGGTGTTTGACCGAGTACGCGAGAACCTCAAGCACAACTTTGAAGGCAAGCAAAAGAAGTCATTTGACGTCATTGTGGGTGAGTCGATCAATCAGACATTCGTTCGATCGATTAACACATCTCTCACCACACTTATTGCCATCTTTGCGCTCTACCTTGTAGGAGCAGAGGCAACAAGGAACTTCTCTCTGGCTCTCTTCGTGGGAATCCTCATGGGTACGTACTCATCGATCTTCCTCGGTTCTCCACTTCTCGTCACGGTATTCAAAATGCAGGAGAAGAAGTCGTTGAAATAATTTCTCATTCAGCTGTTAGATAAAAACCATCCGAGAGGGTGGTTTTTATCTTTTCTTTAAGTTTAATTTTCGGTTTCTTTATTCAAGATTCTGTAAGTTTGAGATATGCATCTCATATTTACAAAACATTTTCAGGATATGGTCGTAGATAGAAATATCAATATTGACCATATGAAAAAGTCGATCATTAATCCTGATTTCGCATATCGAACCTCTGATGGGAAAATTGTTGCTAGAAAATCTTTTAATGATACAGTGTTAGAAGTGGTCTATATAAAAGATTTTTTCGGCAAGGCAAGAGAGCAATACAGGATAATTACAGCTTATTATATAGATTAATCACCTAAAATAGGATGAAAATAAAATATGATACTAACGCCGATGCTGCCTACATGTCGGTTGCGCCCGGCAAGATACAAAAGACTGTGCCTTTGAATGAACACATCATCATCGATTTTGATTCTCGGCAAAATATTGTCGGGATAGAGTTGCTGGGCGTATCTCATCTTCTCAGGGCAGTGATAGCAAAGAGATCAGTTGAGGCGGTTGCATAACAATTACATGAACACGTGGCGGAACTGGTATACGCGTACGTCTCAGAAGCGTATCTCGCAAGAGGTGAGGGTTCAAGTCCCTCCGTGTTCACATCAGAATAGATTGCTTTTTAGCTCAAGAAGAGTAGATTTCAAATAAGCCCTTGCTTATCCTATGAAGAAACCGCTCTATATAGCCATTGTATCGGCACTCATCTATCCGGCTTTTGCTCAGGCTGCTTGGCAGCATCCTTTTATCTGGCTTATTTCCGGCCGCGTCGTTGCACCAACAGTTGTTGTTTCTGAGTCTGCGGTGGATGAATCTATCGCTACTTCTACTGAACCAGTTGCACCTGCATATGTCGTCCCTTCGACCGAGGAACTTTTAAAGAGGATAGCCGAGCTCGAGAGCGAGCTCGAAAAGGCGCTCGCACAGTCCAAGCAGGCAGCTCCAAATGCCACGGTCGCGGCGGTTGCTGCGACAACTGTATCGGGCACAGAGTCAGGCCTGTCCTTATCCGATCTCGTCGCAAAAGTCCGACCAGCCGTCGTTGCTATCGACACAGCGACCAGCTCGGGTAGTGGTGTTGTTATCGATAATCAGGGACATGTACTCGTAAGCGCACGAACAGTACTCACATATGATTCCACCGGCGCTGCTGTCGGCGTCGCCGAAACGGTGTCCGTTACGTTTTCAAATGGTTCGACAAAGACTGCAAAGCTCGTCGGATTTAATGAGGCGCACAATATGGCGATTGTACGGCTCGCCGGCGGTACGGCCTCTGCATATGTAAAGAGTGCTGATATTGCAACATTGAAGCAGGGAAATACGGCACATGTATTTGCCTCGCCGCAGGCAAAGGTGTCTTCGGGTGGCCTTGATATTGTGTCGGGAACAGTGACAACAAAGACCGGCGGATCGATCGAGATTGTTTCTGAGAAAAAGCCTCTCGACAATGCCGGCGCTCTTGTAAATTCGAAAGGAGAGTTTATTGGCATCCCGCGCACTGCGACATGCAAGGTGCTCGAAGAGATGCAGACGTGCCTAACCTACAAAGTCACAACGGATATTGTCTCTGCATTTATGCCAAAGGTATTGGAGGGCATGCGATTGTATAAGAATAAGAAAGTTCGTACGGACGAGGAATTTTTAGTGAGGGGACAGCTCGAAGGTGTGCTCTCCGGTATCAATTCGAACGGTTCTCTTCAGTACGGCATATCCAGCCTATCGGGCAAGAACTCATTTGATAATTTCAATGCAAAGCTGGTAGATGATCAGGAAGGCAAGATAACAAAGCTATACCTTAACAAACTAAAGGTGGGTGCAGACAGCATGGTAAAAGCGGCAGACGCCCTGAAGGCTCAGTCACACAACTTGAACATATTCTTTATAGATTATGCTGCCCAGGTGCTGTCGCTCGGTGACTATCAGAAAAAAATACTGAAGGTGATGGAGGTTGAGAATGCACGAAAGTATAAGGAGTACGAGGCAAAGGTCAGCTATTGGTCTGCCAAGAAGAATGAGTATGACGCACTCATAACAAAGCCATCACAAGCAACCCATGATTATCTTATGGAAGAGGGTGCGGCTATAGAGGGCGAGGTGGAGTACCTCAAGAAAGAGCAGACGAGGGTTTTGGATTCAGTATCGAGCGAGGTTATAGGTCTTTTCTAAATTCGGATCATTTTTGAGAAGTCTGCGCTGTCGGCGTATTGTTCAGCACGCGCATTTATATTGAATTTCGTACGCGCTTCCTCGAATGAGAGGTCTGTGTCAATGAGGCCTAGTTCGTACGCATAGCGGTCTGAATAGCCTGGTAGGAGGATGCGGAAATCAAACGGTACACGATCAGGTACGAGTTTGTTTACATGACCCACAAGGTTTGTGGTACAGGTAGAAGTGAGGGTGTTATAGAACTCGGGCTCTCGCTCTAATTTGTCAGCACGGGCAAGCATGTCAAGGAAGAGTGCGCGGATTTGTTCCTTATCGGTTTTGATAGGGTAGAGGAACACTTGGTCGTGGCGATAGTTTGAACGCAGTTTTATAACATCACGTTCATCCGCAATCACATACATCAATTCATATTGGCGCAACAGTCCTTTAAGAGCTCCAAAGCTTTCACCCTTTTCTTTACGTATCTCGACCGAGATTGCTACGTATCTATCGTCATTAAATCCGAAGGTAAGGAGCGTATGCGCCGCGCCAGGATTGGTCGAGAAAGGCTCAACCATAAAATCGACTGACTTGATCTCATTGAGATTGAATGTCTTGTCATAATACCCGGGCGTATAATCCGTGGTTGTGCGATAGGTAAAGTTGCGGATATTTTTTATTGAAACTATGTCACCGTCAATCGATATTTCGGGAGCGATTACTTGGTCAAGGTTCCATTCACGGTCGGTGCGGGGCTGTACAACGACACAGAACACTCCATAGGCAATGACAAGTGAAGCGACTGTCCAGAACAGTCCCCTCAGGCAGATTTTGATGATTTTCATATGCACATATTGTAGCGCATGTTTGATCTGTGCGTGGTATTATTTTTTCATGATACAAACCAATGATGAGCCACGGCTAATACCAGAAAAGACATGGGGATTCAATATTTACCGATTACTTTTTAGTTGGGCGGTCATTTTTTTAGCTACTCAGAGCTATTTCTTTCTAGACGACTCTTTTGGATTTTACGGTTTCACTATATCTACAGGACTTGTGGCATTACCTTTTGCTTTTGTGTATCCAGTAAAGCATCTTCTTAAGCTCGCCCTTATCTCTCTTATCACTGGCGGGCTCATTCTTCTTCTTGGTGTTCTCTTTACATTTGGCTATGGAGCACTTGGAATCATAATGATCTTGTGGTTTCTCGGAGGGATCATATTGTTCTCTCTTCTATGTGCTGCGGGATCATCTCTGTATGAATTCTCTGGCCCTTTTGCCAGGATTATTCTGTCCATCATACTCTTCCTGGTTTGTCTGCTTTTATGTGGACTCAACATAAACGATGCATCGAGAGGATCTTTTGTAATAAGGGATTCGCGGCTTGCTGAGATGTCTCAAGCTTTAAAAGCTTCGGGTTCAAGCATTTATTTCCATCAACGTGCAGAAGAGGTAGTGGGACAAGATGAAACGAAAGCAAAGAAAATTATTTCGCCGCGGACCAAGGATCAAGAAGAGATGATAAAGCTCGCGGTGAGTACTAATAATAAATACACCTCGTCAAATCAGGATAAGATTCTGACCACATTAAAGTCTGTGGTGCGCGAAGATTGCGAAGCCTATTTTCACTCTCCTTTTAAAGTCACGCAGTGTCTTTGGGCATCTGCGTCCGCCCTACAATCAAAGATGATTACTGATCTGCAAGAAGATATATCTGAGAGGGTGGATAAGGAAGGGGATATACATCTGTGTGCACTCGCCCTCGATACAGACTATGCAAGCAAATGCGTAATTAAGCACGCTGCTTCTGTAACTGATTGCCAAGTATTAGCGTTACCTACCTATAAGAATAGTGTTGGAAATAGCCCCCAGGTATGTATCAAAGATCTTGCACTCAGGACAAAGGACATTTCTCTGTGTTCGGCTTTGGGAGACCAGAAAGCAGAGTATGGAGAAAATACGTTTAAATACGTGTGCCACTTGTTGTTCTCCGACAAATAGCTTATGTAACTGTTAAAGTGCGAAAGAGGAAAAGAGAGCTTAAAAATAGGTTTATTTTCGGTATACCGTGACAATCTGACTGAGAGGGCGAAATACGCTTGACGGGCTTAAACCCATGTGTATAATAGACCCTACCTCTGAAAAACATTAGGTTTGAGGGAAAACGGCTTCGCAAGATGTCTTTTTTCTTTAAGGGGGACGGCACACTGTCGTACTTTGAAATAATTATTGTTAAATAAAGATATTGAGAACGTACAGTAGAGACTGGTAAAAAAGTTTCTTTTGCTGTGCAGTCCTAAATATTTCTTTGAGAAAAATGTTGGATGCTGCGTTCAAGTCTGATTCGGACTTGGAGCAGGAATAGGATCGTGGAGGCGGGAAAGCACCCGTGAATCTCCCAGGTCAAAATACGCAACAGGTTATACTGTCGTCTATTTTGTTCCGTTCGCTTCAGTAGCCCTTCGGGGCGATGGAAGTTTATATTAAGAGTTTGATCCTAGCTCAGGATGAACGCTGGCGGCGTGGATAAGTCATGCAAGTCAAGGGGGCCGCAAGGCAACCGGCAGACGAGGTAGTAATAAGTAGGTACGAAACCAAAAGTCATGAATAGCCCATCGAAAGGTGGGGTAATACATGATAGTCCCTCCGGGGTAAAGATTTATCGCTTTTGGATCGGCCTGCTCGGTATCAGGTAGTTGGTGAGGTAAAAGCTCACCAAGCCTATGACGCCTAGGGGACCTGAGAGGGTGACCCCCACCGATGGAACTGAGACACGGTCCATACACCTACGGGTGGCTGCAGACGAGAATATTCGACAATGGACGAAAGTCTGATCGAGCGACGCCGCGTGCAGGATGAAGTCCCTCGGGACGTAAACTGCTTTTATAGGGGAGGAAGTTATTGACGTTACCCTACGAATAAGAGGTTGCTAAACTCGTGCCAGCAGCAGCGGTAATACGAGTGCCTCAA
>CAYJAC010000020.1:0-14661 GCA_964368565.1 uncultured Candidatus Saccharibacteria bacterium
TGGATAAAGGATTTCATGAATTTTAGATGTAAATTGGCTATAAAACTGACTGTAAAGTAACGTAGAAATCATTCTAACATTTCCGGAAACTTAGGTATAGCAAAAGCGCCCCTTACGGGGCGCTTTTGAGGCGACTACGCCTTTGATACGTTCGCTGCTGCAGGACCCTTTGGGCCGTCTACAACTTCGAATGTAACAACATCTCCTACCTTGAGAGAGTCAAACATGACGCCCTTAAGATCCTTAGAGTGGAAGAAGAGGTCCTTTGCAACGCCCTCCTGAGCGATGAAGCCGAATCCTCGGTCTGTAAGAGTCTTGATTGTTCCTTTATTCATTGGTTTTTTGCTATTTTTGCGAGAAACTCGACTGCGTTTCTATGTATTGCATAATAGCACGGTTACCGCAAAATAGCCATGAATTTCATAGGATCAATGGATACTTCATACAAACGAACAGTTGTGTGTAGGTGCGGGCTCTCTGCATAGCCTGTCATGCCCGACAAACCTATAACCTGTCCAGGCAGAACGAGTTCGCCTTCGTTTACCTTTATTTTTGATAGATGCATATAAAAAGTCTGAACACCGAGACCATGATCGACGATGATAGTCTTGCCGTAGTTCCTACCCTCTTGAACGAGACGTACAACACCACGATTCATGGCTAAAACTTCGGTACCTGTTGGCGCGCGAAAATCCGTGCCCTTGTGGGCGATTGATTGCCCCACCGTTTGGCGCGAGTATCCGTACTCGTCGGTGATGACTGGGTTCGCGACGGGATACTGGAACGGCTTTGTCCAAAAGGCGTGCGTGCCTGTGCGCAAGCCGAGGAGTGAGGCGTTTTCTTGTGCGAGCGTGCTGACGAGGGTTGTGGCGGCCGCTTGGGTATTGCCTCCAAGCTTTTCCGGAATGCCGAGAGGTGCCTCGATTTTTTTGCGGGCGGATATGGTTAGTGTTTTTGTGAGCGCTGTGCCGTCGGAGAAATTGGCTGTGATTGTGTAGTCTGCCGGCTTTTTGTAGAGATCGATACCATAGAGGGCCGAGGGTTTGTTTTTGTAGGTAAAGACCCCGAGTTTTTTTGATTCGAAAAATATTGAGGTGATGGTTGAGGTTGCTGAGAGACTTTCGACGGTTATAAGAATCGGCTCGCCTTGGATAGGATTTTCAGGGGTAATGGAAAGAGTGGCCGCGGAGGCGAGTGCGGGGAGAAAGAAGAGTACGGAGGCGATTGCAAAGAGAAAATGCTTCATGGAGTAAGTATACTCCTGTGACGGATAAAAGGAGGAAGAGATGCCGGAGATTTACGAATCAGCGTATTATTTTCATCTTGCAACCCAGCAAGCGCAGCTTTTACTACTTTTTAAAGCTTGTTTTGTCGTCAGCATCAAGGTAGTCAAACAATGTAGCATTTTTAGGAAGACCAAGACGTTCGCACTGTTTTTGAAGCCACTCAGCACCTTCATGATCGCCTTCATATGCAAAAAGATCCATGTTATCAGACCATCTCAAGATGTCGGCGTCATTTTTCGGCGTGCCATTATTCTTAACCCATTTAATTATTTCATCATCACCATGCTCCTCACTGACATACCTTTTGAGATCATCACCAGTAATCCCTTTCCAGTCAAAAAGCATTCTATCGAGCTCACAATCGAAATCATACTCACCAATCTTGTTTGAAATGAGGGCGCGACATTTATCAATTGAACGGGCAAGTACAGCGAAGCCACCGAGACGGACTCGCGGGCTACGTGGCGGATTTAACGTGAGGTCATTATCCATGATATTTTCCTAATAGTATAACAGGAACATCCCTGTGTGAATTAAGTCAGAATCGGTCCTTACAGGACCCGTACCCATGATTGGATTTTCTCTTCGCCTGGGGAGGCTCGATAAAATCTCAATCAGGCTTCGATTCTCTGACGCAGAGCCACTGGCTCTGCTTAGGGTCACAAAAACGAAAAAACTACACCAGTCTAGTGTAGTTTTTTCGTTTTTGTGACCCTACAGAGAATCGAACTCTGATTTAAGCCTTGAAAAGGCTCTGTCCTAACCATTAGACGATAGGGCCGCTACCTGCTTTTAGCAGGCCTCAAATATAACATTTTTTGCGAAAATGGCAAAAAATACAACTTATATTTCTAGAATGTCGGCAGAGTCGTGTATATCTGTTAAAATAGTGGCATGCGTTATAGATACACAAAAATAAATCTAGATCGTATCTTTAACGAACTTAAAGATAAATCAAAGCAAGACCCAAGCACCATCTCATCTGTATTTGGTGTGAGTCACCGTACTTTCTCCGATTGGCGCAGAGGTGCCACATCAATTCCAGAGAACTTTCTCAAAATTCTGTCCCAAAAATATAACATATACTTACCAAAACCCGAGAAAGTAATCAATGAGTCCCTTGAAAGATTGTTGGCTGCTCAAAAGGGTGGACGAGTTAGATATGGTCTCTACGGGAACTTGGGTACTCCCTCGGGCCGACGCAAAGGAGGAAAGAAATCGAGTTCAAACAACAAATGGTTCAAAAGAAAACTTGTGGTATCCCCCACTCAATCCGATGAGCTCGCCGAATTCATAGGTATAATCCTTGGAGACGGCGGCATCTCACAAAGACAGGTAACTATAACACTCAACAAAACTGATGATCGTGAGTATGCATTTTATATAAGAAATCTTGCAGAAAAACTTTTCAAGACAAAAGTCGCTATTAGAGACAGACGAGATGAACATGTAATCCAAGTAATCATTTCACGTACATCTGTGGTGCAATACTTAGTTGCTATGGGTCTACATACCGGTAGCAAGGTAAGAAATCAAACAGAGATTCCACTCTGGATAAGAAATAATATTAATTTTTCAAAGGCTTGTGTTAGAGGACTCATCGATACGGATGGATGTTTCTATATTGATAAACATCTGAGAAATAACAAGTCCTATCAATACGCCTGCCTAAACCTAACGAATCAATGTAAGCCAATTCTAAGATTCTTCAAAGAGACTATGCTTACCCTAAGATTTCACCCAACCCAGGGAACAGCACGAGATGTAGTTTTACGGCGCAAAGCCGAAGTCATAAAATACATGGAAGTAATCGGTACCTCTAATTTGAAAATTAGCTCGCGGTTTGATAGGTTTATCCTACGTCCACGGAGAGGTGTCAGAGTGGTCGAATGAACCAGTTTCGAAAACTGGCAGGGGCGAAAGCTTCTCGGGAGTTCGAATCTCCCCCTCTCCGCACAATTAGCCGCCTTAGGGCGGCTTTGATTTTACGGAGAGGAGCAAACGTGTTGCGCCAGCATGAAGGATTGTTTGCTGACTTTGAAATAGTAGGACAAGGGCGTATCCTAGGTAACGTGAAGGTAAATTTTCGACCAAAGAACATATATAAGAATCTCACAAGAGTTAAGGATATTCGTATTCGCCCCCTCATCGCCTGGATCAAAGGCCGACGAGTCGGCCGCGCGCTCTTGATCATAGCTGTTTTAATCTGCGCCTTTCTTATCATCTTATATGTCCTTGACCGGTCGCTCCTTAAAAAATATCAAAGCCTGGAATCAGTTGTCGTGCAGGATCGACATGGCGAAACAATCTCTGTAAAACCCAACGCAAAGGGCGAATACAGCGAATATGAAAAGGAACTCCCCACAAGGTTCAAAGAACTTCTTATTAAAAAAGAAGACCGTTTCTTTTCTATTCATCCTGGAATCAATCCAGCAAGTATTTCTCGGGCTCTTTTTCGATCGATTCTCGGCCGAGATCCTGGCGGCTCGAGCACCATCACGCAGCAGCTCGCCAAAAATCTCTTGGGCAACGAAAACAAGCGCACTATCTCAAATAAGGCTGTCGAGCTTCTGTACAGCCTCAGCCTCGAGATGTTTCATACTAAAGAGACCATTCTTTCCATGTACGCCAATACCGTATATATGGGCAACAACATACAAGGTTTTGGTGAGGCAGCGAAAGACTATTTCGGTAAAGAAGTGAACGAGATAAGCGAATCTGAATTTGTATCTCTCCTTGCCACACTCTCTCATCCGGGTACGCAAAATCCGTGGAAAAAAATGAACAAAGAAGCGGCCGAGAGCCTTGCAGAAAAACTTGGTGTGGATTTCAATCCGGTCATAAAGATAAACGACGCCCCCGACACACTCATCCACAATTCTCCGACGTCATTCGAGTTCGATTCTTTGGGGTATCCGTGCAAAGCCTCCTGCACGACTACACTCGACAAAGAGCTTACCGAAAAACTTCGCGACATACTTAAAAGAAATGTCGCCCTCTCCTGGAATAGTGGTGCGCGAAACGGAGCCATCGTCGTCATTAAAGTACCTGAGAACGAGATTCTTGCCATCGTGGGATCACCCTACCCATCGAGCACATCAAACGGATACAGCATCAATATGGCTATTGAGCCGCGGCCAATAGGCTCTACTGCCAAGCCTTTTATTTATCTCGAAGCGTTCAAGAAAGGTCTGCGTCCCTATTCCCTCGTTCTCGACCGAGAATACAAATACCCGATCGCGACCGGCTACAGCCTCTATCCGAAAAACTATGACGGCCTCTATCACGGCCTTGTCACCCTCCACAAATCGCTCTCCAATAGCTATAACGTGCCTACAGTAAAGACGCTCGAGTATGTTGGCCTCTCTGACTTCTATGATTTCCTCGAGAATACCCTTGGCTTTACCCCTCTGCGTGACCTCGACAGTTATCAATACGGCATCGCTTTAGGCGGACTCGAAATGGACCCCCTCACCCTCGCCTATTATTTTTCGCTTTTTCCTGAAAAAGGAACACTCAAGCCACTGCGACTTTTCCTTGAAAATAAAAGTGGTGAAAGCTCGATACTGCCGCCCATGTGCAGGCTCCTTGCGACAAAACAGGTATCCGAGCCAAAGTACGTCGAGCTCGTAACCAAAGTTCTAAACGACAGAAAGGCTGGCGTCGAACAGTTCGGCCTTGAGAGCAGCCTCAACCTCACCCAAGACAATTATGCGGTTAAGACAGGTACCTCACGCGACTATCACGACAGTTGGACCGTCGGATACACTCCCGACTACGTCGTTTTGTCGTGGCTTGGCAACGCCGAGAACGAGCCCCTCAAGCAGATAAGCGGCCAATCAGGCGCAGGTAGAATCTGGAACGAGGTCATGGAGCTGCTCGCCGCTTCGGAATACAACCGCAAGACGCAGTTTTCTTTTAATTCAATAAAGTCCTTCCTCATCGATGGCAATCTCGACTTCGGGCTAGAAGTCGACACGCCAACAGAGCATCGCGACCTCCTTCAAGAATCAGACCTCATTATCTTTCCACACAAGGGCGAGACCGTGCTCTTTGAACCTGGAATGGTGGTGCCCTTGAGGTCATCTAAAGAAGCCGAGTGGTCTATCGATAGCTCATATCTCGGCTCGGGCTCCAGGGTGGATTTTTCTCCATCTAAAATCGGTTCATATCGCATCCAGGCAAAAGCCGGCAACCAGACTGAAACCATTACCCTTAGGGTAAGCGCTAACTAGATTACTTATTCACTCGGAAGAGCGTTCCACCAGTTCGTCCAAAGTTCTCTGGGAAATAAAGCTCGCTTGCAACCGCAGGGAGATAGCGGAATGTACCCGGTGTTGTCGCTCGTAAATAGTACTCATAGGTATACTCGCCCGCAGGAAGCTCTTGTTTAAAGAGAAATACGCGGTCATCATGAGATTCGGTGAAATCGGGATAGATGTTGTTAGTAGACTTCCCTGTCACTACAGATCTGTCTTCGGTAGATAGATCGAAGTTCACGATCTCAAAGCCTGCAGGGATAAAGTCCTGGACGGCAAAGAGATGTCGTGGCTTGCCTGTCATAATAGTGATCTTGCCCTTCACGAGCTCGCCAACCTTTGCTTCAGAGAGAGGATTCTCTTCTTTGTCGTCCTTGAGACTGTAGAGATTTCTTTGAATAGTAACTCCCTCGTCGCGCGGCGGGATTTGCTCTGCCGGTACATAATACTTCAAGCCGATATCGTAGTAGAACGTATTGGTAAGGCTATTACGTGCCTCTTTTTCAAAACTCAACACATGCATCTTGTTTTGCTCAAACGACGAGATTGGCAAGAATGTATCGTAGATCGAAAGCACGGTCTTATTATTGAAGTCGAAAGTGTCGACGAGCGTGCCGTCCAGATTTACTTTGAGCGAGAAGTTTGATTCGGTCTCCTTCTTCCATGAAATGTATTCGGTGAATGCATCTATTGCATAGAGTGTATTCTGGGTCGATCCCCATGCGCCGTCCGCAGATCGATCCGCGAGCATCCAGCGCATAACATGTGCAGTCTCCGCGAATGGGCGTTTGTTGACCAAGAGTGCTTTGAGGAAGAGGGCCGTGTCTTTGAGCGGAGTCTCATAGTACTGCCACGATACGTTGTTTGCGTTTGATTTTACGTATGCACCCCTCGAATCGATATCCACCCGATTCTCGAGCGAATCAAATACTGAATCGATGAACGGCTCGCCCCAACCCTCCTTCGAGGCTAGGATGGCGAGATATCCAAGAGACATACTTCCTGCTTTGTCGTTTATATATGCCTTGTTCGCCTTAGATCGGATATCTGCGGATAGTGTCGCAAGATATACGACATCTCCCGCCTTTGAAAGCGCGTACGCTCCCGAGATGTACGTATCGATGCCGTAATATCCTATGCCGCGCGCCATAAGTTCGCCACCAACGTACGCAACAGCAGACTTGAGCGACTGCTCATCAATACTATATCCTGCCGCCTTAATATCGGTGAGGGCATTTATCATGTGCATGGTGAGGTAAAGGTCTGACTGCATGCCTTTGTAATAAGCAAATCCTCCATCCTCGGTCTGTGCGTCGGTTATCTTCTTTAAACCAAGGGATACAACCTCGTCGACAGTGTAAGTGTTTCCTTCAAACTGAACCGTCGGCATATCGAACATCTCTCCGACGTTCTTAATCGATAAGCCTTTCTTTAGTATGCCAATCGAACTGAGCTTGCTTGCCAACTGCTCGCTGCAACCATATGGATACTCCACGAGGTATTTAAGGGCATCAGAGAGGAAAACTGCCAGGGTGGCACTTGTCTTTATAGTCGCTCCGCCGCGATCCATGAGGACGCCTCCTGGAATAAATACATATTCACGCGCAGTCGAGCTGTCCGTTGAATTAGCTGTCGCTACTGATTCGTATGTCGTATTGGAATTGATTGGTATCACATTCCTTACGGTGTCTTCGAACTCGCTTCCCTTTGCAGAGAGCGCAATAGAGTGCGTTCCCTCTGTTTGAGAAAGAGGCGCTTTTACGTTCCAGTACACCACCGTCGAATCTCCCGGCTTTATGGACCTGGTTACGGTCTTGTCTCCCTTTGCTAGCCCAAGAGTCGAGCTTTCGTATGTGATCCCCAGATTTTGTGCAACGCCTGATTGATTAAAGACCTGAGCGCCGATCTCGAACTCATCTCCAGGCACTACAAATCGAGGGCGCAAGGGCACGACCATGACATTTTTCTGCGCCGTAATCTCGCGATACTCGGCTCCGACTTTGGTGTCTTGGGTGATGCCAAGCGATTCAATCTGCCACCTTGTAAGGTTGTCCGGAAGAGTAAAGCTTACCGACGCCTCGCCGTTTGCGTTCGTCTCTACTTGAGCGCTCCAAAATGCCGTGTCTTTGAATTCGCCTCGCTCTTTCTTTGCTAGGCCGGTTGCATCCGCGCCACCTCCTCCCTTTGTGCCTGTCGGTACTTCTGCTTCGGTCAAAATATTCTTTACGTTCGATGCGGTGGTGATGCCAAGAGGAAATCCATCATAGAAGAATACAAGAGGATTTTTCTTTGGATTACCTTTGAGAGCAAGCACAGACAGATCAGCGACAGCAACAGAAACTTCTGCCGGCACTTTCTTGCCCAAAGAATCTATGGTGGTGATCTTGAGATTTACTTTCTCGCCTGGCAAATAAGAAGCCTTGTCGGTCGTAAGGTTGATGGTGAGCTCTTTTTCCTTGCGGTCGATCTGTAATTGAACCTGGCCGAACTTTACTTCCGGATTCGGTGAAAGAAGAAGAACAGACACATAGACATTCGGCACAAACTTGCTGTCGATAGTGAACTCATGCTCGTACACATTTCGTGTGACATCGACGATCTTATAGTCGAAAATCCTACCTCGCTCGAGTGTGATGAGGGCTTTGGCATATGGATACGGCGACTGGAAGATAATCTTTGCCTTGTCATTGGTGCCAAGATTCGTCTTCTCTGCAGATATATCAAGCGTCGCATTGTTGGTTGGCCGCACCGAAACACTTCCTTCGCCATACACATACAGATAGCCTTGGGCCTTTATATCATTTCCCCGATCATCAGTTGCTGTAGCGGAGATCTCGTACTCACCCGGATCATCAAGCTTGAAATCATTTTTGTAATCTCCCTTTCCGTCAGTGCTTACTTCCTTTTTTAAAATCGGAGTAAGCACACGCTCGGTGCGGTTGTAATAGTTACCATCGACTTCCTGTCGCTTGAATGATTTCCATTCGATTTTATTGATGACGACTTCGACGTTGCTTTCGTGCACGGGCTTTCCTGCCGTATCAACCGTCTTGAGGAGAAGGTTGAATGACTCTCCCTTGCCGACAAAGTATGGATCCGTCTTAACGCCGAGATAGAAGTCTCCTCGATGAACAATGAATGATTTCTGAGTTGTGACCGACTTTCCCTGCGCATCTTTTATAGTCGCATGAAGGACGACGATCTTGCTCTTGTCTCTACTGCCTTCCGAGAAAAGCTCCTTAAAATCCAAAGGTTGGCTGATCCTCGCCCTGCCCGCTGAGTCGAGCGTCGCCTGACCCCTCTTGAGGTACGTATCTCCGTAACCGCAGTCATAGCAACCGTACCAGCCGCCGCCAAAGCTGAAGTACTCGTCCTGGTAGCGATCGAAATAATAATCCTGGGCAGTAAGGGTATACTCGACCGTTCCGTTTTCGACCGGAGCACCGAAGTAATATGCGCCTGAGACATCGAACTGTACGTTGTCTCCTGCGATATATTCATCTTTTGCTGTCTTTACGCTTGCCTCAAACGCGGCGCCAACATATTCCTCGACGCTAAAGTATGAATAACCTCCCAATGACGAGATATTGTACCCGCCAAGTGGAGCATCTGCTGGCAGTTTTATACTTGCGCTAAACGTACCGTATTTTGAAACGGTGGCGTTCTTTGAATATATCTCGTTACCCTTACTGTCGCTTACCTTGACTACAATAGGTTCATCGGAATCGATCTTGAATTCTCCGTCAAAGTTCCAGCGAAAGATACCTTTTATAAACACCTCCTGACCCGGTCGATAGATCGGTCGATCAGTGTACATATAGAGCTTGTTTCCTGAATAATTCGTCCACGGTCGATTGAGGGTATCTGCCCAAGCGGAAACGACGGCTGTATCAGCACCCGCTTTTACCGTGGCACCAACAACGTCTTTTATAAGCGGAAACTTTGCAATACCGCTCGCGTCCGTAGAGCCCGATGAGGCGATCTGTGGCACCGCCCCTGAGATTCCTGGATCATTAACAACTGAAACCGCAGCGTCCACTACTGGCGCAAGTGTACCGATGTAATTTACCCAATATAATTCGCCTTGAGTATCTGCCGCATCCACAATCTTCTTGGTGTTCTCGGGCACAACGTCGTATTTTGTCCACTGTACCTTTTTCTCCGATAACGCGAGATTGGTGACGCTTAGGTACGTCCGTTCATATATTTGAATTCCTGCAGAATCGATATAGCGGGGATTAGAAAACGTAATGACATACTGCCCTCGAGTGTCGGTAAAGTATTTTGCCACATCGATCTGAAAGTAATTATTGATCCAGAGCTTTGGAGGAAGGGCTATAGTGTCTGTTTTTGATTGGACACACCCAAGGCTTTCGCCTGATGTGCGATTATTTGGCCGTTCAGAGAGGTAGCGTACCATGATTAGCGGTTCTACCTTGCAGATGTGTACGTTTACCGTGTCGAAGTTCTCTACTGCGTAGGTAAGTTTGGTCTTTTCCGGCGTGGTGACGTTATATATCTTGTCGAGCGCATGAAAGCGGAGATAGAAATTCGGCGCCTGTCCCGTCTTGAAAGAAAGCTTTCGCGAAACCGACTGTCCAAACACGTCGGCAAGAGAAAGATCAAGAGCATATTCCGTCTCAGGCAAAAGGCCGTACCGAATCGTGTTTACGTATTCGCCATTTTCGCACGGAGGATTCGAGTAATATGAATTTGGAGTTTGAAGATATGATGAGCTCCAACGGCCGAGCACAATATAGCCATTCGCTTTCACTGCATCTGAAAACGCCAGTCCCGTCTGCGGTTTGAGCGGCGAGTTGGTGCAGACGACGAGCTCAGTAATGCTTCCTGCGCGAGCACCCTCGCTTGGAGTAATCTTCTTTATCTCGAGCTTTGGATAGACACGAAGTGGTACGCTGAGAGCCTCTGTATTGAGAGTAAGTCCTTCCGCGTTAACAATTCTCTTCAAGTTTAATGGTATTGACTCTCCGGGTGTCACAAGCTCGCTTTGATCGAATGAAAAGATGAGCGTAGCTTTATCTGAAATTTGTTCGCAAGTGGCATAGTAGTTATAGCCACCCTTATCGATTTCCTTGCACTTTTGGCCGTACTCTATTTTCTTGAGTCCTTTTCCTGTTATCTTGCTTTTATCGAGATCGATTTCCTCATAGAACGTTACACTGACTTTACCCTGTGGATCAAAAAGTTCTTGAGATGCGTGCTCGGTACGCTCCGACTTAGCCCTCACCGACTGAATTATGCCTGTCGCCGAGAAATTGTTCTGAATGAGGTCTGAATAGACAATGTCACCTCCTATTGGATAGGCTTTCTTGAGGCTTACCTGATAGCTATTCTCAAAATCCCAAAAACCTTCGCGATCAAACCTATCTTTCTCAAGCAAAATACTTATAACCGAGCGGTCTTCCTCTTTTTTATTTTTCTTTGTCTCTAGATCATATACGAAACGAGTTCCGAATGTTGCTTTGAAAGGAATGCTTTTATTGTACGTGATATTGGTAAGCGAAATCTTGCCCACGGTCTTATTGAGATCGACTGGCTGATTAAAGCGAATCTCGAGCGGCTGATTATATCTAAGAATGCCGCCTCCAGGGTTTTCAAGGCGGAGAGTCCGAGTCGTGAACCTGTGCTCGAAAGATTTGACCTCAAGGCCATCCATAGAGACGAAGCCAGGATTTACCTTTACCGAATAGTTTGCCGAAGACACGAGAATGGTCTCGGGAATAAACTGCAAGCTTCGGGTGCTTATCCATTTGAATTTACCCTTGGTTGCAGGCGTGATTGTGACAGGAATATCATTTGTCGCCAATTCATCAAGCGTAGTAAGAGGCACCATTGGCCGATTGAAGAGTATGGTTATAGACGATGACTCAGACGCCTCGCTTCCCGCATGAGGCAGGACGCTTATAACGACTGGATCCTCGTCGGCTTGGAAGTCTTTTCTAATCTCACCTTCACCTGTGGCAAGAGCGACCGAGTAGCTTTTCCCAATTTCCAAAGCATTGTCGGGCTTGAAGGCAACCGTGCCTTGTTCTTGCGTCTCCACCCACTTGCCTTTAAGTTTCGGCTCGAAAGTGATAGCCTGCTCGATCCCCGTCTTTGAAACGCCCGCAGGAAGATTTATCTGAATCGGAGCATGTATAGAAATCTTTTCATTTACGAGTGTGTAGACCTTTGGATACTGTGTCTTGATAGCGAATACACCCTCTTCCTTGAGAGATGGAAAAACAGCAAATATCGCAGCGATGAATACAAAAGCTGCGATTACTATGCCGATGATCTTCCCTTTAGAACTTACGTGAGGCGCAGGTAAAATAACAGGTGCGATTGGTGGATTTTTTTGCTCGTCCATAACAAATAATTAAAAATAGACCGCGGAATTAAGCTCCACAAATAATAGCACGGCTGCTATGTAATAGGGTTCGCACTATAACTCTTGCGTTCGATTATTTCTTAATCTCAGTATCAGGGCTCGTCGTAGTACCTGCGAGTATGCCACCGTCTATAATCAGTTCAGAACCTGTGGTATATGAAGACTCGTCAGAAGCGAGGAACAAGGCAGCGTACGCCACCTCATCAGGAGTACCGAACCGCTTCATCGGAATGTCTTTTGCAAATTTTGCGTGATTAGCTTCGAAATCAGCGCCAGTACCCAGCATATTCTTCCATAGTGCAGTCATGATTGATGCAGGATGAATTGAATTGCAGCGTATGTTATAGCCCTGCTGTGCGCAATAGAGCGCAACTGATTTTGTGTGATTTCGAACCGCAGCCTTGCTCGAAGCGTATGCCGCCGCTCCTGGAACGCCAACCATACCGGAGCGAGAAGACATATTTACTATAGAGCCTCCCTTTTCCTTCATTGCAATGATCGCATACTTACTACCCAGAAAAACGCTGTCGAGATTTATTTTATGGATGAGCTGCCAGTCTGCGAGCGAAGCGTGTTCTGGATCCTGTGCTCCCTTTCCAATGATGCCGGCATTGTTCACGAGGATATCGAGACCACCGAGCTTTGCTTTTGTTTCTGCGATAACTGATTTCCAGCCGCTCTCATCACCCACATCGAGTTTCATAAAGACAGCACCAATTTCTGCTGCCGTAGCCCGTCCAAGGGTTTCATTAATATCAGCTATCACAACCTTTGCGCCCTCGCGAACAAAAAGACCCGCCATTGATTTGCCGATGCCATCTGCCCCTCCGGTTATCAAAGCAACTTTGCCTGCAACACGACCTGCACCCATCTTTACATCGATGTTATTCATAGAAAAAGATTATATCATCCCGCGTAATGTATGCCCAAGCTGATTCGGCATACTTCTTAGGGCGCTCGACGCAACATTATGATTGCCCATCTGCTCACATCTCTTATATACTTAAAGCCACTATGGCAGATATTCAACCGACAAAAGAGCAAGCCAGCTTCATCTATTTCATCCGTACCCAAGGAGTCGTCGGTTTGGCCGTCGGCCTCATGCTCGGAGGAGCCGTCTCCACATTCGTCAACTCTTTCATAAAAAATCTTATAAACCCGATCCTTGGTATCGCGCTTGGCCAGGCGAAAAATCTTACCGAAGCAAGCTTTAGCATACTCAACGCAAAAGTTATGTACGGCGCAGTTATTCTCGACGCAATCAACTTTGTTGTCATCACGGCACTGGTGTATTTCTGCGTCACAAAACTGCGTCTCAACCGGCTTGATAAGCCGAAAAATTAGTGTAAAGTAAGTTCTACCAATCAGCGACAGTGCTGTTTTGGTAGTTAGATTCGCGCGGTTAGCTCAGTTGGTAGAGCATCTCATTGACGTTGAGAGGGTCATAGGTTCAAGTCCTATACCGCGCACATATGAAAATCCTCGGCATCGAGACATCGTGCGACGAGACGGCGATCTGCCTCATCGAAGTCGATCCGACCGACGAGTCGGTCCGCATTCTCGGCAATACAATTCATTCGCAAGTTCCCGACCATATCCCCTACGGCGGTGTTTTTCCGATACTTGCAAAGCGTGAACATGAAAAAAACCTTCCTCTCGTATTAGAAAAAACTATGTTAGAGGCAGGAGCAAAACCTGACAAAATAGATTTCATATCAGTAACCACTGGACCCGGGCTCGAGCCCGCATTATGGACAGGAATTATATTTGCCCAGGCGCTCGCCCAAAAATGGAATAAGAAGATCGTGCCCGCTCATCACATGGAGGGTCATATTCTGGCCGCACTCATTGCTGAAACTAATACTAAAAACACCTATCGCCTCCTTGAATCAGAAATTGCTTACCCCGCCCTTTCCCTTCTAATATCAGGCGGACATACCCAGCTCATACATATAAACAAGCTCGGTTCATACAAAATAGCGGGCGAAACACGCGATGATGCGGTTGGTGAATGCTTTGATAAGGTCGCACGCACACTCGGACTCGAATATCCGGGCGGTCCAAAGATTTCGAAGCTCGCCGCAGAGGCGCGCGCCGAAGGAATCCAAAGCCCTGAACCCCTGCCTCGACCCATGCTCACGAGCGACGACCTCGACTTTTCTTTTTCCGGCCTCAAGACTGCAGTTCTTTACCTCGCGCAAAAACTTGTCGCTGAAAATGCTGGAAAACCTCTCGCTGAAAAAATAATTAAAGGTATTGCCCGCGAAGTTGAAGACGCGGTAACTGATGTTTTGCTCGCAAAGGTACGAAAAGCCATTGAACTCTACGGCATCCAATCGATTATCGTCGGTGGCGGTGTTATTGCAAACAAAAACATTAGGATGCATCTCGAACAGCTCGCAACCGAGTGCTCAGCAAAGCTTTTCATCCCTCAGATCGATCATTCGACTGACAACGGGCTCATGATTGCTCTTACCGGCTACTTTAATCGAGAAAAAGCAGTGGATGCGAATACTACACTCAAGGCAAAGGGGACTTTGCCTCTAGGACCGCGCATATAGCTACCTCTCGCTTGTTTTTCTATTTTTTTGTATAAACCCCCGATTTTTGCTATTATTTTACCTACATGGAACCAACTAAAACCCCTTTCGTAGAGCCGAATATACCGCCAAAATTTCTCAAGCCATACGATCCTGCTGCCACAGAGGATCCGATCTATAAAGGC
>CAYJAC010000021.1:0-14122 GCA_964368565.1 uncultured Candidatus Saccharibacteria bacterium
CCAAGAATGCGCAGCTCCTCATCCGTGCTGGCTATGTGTATAAGGAAATGGCGGGAGTGTACGCATATCTACCGCTCGGTTTGCGCGTCATGAACAAGATAATCGGCATTATCCGCGAGGAAATGGACGCCATCGGCGGACAGGAAGTCTCGCTCACCGCGCTTCAGCAAAAGGAGACATGGGAGCCAACCAACCAATGGAGCGACAAGGAAGTCGATGTTTGGTTCAAGACCAAGCTAAAGAACGGAACCGAAGTCGGCCTGGCTGTCACACACGAGGCGGCTCTGACAAAACTCATGACGGACTTCGTCAGTTCGTACCGAAACCTTCCCTCATATGTCTATCAGTTCCAGACCAAGTTTCGAAACGAGACACGTGCAAAGTCAGGTATCATGCGTTCTCGAGAGTTCATCATGAAGGATCTTTACTCATTTTCGAGGACTGTAGCCGAGCACGAGGCTTTCTATGAAAAAGCAAAGCAAGCATACGTAAATGTGTTCAAACGCGTTGGATTGGGTGATACGACATACCTGACATTTGCCTCGGGTGGCATGTTTTCAAAATTCTCGCACGAGTTTCAGACGGTCACTGACGCCGGCGAGGACATGATATATGTCGATGAAAAGAAAAAGATTGCCATCAACAAGGAGGTGCTCAATGACGAGGTGCTGAAGGACCTCGGCATCGCTCGCTCAGACCTCGTCGAAAAGAAATCCGTCGAAGTCGGAAACATCTTTAACCTCGGTACGCGTTTCTCTGATGCTCTCGAGCTAGGATTTGCAGACGAGAAGGGTGAGAAGAAACATGTAGTCATGGGCTCATACGGTATTGGCCCGGCCCGCGTCATGGGAACTGTTGTTGAAACTTTATCTGATGCAAACGGTATTATCTGGCCTGAATCGATCGCTCCATTTAAAGCACACCTCATACTCGTCAGCAGCAAGGACGGTGATGCAGCAAAAAAAGAGGCAGACAAACTCTACATAGCTCTCACAAAGGCTGGCGTCGAGACGCTCTACGACGATCGCGACCTGCGCCCGGGCGAAAAGTTTGCTGACTCTGACCTGATGGGTATCCCATATCGCATCGTCGTTTCGGACAAGACAATTGCCGCTGGCACGCACGAGTTAAAGCATCGCGCGACGGGCGCAATCGAATCGCTTGCGGAATCAGCACTTATCGATAGACTGGTGAAGTAAGAGCTTGGCTAAGAGAGTTGCTCGTCTGCTGCAGAAACTGCTCAGACGGAGACTCTCGCAGGCCGACGGGCCGAGAGTGAAGGCGCGGGCCAGGGCCCCGCGACCTGTGCTCCGGCGGAGCAGTTTCTGCAGCAGACGAATACAAACATATGTCCAAATCCTTACTTCAAAAACTCTATAAGGCCTTCTCCCACGATATCGGCATCGATCTCGGAACGGCTAACACCCTGGTCTATATAAAGGGGCAGGGCATCGTTATCAATGAGCCTTCCGTCGTGGCCGTGAACCAAAAGACCGGTCGCGTCGTGGCGGTAGGAGCTCAGGCAAAAAACATGCTTGGTCGAACTCCTGCACATATCAGTGCAGTACGACCTCTTGTTGACGGTGTGATCTCGGACTTCGAAGTGGCAGAGGAGATGATGGTCTACCTCATCAACAAGGCGCAGTCAGAGTCCAAGAAATTTTTTGGCCCGCGCGTCATCGTCGGTATCCCGTCAGGCGTGACGAACGTAGAGGCGCGCGCCGTCCGTGACGCTACAAAAAATGCCGGCGCGCGCGAGGTCCACATTGTCGAACAACCTATGGCAGCAGCTATCGGTATCAAGCTTCCTATTCATGACCCAGCAGGCAACATGGTTATCGATATTGGCGGAGGTACCACGGATATCGCTGTTATATCGCTCGGTGGTGTAGTACGTTCAAAATCCCTCAAGATCGCCGGAGACAAGCTCAACACCGACATCATTTCATATATTAGGAACGAATTTAAAATACTCATTGGCGAGAAAACTGCTGAGGACGTAAAGATTGCCATTGGTGTAGTTGTCCCTGACGATCAACCTCATGAAGCTGCTATTCGCGGACGCGACCTCGTCACAGGCCTTCCTCGCGAAGTGGTCCTTACCGACTCAGACATCCGCGAAGCTATTTCGCAGTCGATCGATAATTTGGTCGAGTCCGTCAAAGAAGTGCTCGAAACAACTCCGCCTGAAATCATGGCAGATATCATGCATCGCGGTATTTACCTCGTCGGAGGGGGCGCACTCATTCGAGGCCTCGATAAGCTGATTGAAGAGTACGTAAAGATTCCTGTTCACATAGCAGACGATCCGTTGACAGCCGTTGCTCGCGGCACCGGTATCATCCTCGAGGATTTAGAGCTCTATCAGGACGTTCTCATACAAAACGAAGATGACCTACCTAAGGCGAACTAACGTCAATGCAAAAAAGAGTCGTGCGACCACACTCTGTATAGTCGTCGTACTTCTCGTCGCTTTTGGCGTTCATTATGTATTTCCAGGTTTTTATGCCGGGATATTTTACCCTGTAGGCACAGTTTTTTGGAAGACGGAATCTGGCCTGTTTGGATTTTTTGGTCATGCTGGCATGCTTGTTAAGTCTAAATTCAACCTTATAAAAGAAAATCAAAGATTACGTCAGGAGATGGTGGCCCGCGATACATCTGCTCTATTGATTGATGGTCTCAAACAGGAAAATGAGTCGCTTAAAAATTCTCTTTCACGATCCGCTGCTGGTGATGATGTGTTGGGTATTGTCCTTTCGCGACCACCAGTTTCAGCATATGACACGCTGGTGATCGACATCGGATCATCCGACGGAGTGGCAAAAGGGGACAAGGTCTATGCCGACGGCGATGCGCTTATTGGTGACATCTCCGAGGTATATGCAAACCAGTCCAAGGTCAGCCTATTTTCGACACCTGGTCGTACTATATCCGTGAACATTGGGGAGGCTGACACTACAGCAGAAGCCAAAGGACGCGGTCTTGGAAATTTCTTACTCCATGTCCCAGTAGAAATAGGGATAAAGGAAGGAGACATTATTTCACTGTCTCAGATTCGCCCGCATACATTCGGTGTTGTTGAAAAGATTATAGTCGACTCGTCCGACTCGCTTCAAACAATTTTGTTCAAATCACCGATAAATATAAATAGTCTTCGTTTTGTTGAGGTAGACCGTAACACGAAATAATCATTTCGCTATTTCCACAATCGCCAATGCGTCTCGCTTTTAACATCATACTTATCCTCTCGATCTTGTTCCTGCCATGGTGGGTGGGTGCACTCGTGCTCGTAGCCGGCTGCCTCACAATCCGCGGCTTTTACGAGGCGGTCGCATACGGCATACTTGCTGATGCACTTTATGGCACCGCTATCGGTATTCATGGTTTTCCTTATCCTGCGACGGCTTTTGCAATCGTAGCTTTTCTCATCTCTGTTTTTCTTCGGGACAAGCTCGCTTGGCAACAGTAGGTTACGTCTATTGAGTCAACGTTTTTTCACTTCTACTTTCGCTCTGTGAGCCTTTTATATGTTTCAAAAAGGCGACGATGATAAAACTGATGATCACCATCAGAAACCAGGAGGTGATTTTTTGAGCAGATACCACGTTCCATACATGCACTTGATCAGGATATTTCCATGCGCCCCAGTATGTCGATATGTTTTCAGCTATCCAAATGAAAAAGGCAATAAGGATGAGACCCAGATTCACCGGCATCGACCGATGGACATCGGTAACGATAAAGAGTACACGAGCCTTCCAAAAGAAGATGAAGATAAGTGGAATAAGAATGTAACGGATGTCCTGTGTGAAGTGATTGGTAAAGAAGTTTACATATATGACCGCGCATAGGACAACGCTCCAGCCGTAGTTTTTAAAACCAACGAGCTCTAGCTTCATGATTCTCCATGCCTGGGCAACATAGCTGCCAACGGCTGCATACATGAATCCGCTATATAGAGGCACTGTTCCGAATTTAAATATGCCCTCCTCAGGATAGCTCCACGACCCAATCGACGGGTGTGTTTTGAATATTTCCAAACACAGGCCGATTATATGAAAGAGGAAAATCGTTTTTACTTCATCCTTTGTCTCAATTCCGGTTACGTACAGGATGATTTGTAGTGCAACCGCCGCGAGAAATAAAAAATCATAGCGGGCGAGTCCGTCAAGATGGATATGGTTTGAAAGAAAAAGCAGGACAAAGAATGACCCTGCAAAAATCGCGCTGCGCGCCTCCTTGAGACCAAATATAAAAAATTCTTGTATGTAAGATCGAAGTGCCGTCATGCTATGTAGAATCAGTGCCTTCGGCGAAAGGTTTCGCCTCGTAATTGCTCTTGATTTTTAAGACGGCTGAACTATACTAAAAGAGTGTCTGCGGGGCGTCAGTCCCTATCGGCATTGTTGCTGATGGCAGGCACTACAAAACATCTCGCTTTTTGCGGGATTTTTTGTTGTCGGAGTCCATAATACTTAAAAAGTGCTTCTTACCATTGGGAGGGAACTGCCGTACAACAAGTTTAATTGAATTACCATCAATATTCATGGATAGGGTCCAAAAATCTGCTACTGAATAGACCGACTGCTTGTCTCCATGTTGATTTACGACTGTTCTGGCTTCGCTACGCTCATGTTTTACCGATACATATGGATTCTGGAGTATGTCCTTAATATGTTTTACAAGGAAAAGCCGACGAACTTGATCGCTCCTGCTTCGGGGGACACGACCTTTTCTTAAGAGGTGCCTAAAGCCCTCGCTTGCACATGTTACTGTTTCATCATTTAAAATTGGACAGGAGATAGTACCGATTCTCGAGTAAATCTTCTTTGTTTCTTGCTTCAGATTTTCATATTCGGGTATATTACTTTCCACCTTTCGATTCTATCTAAATGGTGTTAAAGGAAATCTAAAAATGCTAGAATACCTGCGTGAACTTAATACGCAGACACAAATCGTTCGTGCGACAAGAGATCGATCCGGATGAAATATTCCTCGACTCAAAGAATTTGCCTGGGCTCGATACAGACCAGTTCGAAGGACGCATCGAAAAGCCGATATCCCTCACGAGCATCATCACGCTTGCGGCGGCTTTTAGTTTAATGCTCATTATTCTTTTGGGTAAAGCATGGGTCCTGCAGGCTAAAGATGGCGAGACCTACAGCGCCATGAGTGAAAACAACACCATGGATCAAACGGTCATATATGCCGAGCGCGGTGCGATATTTGATCGCAATGGCACGAAATTAGCGTGGAATGCAATCGACCCTGACCGTCAGGATTTCTCTGTCCGTGCATATACAAAAAGCTCGGGCTTTGGACATATTTTGGGTTACATAAAGTATCCGACTAAGGACAGTAAGGGCAATTACTACCAAAAGAATTTCGTAGGCGTCTCTGGCTTGGAAAAGTACTATAACGACATGCTCCAAGGATCGCATGGACTCAAAATCATAAAATCAAATGCTCTCGGTGATGTCGATTCTGAGTCGGTCATCCGTCCAGCAAAGGATGGCGCAAATCTGACATTGTCTATCGATGCAGAGGTCCAAAAGAAACTCCATGGAGCAATCGCCGGTCTGGCCGAAAAGGTAGGCTTCAAGGGCGGCGGTGGGATCATCATGAATATCCATACCGGGGAAGTTCTGGCCCTTACATCGTATCCAGAATATAAAAGCTCGATCATGGTGGAGGGCAGCGATCGGGAGACTATCACCAGCTATTTAACTGACTCTCGTAAACCTCTTTTTAACCGCGTCCTTTCCGGGCTGTATACCCCAGGATCGATCGTAAAGCCATTCGTAGCTATTGGTGCCCTAGAGGAGGGAACGATTGATCCTAATACAAAAATAGTGAGCACGGGCTCTATCAGCATACCTAATCCGTATGATCCGACCCGCAAGACAACCTTTATGGACTGGAAAGCTCATGGTCCAGTCGACATGCGTCGTGCCATTGCCGTATCGTCGAATGTATATTTTTATGAGGTGGGTGGTGGATTCGAGGATCAAAAAGGGCTCGGCATTGAGCGACTCAACAAGTATTTTTCTATGTTCGGATTTGGTAAATCGACCGAGTCGGGGTTCTTTGCTGGGCCAGCAGGAACGATTCCATCACCGTCATGGAAGGACAGGGTGTTTCCGGGCGACCCTTGGAGAATCGGAGATACGTATTTTACTTCCATTGGTCAGTACGGTTTCCAGGTCACGCCATTTCAAATGGTGCGTGCGGTTGGAACGATAGCCAACGGTGGCACATATCTCACCCCTTCAATCTTGAAATTCTCAACATCAACACCTATCGAGAGTCAGCAAATAGACATAGACCCTAAAAACTTTCAAATTGTTCGAGAGGGGATGCGCCAAGGGGCAACAGAAGGCTCGGCAAGTGGCCTCAACGTTTCATATATAAAAATTGCAGCCAAGACAGGTACAGCCGAGCTTGGAGTCTCGAAAGCTTCTGTAAATTCGTGGGTAGAAGGCTTTTTTCCGTATGATAATCCGCAATACGCATTTGTGGTAGTCATGGAGCATGGCCCACGTGCCAATGTGTACGGTGCTACGTATGTTATGCGCGAACTTTTTGATTGGATGCATCTAGAATATCCAAAATACATAAGAGTCTCTGAATAGTCCGCTATACTTGGTTAAAGTGGCATTTTGTGGTATCATGTCGCCATTACTCTGATAAATAGAAGCCATGGAAAAGACATTGGATACGACAAAATACCTCACGAAAGAAAAGTACAAAGAACTCGAAAAGGAGCTTGTGCAACTAAAAACAGTAAAGCGAAAGGAAGTCGCTGGCAACCTTGAATATGCTCGATCACTCGGAGACCTTTCAGAGAACGCCGAATACCAGGAAGCCCGTGAAATCCAGGCAACCATCGAGGATCGTATTGCTAATATCGAAAATACTCTCAAGACCGCAGAGATTGTTCATGAAATGCATGGTGATCATGTCACTGTTGGATCGCTCGTATCTGTAGAAAAATCTGGTGGAAAGGGTGTCACAAAGTTCAAAATCGTTGGTTCTGACGAGGTGAATACACTCGAGGGCAAAATCTCAAATCAGTCTCCACTTGGCTCGCTCCTTCTGGGAAAGAAGCGGGGCGATTCAGTTACTGTACAGACTCCGAAGGGACCGATTGTATACAAGATCGTCGCGGTCGCATAATGCGAGCGGCCGTGCCCGCTTTAGCTGCTTATAAAATTCAAAAATGGCATCACTCGAAGAAATACGTGCAGGGAGACTCGCCAAACTCTCGCTTTTGAAAAAAGCGGGCATGAATCCGTTCCCGATTGAATCAGGGCGCGATTTCGAGCTAGCCACCATCAAAGCCGATTTCGAAAAACTTTCTGCAAAGAAAAACGATGTGACCATTGCTGGGCGCATCATGGCTATCCGCGGACAAGGTGCTATCCAGTTTATACCTCTGTTTGACGGTACTGGTACATTTCAGGCAGTGATCAAGAAAGATGTCCTCGACCCAAAACTTTTTGAGCTTTTTAGCGCAACGGTGGATATTGGCGATATCGTCGAGGTCAGCGGTGACCTCTTTCTTACCCTAAAGGGCGAGAAAAGCCTGCAGGTTAAGAGCTGGAAAATGCTTGCAAAATCATTGCGTCCGCTGCCGGAAAAGTGGAACGGCCTTCAGGACGTAGAGGAGCGTTTTCGTCGCCGTTACCTCGACACAGTGATGTCAGAAGAGGTGCGAAACCGATTCGTAATCAGAAGCAAGACCGTCACAGCAATGCGTGCTTTTCTTGACCGTGCTGGATACCTGGAGGTCGAGACTCCAGCCCTTCAGCCTTTGGCTGGTGGCACTAACGCAGAACCGTTCAAGACCCACCACAAGGCCCTCGATATCGACCTTTTTCTACGCATTGCACCTGAACTGTACCTTAAAAAACTCCTCATTGGAGGCTTTCCAAAGGTATACGAGATTGGCCGCAATTTCCGTAATGAGGGTATCGATGTCACACACAATCCCGAGTTCACCATGCTTGAATTCTACGAAGCATTTTCGACCGCTGCTCGCCAGATGAATTTTGTGGAAAGCATGTTCAAAGACCTTGTTTCAAAAGTACTTGGCGCAGATTCGATTGATACAGGAGAAACAAAGATTGATTTTTCAAAGCCTTTTGCTCGTATAACCTACAAAGACCTCGTAGCACAGGGTGCGGGTATTGATCCTATCACCGCTCCTATTGATACAGTGGTAAAAACTGCCCGTAAATTGGGCGTAACGGTCGACCGTGCCGATTCTCGCGAAAAGATTATCGACAATATATACAAAAAAGTTTCTCGACCAAAAGTCATACAGCCAACCTTCATCACTGATTATCCTGTGAATATGTTGCCACTGGCAAAGAGGTCTGAAAAAGATCCTTCTGTCGTTGATGTATTTCAGCTCGTTGTGGGTGGGATGGAACTTGTAAAGGCATTTTCAGAATTGAATGACCCTATCGACCAGCGAGAGCGATTCACAAAGGAGGAGGAGAACGCCAAAGCAGGGGACGCAGAGGCTCAGCCAAACGATGAGGAGTTTATCGAGGCTCTTGAATACGGCATGCCTCCAGCCGGCGGTGTAGGCATCGGAATTGACCGCCTTGCAATGCTTCTTACTAATACGAAAAATATAAAGGAGGTGATATTGTTCCCGACGATGAGACCAAGAGATTCCAAATAGGACATAATAAAAATCGCCTGATGGGGCGATTTTTATATACCATACAGTTTGTTCGCGTATATTGACACATTATAAAATACGTGTAATTTACACATTAGGACGCCGCTCTTTGCGATGTCTATCCAGCTCAACTACAACCCAGAGGTATCTCTTAACTATGAAGGTTCATCCGTTCATTGAAACAATGCAGCATGAGTTCCAGCAGGTCGTTGCTGGCAAGCCCGCACAAAAGGATGCTGACTGTGATTCAATCCTTTCCATTCGCCCCAATGAAAAACTGCTCGGGGTCATCAGTAATCCACGTATCATCGAGCTGCGAAAGCTTGATTATCGATGCTATCACTTTTTTCGTGATTATCGAGATGCACACGGCTTTGGGGATTTAGCAGCAGCTGCCCGGATGCGCGGGTCAGATGCCCTTGATCATCTCGACATCTCAACGCAGCTTGCACGCCTCAGAGAGGCAATAACTGCCTGGCATTGGATGCTTGTTCAGATCGATTTTCCGGTGCATTATCACGACTCTTACGCACTGGGTGTACGGCAAGGTTTCAAGCTTGTGCGTATACCGTCACTCGACAAGTTTAAAATAACCGCCAAGCCAGTTATGGCGAATATCAATCATCTTCCATCCCTTATGGAAGGTGTTGCTCTGAGGATATCAATCGAAGCGTGGGAATAAAAGCGACCTTTTCACCAAGGCCGCTTTTTTATGCCCAAAATCGCTCTTTTAACTTCAATCTTCCTCTTCCTGTTGCCTATACAGGGGCTCACGGAGGGCGACGGCCCGAGTGTGAAGGAATTTCGTTCATCGAAATTACCTGGACCCGAGGAGGCTTAGGAAGAGGAAAGTTATGCACAGTTAAAGTGGATTATCGTGTATCATTGTGGGACAAAGTGTTATAAAATATCTAGTAAGTGGGAAAAGGTGGAAAAGATTATTTTCCGCATAAAAAGCCCACGACGCCATGCGAATCATTCAAACAGTTTCCAAAGTTCTCACTAGCTTTGGAACGATTGAAGTAAAGGTGACGCAGGTAGTGGGAATGAAGCTCCGCGAGCTCGTCCCAGTAAAGAAAGTTTCGGCGCAGAAAAAGTAGTCAACGCAGTAAGTAAGCGCAGTTCACATGCTGATAGGCGAATACACTCACTCTATAGATGAAAAGAACCGCATCTCTCTGCCGGTAAAGTTCCGAGAGAAGATGGGCAAGAAAGTCGTAGTCACTCCAGGGCTCGACCACTGTCTTTTCGTATTCACGCCGAAGGAATGGGAAAAGATCGCGGGCAAACTTTCCGACGCATCGTTTGGACAGTCTGATACCCGATCGTTCTCGCGCTTTATGTTCGGAGGGGCAATAGAGGCGGACATTGACTCTATTGGTCGCATACTCGTTCCTGATTTTCTTCAGGAATGGGCAAACCTCAAGGGTAAGGTGGCAGTGGTCGGTGTCCAGTCTCGCGTTGAAATCTGGAACGACAAGGCATGGGGTGAGTACAAGAAGGAGGTAGAGGGCAAGGCTGGAGCTTTGGCCGAAAAGCTCGGTCAGGTAGGTGTTCTCTAAAACTCTGGATATGCACGAATCAGTTCTTTTACATGAGACGGTAGGTGGGCTCGAGCTAGCGGCTGGCGACATTGTCGTCGACGGCACGCTGGGTCGCGCAGGGCATTCGATCGAGGCTTTCAAAATACAGCCAAAGATTTTCATAATCGGCATCGATCGTGACGAGGACGCTTTGGCAGAGTCAAAGGCAAAGCTCGAGGCATCTGGCGCGAAAGAGGATGTGGCTCAGGGAGGTTTCAAGCTTTTTAAAGGAAACTTTTCCGACATGGACAAGTTTCTTGCCGAAGCTTCCAAGGAGTCGGGCAAGACTCATGCAGACAAAATCATGCTTGACCTCGGAGTATCGTCGCCACATCTCGACTCGTCGGGCAGAGGATTTTCATTCCGTTTTGATGAGCCACTCCTCATGACAATGGAAAAAAATCCTGGCAAGGATTCTTTCACGGCTCGCGACATCGTTAACGGCTGGAAAGAAGAAGACATTGCGAACGTCATTTTTGCCTACGGTGAGGAACACTATGCCCGCCGCATTGCAAAGAAGATTATTGAGGCTCGAGAAGTCACTCCAATCGAAACGACATTTGCCCTCGTCGAGATCGTAAAGAGCGCGGTGCCTGGAGCTTATAAAAAGGGCAAGACTCATCCGGCCACCAAAACATTTCAAGCCTTGCGTATCACTGTGAACGATGAGCTGGGGAGCCTTCGAAGGGGGCTCGCTACAGCCCTTGAATCACTGAGTCCCGGCGGCAGAATGGCAGTGATTTCATTTCATAGCCTCGAGGACCGCATAGCAAAAGTTTTAATGAAGGAATGGGAAAAGGATGGTAAGGGAAAGCAGTCGACAAAAAAACCGATAGTTCCAACAGACGAGGAGATGGAGAGAAATCCACGATCACGCAGCGCAAAGCTTCGAATATTTATAAAAAATAGCTTATAAGACACATGACACAGTACGTAACAGCAAAAGTGCAGACCATCGAGAAGCCGGTAACGTCCTGGACTCTTTTGGCCATAATCGGCCTACTTGTCTCTGTCTACATAAGCTTTGTCGCAGGTGCGGTCTCTAATGCTATTGCAGCAAAGGACATGCAGTCACAGATTTCTGCTCTTACATCGTCGATTGGCACCCTTGAATCTCAGTATATCGCCGTAAAGTCATCAATAACTCTAGATGAAGCAAAGGCCCAGGGCTATTCAGAGCCTGTCGACTCCATCGTTTATGTTGCAAAGATTCCTGCTGCTTCGCTATCGCTCAATCGCTAACACCGCATGACCTCTATCAGGACAGAGAGGATAAAGCTCTTGGCTATACTTGTGTGCTTTGTCGCTCTCGTCCTGGCGGGTCGGCTTTACTATATTCAAGGGGTTCAGAACGAGGCGTATCTTGCTCAGGCTGACAAACAGTATATTCGTTCAGGTCTGACCACATTTGAAAGAGGTACGGTCTTCTTTACATCCAAGGACGGCACCCTGGTATCGGCTGCGACTTTAAAAACTGGCTATACGGTAGCCCTCGAACCACGAAAGATTCAGCATCCTGAAGACGTGTACAACGCTCTCTCGGGTATTTTGCCTTTGACTGATGAATCGTTGGTGGACAAAATCGATGACAAGGGTGACTCGTACCGCGAGATTGGCAAGCGTATTGATGAAGAGACAGCCGCACGCATCAGCGCATTGAAAATCGCCGGTGTGAGCCAGTTTAAAGAGCGCTGGAGATACTATCCAGGTGGCAAGACGGCTTCGAACGTACTGGGCTTTACTGGTTATGCCGAGGACGGTGTTACTCATTCCGGTCGCTATGGATTGGAGAAGTATTATAACGATGTTTTGTCGCGTGACTCGTCCGAACTGTACGTGAACTTCTTTGCGCAAATATTTACCAACATCAGCGGCGCCCTCTTTACAGATGAAAAGTCTGAGGGGGACATAGTCACAACCATTGAACCAGCCGTTCAGCATGAATTGGAGGGCAAACTTGCAAGTGTAGTTTCTGCCTGGAAATCAGATCTAACGGGAGGTATCGTCATGGATCCATATACTGGCGAGATTGTAGCTATGGCAATAAATCCAACATTTGATCCAAATGACCTTTCAAAGGAAAAGAATACGTCGGTTTTCGGTAACCCTATGGTTGACCGCGTATATGAGATGGGATCAATCATAAAGCCTCTTGCAATGGCTGCTGGAATAGATGCTGGTGCAGTTACCCCTACTACAACATACGACGACAAGGGTTTCCTTATCGTGAATGGTGCAAAGATATCTAATTATGACGGCAAAGCGCGCGGCATCGTTGATATGCAGAAGGTATTGAATGATTCCCTTAACACAGGTATGGCATTTGTTACCCAAAGAATGGGTAATGAGCAGCTCACCGACTATTTTATGAGCTTTGGATTCGGTGAGGAGACAGGTATCGATTTGCCGGGCGAGGTGCATGGACTTGTCACTAACCTTAAAAGTCCGCGCGATATCGAGCATGTCACCGCATCGTTCGGACAAGGTATTGCTTTGACACCCATAGAGACCGTGCGCGCATTGTCTGCACTAGGCAATGGTGGTTTTTTGCCGAGCCCGCATATCGTAAAGAAGATTAACTATTCAAACGGTGACTCACGCGAAATGTCGTACGAGCCATCCGAGCCCGTTATGACCGTGGAATCGTCGAAAGCCATCACTAACATGCTTGTAAAAGTAGTCGATCAAGCACTCCTTGGTGGAAAGGTGAAACAAGTAAACTATTCCATTGCCGCCAAAACAGGAACAGCCCAGATTGCCAAAGAGTCAGGCGGAGGATACTATCAGGACCGTTATCTGCATTCCTTTTTCGGCTATTTCCCAGCATCAAAACCCCGCTATATCGTCTTTCTCTTTACCGTCTATCCAAAGGGTGCCGAATACGCATCCCATACTCTGACACAGCCTTTCATTGACCTGACGAAGTTTTTGATTAATTATTATGAAATACCGCCGGACCGGTAAACTTACGGTGTTGTGTCTCGCTTCGGGTACGGATAATCCGCTTGGAGCGGATTTCCTCACTCTCGCCCCGTCGGGCTCCGAGAGCCCCTCATCGAGACAAACACCTAAGTTTACGATCCGGCTTTAGTCAACCGAGAAGATCCTGGAATAATGAAAAATTTACTTAAAAAAATCGTCGTAGCTGTGCTGACATGGGAGGCGAAGCTCGCACTCAAGAGGCATGCGCCTAAAGTGATTGCCGTGACAGGCAATGTGGGCAAGACTTCAACCAAAGATGCTGTGTATGCGGTTGTGTCTCGCGTTTTTTCAACGCGAAAGAGCCAGAAGAGCATGAATAGCGAGTTTGGCTTGCCTCTGACCATTTTGGGGCTCGATACAGCATGGTCATCTGCTGGCGGTTGGGCTAAAAACCTGTGGAAGGGTTTTGTTGTTGCACTATTTAGTAAGGATTTTCCACAATGGCTTGTGCTCGAGGTGGGCGCTGATCATCCAGGGGATATCGAATCTGTGGCGAAATGGCTTTCTCTGGATATTGTTGTTTTGACGCGCATGTCAGATGTGCCTGTACATGTAGAATTCTTTAAAGACGCAGGTGAAGTTCTGCGCGAAAAAATGTTCTTGGCGCAGGCGCTCGGGCCTGAGGGTACTCTTGTGGTGAATGCGGACGACCCGTTATTTATGAAAGCTGTCGAAGATATGATGGCGGCGGGCAAGACGGTGCACAAAATAACGTATGGACAGAATGCGGATGCAGATATTGTCATCAGGGATTCGCATGTTGAGTATGGCGACGGAGCATTGCCACTACCTATCGGCCAGGCTGCCGCTCTTGGCCAGGACAAGATCGTGCTTCAGGGTGTGCTCGGTGCTCATCTCATAT
>CAYJAC010000022.1:0-11555 GCA_964368565.1 uncultured Candidatus Saccharibacteria bacterium
ACTGGCGTTTATACAGGTGAATATACAGGTGCCTACACAGGAGAGTACACAGGTGCTTATACTGGCGTTTATACAGGTGAATATACAGGTGCCTACACAGGAGAGTACACAGGTGCTTATACTGGCGTTTATACAGGTGAATATACAGGTGCCTACACAGGAGAGTACACAGGTGCTTATACTGGCGTTTATACAGGTGAATATACAGGTGCCTACACAGGAGAGTACACAGGTGAATATACAGGCGTCTACACGGGAGAATACACGGGCACTTATACAAGTGGCTATACGGGTACCTACACAGGGAGTTATGTGGGAGACGACGAAGGTTGCGAAGAATGGGAAAAGGTCATAGTTGAGGTTACCAATTGTTCTTGCAACGATGCAGATTGTGGCCAGGATCCTGCATGTACAGTAGATAATCCAGAACCTCAGTATTGTCCTATTATCCCTAACAGCGGTAGCTGTGATGGAGACAGCTGCTCGTGTGACTGTGGAGACTTCACCTGCGATGTTCTATACGCTTGCCCTTAGTTAAAGATATTTATGAAAAACATACCTAAAATAATCATATTGGGTCTGGGGGTGCTAACGGCTCTTGCTTGGCTTTACAGCAACACAATTACTGAACTTTTAGTTAAGTGGCAAAACAAAAAACTAGTCCCTGTGGCAGAAGTTAAACTATTTAGTGAAAGTTTTGTTGTTTCAGATGAAGAGACAAACAAGGCGAATGCCTTAAAACTCATGTCTCGTAGTATGGAAGCCTCAACTGAAACAAATAGTGTGGATATTGATTCATGTGTTCCAACCCCTAAATCCGCAAGGGTTTCATACGGCAAAGATCTAACGTTTAACAATACTGGAAGTGAGAGCATCACCGTCGGCTTTACTCGTCTTTCTGATCTTGTGGTAGCGCCCGGTCAGAGTGTTACTATAAACACCAAAAGCATCTCGCCTGAAAACAGAAAGATAGGTAGTTTTGCCTCGTTGGGATATTCTTGCAACTACAGTGGGGCACGAGTTGGTTATGTGGTAATTACAGATTAGTTCCCGAATGCGCCGCACATCCAATCTGTTTGTTATAGGATTATAAATTGCTGCAAAATACTCGATTCGGGTTAATTTTGCTCAAAATGAAACGGAGGAATCCCTCTGTTTGCAAAGCACTCTCTTTACCGGGGGTGTCTTTTTTTGCTATACTGCAAGCAATTAAGATCCATTTATATATGAATACGCTACTTAGACTTATTATTGCGATTCTGGTTATTACAGCCCTTGTTCTCGGCTTCCTTATCTTTAAAGCAAAGTATCCTTCCGCTTCTTCTGAGTCCTCAACCTCAGTGCAAACCACTGAAGAAGTTATTGTTACAGGAGGCATAGAAAACGCCATCCTCGTACTTTCTTCCCCGAATAGTACACCCGCAGAGAAAGAAGCCTATGCTGCTTTTGTAAAAGAAACAGCTATTCCGGCGACCGTTATTGATGTGACTTCTTGTTCCCCAAAACCCCTTGCCGCTTCGGTGAAGCAAGGTTCATTGGTTAATTTTTCCAATACAGGAACAGAAAAAGTTATGTTGGTGTTCAACAAAGATCTTTCACTTGAGATAACTGCCGGCGAAACAAAGTCGATTGTAGCGAGTTTTAAGCAGGGTCCAGCTGTCTATGGTTATGGCTGCGGTGCTTCTCCTTATGCTGTTGGAGAGCTTGTGATAGTCGAGTAAATTAAATATGAAGAGCTACTGGAGATCTTTCTTGCAGCATAAAAAACAAAAAAGTTTTTTTGTGCTTGTTGGCGGCCTCATTGCGATTAACATCGCACTAGGAGGGTATCTCTTTACTATAAGTAAGGATACATATCCTGAAATTGCTGCACTCCAAGGAAATAAGATGGGCTTTAGTGAGCTTTCAAAATATTACGTGGACCTTGCTAAAGAAAAAGGCGCGGTATATTCATTTGACGTTATGAAGCGAGCGTATATTTCTCCCAATACAGATATACATTTGCTGGCTCATGGAGTGGGCGACGTGCTCTACGATCAGCAAGGAATAGACGGCATCCTTTCCTGTACAGATGATTTTAGAAACGCATGCTCACATCAGATTGTCATAAACGCGCTCGTAGAACGCGGACCATCCGCTTTTCCTTTAATTGCCGATACGTGTAAATTAGCTCCCGGAGGTGGCAATGCCTACACCATGTGCTATCACGGTCTGGGACATGGTGTGCTCGCATATAATGGCTATGACCTTAGCAAAGCGATGGATATGTGTAATCTCTCCGGAAAAAAGGCGGGTGAGGAAGCAGTGGAGTGTATGGGTGGTGCAGCTATGGAAATGATGGCTGGCGTACATGATGTTGCAATGTGGAAAAGCGAGTCAGTCAAATATTTTGATGAAAATGATCCTTTGGCGCCCTGCAATCGAAAATCGGTGCCACAAGAAGCAAAAAGAATTTGCTATATATATCTAACACCGCATCTCTTTAAGGCGGGTGGTGCACAACCAGGGAAATCTCCGACGGATGCTCAGTTAACCAAAGCAATGTCTTTCTGTGAGGTGCTTTCTGGCTCTGATCGTAATGCTTGTTTCGGTGGCTTTGGAAAGGAATATGCCCCAATGTCGAATAACAAGGATATTCGAACGATGGATTCAGTGTCAGAAGAGGGCTTTAAAAAGATTCTTCGTTGGTGTTCACTGACTGACCAGAAGGATGGAGTTAATACATGTATCGTGGAAGGTATGAGGTCTCTTTATTGGGCGGGAGCAGTCGATCCAAAGATACCTGCACGTTTTTGTACTTTAGCAGATCAGCGTGGGTATGGTAAGTCATGCATAGAGACTTTTGTTGGTATTGTTGGTTATTACATTAAAGATAGGGATTATCGTGTGGGCGTCTGCACGTCTCTACCTGAGAAATATCAGGAGTTTTGCCGCGTTCGTCTGCTATGAAAAAAATCTATATCATTGCCATTGCTGTCGCCCTTGCCGTAGTAGGTATTGAGGCTTTTATGCTCGTAGATGCAAGGTCTGCAAAGCCGCAAGATCCCCTTAAGGTTCTGTGGGCGGGCAACTATGTAAAGGAGAAAGAGGGGTGGTGGGATGATATAAACAGGTATGGTACCACTAAGGCATATGAGATGTTTAAGGAAGACGCAGGAGGTCGGCCGGCTGGGATACAGCATACATTTGCTCATATTTTCGGTGAGTTAATTTATAAGAAAGAGGGTATGGATGGTATAAAGTTGTGCGACGCAACATTCTCATATGGTTGTTATCACAGTTTGGCAGGTAAGGCCATAATTGAACATGGCTTATCAGCTGTTAAAGACTTAGATAAAGCATGTTTTACGGTAAAAGGAGCTTCTCCTTTAGGGTGCCTACATGGAATCGGTCACGGTATTTTGGGATATGTAGGATACGGAAGGCTTACTGACGCTCTCGAGGCGTGCGGTGAGACTTCTTGGGATGGACCTCTTGGTGGTTGTCCGGGTGGAGTTTTTATGGAATATAATTTCCACACCATGGAAAGTGTTGAAGGGACGAAAGTACGAAAGCCTGGTGAGGAAAGTATATATGAGCCATGTTCCTCATTGCCGGTTGGATTTAAACAAGAGTGTTTTTATAATCAGGCTCAATGGTGGACCGATTTGTACTCGAGAGAGTATTCTAAAGTAGGTAAGCTGTGTGATGCTATTTCTTCTGTGCCTGAAAGAGAGGCTTGTTTGCGAGGTTTAGGTGATAGCATAGTAGGAAGGACGGGCCACGATCCAGTTGCGGCTGTTGCGGCATGCAAAACTATGGAGAGTTCACGTTCAGAGCTTCTGTGTAGACAAGGGGCATACAGGGTTGTGTTTGCTGACATAAAGACCAGGCTTGAGGCGTCCCGGTTGTGCGAAGGCCTTCAAGGAGAGTCTCTGAAGCTATGTTCGACTGAATTTAATCTTCAATAATCTGTGAAAAGAACTATCTGTGGAATAATCATGGGATGTACGCTGTTCTTGCCTTTGCTTATGCGGGCGCATGATGGAGGTGTCTATTTTGAAGCCACGGTTGGGGAGTATTTGGTAGATATAGGCTATTCAGATGTTACGGCGGGTGAGTCTCGAACCTTTGATTTCGCTTTATATAAAGGCGTAGGAAAGGAAAAGGTTGCTTTTGACAATGTCTGGGTCCGTATTTCTAAAGACTCAAAAACCATATTTGCTGGCCCGATAGATTTTGGTGTTTTTGGTCAGCCGGTGCTCACTATAACCCTAGATTCGCCTGGTATTTACAATGTAGAGGCGAATTACGAGGTTGCGGCAAGGTCCCTGGCAACAAGCTCTTTTTCAGTCCAAGCGTTTTCTCCAGAAGGTGTTTTTTTTACACCACTCCGACTCACAGTGGTTGGGACCGCTGTAATTTTTTTACTCACGGGATTTTTTATAGGTACAATGTCCAGAAGATATGCAAAGAACGATTAATATTATTCTAATTGTGCTAGCGGTTACAAGCGTTTCTGCTTACATACTTATTCGAAAAGATGGAGGTTCCGAACGCAACATAGAGAAAGTTGGAAGCGAAAAGATTGAAGCCGCAGCGGTGATTAGCATGACAAAATCAGGCTTTTCACCCACTTTTGTCTCTATACGAAAAAATCAAGGGGTTAGGTTTGTAAATAAATTACCTGTAGACTGCCCGGTTTCGGATATAACATGTTTTTTTTGGCCTGCGTCTGATCCACATCCAACACATGAGTTCTATCCTGAGTTTGATGTCCGTGAAGCGGTCGGTCCAGGCGAGTCATGGACATTTCTGCCTGCCCGCGAAGGTTCGTGGGGAGTCCATGATCACTTTGAATCCAGCTACACGGCAACGGTACAGGTCTTGCCATAAGATACAAAAAAACCGCCACATGTGGCGGTTTTTTTGTAGTTGAGTACTATTTTCCTAGAGCTTCTTTTATTTTTTGTTCAAGTGCGTCGGCGCTCATCGCACCCTTTATTGGAGTTGGGCCGGTTTTTGTTATAAGTACGCTGTAAGGAGTTCCAACTGCTCCTGCAACTTTACCTTCTGCTATCGATGCATCAATTTTTGCCTGATACTTGTTACTTGCCAGACAGGTTTCAAAGGCAGACACATTGAGTCCAATATATGAGGCGATTTTAGGTAGCTCTGCTGGATCAAGTTTGTTGTTGGTTGGTGAAATCTCAAATATACGATCGGTGTATGCCCAGAATTTGGCATTTCCGCCCTGTTCTGCAGCACATTCTGCGGCCTGAGCCTCCTTTCCTGCTCGGTCATGCATAGGTAGGGGGAAGGGGCGGTAAACCAGAGCAAAGTCGTTTGGACTGAATTTTGTTATGACTGATTTTGTCGATGAATGAAATTGTTTGCAGAAAGGACACTCCATGTCGGTATATGTTACAAGGGTTACCTTCGCACCCAGATTGCCACGAACGTGATCTGCACTGGTTACAGGGGCAATTTTGATGGTTCCTGTCGGGGCGGCTACTGTTTTTGTGGGCGCCTGAGCAGATGAAGTTCCTCCTTGGCTTATTTCGCGTGCACCTAGGTATATGCCAGCACCGATAGCAATTCCGGCAATTATGATTGACACTGGTACCGTCAGCCACTCTTGATGATTTATATGCGTCATGAATTAAATGGGATATACTTAAGGCAATATTATATCACGTCCCTCTATGTACATCGAAGAACAACAGCTTAAGACTTTCATAAACGATTCAGGCCTTGTTTCAAAGAAGGATGTCGCCGAGGCTGAAAAAGAAGCCAAGGTTAAAAGGGTCAGTCTTGGAGAGATTCTCGTGAATCACGGAAAGCTTTCCGAAGATGATTTGCGTAAGATGCAGGCATACATTTTAGGTATTCCTTTTGTTGACCTAAAGGGACAAAAAATAGACTTTGCCATATTGTCGCTTGTGCCTGAGCCTATTGCCCGTAATCACAATATTGTCGCCTTCAAGAAGGGTGAGGGGACCCTCGAGATCGCCATGCTCGATACCGACGACCTCTCAGCTATCGATTTTATAAAGAAGAAAGTTGGCGCAAAGATTTTACCTCGCCTTACTGACTCTGACTCTATCAAGTCAGTTCTACTTCAATATCAGAAAAGCCTAAAGGCTGAATTCGGGGATCTTATTAAGCAGGAGACAGCGACTCTAAAGCAGCTTTCAGAGGAAATTGGCAGCAAGGGAAAAGTTGCTGATGGCGATCTTAAGAAAATGGCTGAAGATCTGCCTGTGATTCGTATTGTCGACACGCTCCTCAAACACGCCATTATCCAGGGTGCATCCGATATCCATATTGAGCCTATGGAGAAGGAGCTTTTGGTCAGATACCGAATTGACGGTCTCTTGCATGATGCCATGGTTCTTCCGAAGGAAGCTGAAATGTCCATCACGGCCCGAATAAAGGTGCTTTCAAGCCTCAAGCTCGATGAAAAGCGCTTACCACAGGACGGACGATTCAAGGTAGAGATGAATGATGAGAAAGTATCGTTGCGTGTTTCGATACTGCCAACATTCTACGGTGAAAAGACTGTTATGCGTCTTCTTCGTGAGAGCGTCTCAGGCTTTACCCTTGAACATCTCGGTTTTCACGGGGAGGCGCTTGAACGTATCCATAATTCAACAAAACTAGCTACGGGAATGATTCTGGCAACTGGCCCGACTGGCTCCGGAAAGTCTACAACCCTCTATACCGTGCTCGATATTTTAAATACTCCTGATGTAAACATCTCGACAGTCGAAGATCCGGTTGAATATCAGATGCCGCGCGTCAATCAGACCCAAGTTCGTCCGGATATAGGCTTTTCGTTCGCATCGGGATTGCGTAGTCTTGTTCGTCAGGACCCAGACATTATCATGGTTGGAGAAATTCGTGACAACGAAACCGCTTCGCTCGCCGTGAACGCAGCGCTCACTGGCCACCTCGTGCTTTCGACCCTTCACACCAACTCTGCTGCGGGTGCAATTCCACGATTGATCGATATGAAGATCGAACCATTCCTTTTGGTGTCGACCCTCTCAGTTGTCATAGGTCAAAGACTTGTTCGCAGACTCTCTGATGCTTCAAAAGACCGCAGACCGCTCACAAAGGGCGAGCTAGGTGCATTGAGTAAGGTTGTTGATATGGATCGAATGTTGGTCATTTTAAGAGCAGAGAAGGTGATTGGACCAAAGGATGGATGGGATAAGGTTATGTTTGGTACTCCTACGGTAACAAAGGATTCTGACGGATACAAAAGCCGTATTGGCATCCATGAAGTGTTGAAAATGACACCAACTATACGAGAGCTCATAATGAAAGGTGCAACATCAGGTGAGATTGAGGTCCAGGCAAAGAAAGAGGGAATGATTACGATGCTCGAGGATGGAGTATTCGTAGCAGCTCAGGGTTTGACAACGATTGAGGAGGTGCTTCGTGTTGTTTCTGAGTAATAGAAAGCAAAAGACCGTTTGTACGTCCTTCCCCGACTTGGACGTACAAACGGTCTTTTCTGTTTCCCGCTACTTTATCTCGTAGGTAATAGTTACGTTCGAGGTAATCTTGCTTTCGCCTGCAGGAAGCTGGGGAGCGATTTTTGCCCCGCCAGAACTGCTCATGGTATCCATTGCCATCACTTCTCGTCCATAGTACATAGGCTGGTATGGGCTTGATTCGTAGAAGCTTGTGATAGAGCCGAGGCTAACTCCGAGAGCGTTGGCCAGCTTTTTAGCCTGGTCGCGAGCGTCTGTAATGGCCTTGTCTCGAGCATCTCGAGCGAGGTCCTCCTGCTTATCGACGGTGAAAGTAAGGCCAGAAATATTGTCTGCACCGAATTCACCAATACCGGTGAGGATTGCTCCAGCTGATTCCATCTTTCGTACCTTTACTTCGATGGTTTGAGATACGACGTATCCTGCAAGGACCTGCTTGCCAGGAACATAGTATGTCGAATTCTGATAATCATAACGAGGATAGATTGTATATGACACGGTCTTTATATCCTTGTCTGCAACATCGCTCTTTTTGATATAAGAGAGGATTGCATTGGTCTTTTCGGTCGCGCTCTTCTGTGCGTCGCTTACGACAGGAGCCTCTTCGCTTACGGTAAAGCTGAAAGATGCTACATCAGGAGTGGCGATAACTTCGCCCTTTCCAGAGACAGTGATCATATTCTGCATGTTCTGAGGCTTGCCGACATATGAGAGCTCCTTTGATTCGCGAATGATCTTTATTGCCACGAATAAGACGAGAAGCGCCATGAGGGCGATGAGTATGTTTCTGAATCGGGGATTAGTACTAAGGGTATCCATTTTGTTTAAGTAAGACTGGTAAATTAGGGTCTATTTCGCGGCACTTCCTTCTGCCGAGAGTATAAGGTTATCAAATAATGAGAGAACAGTCATTGGTCCAACACCTCCAGGCACAGGACTTATCGCTTTGACAAGGGGAGAGACGCTTTCAAAGTCGACATCTCCCGATACACGGCGCTCTGTTTCGCCTGTTATGCTGCTGATGCCTACGTCTATGATGACGCAGCCGGGCTGAATATATGACGCGTCGATGAGTCGTGGCTTGCCTATGGCGACTATTATGATGTCGGCTAGCTTAGAGACGGCGCGCGGGTCCGCTGTCTGGCTCGAGCACACCGAAACGCTGGCCCCGCGCGCCCGCAAAAGGCTGGCGGTAGGACCTCCGACTAGCCGCGATCTGCCAAACACCACCACCTTCTTTTCACGAACGTCTATGTTGTAGAAGTCCAACAGCTTCATGACGCCCTTTGCTGTTGCTGGTATCAGATGTGGCATTCCTGCATCGAGTAATCGCTGGCTCTCATTGGTGAGTCCATCGACATCTTTTGTTGGGTCAATTAATTCAATGAGCGCCTGTTTATTAAATTGTGTAGGGAGAGGCAACTGGATAATGATGCCATTTACATCCTTTCGACTGTTGAGTGCACGTATTGTACTCTCGACATTTTCCGGCGAAACGTCGGCAGCAAACCTCACATGTTCTACTTGAGCACCAATTGTTTGTGCGAACCGCTTTTTTTGCTCGATATAAATTGAAGACTCTTTGTTGTCGCCGATCTGGATGAGGGCAAGAATAGGACGAGTGGAAAGCCGAGCAGAGCGCTCAATGAGGCCTTTTGTGTAGCTATCTCGTGCTTTTCTTCCGTCGAGTATCTCTGGCATTAAGTGACTATAGCATTAGAACGAGCGAACGACGAATCCGATGACAATAATACCGATGAAGTTGAAAACATACGAGATAATCATGAATCGCACAGTCGACATTTTAGAGAGACCCATAAGAGTGAGGCCTAATTCGTCTGGAAGAGGAGAAGCAATAATGAGAGCGCCAAGGATGGCCAAAGACCATCGCATGAAGCGGTAATGAAAGAGGTGTTTGATGCGGCGCGATTTCGCTTTGGACAGAAGGTAGGAGATGTCCTCAGAGATGTGGCCTTTGATGAAGTTAAAAATCACCAAGTCGCCGATGAGGGCACCTAATGCACCAATCAGGGCTACGATGATAGGTGGATGGATAGCACTCAGTCCACCCAGGGCAACCATAGCTGGTGCAGTCGTAAATACTGAGGTAAAGAAGAGACCGGCAACGAAGGAATTGAGAAGATACATGCTCTCATTAGCAACTACTATGCTTTTGATGAGTTCGCTTTGGGCAAAGAATCCTGCCACAAATATGCTTGCGGCTATGATACCGAGATCTAAAAGAATCCTTTTGCGTCGCGCTGAGTCCATGATGACTTTATTGTAGCAAACTAACCAGCTTTTAGGCCATTTCGCGTTTGTGGGATATAGGTGTATGATTTTTTAACAAAGAATTATGGCGCACAACCCTTACATATCTATCGTTATTCCTATATATAACGAGGCTGACAACATAACCATCCTTCACGATGAAATTATCGCCTCTGTTTCAAAGCTGGGTAGGCCTTTTGAGATTATCTATGTGAATGATGGAAGTACAGATGATTCATTTAGAATACTTTCGCTTCTTAAAAATTGCGTCGTTATTGATTTAAACAAGAACTATGGGCAGGCCGTTGCACTGGATGCTGGTTTTAAATGGGCTCACGGAGATTTTATTGTATCAATGGATGGTGATGGTCAGGATGACCCTGTGAGTATCGGTCAGATGCTGGAAAAGTTGATTGTTGAAAAATTGGATGTGGTTGCTGGTTGGAGAAAGAATCGGGCGGATGGTTCTGGTATGCGGGCCCTCTCTCTAACAGGAGGCTTTCTGAGGAGGTTCTTAATCAATGATCGGCTTCATGATGCGGGGTGTACTCTCAGAGTTTACAGGAAAGAGGCCGTAAAGTGTTTAGATATAGGAGGTGAGATGCATCGTTATATATTGGCGCTTTTGAGATGGAAGGGCTTTGCTATCGGGGAAATCATTGTGTCTCACCGTGTCCGTAAGCACGGACACAGTAAGTATGGCCCAAGCAAGGCGATTCGAGGCTTCCTTGACCTTGTTGGCGTATGGTTTATGCAAAAATACTCGCAGAGGCCTCTACACATCTTTGGTTACATGAGTCTTACTTGTTTTGGTATAGCTTTTATGGCTGGGGTGTGGACTATATATACGAAAGTTTCATGGGGACTATCTTTGAATCGAAATGGTTGGACGTTCGTTGCGGGATTCCTCTTTATAGCAGGAATACTCTTTTTCAGTTTCGGCATCATTATTGACCTTCTCATTCGCATTCATCTGAATAACTCGCCTTTTGAGAAAAGGTATTACGTTAGAAGGGTAATCGAAAACTAATGAAGCGTCGCATTCTCATCCTTTGCCATGAATTTCCTCCACTTGGTGGAGGGGGAGGGGTCGCCGCATACAAGCTTGCAAAAGGGTTCTTCGAAAGAGGCTACAGTATTGATATTATGACATCGGGTTTTGGTAACCTCCCACATTTTGAGGTGGTTGAAGGGATGCGTGTATATCGTGTTGCCGCTTTTGGACGGGATGCAATCGAAACAGCCTCTGTGTTTTCCATGATGGCTTATATCGCAATGGCCAGCATAAAAGGTGTATCTTTGTGTTCAAAGAATAAGTATGACTTTATTCATACTCATTTTGCCCTTCCGTCCGGCATTGTAGGGCACATACTAAGCATGGTGTATAAGAAAAAGAACATACTTTCTATCCATGGCGGGGACATATATGATCCTTCAAAACGAATCTCACCCCATCGATTCTATCTTTTTCGAATTCTAATTAGATACCTGATCAATTCCTCTCATAAAACAGTGGCACAGTCTTTAGATACAAAGAACAATGCTGTCCAGTACTATGCCCCCAATAAAACTATTGATATTATTCCTCTTCCTTATGAACAAATAGATTTTATACCTGCAGATAGAACTCGTCTGGGTATGGATATGGATAAAAGGTATGTAATTGGAGTGGGCAGGCTTGTAAAAAGAAAGGCCTTTGATGTCTATATTAATGTAATCGCCAGGCTAGACCCGTCTGTTATCGGCCTGATAATCGGCGAAGGGCCAGAGCGTTCACACCTAGAATCATTGGCTAGTAAGCTA
>CAYJAC010000023.1:0-4569 GCA_964368565.1 uncultured Candidatus Saccharibacteria bacterium
AACACTGACAATGAATTTTATATAGGCAGGCACTACAGCGGAGGATCTCACATGTTTAATGGAAAAATAGACGATGTCCGTGTGTATAATAGGGCACTTTCGTTAAGCGAAATCGATACGTTGTACAGACAAGGTGCAATTACGATTAACAGCAGCCAGAATACAAAACTAACTAATGGCCTCATCGGTCTCTGGAGTTATAACGGTGCTGACATGACGTGGACGTCAGCGAGTTCCGGTATTGCACGCGATCGTTCTGGAGCAGGGAATGACGGCATGTTTATGAATATGAGTCAGAGCACATCGGTGGCGGGTGGTGTGTCAGGACAGGCGGTATCTTTTAACGGCTCAACAAGTCATATAGAGGTACCCAACAGTGCGTCACTTAACCCATCCAACCTTACGGTATCTACTTGGGCAAAAAGCAATACATCTACCTGGAATGAAACTGGATTTTTTGTAAGCAAGAGAGATGTGTTTGTCATGCACCCCAACATGTCCTCTACGGGAGTGAATTTTTATATACATAATGGTGGATGGGTTTCTGTAGCATGTACACCATCACAGGCTATTACGCTTTGGAACTTATATACCATGACATGGGACGGGACAAACCTGCGCTGCTATATAAATGGCGTTTTGGGTTCATCTGCAACTCCTGGCGGTTCAATTAATACGGCCGATACAGGCATTATGACTATTGGTAAGGATGAGGGAAGTGGTACGCGGTATTTTAATGGCTTAATGGACGAAACAAGGATGTATAACCGCGCCCTCACTGCTGCTGAAGTAAAACAGCTGTACCTGATGGGGAAATAGTTGTCTGCTGTAGTAATCGCTGCAATCTTTATCTTTTCTTTATCTACTGTTTGCTACTGTGGATACATAAACTACTTTTATAATTTTTAGCATTCGCACATGGAAAAAGACATCGTAATAATAAAGACCGCACTAGAAGGAATTATCCTAAAAATAGACAAAATTGACGATAAAGTAAATCGTCTCGACGATAAGGTAAATGAACTGGGTGAAAGAGTAAACAGACTAGACGGCAAAGTAAACAGGCTAGATCAAAAGATCGATGTGATTGACGTGCGACTTACGACAGCGATTCAAGACCTAGATACCAAGTTTGAAACAAAATTCACGGCATTTAATAGCAAAATGATGGAGGGTTTTTCAGCTTTTGATATAAAACTGGACTATGTATATGACGAGCTCTGCCAAAAGATCGGCACCGTGGCGTGATTCTGGTATAATGGCTCCATAACTTCATATATTATGGCAACAAAAAAAATCAGAGTGGCTATTAACGGTTTCGGCAGAATTGGCAGAGCATTCCTTAAAGTTACCCGCGAAAATGATGCAATCGAAGTCGTGGCTGTAAACGACCTGGGTAATGCAGCAAACCTTGCGTACCTTCTCAAATACGATTCCGCGTACGGTGTAAGCCCTTTTGATGTATCTGCGAGACCAGACGGTAAGGCTCTGATTGTCGATGGCAAGGAAGTTATATTCCTTCAGGAAAAAGACGCCACAAAACTGCCATGGAAGGCACTCGACATCGATGTGGTTGTTGAATCAACCGGTCTTTTCACTGACTATGCAAAGGCAAAAGTTCACATTGACGCCGGTGCAAAGCATGTCGTTATCAGTGCACCTGCAAAGAATGCAGATGCAGCGTCTGAGGCAATGGGGGCAACTATTCTCATGGGTCTCAACGAAGACCGTTTTAAGGGTGTTTCAATCACCTCGAATGCTTCATGTACGACCAATGCAGGTTCGCCATTGATTGCCATTTTGGATGAGAAAATCGGCGTCGTAAAAGCAGTCCTCAATACCGTACATGCCTATACAGCTAGTCAGGCTGTCGTTGACGGACCTTCTAAAAAGGATCTGCGTGAGGGTCGTGCTGCGGCTATGAACATTATTCCTTCCTCTACAGGTGCTGCTATTGCTGTTACAAAGGCCTTTCCACAGCTTACAGGCAAGTTCGACGGTATTTCTATCCGCGTGCCTGTGGTAGTTGGCTCTATTGTCGACATTACATTCATCGCAAAGCGCAAAACGAGCGCCGAGGAAGTGAATCAGATTCTGCGCGATGCAGCACAGGATCCCCGCTGGAAGAATATTTTCGCAGCTTCTGATGAACCACTCGTATCGTCTGATATAAAAGGTAATCCACACGCATCAATCGCAGACCTAGAAATGACACGTGTTGTTGATGGTGATTTGGTAAAGGTGCTCGGCTGGTATGACAATGAAATGGGGTATACGCATACGCTCGTGCAGCATGTGATAAAGGCGGCTTCACGTATCTAGTATGAAAATCTTTATCTCATCTGATCATGCGGGGTTTGAACTAAAAAAATTTCTAGTAGAAAGGTTGTCTTTGTCCGGCCATGAGATAAAGGACCTCGGAGCTTTGAAGTTTGATCCTGAGGATGACTATCCTGATTTTATTTCTCTCGTGGGCAAGGAAATATCTCACAATCCATCAGGTTCCCGAGGTATCGTCATTGGTGGGTCAGGGCAGGGTGAGGCAATTGCAGCCAACAAATTTTACGGTGTACGTGCCGCTGTTTACTATGGTGGCAATATGGATATCGTAAAGCTGTCTCGCGAGCATAATGATGCAAACGTATTGTCTTTAGGCGCCCGATTTATGTCACCGAATGACGCCTTTACTGCGGTTACACTGTGGCTTGCTACGCCATTTTCTGGGGACGAAAGGCATAAGAGGCGCATAAACAAGCTCTATGTTGCAGGCAAGTAGAGGATTAGGTAAGGGATTTACATTGATCGAGCTTTTGGTGGTGATTTCTATCATTGCTCTTTTATCGTCAATCGTTCTTTCCAGTCTTAATAGTGCTCGCGTAAAGGGACGAGACGCACGTCGTCAAATGGATATGGCAAGCATCTGGACAGCTGTAAATCTTTTTTACGATCAGTACGGTTGTCTGCCTACGCCAGGAAGTTCAGCTTGTTCTGGATTTACAACCGATAGCAACTCGGGAGGCTGGGACTATAGTTCGCAAGGCACAGGGTTTATGGCCTTTCTACGGGTAGCTGGCTATATGACTCAGGTACCTGTGGATCCGGTAAATAATATGACTGGTGATGCGTCGCCCGCCGGCACTTTTTCATACAGATACTATTGTTATCCTGTCGGTGACCCGAACGCAGGTATTCATTTGTCGTATTATTCTGAAAGGACTGGTGCAGAAGTAATGAAGAATCAGTTAATTGGTAATGGTTGGGCAGACAGCACCTTTATTTGCAGATAGTTTATACTGTATCTATAAATATATGCTAGAAATCATCCCTGCAATTTTGCCGAAATCATACGAAGAGCTTGAAACTGGTCTAGGTATAGCCGCCGGCCACGCTCCTATTGTCCAGATAGACATTTGCGACGGCGGCTATGTCCCATCACGCACATGGCCATACCTAAAGGGTCCAGGCGTAGAAGACATGATTTTTAACGATATTGTCGAGCAAGAAAAGGCCTTGCCTAACTGGGAGGAGGTTGAATATGAATTCGATCTGATGGTAAAAGGTGCACACGAAAAAATTCCCGATTTTATTTCAGCGGGGGCGGCGCGTATCATCGTGCACAAGGGCAGCGTTGACGAGGAAGAGCTTGCCAATATTATCCGTGACTATGGAAATCACTCCGACGAGCTTGGGCCGTTCGATGTAGAGCTTGGAATCGCCCTTATGCCACAGGATTCTGCGGAATCTATTGCTGGTATTGTTGGCAACATACATTTTGTTCAGGTTATGGGTGTAGAAAAGATTGGTTTTCAGGGTCAGGCGGTCAGCCCGCACTCTGTTGAGCTGGTTCGTAATCTACGCGCCATGTATCCAGACCTTGTTATTGCTGTTGATGGGGGAGTCAGCCTCGAAACTGCCGGAGATTTTCTGAATGCAGGTGCAAATCGGTTGGTTGTAGGCTCAGCACTCTTCGGAAATGACGATTTTCTTGGTACACTAGAGGAGTTCAGGGCACTCTAGGAGGACGCACAGCGCGGCATTCAACACAATGGCACTTTCTACTCAAAAAATAAAAGAGATCGAGATTAAGGCGAATGACATTCGCGAGTCGATAATCGAGATGCTTGTCGCTGCGGGCTCTGGCCACACCGCGGGACCTCTCGGCATGTCCGATATTTTTGCCACGCTCTATTTTCATACACTCAACCATAAGCCAAAAAAGCCAAATTGGGATGAGCGCGATCGTTTGGTGCTCTCTAATGGCCATATTTGCCCAGTTTTGTATGCAACCATGGCCCATGCAGGATATTTTCCAGTAGAAGAACTGAAAACCTTGCGCAAGTTTGGTTCGCGTTTGCAGGGGCATCCACACCGCGAGTATTTGCCTATGCTTGAAACTTCATCAGGGCCACTCGGCAGCGGTTTGTCACAAGCTGTCGGCATGGCCTTGGCCGATCGTATGGATAACGGTACCACATCGTCAAAGCGTATCTATTGTATGACATCCGACGGCGAGCATGACGAGGGAAATACATGGGAGGCAATCATGCTTGCAGGCAAGGAAAAGCTCCA
>CAYJAC010000023.1:4669-6005 GCA_964368565.1 uncultured Candidatus Saccharibacteria bacterium
AACCCACCAGGACTTGGTCCCGAAGATAAAATTCCAAAGGCAAAGCAGGCCGAGGTGGCGTTGGAGGAGCTGCGGACGCTAGGGAAGAGGATTCAGAGCGAAAATTCATAGCATAAAATCGAACATGAACACATCACAAAAAAAACAGGAATTTTATGGCGTTTTTTTCTTTCTTATTGCCTCTTTTCTTTTTCTACTACCTCCTAGCCTGACTTATCTGCAATCGAATGGTGCCTATGGGCCTATTTTAGTAGGAATGCTTGTCGCTTCTTTGTGGTCTAGTCTATCCTTAATTCAAGCCATTAAGGCTGGTTCATCGAAAGGTTTCTATGTACTCATAGTTTTAGATGCTCTATGTGCAATTATCGGCCTCTTTATGTTCCTTTTAGTTTCTTCTTTATAATGATCTCTCCATCACAAAAACTTAATCCAAAGATTTTCGACAAAGACGTCGAACAGGTTCCGATCCGTAAAGGTTTTGGTACTGGGCTTTTGGCAGCGGGAGAGAAGGACAAGAATGTTGTTGGCCTATGCGCTGACCTGACCGAGTCAACCCAGATGCATTTGTTCCGCGACAAGTTTCCGAATCGATACATCCAGGTTGGTGTAGCGGAACAAAACCTCGCCACAGTGGCGTCGGGAATGGCGGCCATGGGCAAGATTCCTTTTATAAGCTCATATGCCATGTTCTCACCAGGCCGTAATTGGGAACAGATCCGCACAACCATTGCATACAACGATGTGCCGGTGAAAATCGTTGGTTCGCATGCAGGCGTTTCAGTAGGACCAGATGGCGGTACGCATCAGGCTATCGAAGACATTGCCATAATGCGCGTCATTCCCAACATGACCGTCATTTCACCGTGCGATTCTATAGAGGCGGAAAAGGCAACATTGGCCCTCGCAAAGAGCGGAAAGCCTGCCTATATTCGCCTTATTCGCGAGAAAACGCCTGTTATAACCACCAAAGACTCGCCGTTCGAGATTGGCAAGGCTCGCACCTATTTCGAGCCTATAGCGGGCAAGCCTGAGGTCGCGATAATCGCAACGGGTGCGCTTGTGCATAATGCATTGCTCGCTGCTCGAGAGCTTGAAAAAGAAAAAATCGGCGTTATGGTGATTAATTTGGCGACTATAAAGCCACTCGATGAAGCTGCTGTTTTGGCAGCCGCTAAAGCCGCAGGCATCGTCATCACTGTTGAGGAGCATCAGGCTGCTGGAGGCATGGGTTCTGCTGTTGCTGAATTCTTGTCAGAACATTATCCGGTTCCTGTCATTCGTATGGGCATTCATGACAAATTTGGTCAGTCAGGTACTCCAGCTGAACTCATCGAAC
>CAYJAC010000024.1:0-5029 GCA_964368565.1 uncultured Candidatus Saccharibacteria bacterium
TTCGAACCTGGGTCCAAGCACAAAATGAAAACACTCCCGATGGGAGTGTTTTCAGTTTGTGCTTGGAAGCAATCGCCAGCGGCGATTGCGGCCCAGATTCGAAGCCCGGTTGAGCATATTTTATGAGCGTAGCGAAATAAAATATCCAACCGCGGGTACTGGTCCTGTAAGGACCGAATCTGGAGTCGCGGGCGAATCTGGGTTTTGTTATACTGCGCAGTATGAATAGTTATCGTCCTGGAACATTCGATAGCCGTATCGTTCAGTATGAAAAAGTTCATCAGATAACTGATGAACAGATAACCGCCCTTATAGAAGCTGTTGATTTAAAACCAGGCCAGAAAATTTTGGACGGTTGTGCTGGTTACGGCAGTGTAACAAAATGGATTTTAAAGGCTGCCACTGCAGATTCTTGTGAATTTTATGTTCAGGATGACAGCCTTGTCCAGATCGATCGGGCGAAAAGCAATTTGAAAGAATATTCCGGAGTATATTATTCTGTTGGGGACATAAAGGCTTTGCCTTTTGAAACCGCTTTTTTCGATACGGTGGTTATCAAAATGGGTCTCCATGAAAACCCTAAAGATGTTCAATACTCAATAGTGAAAGAGGCATACAGGATTTTAAAGCCAGGAGGAAGACTTGTGGTGTGGGAACTTTATCTGACTCCGGAAACCCAGTCTATATTTCAAGCTTTTATGAGAAAGAAGGATCAGTTATCGGGTTTCGATGCATTGGTTCATAAGCGATATTTCCCTCAAGGGGTAGAAGTGAAGGACTATTTCCTCCAAGCAGGTTTTATAGGCTTTAAAGAGGAGTTTCTATTCAATCCCGTTCTGAATACCCGTGTCCGCTTGAATGAGCTGGTCTCAAGGGAGATGAAAGAAAAGGGCCTGTCAGAGCCAGACAAAGCCCTTTCTACTATAGCTGTAAAACGCCTCGATGAACTAAACAACTTTTTCAGAAATAACCTTACTATCGAGGAAAAGCAGAGGATCAATTTCAAGGATGAAGGCGACAATATCGCTATTTACAACATAAATAAGGCGATTGTCAGCGCTTCAAAACCGCTTTAAGGGTTTATACTATCGCCATGTTTATCGAACGCAACATCTGTAACCCCGATATCCCTCGAGCCGGCTGGATCGAAGTCATCGCCGGCTGCATGTTCTCGGGCAAGACCGAGGAGCTCATTCGTCGCCTCAACCGCAGCGCCATAGCTAGGCAGAAGGTCGCCATATTCAAGCCCTCTGTCGATACTCGATACGATACAACAGATGTCGTCTCTCACAATAAAAATAAGATTAAATCCACGCCACTTAAGACCGCAAAAGAAATAATCGCTCTTTCTAAAGATTGCGATGTAGTCGGTATAGACGAAGCGCAATTCTTTGACGATGGCATCATCGACGTCGCCAATGAACTCGCAAACTCCGGCAAGCGTGTTGTCATTGCTGGTCTCGACATGGATTACACCGGCAAGCCGTTCGGCCCCATGCCACAACTTCTCGCCATAGCGGAATTTGTTACAAAGGTAAATGCAATCTGTGTGGAAACAGGGGAGATCGGTTCTTATACATTTAGATTGCCAGGTCAGGACGGCTCCCAGGTCCTTTTAGGTGAAAAGGATTCGTACCAGGCACGTGGTAGAAGGGCTTTCTTTGAAGGGATGAAGAACCGGCCTGTGTATAAAGTTGGCTCAAAGCCTGCTCCAAAGAAAAGGAGATCAGCTCGAAAATAGATTGTAAAACAAAAAACCGCCAGTCGGCGGTTTTTTGTTTTATTAGACTGACTTCACGCGGAGTTTGTTCTGCTTTGCCTTGTCTATCTTTGGAAGCTTGATAACAAGCAGTCCGTGTCGTTCTACAGCCTCTGCCTCTTCAACTTCGATTTCCTCAGGAAGCATGACTGTTCGAGAGAATGAACCCCAATAGAGTTCACGATGGAAATAGTCCTGATCATCTACCTCTTTTGCGGCCTCTCGCTTGCCCTTGATAGTGACCATGTCACGAGTGATGTTGATGTCGAGGTCTTCGGGACGGACGCCAGCCACCATAGTTTTAATGACGATCTCAGAAGTAGTCTGATATACATCGACGGTGAGCTGACCTTCTTCCTCAGTGTCCTCAAGGAGGCTACCGCGCACCTCTCCCTGGCTTTCGGTTTCCTGAATTTCTTCCTCTTCCAGTTTTACAGTACCTGTGAGGCGCTCAAAGAACGATTTTTTTGAAGGTTGCATAATGTTTTATTACGAGGCTTTTACTTTCTTGATTCTCTCGAAAAGAAGGAGTATTACGAGAACAAGTATCCAGAGGACAGAGAACACAAAAAGCGTCTTCTGACCATTCTCATATATTATAAACAGATTGAACGCTGTGTGCAATGCAACTGCGATAGTGATGGCGATTGTACGGTAGACCATTTTCCATATTTTGTTCTTGTAGAAGGCCAAACCGATACCAAAGCCGATGATTCCCGAGCATACTACGTGCAGAAGGCTTGCTCCAATGAATCGCTCGTGGCCCGTCACGAAGCTTTTCAGTGCCTCGCCTGAAAGGAGTGGGTTAAGAATGAAAAGCGTGTTCTCAAGAGCTGCAAATCCTAGTGCCACGGTGATGATATAGGTCATGGCATCGAGAGGCTCATCAAAATCCCTGCTGTGGAGGGCTATAAGGGCAACTATGAGGTATTTGGCGAATTCCTCGATAACTGACCAGGCAAAAAGCGTCGATGAATTGATTGATCCAAAGTAATCATGAACAAAGCGCTCGATAGGGTAGATCAGGACGACAGCAATCATACCTCCGAGAAAGGCCATGAATATGCGTCCACGTGGCTCGGGATGTACCTTGTCTTCTTGGATCCAAAACCAGAGCCAGAAAAGGGCGGGCAAGATGCCTCCCATGGCGGCATAGAGCAAAGGATAGCTTTCTACAAGATTTGCTATATAGGCCATGTTTCGATGATGAGGGGCTTCTTGTCAGCAATAGGCATGTCTTTCCAGATTTCTTCGGTGACGAATGGCATAAAGGGGTGCAGGGCTTTCAGTATTTCGGCAAGGGTATGAATGAGGAATTGTTTTCGAGAAGTTTTATCAGCATCAGTACCCTCGGCCATAATTTTTTTAGTAGCCTCCAGGATGATGTCTGCAAATTCATGCCATACATACGCGTAGAGTTTTTCTGATACAAGATGGTATTTGTACTCATCCATTTCTTTGGTGATCTCCTTAATGAGGGTTTTTCGTTCGGCAGTCAATTTTATATCGTCCGTACTCCAGGCTGTGAATGCGGCATCGTAAGCCACGTTTTCTGTAGATGAAAGTACAAAACGGGTGATATTCCAAAGCTTGTTCGAGAAATTTTTATACGCTTTGATTTTATTCTCGCTGATTTTTGAATCGCTGCCGGGGCCGGTGCCTACGATGAGACTCATGCGTACTGCGTCAGAGCCGTATTTGAGAGCCATGTCCACAGGGTCTATATTGTTGCCGAGAGATTTCGAGATCTTGCGGCCTTTTTCATCACGAACAATACCGTGGAAATAAACAGTTTTAAAGGGAATGACGCCGAGGAGGTATTCCGACATGAGAATCATTCGTGCAATCCAGAAAGGCAAAATGTCATAGCCTGTCTCGATGATAGTTGTGGGGTGATAGAGCTTGAAATCAGCGGTTTCCTCAGGCCATCCAAGTGTTGAAAATGTCCAGAGGCCAGCAGAGAACCATGTGTCTAGTGTGTCTTCGTCTTGCATCCAACCATCTCCAGTAGGAGCTTCGAGCCCACAATAAATATCATCGGCACCAAGCTTGCCGCCCTTCATGGCTTCGGCTGATTTGTACCAGACAGGGATGCGATGCCCAAACCAAATCTGACGTGATATGCACCAGTCGCGGAGATTCTCGATCCAATGCATGTATACGCGCTCAAAGTTTTCAGGAATGATCTTGATGCCGTCCTTGGTAACCGCATGTTGCATCAATTGCTTGAGTGATCGATCGCCACGAGCGGTAATTTTTTTATTTACATCGATAAACCACTGTAGTTTTGGCAATGGCTCAACAATGCCGCCCGTTCGCTCGGCGGTAGATATGTTTTGATCGATCTCTTCTTCCTTTTCGAGAAGGCCTTGTTCCTTGAGCCAAGCCACGACTGATTCGCGCGCTTCGGTGGTCTTCTTGCCTGCGAGAAGAGGCGACGACACGGTCATTTTTGCGTATTCGTTTATGACCGGGATAATAGGGAGACCGTGGCGTTGAGATATCTCATAATCAACATGGCTATGAGCAGGTGTTACGCCGACAGCGCCAGTACCGAACTCTGGTTTTACCTCTTCGTCACCGACGATTTTAACGTGGATTTTTTCACCTGCGAATTCGAGGTCGTATTCCTTGCCGATGTATTGTTTGTAGCGGGCGTCTTCTGGATGCACGGCAACGCCGGTATCGCCGACTTTAGTTTCGGGACGAGTGGTTGCTATAGAAATAGGGAAATCCTTTGAGTATTTAAAGGTGTAGAGCTTGCCCTTACCCTCGGTGTACACTATCTCGTCGTCAGAGATAGTTGTCTGGCCTTTTGGATCCCAGTTAACCACGCGATAGCCGCGATAGATGATCTTGTCATCGTACATTTTTTTGAAAGTAGTACGCACGGCGAGATTACGTTTTTTGTCGAGAGTGTATGCTTCGCGGGACCAGTCAACAGATGCGCCAATTTTTTTGATTTGATTAACGATTGAGTCATGGCTCTGTTGTGCGAATTCATTGATGCGGCGCAAAAGCTCTTCGCGACCGATGTCCTGGCGGCGCTTGCCTTCTTTTTTATAGATCTCCGTCTCTACTTTTGCCTGAGTTGCGATAGCAGCATGGTCGGTGCCGGGAAGCCAGAGGGTTTTCTTTCCTTGCATACGAGCATAACGAATCATAATATCCTCGATCGCGATCATGAATGCCGATCCCATATGGAGGATACCCGTCACATTTGGCGGGGGAAGAACTATAGAGAAAGGTTCCTTGTGGCGCTCGGGAAGA
>CAYJAC010000025.1:0-4454 GCA_964368565.1 uncultured Candidatus Saccharibacteria bacterium
GATATTGCATGGCTCGATTCCGAGTACCATATCGTTCACGTAGAAAAAAATGTCTCGCCTGAAACATATCCAAAGGCTTTTTATCCAAGCACGCCATCACTGTACGTAATAGAGTTTCCTGCCGGTACTATCGACCGTGTTGGCGTGAAGGTGGGGGACGCAGTATCTGTCTCTGGTGGGAAATAATATTTTTGAATACTTTTTGGTGGGAAAGGGTCGCGCTTGAGTGAGATGGATGTGAGTTGACCCTGAAAACTAGTTATGACAAATCGAAACTAAACTGCATATGTGAGGCCTTTTAGGCTCGCCTTGTGAGCCGGCCGGCATCTCGCTTTACAATGGATACAGGCTGTTCTATAACCGCGAAATTAGGTGCCGATAGTATTCTTTTTACTTTTTCGCTCGTGTAAAATGGACTGGCCTTACATATTTTTTACTAAACTCTGCGCATGAATATATTTATCACAAAGCGAGACGGAACAAAGCATCTCTTCAACGCCGACAAGATTAATAAATCTATCGAGCGAGCTTCTGCTGGTCTGGAAAACCCTGTCGCTATGGTTACGCAGATCGCCACCGACACACACCTTACCATGTACGATGGTATGACAACCGAAGAATTGGACAAGGCTACTATCAATGCCGCTGTTCAGAATATTAAGGATGATCCCGACTTCGACATTGTGGCAAAACGTCTCTTGCTCAAGACTATATATAAAAAGGTTTTTGGTGATTACGATACTGAAAATCCAGCCGACCTTAAACAAAAGCACCGTGACGGATTCGTTGCGTACGTAAGGAAGGGGGTTGAGGCAAATCGGCTACACCCAGACATGGGTTTGAAATTCGATCTCGAGACTTTGGCAAACGCCCTAGTTGTAGAGCGCGACGACATCTTTCTCTATTCCGGCCTTGATGGATTGATGAACCGTTATGGACTCAAGGATATTGATCAGAACGCAACAGAAACCCCTCAGTACCTTTTCATGCGTATCGCCATGGGCCTTTCGTATAACGAGACCAACCCTACTGAATGGGCGATAAAGTTCTATAACAAGATGTCGCAGCATCATTTCATCGCCGGTGGATCTACAAACCTTGGTGCAGGAACTAATCGACCAGCTCTTGCAAACTGTTTCCTCCTTGAAATGCATGACAATATGGAGCATATTGCAAAATCTGTTTCCGACGTCATGCTTCTTTCAAAGGGCTCTGGTGGAATTGGTGCCTCTATCACAAAATTGCGCGCATCGGGATCGCCGCTCAAATCCAATGCCGGTGGCGCATCTACGGGACCTACGACATTCGCAAAAATTATCGACACTGCTATCCGTGCCATCCAGCGTGGTGGCAAGAAGAAGGGAGCGCTCTGTTTCTATATGGAGAACTGGCACCTGGATTTCCCGGAATTCATCGACTGGAAGCACAATGCGGGCGACGACTACCTTCGCATGCGAACAGCAAACACCGCAGCATACCTTTCTGATGAATTCATGAAGCGCGTCATTTCCGGCCAGGAATGGTATATGTTTGACCCTGCAGAGACCGCAGATTTGAACGAGCTGTACGGTGCCGCATTCTCGGAAAAGTACAAGGAATACTGCGCAAAAGCAGAGCGCGGCGAGCTACGCGCATGGAAGAAAGTTCCTGCATCAGAGCAGTGGCGTCATATCATCACATCCCTCCAGTCTACGTCACACCCTTGGATCACCTGGAAGGATCCGATTAACCTACGCGCCCTCAACAACAATACAGGTACGATTCATATGTCGAACCTTTGTACAGAAATCTGTCTTCCTCAAGACAAAAACAATATCGCCGTCTGTAACCTCATTTCTGTAAACCTCGCCGGCCACATCAGCAATAAGGAAGTTCAGTGGGCAAAGCTTGAGGAGTCTGTTCGACTCGCTGTTCGCCAGCTCGACAACCTCATCGACATCAACAAGCTTCCTGTTCCTGAGGCCGTTCGCTCTGACAAGGAAAACCGCGCAATCGGCCTCGGTGTTATGGGATTTGCCGATGCTATTGAACAGCTGGGCATCTCGTACGATGCTGAACCTGCATGGGACTTTGCAGACCGCATTTTCGAATTCGTTTCATACATGGCTATCGACGAATCGGCGAACCTCGCGCAGGTCCGTGGATCGTATCAGAACTTTGCCGGCTCTCGCTGGTCAAAGGGCGAGGTACCCGTCGACACCATAAAAGTCCTCGAGGCAGACCGTGGCCGACCTGTCACTGTATCAAAGGAGTCAAAGCACAAGGGTCTCAACTGGGACATTCTCCGCGCAAAGGTGAAGAAGGGCATGCGAAACGCGACGCTCATGGCAATTGCTCCAAATGCGAATATTGGACTTGTCGCTGGAACTACACCGGGAATGGATCCTCGCTTTGCTCAGGTTTTCTCCCGAAACAAAATTTCAGGCAAGTACATGGACATCAACCATAACTTGGTAAAGGATTTAAAGAATATGAGCCTTTGGGAAAAGGTTCGCGAACAGATTATTGAAAATCAGGGAGACATCGCCCATATCGAAGGCATCCCGCAACACATCAAGGATGTCTACAAGACCTCATTCACCACATCTCCACACGCATTTATCGAGGTGGCGGCCCGCGCCCAGAAGTGGATCGACCAAGGCATTTCTCGAAACATGTATCTTGAGACCCGCGACGTTGAAGAGACCATGAAGATTTATACTGCTGCATGGGAAAAGGGAGTAAAGACGACCTATTACCTCCATATGAAGCCTCGACATACCGCCGAGCAGTCCACTATCCGTGTGAACAAGGCAGAGAAGATGGGCAAGACAGGATTCGGATCTGTTTCGTCAGGCATGTCGGAAAAGAAAGCTGTTTTTGACACTCCTCTTCAGATTTCTCTCGATATTGTTGAACCGGCCCCTATGGTTGCTCGTGATGTTACTCCTGTTATGCATACGGCTCCTGTGGTTTCAGCCGCTCCGGTTAGCTGGTCTGTGCCAAAATCCGCTGCAGCTGCATCTGTATCAGCGGGCGTACCAGTGATGTCTGCACCCCTTGCCACAGCTCCTGTATCGTTTAAGATGCCAAAGCAGGTAGCAATGAATGTATCCGAGGTGGTCGCACATGTCGTGGCGTCACCAGCCCAGACACCAGTCCAGGCTGCACCGGTCGCTCGTGCCGCTTCTGCTGCCTCTGAAAAAGCGGTTATGGAAAAGCCAGCTTCTGGATATCAGTCTCTCTCTGATCTTGCCGCCATGGCCGTAAAGAAGCCACGCGTGATCATGACGGGGAATAAGACTTGTCCGACTGATCCGTCAGAACTCGCACAGTGCGATTCCTGCCAGTAATTTTTGAAATTTTGGAAGGCTTCATTGTTGTCGGTTACGCTCGCTCCCGCGAAGTAGCATTAACTACATCTTGGTCGCGAGCGTAACCGACGCCTCGAATCCTTCTCAAAATATCAAAAATAAGGATTTCTTTTAAAATTCATAAAGCAGGCCTATACACAAACCCTGCCTAAGTCGATGTCGACTTTTTGCTCTGCGCTACATTCTTTAACGCGTTTGAGACTTTTGTTCAGTTTCATTATCAAAACACCCTAAACCTATTATCAATATGGCACTTATCGGAAAAGCATCCCCAGAAGACGTAAACCTGCACCCACTCAACTATAAGTGGGCATACGACCTGTACAATCAGGCTGTTCGAAACACCTGGTTCCCGCACGAAATCGCTCTCAAGGAAGACCTCGAAGACTGGGCAAAAATGACTGAAGACGAGCGACATGCGGTGAAGTTCCTCATGGCCTTCTTTAACCCTGCGGAACTGATCGTCAACCGATCGCTTGCCCTCGGCGTATACCCATATATCAAATCTCCTGAATGCCATCTCTACTTGGCAAAGCAGATGTGGGAAGAGGCAAACCACTGCGTAGCTTTCGAGTATGTTTTGGAGACATTCCCATTCGACAGGGAAAAGATTTTCTCGCTCCACCTCGGCGTACCATCGATGCAGGCAAAGGAGGCGTACATCAACAAGTACATGAAGCGCATGATGGACGATCATCTCGACATTGAGACTCCTGACGGCAAAAAGGACTTCATTCGAAACCTCGTCGCAACCAATATTGTGATGGAGGGTATCTGGTTTTACTCTGGCTTTATGGTGGCACTCTCGTTCCGTCAGCGAAACCAGCTGCGAAACTTCGGATCTATGATTAACTGGGTGCTGCGTGATGAGTCCCTGCACCTAAAGTTCGGCATGAATCTCATCCATAACATCTTGGAGGAAAACGCAGTCCTTTTGACCGAGGAATTCGCAACAGAAATTCGCGACATCATCATCGAAGGTGTGAACTTGGAGGTAAACTACAACAAGGACTTATTCCCGAACGGCATTCTCGGACTCAATGCAGAATACGTAAATCAGTACGTGATGTACGTCTGCGACCGCCGCCTCGAAGAGCTTGG
>CAYJAC010000026.1:0-4409 GCA_964368565.1 uncultured Candidatus Saccharibacteria bacterium
TTAAATACAATAGCGCCCTCAGACTTTTCAAATATACCCTTCTCGAGGAATTCCTCGACCAATGCCACTCCGTCATGTGCCACCTCGCTTTCGAGGTAGTAGTAGTCGAACTTTGTACCCAGTTTTTTATAGATCTCTTCGAAGTGCGCAAGACTCCACTTTCGGCCAAGCTTGTAGAGCTTCATAATTTTGCGGTCTTTGCCTTCATAGATTTTCTTGTTCAAGGCATCAATCTCGGCCTTTGCTGTTGGATCGTCCTCGTAGGCATTCGAACCTTCAACGTAACACTGGCCCAAAAAAGTTGTTCGCTCTGATATAGGCGCACGCTTTGACGGCATTTTGTCCTGATTTTTAAGCAAAGACCACATCGCCTTTGCCACATGGGCACCCACGTCACCCTGATAGCACATACGTCGCATCTTTACGCCTTGCGATGCAATGATGCGCGAGATTGATTCACCTATGACATTTGCCATCAGGTGGCCGATATGAAAAACCTTGAAAGGATTAGGATCTGTATATTCGACGAGAACTTTCTGTCCGCGTCGTTCATTGGAATTGCCGTACAGCTCCCCTCTCTTGAGGATAGCTTCTACTTCTGCAGTGAAAAATCTCTTTGAGAGGTAAAAGTTGATGAAGCCGGGACCAGCCATCTCGATCTTGTCGACCGATTCTATTTTTGTCTGGCGCAATGCTTCGACGATTTTTGTTGCGAGCTCACGCGGATTGGCCTTTGCCTGCTTGGCGAGAGCCAGAGCGATATTTGTGGCAAAGTCACCGTTCACTGCGTCCGCTGGATGTTCGAGGGTGATATCAGCAGCCGAAAGTCCAAGGGTCTTGAGAGCCGCCTGTATACCAGCTTTTATTTTAGTTTGTATATCCATGTATATGTTCTAGTTTCTACTTACCAGTGCTTCCCATTCCCTTTTCGCCCCTCTCTGATGCCGAAAGTTCTCCGTCTTTAACCTCTTTAAATTTTACCTCTTCATATGAATGAATGATCATCTGTGCCACCTTGTGTCCGGGTTCGAATGTATATGACTCCTTTCCGAGATTCATGACGCCGACGCGGACCTCGCCGCGATAGCCTGAGTCGATGACATTTCCGTAGGTGATGATGCCGTGCTTGAACGAAAGCCCGCTACGCTCGTATATGATACCCGTGCAGCCCTCGGGAATCTCCATCTTGTAGCCTGTATTGATGGCGGCACGATCCATAGGGGCCAGCGTTACCCTCTCGCCAACATACAGGCCAAAACCCGCATCGCCGGCGAGGTCGTATTTTGGCATCGGCACGCTTTCGCGGGTGCGGACGATCCTTAGGGTTTTTCTCATGCTGTAACTATAGCAAAAACCTACTTTGAAAGCTTCTTGGTGAGGATAGCCTTTACATCTGCATACACCTCGTCCTTGGACCTATTTGCGTCGACAAACTTTACCTCGAATGGAAAGAGTGCGCCGAATGTCCTGTATGCCTGCATAACCCGCAGGTGGAAATCCTGCTTTCTCTCGTCGAAATGATTAACCTCGCCCTTGCGCGCCGCTACGCGGCGCGCCCCCTCTACAGGATCAACCTCAAGAATGATGTGTAGATCCGGCCGAACGGTCTTGTATACAACAGGCCTGATAGCAAAGAAAAGCTTTTTAAGACTATATCCACCCTCCTGTCCACCGATCTGATATCCCCAGCTCGTACAGTCGGAACGGTCGGTCACGAAATGCTTGCCAGAAAAGATTGTCGGAGCCGCCTTCTTATCCATATGATCAGAACGTCCTGCAGAAACCAGCAGGAGTATCGTCCTGCCACTGGCATCCTTTGCATATTCAGAATTAAGCATAACTTTGCGGATCTCCTCTGCATACGGTGTGCCGCCCGGCTCGCGGGAGAATTCTATGTCTCCATACTCGGCCTTGAGGCGCTCAATGATAGTGCTCTTGCCCGAGCCCTCCCCACCATCGATCACAATAAAGAAGCCGTGCTTACGATTATGGGGAATGAAAATATACCTAAGGAGATTTGAGACAAAAACTTTTGAATATAGAAAAAGTGTTCTCATTATTTCTTGCGCAATACCTTATCAATCTTTGTTGCAAGCAGCATCATATCCTTTGTCCGTGCGCCACGGGTAGTCTCGCCAGCAGTGCCGAGTCTGATACCCGATGGATCTATTGGAGACCGTGTGTCGTACGGAATACCATTTTTATTCACAATGATGCCCGCTGCTTCGAGCTTGTCATTCGCTTCCTGTCCGCCAATACCCTTACCATCCATCCAGACATCAACAAGGATGAGATGGCTATCCGTTCCGCCCGAGATAATCCTCCAGCCGAGAGCGCCAAGAGCTGAAGCCAAGGTCTGTGCATTCAAAATGACCTGACGAGTATACTTTTTAAATGCGGGTGAGGCAGCCTCTTTGAGAGCCACGGCAATAGCGGCCGTCTGATTCATGTGTGGCCCGCCCTGCAAACCTGGGAACACAGCCTTGTCGATTTTCTTATACAATTCACGTCCATCAATACGAGAGAAAATGAGAGCGCCGCGCGGACCGCGAAGGGTTTTATGTGTCGTCGTCGTGACAACGTCGGCGTATGGGAACGGCGAAGGATATTCCTCTCCTGCTACCAATCCGGCAATGTGCGACATATCTACCATCAAGTATGCCCCGGCCGCATCCGCAATTTCACGGAACTTCTTCCAGTCGATGGTGCGTGGGTATGCCGTATAGCCCGCGATGATCATCTTTGGTTTTTCGCGCAGAGCGATTTCTCGGATAGTATCGTAATCAAGCGCTTCTGTTTCTTTTGATACACCATACGGCACCTGGGTATAGAACTTACCCGTTACAGAAACCTTGTGTCCGTGCGTTAGGTGACCACCATGATCAAGAGACATGCCCATAACCTTGTCCCCCTTTTCCAAGAGGCCCACATAGACAGCCAGGTTTGCAGGCGAACCTGAAAGCGCCTGAACATTGGCATGCCACTCTGTCGGACTCAACTTAAAAAGTTTGAGGGCTCGCTCAATCGCAAGGTCCTCTATCTTGTCGATGATGGTGTTACCGCCGTAGTAGCGCTTGCCCGAATAGCCTTCGGCATATTTGTTGGTAAGGACCGAGCCGAGTGCATCGAGGACGTCCTGCGACACATAGTTCTCCGATGCAATGAGATTAGTCGCCTTTTTCTGGCGCACTGCTTCCGCCTTGATCAGCTTTTCTATGTGTTTGTCTTTCATGTAGGTGTGGCGATTATGTATATGAAAAAACTATATCATGCCAAACCTATGAGGGCATCAAACAGAATATTTGTGTTTAGTTGAAAAGTATGTTTTAATAAAAATGTGTTCCGCAACGAAGCTCTTTCCCCCCGCCACCACCAACCAAGCTGCGCCGTCCCGGCAACGCTTCTATCTCCAGGAAAAACCTCTCGGCTAAACCTCTTTCGCCGATTTGCCACCACCTACCCTATTGGAAATGGAAAAAATGGGTTCGCTGCCCATCATCTCTGGGTAGAATACCGGCAGGCACTCGGCAATCAAACACCAACCACCCCATGACCGGAACTTAGTTCCGGTCATTTTTATTCCCCTGGAGACTTTTCCCACCGCAGGATACAATATTCCCATGAGACAAATCATTATCGTTGACGACGTTGCACCAGAGGCAAATGCGATGCTTCAAGCACTCTATTCCCGCTCACCAAAGAGCGTGACAGAGCACCTTGAACAAGTAAAAAAGGTTGGCGCAGAAAAATTCATGGCGAGCTACTATGTGGGCTACGGGCACAAGTCGATCGGTGACTGTGGAACCACATCTATTTTCGTTGAGAACGTGAGCATGCTCGTTGCTAAAGCTGTCCAGGACTGGGCTCTGTATAACGGACAAGAAGCGTCGACACGATACCTCGACATGTCGCAACAGGAAGTTCTAAACCCACTCGGCACTCCCGAAGGCAAAGCCATCCAAAATGAATGGATGCGATTTTATGTACATATCTTGGATGCTCTCGTTCCAAGCCTCAAAGAGCGATTTCCCTTCAAGGACGGCGAGAACGAAAAAATGTATGAAAAGGCTATCAAAGCACGTGCTTTTGACATTGCTCGCGGATTCCTACCTGCCGGCGCCACAACATATGCAAGCTGGCACACCAACCTACGCCAGGCATACGATCATCTAAAAGAGATGCGCCATCATCCCCTCCCTGAAGTTCGCGAAACATCGACAGAAATTTTGAAATCCCTCCAGAGTAAATATTCATCAAGCTTCCTTCATAAGGAGTATCCAGTTGAAGAAGAATACGTCGCAAAATCTATCGCTGAGTTTGCCTATTTCGACGACGCTTCCATAAAGAACTTTTCATACAAGGTCCGCCTGGATCAGGCTGGCCTTGCACCACACGCAAAACTCCTCGCC
>CAYJAC010000027.1:0-4363 GCA_964368565.1 uncultured Candidatus Saccharibacteria bacterium
ATAGGTGTGTATGAGTGTATTTAGGATAGCATGAACTGCGCAAAGGAAAACCGCCTGGGTGTGGGCGGTTTCACTTTGTTTATTTAAGTTCAATAATCTTCCCCTCCCTTATCACCATCATCTTGGTATCCGGTTTGCGGTTGCCCCGCTCGCTGAATTCGGTCGTACCACTCGCACCAACCATGCTGATATTTTTAATATTCTCCTGCCATTTCTTTGGATCGCTGTCATGGGTTTGCGCAAGAACATTGAATGCGTCATATCCGATATCTGCGAGAAACCCTGCATCTGACCCGAAGCGTGCCTTGTATGCCGCTTTGAATTCATCAGTCGTCGGTATATCCATGCTTCCCACGATGCTGCCGTCGAGAACGGTAAGGTCACCGAGAATGCGCTCATAGTCTGAAAAGCCTGATTGGAAATTTGTGTCGAAGAAAAATTTCGGCTTTTTCTGCATCACCTTCATATATTCTTTTAGAAACTGCGCGCCTTGCTGCGGCACCATGAACGTGCCGACCGTCTCATATCCAGATCCTGCAACCTTTAACGCATGCGTACGAAAATCCTTTTCATCAGCCTTTATTACAAAATCCGTAGTCTTTCCCTGGAATCCTTTTTTGAATGAATCGACAAAACGGATCATTGCATCGAGGTTTGTGTACACCAAAGCCATTTCTTTCACGCCCCGCTCGCGCATATAGACGCCGTAATCATATTCAGACTCAATGCTCGAAGGGTAGATACCGAATACATTGTCGTCTGCTGGCTCTCTGCCTTGCTCGCCGCCCTGAATGACCGGCATGCCTGTTTTTAAGACGATATTGTAAATGGAATCGATCGTCGGAGTAGACACATTTATCAGCGCATCGACTTTATCCAAGCCTACGAGCTTCTGGTATGCGCTCATTCCCCGGCCGCCGCTAAATCCGTCGTCCTCGATCGTTAGCTCGATGCGGGCATCCGGATTCGCTGCATTATATGCCTCTTGGGCAAGCACCGCGCCGTTCTTGAACGCTTCACCGACGGCTGCATAATCGCCCGAAAGAATCGATATGAGACCGACCTTGAAACCTGTAGTATCCGCCTCCGTATTCTGACTATTCGAATAAACCACAATACCGATGATAAGGACGATCGCGACTATACCTGAGTATATTTTTACTTTAGTTGTCATGATGCCATATTACCGCATCTCCTTTATAAGTAACGCGCCGTGATTCTACGCACCGCATTTTCCCTGTTTTGCTTTAACCAGAGCCATTTTCAGGCAGTCATAAAATGTCAGGTTTATTGACATTTTTGTGCACAGGGCTATAGTAACATTATGAACATTTCCGCCGAGCTCGAAAAAGCCCTGCTCCTCAGCAAGAATGAAAAAACTATTCTCAGTCATTTTTCAATAGACGAAACGCCACTCAGCCTTTCCACCAAAACCTCCATCCCCCGCCCTACGGTATACATCGCCCTCGATCGCCTAGAAAAGCGCGGTCTCGTCGCTATAGTCAAAAAGGGCAAGAAGCTATACTGGAATAAGGCGCACGACCTATTCCAGCAATCTGAAAGCGAAAAACCGACGCGATCGATCCGCATCTATACCAAGCCAAAAGACATCATAGAGCTATTCGAGAGCTTTGCGCGCAATCCCGAGCACCGTCTCAAGGCGCTTTTAGGGAACAAAGTTGGTAAGCCTTGGCGCGAAGCAATCGGAGAAGCGCCTATAGTCAGTGCCAATCGATCCCTCAAAAGAAACAAGATCGTCACCGAGGTGATCAGCTCGATCGAATGCTATCGCGACCACGTCGAATTCTTTGGCGAGGATTGGGTCGAATCGTATACAGGCCGGCCGTTCAAGGTCAGTCTATTCGATCCATCCTATTTCGATCATGCCGCCCAAATATTCCTCCACGGCCCGAAGACGCTCATCGTGAACATGGAAAGGAAGTTTGCAGTCGAGATCCACGACGCCCAGATCGCAAAAATGATGGACTCTACGTTCAAATTGATACAAGATCAGACGGTCCCAACTAACATCGAGGAGAAACTGAGAGAGATGCTAAGGTAAAAAGGTTTTTTACTTCCCTATCGTCACCGGCTTGCCATCGCGGATCTCGCGAATAACCGCTTCTGATATGACAAATCCATCGCTATTGATACTTAGGTTATCTCCTAATGCGCCATTATAACCCCTTGTTTCAATGAGAGCCTGGGCCAATTGCTTTGAAGAAGGTTTATTCTCCTTGAACTTTTCTACACTACTTACAATGATTCCCACGATATCGTACGCGTTTGGAGTGGCGATGGACGGATTCTTGTCATATGCCTCGACATACGCATCTGAAAAAGATTCAGTGGGGTCTGCTCCGTTTATATACCAGGAACCTTCGAACAGCGATGGGTTGTCGGAAAGCTCAAATGACTCTATCGCCGTGACGGGAGTATCTATACCGGTAGCCCTCAACTGATTCATCACGATTTCAAGCTCGGGCGAGAACATATTCAGGAGATAATAGTCAGGGTTAGTCGTCTTTGCCTTAACGATAGCCGTTCTGAAATCCTTTGTGCCAAAATTCGATATATCTTCAAAGACAAGTTCTATGCCCGTACCTGATAATTGTCTTTTGAGTTCAGACGTAACAGCTGCGAAACCTGAAATGGACTGGCTAAAAAGAGCCACCTTTTTTATCCCTCTTTTTTGAGCCTCCTTAACAAATACCTTTACCTCCTCAGCAGGCGGTGTCCAGTTAATAAAATTATACTCGCCCTTTGCCACATTTGGGTCCCCTGCTATACCGAAGTGGACAACCTTGCTCGTCTCGGCTATCGGCGCGACAGCGCTTCCAGCCGCAGAGGCAACGCTCACGATAACATCTGCCTTGTCGATATTGATTAGCTTTGCGGCAGCCGCTACCGACCTCTTTGGGTCAAACGCATCATCCTCAAAGATAAGCTCATACTGGTATTTCGTATCTTTCCTATTTATATCAGCCAATGCCAGCTCGGCGGCATTTTTTACCCCTTGGCCGAGAAACGCCACGTTTCCTGAAAGAGGCAAGATATAGCCTATTTTTACAGTCTCTTTTTCTTGCACCTGATTCCCGGACATAGCCAGATATCCACCCACTACAAGGATAAGAGCCACAATACCGATCCAGATATTTTTATTCATACAGTAAGTTTCTTTGGGTTTACTAATGGAACAATTATATCACCAAGCACAATACAAAGAGGACTATGTAAACTGCACTTGCCCACCATATCCCTATGCAAAGGCCTCGTACGCAATGTGTATGATTTTGCTACTCAAAAGTGACAAAAGTCTACATGTTTGATACAGTGCACGTATGGAAAATATGCAGTTCTTAAACGAATTACAAAAGATCGGTCTTTCTGAAAAAGAGGCTCTTATATACGAGTTTCTGCTGGAAACGGGCGGCGCATATCCAGGCTCCATCTCTACCGCCACCAGGCTCAACAGGAGTACGGTATACAAGATCCTCACCTCCCTCTCCATCAAAGGCATCGTCAACGAGATTGAAAAAGGAAAAAAGCTTTTTTATCAGATAGAAAAGCCTGATCGCCTTCTACGCTACACAAAGCATCGCGCCGAAATGGCGAAGAACTCTCTTTCACTGGCTCAAGACCTCCTCCCTCTTCTCGACAAAGCATATGCAAAAATACCAAACAAGCCTCGGGTTAGATTTTTCCAAGATACTGAAGGTGTTCTCTCTATTCTTGATGATCATTTAATGACAGGCAAGAAGTATGAGATGCTCGCATTCGTTAATGCGAGCAGTATGGAAAAATTCATACCTTCGGCCCAGATCAAATCTTTCATAAAGGAAAAGGAACGGCAGGGCATCACAACCCGTGGCATTATTCCCGACACCAATCACGACAAAACCATCGCCGATCGACTGTATCGTGGGATAAAAAAATCCATAGTTCCCGTGCTCAGACATATACCCGCAAAGGATTTTCCTTTTGATGGCGAAATAATCATATACGGCGATAGCAAGGTGTCTTTTTCAGATTATCGAGATAAAAATAGCATCATCGGAGTTATTATAGACGATGTATCAATACACCGCGCAATGCGCATGATCTTCGAGCTCGCCTGGAAGAGCGCGAAATAGAAAAACACCCGCAATCGCGGGTGTTTTTGCCAAAGTGGCGCCAGACTATTTCTTATGTCCCCCGTCCACCTCGTAGTTCGTGTTCTGAGCTTCAAAGAAGTTCACGAGTTCGAAGACGTCGGTTGCAGTGGACATCCACTTTGCGGGATTGGTAACGTTGTAATACTTCGGCAGGCCAAGCTCTTCGAGGCGGCGGTCGCAGACGTACATCACGTACTGATTTACGTATT